>CAZBNV010000061.1:0-7993 GCA_964493335.1 uncultured Nitrospira sp.
ATCTTGATCGGCATCACGACACACTTGAATCCCGGACTCTCGGCTTCCTGAATCAGACAGGGACTCAATGCGGTGTCCATTTGTAAGGAGACCGATTCTCCATCCATGACGCTGAGGGCGTCCAAGAGGTAACGGGCGTTAAATCCGGTATTGAGCGCCTCGCCCTCATACTGGGCCGCCAGTTCTTCTGTGGCTTCCCCAAAATCCGGATTACTCGAGAAGAGCGTCATTACGCCGGGTGCAAAGGTCACCTTGACGGCGTTGGCCTTGTCCTTCGAGAGCACCGACACCCGTCGCAGGGCGCTTTCCAGGAGCCCGCGATTCACTGCGATGCGCCGGCCGCTTTCCTTCGGCACCACTTGCTGATAGTTCGGATAGTTGCCTTCCATGAGGCGGGAGGTCAGGAGCAGCCCGCTCTTGCGGAAAATCATGAGATTTTTCGTGAAGCCTATCAGTGGCTCGGCGTCGCCGCCCTCCTCAAGCAGGCGACGCATTTCCTGGGCAGCCTTCTTCGGAATGATCGCTTTGATGTCCTGCGCGGGCTGCTTGGCGCCGGCCGTTCCGACCTCGCGCTCCGCCACGGCCAAGCGATGGCCGTCGGTGCCGACGAGGCGCAAGAGGGTGGTTTTCTTTTCAGTCGTCGTCAAGCTCACAAGCAGGCCGTTCAGGATATATCGAGCATCATTGTCTCCGGCGGCGAACAGGGTTTTGCGGATCAATTCCAACAATCCCGCCCCGGCCAGCGGCGTCAGGCCTTCTCGCTCAATCGAAGGCAGGGCAGGATAGTCGCTGCTGGGGAGGCCGACGACTTTGAACTGACTTTTGCCGGCCTGGATCGTGGTCCAGTTGTTATCGCCCGAGGTGAGTTCGATTTCACCGTTGGGCAATTCCTTGATGATCTCATACAATTTGCGCGCCGAAATGGTGACGCCACCGGCCTCAAGGACCGTCGCTTTGTAGAGGCCCCGCATCCCGATCTCCAAGTCGGTCGCCACAATCTCAGCACCATCGTGTTTCGCTTCCAACAGGATATTCGAGAGGATCGGCATGGTGTTCCGTTTTTCAACGACCCCCTGCACGCGCTGCAGGCCCGTCAAGAGTTCCTCTCGTCCGATGCGTACCTTCATGTCGATCTCTCCCTCAAGAGGCGCTTACGCCCTCAGGATCTGTTCCTTCAGACCTTCTAGCGTCGTCTGCAATGTGCTGTCAGCTTCTTTAGCCTTCGTGATCTGCCGGCAGGCGTGAATGATCGTCGTATGGTCCTTGCCGCCGAACTGGCGCCCGATTTCTGGAAACGAGGCGTCGGTGAGTTCTCGGCAGAGATACATGGCGATCTGGCGCGGGTGAACGAGCGTCTTGCTGCGCCGGCGCGACTTCAAATCGACGATCTTGAGATGGTATTTCGTGCCCACCGCTTCTTGAATATCCTCGATCGAGACAATCTTCTTCTTGTCGCCGATAAGATCACGCAGCACGTTTTTTGCCATTTCCAGCGTGATGGTTTGACCGGTCAGCGACGAATAGGCCCCGACGCGCACGAGGGATCCTTCCAGTTCACGAATATTGTTCTTCATCGTGATGGCTAAGAAATGGATCACGTCTTCGGGCAGGGCAATCCGTTCGTCCTCTGATTTCTTCCGCAGGATGGCGATCCTGGTCTCGACATCCGGCGGCTGCAAATCGGCAATGAGCCCCCATTCGAAGCGTGAGCGGAGCCGTTCTTCGATATCCGGCATATCCTTGGGAAATCGATCACTCGACAAGACAATCTGCTTCCGCGCCTCATAGAGGGTGTTGAAGGTATGAAAGAACTCTTCCTGCGTGCGCTCCTTGCCGGCCAGAAACTGGATATCATCGATCATCAGCATATCGACGCTGCGATACCGCTTCCGGAGGTCGATCATCTTGTCGTATCGAATCGAGTTGATGACCTCGTTCGTAAATTGTTCGGTGGTCAGGTAGGCAATCCGAAGATCGCTTCGTTCAGCTAAATAGTTTCCAATGGCGTTCAAGAGATGGGTTTTTCCCAGTCCGACACCCCCATAGAGAAACAAAGGGTTGTAGGCTTTTGCCGGTTGTTCGGCCACTGCCATACAGGCAGCATGGGCAAACTGGTTTCCAGCCCCGACTACAAAACTCTTGAAGGTGTATTTGGGATTCAACTGCACGCCGCGCTTCGATCGAGAAGCCACGAAACCTCGTCCGGCGGTATCCGGAGCGGTACCATCTTGCTGAACGGGCGAAGGGGTCTTCCGATTGTTGATGACGAATGAGACGTCGAGATGCCCGCCACCCTGTGCTACGGAGACGGCTTCCGTCAAAAGATCACGATAGTGCTCATCCAGCCAATCGCCGAAAAACTTGTTCGGAACGGCTAGATACGCCGTCGTGTCTTCAATGCGATCCAGTACCACCGGAGTAAACCAAGTCTCATAGACCTGCTTCGGTACCTTTTCATAAATGTACGCCAATGCGTCATCCCACATCTGTTTAATCCTACAATTTCCTATACTTATGAGTGTTCACAGCTTTATACACAGGTGTGGATAAATACATAGGCGGTCGAGCCATCGCGGGTTTTCATCGTCGATAAAGTGGAATGTGCTCTCAGTTCTTGTGGACATCCACACATCCCACCGTCCATCGATCTACCTCGTGCACAAGTGACCCCACCTTATCCCTGAGCGCCCCCTGCCTTATACACCATCTCATCAACATGGGATAGGCTCTTCAATCACCAATAACCACCAACCTCTCATCGTTCATCCACAGTACCCACATAGCCTACTCCTACTCCGACGACTCCTAATCTTCTCTTTACCTGAAAGATATTTAGGAGAAGAGAACCCTTTACAGCACAATAGTCACATCATGCTCTGCAATCAGAATGACCAGCTCTCGATATGAGATGCTTTGTCGGGCACTCGTTTCTATAGGACGACCAGATGATGCGGACTCAATCACATAGATGTGCCCTGGAAACGACGGCGATGATGAGACCGCCTCCTCAAGAAGAACCAAAGAGACGGTGTCGGAAGATGCAGTTGCCGATGCGGCAGGCAGCAGAAACTCTGCCGAATCCACAACAGGACGTCGAAGCAGATACAGTGTCTTACGAGCAGGCATAGGATCTCACAACACTTAAAAGACGAGGATCCGGTCGGCCGCTGCGAGAGCGCGTTGGGCCGAATCGGCTGATCCAATGGTGACGGCGAATCCACCCTGAAGGTCGGGACGAGGACCGGCAGGAAAAATCAAGACAAACGGGATAGCCAGATGTTGAAACGATGGTAGGTACTTTTCGAGAATCTCAACATCAACAATATCATCCGTCTCTTCAGCAAGCAGTTGAACCGCCTGTCCAATAAGTATCACGGTAATTGGATTTTCTCCGGCCGCTAATCCTAAGGCAATCCGTAAGGCCTCAACAGGACGATGTGTCAGACGGGGATCTTCACGAATCACGAGTGCAATGGAAACAGTTGCGGCCACAATCATTCCTTTGGAGGAGCCTACTCAGGTAAACGCAAGAAACCGGTCGCAGCCGTTCACGATATTCGACAGCACCACCAGACCGCAGAGAGAAATGCGCGAGTCGAGCTGGTCGGTTGAAATCTTATGTTGCTGGCATCCGTAGGCACAGACAAAGAGTTTCATACCGCGTCCGACGAGCTCTCCATACCGCGGGTCGCGAAGATTTTTTACCCCCTCATCGATGAAATAAAGATAGAGATCAACCCCTTGCGTAAGAGCCTCCGATGAGAGATGGAGAACAGTCTCCACACTGGGGTGGGAGGGGGGTGTGGATAACAGGATTCCGAACCTCTTAGAAATCATGTGGATACGTCTGTGGAAAAAATTCAGGATTGACGAATAATCAATCACTTATATAGTCTAAATAGACAGCGGAGCGTACGGATTTTAGTACAGAAAGTCAACTCTAAAAAGCAGCTGTTATGGCTTACTAGGAAGGCGTGCGAGGAGGGTGGAAGAGAGCTCTGTGAACGACAGATCCTCCTGTGCTTTTGTCTGCATATTTCGGAGGGTGGCCGAGCCTTTTGTCACCTCATCGTCACCAAGAAGAATCGTATACAGAACACCGAGGCGATCTGCTTGTCGGAGATGAGCCTTGAGCGAGGCGGCACGAAAATCCATGTCGGCGGGAATACCGGCACGGCGAAGTTCATCTAAGAGGGTGAACCCAACGTCGACTGCTCGGGTACCGAAGGCTGCGACATAGACGCGCGGGATCGCCGGAAGAGTAATATCCCGAGGCAACATAAGCGCAATACGTTCCAGTCCCACTGCAAACCCAACGGCCGGAACCGCCGCTCCCCCCAGTTGTTGTACCAATCCGTCATACCGCCCACCCGCACCGACGGCATTCTGGGCACCCAAATGAGAACAGGTCACCTCGAAGGCCGTGAGACAGTAATAATCGAGGCCGCGAACAAGCCGATGGTTGAAGTGAAACGGAATCCCAATCGCCTCTAAGCCAGTTGTCACGCGTTCGAAATGATCACGCGCTGCCGGAGAAAGGGAATCCGTCAATCGAGGCGCGTCGTCGGTGGCCTGGCGGCAGTCCGGTACTTTACAGTCCAGCACGCGCAAAGGATTGGACTCGATACGTCGTTGGCAATTCCCGCAGAGCTGGCTTTCTACACCCTTCAAGAAGGCCACCAGAATGGGCTTATAGAGAGCTCGGTCTTCTGCGAAACCCAAGTTGTTGATTTCAAGGGTCAGCCCCGGCAAGGTGAGGTCGGAAAGCAACCGCCATAGGAGCGACATGACTTCCACATCGGCACGCGGATCGGAAATCCCGAAGGATTCCACACCGAACTGATGAAACTGTCGTAATCTGCCGGCCTGGGGGCGCTCATGCCGAAACATGGGGCCGAGATAATAATATTTTTGGGGCCGAGGATCAGCTCCCCGGTTATGTTCGATGAAGGCGCGCACGGTGCTGGCGGTCCCTTCCGGACGGAGAGTCAGAGAAGTGCCGTCACGATCCGCAAAGGTGTACATTTCCTTTTCCACGATGTCGGTGGTTGCGCCGATACTACGGGCAAACAAGGTGGTGGTCTCGAAAATGGGGACTCGGATCTCTTGAAATCCGTAGCAGAGAGCCCATCGTTTAGCGGTGTCTTCAATCAACCGCCAACGCGGAGTCTCTTCAGGTAAGAGATCTTTGACGCCTTTAATAGCCTTAATCATGTGGGGCACTTGGATCGGTTCGTCAGGTTCGTGCGGGAATATAGCGGCGGGCTCGCGGGCAAGTCAACGCGTGGACTGGAGCAGATGGTCACCGAATAGGCCTTCTGATCCAGTGTGAATGAGGAAGGACCAGCGGCGTGCGAGTTGCGCCTCTTGACGCAGGGGGGTATAGTGCCCAGCTTGTAAAAACGGATGACTTCATCGCCGATGACGCACATGCTCAATCGCCAGCTGCTGGGTTCTGTTCTCTAAAGTTATGACCACTCAAGGCCGCCGTGTGATCGCCCTCGCTCCGATGCCGCCGGAAAAATCCGCCTACGCGTTGGCGCGCTACAGCCGGTCCCCCGACTCCATCGAAGAGAGTATAAAATGGGTCCACGGTCATTCGTCCGAAAAATTCTGGGAACAGTTTTATTTTGACTACGGTCACGGCTCGATCGCGGACCTCGGCCATGTGATTATCTGTTTTGAGCAGATTTCGGAACTCGCCGCAATCCGGTTAGAAGATGAACCGGTATGGGACGGGCAGGCCAAGTCCAGCCGGTATCAAAACTTTGCATCGAGTAGTTGGTTTGTTCCCGATGCCATCCGCGGACAGGAGACGGAAGCGACCTATCTTGGCATCCTTCGGGGTCTCTCCACGGTGTATCGCGCCCTCCATGAACCCCTGAGCCAGTATCTCACGGAACGGGAACCTCGTCCGGCGGACATGACTCCCGCCGCCTATCAGCGGGCGATCACCGCGCGGGCCTTCGATGTGACTCGCTATTTACTGCCCCTGGCTGCGCAGACGAACGTGGGGCAGGTGGTCAGTATTCGCACCCTTGAAAAACAGATCACGCGCCTACTCTCGTCCCAAATGCCGGAATTACGCTTGGTGGGAGAAGAGCTTCAAGATGCTTGTCGGAAGGCCCCGGTCAACCTTTGGGGTGAATTGTCGGGGCAGGCGGCCGGATTAGGTGAACCCATGGCCCCCACGCTCGCGCGCTATGCGAAACCCAATGCCTACCAGGCAGAGGTGTACAGCGACCTCGCGCGACATGCGAAAGAGGTGCTGAAAGGCACTGGTCTGGATCAGCCGTCAAGTTGGGAAGTCGCGGAGCCGGTGGATTTGATCACCTCGCACCATCCGCTGGACGAGGTTGTCACCACGCTGCTGTATCGGGCCTCGCAGGCCCCCTATCGAAAGATTTTAGCCGTCGTTCGCGACTGGACCGAGAAACAAAAGCAGGACACCATCGAAGTCGCCTTCCAGAAACGCGGGCCGTACGATGAGTTGATCAAGGAGTTTCGCAGCGGGTACGCGTTCATTTTCGACGTCATGATGGATATCGGAGGGTGGCGCGACATGCATCGGCACCGCCGTTGCCAACAGGTGCAACAAAACTTCACCACTATGCATGGATTCGAAACGCCTCCCATCTTGGCAGAGGCGGGGATTGATCGTGAGTACCAGGAGGCCATGGGCCACGTGAAATCGGATATCGAACAACTCCGTAAATCGAGCCAGGAAGCGGCGCTCTATGCGATTCCCTTTGGCTTCAAGGTGCGCTGCCTCTTCAAAATGGACTATGCCGAGGCCGAGTACATCGCGAAGCTGCGTTCCGGGGTGAAGGGCCACTGGTCCTATCGCACGATCGCCTGGCTGATGAAACAGAAATTGACCGAGCAATATCCGATCCTCGGAGCACGTATGCAAGCGACTCCCCCGGATGTGCAGGATGCCCTGACGCGTTGACCAGAGGTTCACCCCTATCATGAACGATCTCCAAAACCTCATTGAATCGGCTCTGCAGGCGGGCGACTGGGACCGGCTTGGGCAGAAGGCTGCGACCTGGATTGGGGCGCTAGAGACCGCCGGCGAGAAGGATCCCCGTCCATATTTCGCACTGAATGTCACACGTCTGATTCGGGGGGATTTCGCCGGAGCGTGGAAGCTGCACGCGCAGGCTCTGCAAGAGGCCGACGACATCGAACAGGTGCGGGGCTGGGTGCAGTCGATCGTCGAGCAGCACCCCGAGAATGCCCACGTCCACTTGGTGCAGGGGTTGTTTCTGGCTCAATCCGGACAGTCCGAGCAATCGATGGCCTCCTATAAGGACGCCGTCAGGCTGGCACCGGAGTCCGCCTATCCGCATTATTTCTTAGCCCAAATTCACGAGCGGGCCGCGCACTTGGAAATGGCGATTAAGGAATATCGCGAGGCCGTGAAGCTGGATCCAACTTTTTCGGCGGCGCGCACGAATCTGGGCGTGGCCTACCAGGAGCAGGGCCGTCTTGAAATGGCCATCCCTCAGTATCGTGAGGTTATCAAGCTCAACCCGAATGACGCGATCGCCCATGCCAATCTCGCCTGTGCGCTGGCGGAGCAAGGTAAGTTCGAACCGGCGGTGCAATCCTATAAGGAAGCGCTGCGGCTCAATCCGCAAGATGCGGAGATTCACCTCGCGCTCGGGGGAGTATATGAAACCAAGGGGCGGACTGAACTGGCCATGAGGGAATATCAGGAAGCCGTGCAGGCTGACCAGAATCTCGGATCTGCTCACACAGCTCTCGGGTGGTTGATGATGGAAAAGGGGCGGCCGTCGGAGGCCATGGACGCGTTCAACCGCGCCGTGAAGGCCAACCCGGAAGATGCCCAGGCCTTATATGGCATCGGCCGAATTTATGCCGCCAAAGGAAAGCGAGAAACCGCCGCCGAGAACTTCTCCAAAGCCATCCGCCTCGAAAAGGATCCCGCCAAGAAAAACGACATCATGAACGCCCTCTTCGCAAGCGG
>CAZBNV010000061.1:8093-26468 GCA_964493335.1 uncultured Nitrospira sp.
CTATGACCGACGTCAGGAAGCAGTTTCAGTTCTCGACTTTCTTATCCTAGACCCAATGGTAGGCCATCGCTCCATCGAGCTCTTTAGTCATCTTAATGACGAGCAACATGTATCAAGCGCTATGTGAATCGGCTTAAGCCGACTGAGTACGACTCACCTCGTGCTTGCACTGGCTAAATGGATGGAGTTTTACGAACATTACAAATCCCTGGTTCCGTCACAAACAGGTGAAGCTGCGAAGAACTTTTACGAAGACCTTAAGGCGCGCGGCGTTCGAGATTTCCGAAACAAGACGGTAGGCCACCTTTGGGATGACCAGGTTAAGAGACCGCTTTCAACAGACGAACTCAACCATCGACTAGAGAAGGTTATCGGATCAGACGAACAGGAGTTTAACCGCTGGATCTATGATCCAGAGGCCCTCGAGCAGACAAGCCATCTGATCGGTTTGAGTGAAAGAATTCGCAATGCGTTGAAGATTGGCAAAGACGCCAGCTAAGCCGCATGTGGTCGGAATCTCTCGACGCGGTTGTTCGAAATTTAACCCGGCCAGGCTCTAAAATCCTGGTGATTAGTATGTGGAGTTACTGATTTTGTCGATGAGGATGAGAAGGTGGAGGAAGTGCTTTAAGGCCAGCAAAGTCTGCGTCTTCAGTGCATCGAGTGTCTCGTCATCGTCCGCTACGCGACAACATCCGACCATCCGGAGCGGGTGATATCTAGTGAAGCCAATTTTTGACTGATCCCATCTCCTCGCTTGCGCTTTCCCGAGATAGAGCCGCCTCAACCACAAGGTCGTGCTGTTTGATCCACTGCTGAAGTTCCTTCAGCTCTCGCTCCTCTAGAACCCATCGAGCGGCAGGGTCCGGGTACACATGATGATGGCGATACCCTCGATATTGCCCCTGCTGATTTACATCCAGGCGCGTCAGGTAGAACCTATCCGTCTGACGGATATCGGTTTGCTCCGTGGCATCCAGGTACCGGATCACTGCAAAGGATGCGGTAAGCAATGCCATCGTGAACAGCAAGATCGGGATAGCTGAGGCGACGCGGGTGAGGAGGATTTTATCTAACATATCAATTTAGTCTGCAATGGACGCGTACGATGAATTGGGCTACGGCTTCATTTTCGAGAGTTCAGAAGCCGGCTCACGGATGGTGATCAAAAATCTGTATGAAGTATAGCGCGCGATTCAAAAATGACGAGCCGAACGGGTTCGAGATGGCGTCGGGCCTGGTGTGAGGAATGCGGGCGATTTTACACGGTTCTTAATTCAACGAGAGCCGAATGCAAACGGTCGATAATATGGGCGCATGCCCGCATTTCTCCGTAGATCTCCGGCGACCCGGAGTTCCGATTGGATCTGAACTGTGAGGTGCCTCAGTAGCTGATTTTTTCGACGAGGAGTTCGAGGACGTTCGAGCCGCGCCTCCCGCGAGAGGTCCCCACGAGAATCAGGAACGTACGGATGGTGAGAATGGCCGAGGGACGCGCGTTACAGCTCTCTAATGGCGCCTTGCAGGACCGTAATCTGGGTCATCGGATCACCGGCGGCCTGGAGTTCTGAGCGGATCTGAGTTTTGAGGTAGCTGGAGTAACCGATTTTGTCGACGAGGAGTTCGAGGAAGCGTTCGGAAGACAGTAGCGTTTGCGATTTGAGTTCTTCGATGGTTTCATCGCTCACCGGCACATAGCTGCTGCCGATGTGGAAGATGATATTGTAATGGCGGTTTCGCCCGAGTCGTTCGAACCGTAGTCCCTTCACGTCCTGTCCTTCCTCTTACAGGTCAATGCGGGCACATTGTAGACAATCAGTGGTGAGAAGACAAGGTTCGCCCCTCCCTGCGCGGGCTCATCCGGTGCGGGATTCCGGACGGTGAGTCAGGACTTGGGTGCCTTCTTGCCGAAGTATTCACGCCGGCTCACAGCCACATCAGAGACAAACATGACGCCCGAGTATCGGTCGAAGAGCGGTCGCAGCCCGGCGAGCACGGGTTCGACTTTTTCTTCCGGCACCACCGCCATGATCATGACCAGGCTTTCTTGTTCACTGAACATGAAGTGGGCTTCTCGCACGCCATGATGCCCTTTCCCGGAGATATTGCCGATGATGGTGTATCCGGTCGCCTCCACTTTATCCAACAACTCGGTCACGAATGGCCGATTCTCGCCAGACACAATCACACGGATTTCTTTCATGGGATGCAACGTGAGTCCGGCCATGTCTCAACTCCTTTGAAAAAAGTCTTGTCTTTGACGTGGTGCTGAGCGCGCTTCATGTATCAGAGGGCTTTTTGACCCGGCGCCAGACTCCCGACGGCATGTAGCGGTACCACGTTCCGTCCTCGGGGTCCAGTGTCGCCAGGTGCACCCATTCGTTGTGATAGAAATGTTGCAGCACTTCATGCCGTGCGATGAGCGTCTCAATGCGCGCCCGCGACGCCTCAACCAGCGTAAGCAGGCGCATCGGTTCGTGATAGGGCCGGTCGTCGTTCATGACCGTCTGCCACGCCAGCCCGAGTCGGAGGTCGCTCCACGGACCGGACATGACCCCGACGCGCCCGACCACGTTGTGGTAAATCTTGCTCCCGCTTCCATAGACCTCATTGTCCACGGCTGAGAAGTAATGTTCCATGTTGATCCACTGCGCCACCACCTGCGGCGCGGTGAGCAACACTTCGAGCCAACGGCCGGTGGGGTCTTCGCGATAGTCGTAGGAATGCAGAAAGACGCGTCCTGACAGGTTGAGCCCTTTGGTCAGGTCTCGTCGGCCGATGATAAAGGCCGTATTGCTGGAGAGGCCCCATTCGGGCCGCACCTGGCTCCAGTCCGCGCTCCGGCCGGCCACATGAGCCGAGGCCTGGGCAACCGGCAGGATGGCGTTGACATCGGGGAACCGCGTGCAGCGCTCCTGGCTGGTCAGTTGTGCGGCTTCTCGCAAATCATCAAGCAGCCTGGCCACGTCCTTGCGATGGGTCGGCGGCACGTCTTCGAGATCAAACAGTTGGACGTCATCCGTCGTGGTATCCACCTGGCCGGCGAGGAAGTGCGTATCCGACGGAATCTCCATGCCGCGCTTGGCCAGCCGCTCTCGAACCGGCGGCCGGTTTGCCATTGCCGCCAGCACGCGGGCATTGGGTTTCCCTTCGTTTCCTCCGCAGGCGCCACAGTCCAGGGCGGATTCGAAGGGGTTGTTTTCGGTGGTGCTGCCATGGGCGCAGAAGAGCACGAGCCGCGCGAAGTTCTTGGTCAAGCCCATCATCCGCAAGGCGGTTTCAATGGTAATGATCTGCTCTTCGATGGTGAACCCGGTTCGCGTAATCCGTTCTTTTTGGCGGGAAGCCGCCCGGCGATTGATTCGGTACTGTCGCCGGAGTTCGTCGAGAAACGCCGTCAGCTGTTCCTGAGACAGGTCCACCGCCTTGGCAGCGTCGCTTAAGAAGGGCTCGATCGGCGCGTCCTCGTCCAGAGCCCGCCGCCGTAACGCCTCGACGAATTCGGAGTCGACCCGTGATCCATGGAGACCGAGGCGATCGCGTAGCGCCTTCCAAATGAGCGCGCGCTGCTCGGCGACGACCATTTCTTCCGTCTCGGCCGGAGCGAGCTTGTCCACCGTGAGGCTGGTGGCGATCGGCGGCACGAAGAGACGCCGCACCCAACCGGTCACACGTTTGTACAGGGCGGGCAGGACCGTCTTCCCCAGCATGGGCAGCGCATAGAACCAGCCGAGCGACTCCACCATCACATAGGGGGTGACCACGTTTTCCTTGAGATCGTGCAACAACGTGTGACCCGCGTGGACCAATTTGGCGCGTGACTGATGTTTGGAGACAAAGTGATCCAGGTAACTACGGGGGATTTCCCGCACTTCGTTCTTGGCGCGCATGATGACCGGAAATTGTTCGGTTTCATGTTCCTTGCCCCAGGCTCGATACCGAATGAAGACGGCGAAGAACCCGGCGAAGCCATAGGTATCGTGGGCGCCGGTTGATTCCAGATGGCGCCGGAAAGGCTCGGATCGGACATCGATGCAAAAGACCGATTGCGAATGGGGCCGCACTGGTGGCAGATGTCCTGGCCCGGCCGGTTGGGGCTTGGCCGATCCGCGCTGCAGCATGCCGAAGAGATGCTGCTGATATCCGGCCTCGAAGGCCTTGAGCCACACGGGACCATGGGCGGATTCCGGAAAGGCGTCCATCCAATCCACGAGTTGACGCAGCGCGGCCGGAGGCCCGTCCATCAGAAGGCTTGGAACGATCTCGAGCGCCTGGGCAAGAGTGAGGAGACGTCTGGCCATGACTCGGCGCGCCGCCTGCTGGTGACGGAGCTCGAATTCCATCTGGTACTGCTGCGCAAGCAGCTCCCATTCGCGGGCAAAGATTGCCGCCGCGTCCGAGCTCTTCTTGGTCTGGGCATGGAGGCGTTCGACTCGGTCGGCATAGAGGGCTGGCAGCCGTCCAGCGGCCCGTTCCTTGCGCATGAAGTAGGCCTGGGGATATTGCTGCATGTAGGCTGAGATCGCGCGATAGTGGCCCTCGATCCCCAATGCTTCTTGGCAGACCTTCTGGACCAGCTCGCGTACATACCACAGGCGGACGGCGAGAAACTTCACCAGCCCGACAGGATAGGCCTGTTGCCAGGCATAGCCGTTTTCCTCCGCGCGCCATTTGATGAACCCGGCCCAGCCGGGCAGGGCTGCGAGCTGGAGGGAAAGATAGTCTTGGCGGAACTCTGCTGGAATCGCCAGCGCTTCGAGGCATTCAAACACCGTGTCTTCGGGGTGTTCCGGCAGCGACGCAATTTTGTGCCGACTCTCGGTGATACCGCAGGTCGTCCATTCGCTTACGGCTAGCCGTTTCCAGGCCGCGTAGAGTCCCTGTTCCCTTCCGGGCATCGACCAGGTGGCATGTCCTTCGTCCAAGAAGGCTTCACACCACTTGATCAACTCGCCGTTGATCTGGTCGACGATCTGGGTGCCCAGGGTCCGATCGCACCAGTTTGTGAGTGTGATGTCTCGCCCCAAAGCGGCCAGGTCCTCGCGGACCGTGGCGGTCATGCGCTCCTGTACGGTGGGTGACGACAAAGGTACCAGCCGTTCGGCCAGAGCCTCGGCTTGTTCCTCGCTTGGCTCGCGTTCCATCAATCGGTCGAGCGGCTCGTCCACCGGCATGGACAGCCCATGGGTCAGGCAGGCTCGCAGCACCTCGCGGTGAGAAATCCGACAGGGTCCGAGGGCCACTTCCTCATCACGCGCGAGCGGAGCCAACGCCTCTTCGATATGGGAAACCAGAATTCTGCCGGATTTCAGGTAGCGTCGATAGCCTTCACCGGAGAGATAGCCACTGCCCCCTAAGAACTGTCGGCCGCGACGAACCGTTTCAGTAAACGGGAGGTATTCCAGGCTATGCAGGGGATTGTGATGGACGAACGTCCGCATGGGCCAATATTGCGCGATCACCTCACTGGCCAGACGAATCATGCCTCGCAGCTCCATGCGACGCGCTTCGAGGTCCATCGGGTGGTGGGTCGTGGTTACGGGATCCATGCCTCTCCCTTCATCGCCACCGAGGCCGGGGGCGTCGTGACGCTCGATTGAAAGAGACGAGAAGGGGCGGTCCCGAGTGCCAGCAGCAGGACCAGTACGATCAGTAACGATGCGAACTCCGCGTGGTGCAGATCTTCATATCGAAGGTCCGCGCGTTGGCGGCCGAAGACCAACCATTGGACCAGTTCCATGAAGTACCAGGATGCCATGAGCCAGACAACCATGATGAGAAAAAATGGTCCTGACGGCGCGAATTCCGGACTCAACAACATACCCACCAAGCCCGTGTACACGCCGAAGGGTGGCATTCCCAAGGCCGCGAGGGCCAGCAACGCCAGAAGGGTACTGAAGCGCGGCATAGGGTAGGCCATGCCACCGAGTGATCGCACGTCGATATCGCCGTATCGAGCGCGGACGGCGTACCAAGCCAGCAGCAGGCCGCTGCTGGAGAGCACGACGGCACTGAGGTACACCGTGGTGTGTACGGACGCAGTTCCCGTGTCGGCGATATACCACCAGAGGAGACACAGGAAGGCGAGTCCCGCATAGGCCAGTCGAGACAAGGGGCGCGACTGGATCCATGCGCGAAGAGATCCATAACAGGCACCTACTAGCGCGAGAATGGCCAGAGTATGGAGCATGGTCGGGGTCAGGGTCGGGAGTAACCTGAGCAGACTGTGAAATCCCACCATGGGCAAGAGTACGACTGCGAAGGCGGGAAGATTTCCCGGCAATTGCGTCAGGGCGGCGACGAAGCCTCCATGCAGCGGAAGCAACGGCAGCAGGGTGGCACAGGTCACAAGACCCGCGACGGTGGAGGCGGGTGGGGGGAGCACCAGCGTCAGCAGGGTCGAGGCTATGCCCAGGCCGTAGGATGCCAATCCTCGCCAGGTTTCCGGCAGGGCGACGTGCAGCGAGCGAGCGAGCAAGCCACAGAGCAGGACCAGCAGGATGACGAGCATGAAGCTACGAGACGGTTCCTGACTCGTCAGAACTCCGAGCCCCAATCCCAATAGCATCAGCGTGATGACCCAGGCAAGACGGTTGTCGGGGTGCCGCGGCTGACCGAGAAGCGAGAGGAACGCCGTGATCGGGAGAAGGCAGAGTAATGGAATCTCAGCCAGTGGCTCGGCCAGAGTCCATGACAATCCGATCACGGCGATGAGACTCGCCACCGTGGTCATGAGTGCCCAGGTTTTCATCCGGTGGAGGGAGGTCCATAAAAACAGGCTGAGTGCCGAGCCGAGGGCTGGAATGGCGAGAAGCAACCATGGCGTCATCCAAGCCTGTATCAAGCGCGGCCTCCGGCCAGGGATAGACGGTCGCTGATTCGCCGGTTCTGGTAGGGCATCATTACGAGAGCCGTTTCTCCACCCGCTGGGCGACCAGCGTCATGGCTCGACCGCATTTGGCGTACAGCTGGTCCAGATAGAGACGGTTCATAAACACGACATACAACCGAGCCAAGAACGCTTCGAACCATCCTGGTACCCTTACTGTGCGCCCATGCGCATGGGCATACAGGTAAAACCAGCTCAGAACCGTCAGCAGCGTCGTCCCGACGACCAGGCTATCGAATAGCCGTCCCGGCAATGCCGCCGCTCGAAAGTATGCGGCCACTTCATCCGGGTTCGGGTACAGAAAATGGGTGAAGCTCTCCACCGCAAACAGGTAGGTGAACACGACCAGGACGAGCGTGAGCAGCATGGCGGCGGACACCTTCCAGGACGCTACGGCGCGAATGCGCGTCAGGGACAGAATGGCCTGTGAGGACGTCACCCAGATAAAGAAGAGGAAGATGACGGTGCCCTGCGATTCCAGCAGCGGGATTCGCAAGATGCCATGCGTGACCAAAAGGATCACCAACGGCAAGAGCAGTGTGGTCACAAAGCCAGTGGACCAGGTCAGGCCGGAGAAGCTGCTTTCTTCCACGTCATGCCCGGCGTGTGGGAAGGAGGGTTCCTGCCTGGCCTTGTGGATCACGTTGCCGCAGTTCAAAAAGACAGTGCCCTTGAACAGCCCATGCGCGATGAGATGGAACACGGCAAGGGAAAACGCGCCCAGACCGCATTCCATGATCATGTAACCCATTTGCCCGATGGTCGAGAAGCCCAGGGTCTTCTTGATGTCGTTCTGGGTCAACATCATCGTGGCGCCGAGGATGGCGGTCAGCATGCCGATGACGAACACGACGTGCAACGTGGCGGGGCTCAGGCCGTAGAGTGGAGCGAGTCGATTCAGTAAGAATCCTCCGGCATTGATGATCCCGGCATGCAGCAGCGCGTGCACCGGCGTCGGCGCGTAGAGAGATCGAGGGAGCCACGTGTGAACGGGGAACTGGGCCGACTTGCCCATGGCGCCGACGAAAATGAGCAGGGTCACCGCCGTGACACCGTCCATTTCCCAACCGAGGGCGGGCCAGAGAGCCAGCGTCACGGGAATCTCCGCGGCGCGGGTGAACAGCGCGTGAAACTCGAAGGTGCCGTAGAGGGAATAGGCCAGCACGATACCGGCGAGAAACACCACATCGCTGAGTCGCAGGAGCGTAAAAGTATTGGAGGCGCCTGCGAGGGTGGCGCCATGCGCATGGTTGTGCGCCAGGAGAAATAGGAGCCAGGGGAGGATCTGCCAAAACATAAATAACATCATCAGATTGGCGCTGCACACCATGCAGAGCAGTACCGAGGTGGTGATGCCGAGCACGCCGAGGTATCGGCGATAGCCGCGATCTTGGTACATGTAGCCCATCGAGTAACGATAGATGAGGGCGGTCACTCCCGAAATGAGGACCATCATGACCGCGCTCAGCCGGTCGATGTAGAACCCGATCGGAAAGGCAAGATTGGCAATCGCGGCCGGATCGTACAGTTGGACAGTGATGGCGCCCTCGGAGGGCACGAGCACCAGGGTGACAAGTGCTCCCGCGAAGGCGGCGACGATGGGGAACAGGCCGGCCCTCGCATTCTGATCTTGATCGGCGCGATGACCGGTCATGACGATGAAGGCCGTCAACAGCGGCAAGAGCGGAACGAGCACTAGGAAGGCCATGCCGAGTCCATTCTTCTCATGAAAAGAAAAAGGCCAGCCGAGGGTCCTTGAGAGAAGGAACCAACGACTGGCCTGCACTGTCTCCGGTCTTCCCGCAGGGGAACCACCGGCAAGACCCTACTGCCTGTCTCATTGCATTAACACACACGTGGGTCCGGGTCGCGCATGATGCACGGACTCTCGACGGCACCACTGAAAAAACAGTGTTAGATCTAGCTGCGCAGGTCGGAGAATGCAACAACAAATTCTGAGAGACGGTGCGATCGTGACCAACAAGGCATACGAAGGCAGCCGTTGTTGTTTCTCCCCGATTCACCGGCGTTCATTCCACGAGGCTGAATTCATACTGGGAATTCTTCAGTGTCGCCAACAATTCCGAGGCGTGATGGCGGCCGCGGGTTTCCATCGTGATGTCGATTGCGGCTTCGCTCAAACTCACCCCATAATGCGCGCGGTTGTAAGAGGTCTCCACGATGTTGGCACTGGCGTTGGCAATCACCGAGGCCAGTCTTTCCAAGGCCCCCGGATAATCAGGAAGTCGCACCCGTAAGCGCAAACGTCGCCCATCGCGGACCATGCCCTGTTCAATGATTCTGGCGAGCACGTTCACATCAAGATTGCCGCCTGATACCAGTACGGCGATGTGTTTGCCGCGATGCCCGGTTTTGCCCTGAAGCACCGCCGCCAGCGCAATCGCCCCGGCTCCCTCCGCTAAGGTCTTCTCCTGTTCCAGCAGCACCAGAATCGCCGCCGCGATGTCCGCTTCCTCGACCGTGACCAGGTGGTCCACATATTTCCTCACCAGCGGCAGGGTGACGGTGCCCACCTTTCGTACAGCGATTCCATCCGCCAGGGTAGAGGCGGGGGGAAGACTCACCGGCTTCTTTGACTCCAGGGCCGCAGTCATCGATGGAAGGCGGGATGTTTGAACGCCGATGACCTCGATTCCTGCGTGTCTCCCTTTCACAGCGCAACCGACGCCGGCGATAAGTCCGCCTCCCCCGACCGGGGCGACGATGACATCCAACGCCGGGTTCTGGGCCAGGATTTCCAATCCGATGGTTCCCTGTCCGGCGATGACCGCTTCGTCATCGAACGCGTGGACAAAGGTCGCGTTCGTCTGCAGGCTTCGTTCGATGGCGCCCTCATACGCCTCATCGTAGCTGGTCCCATGCAACACCACCTCGGCGCCATGGGCGTGGGTGGCGGCCAGCTTGATCATGGGCGTCGAGCGAGGCATCCAGATTTGGGCCGGGATACCGCGCCTGGCGGCATGGTAGGCGACCCCTTGTCCATGATTACCTGCCGAGGCTGCCATCACGCCGCGCCGCTTCTCATCGTCGGTCATCGTGAGGATGCGGTTCAACGCGCCGCGCTCCTTGAACGATCCTGTCATCTGTAAATTTTCGAGTTTCAGATAGATCGCATTGCCCGTGAGATCGGAAAGCATTTTAGAGTGTACCAGTGGAGATTCGTAGATCGCCGATTTGATCCGACCGGCTGCCGCTTCGATGTGTTCAAGATTCAGCATGCACACTCCTTTTCTCTATATTCCGGTCGGCCGCCGCATACAAAGAGAAAGGCCCTTGGCGGCTTCGGTTCCGCCAAGGGCCTCATTGCTTGCGTGGAAAGCGCTCTCGATCGCAGGCAGGCTCAGGCGGAGCTGGCGATCATAATCGCCGCCGCCATGCTCATGCCGTTATTCTGCAGATCGAGAATCATGATTTTGTAAAGGTGGTGTTGCGTCCGATGTGAAACGCGCCTGAGTGTATCGTAAGTACGAAGCCCGTATCAACAGCATGAGGCCAGGGAGGAAGATAAAGAGGTTGGAGGAAGAGGTCCGTGGTAGCTATAATCGGCTTCACCATTACCATGCCCAGGGTCGGGAGCGGCTCTGCGAGCAGGTGACGGATCTGATCGGCGCGCAGATCACGGCCCTCTTTACCGACATCGATACAACGGTCGCATTTCGTCTTCACGTTGAAGCCAACTTTCGGTAGCCTCTAGGAAACTGAGCCCTATGACCCTTCCCCATACCCTCGAAACACTTACCTTCGACAACAGCTACGCACGGTTGCCGGAGGCCTTTTATGCCAAGGTCAATCCCACGCCATTTTCCGCACCGCCGTTTCTCATCAGCGCGAATCCGTCTGCAGCGGCTCTGCTCGACCTTGATCCTCACGAGGCGACACGTCCGGAGTTCGCGGGGGTATTCGGTGGAAGCCTCTTGGTGCCGGGCATGGAGCCGCTGGCCATGTTGTATTCCGGTCATCAGTTCGGGGTCTACGTGCCGCAGCTCGGTGATGGCCGGGCGATTCTCCTCGGGGAGGTGCAGAATGAACAGGGCGAGCGCTGGGATCTGCACTTGAAGGGGGCGGGGATGACCCCCTTCTCACGCGATGGGGATGGGCGCTCCGTGCTCCGTTCGGCGATTCGTGAATATCTTTGTTGCGAAGCGATGCAGGGCCTCGGCATTCCAACCACGCGGGCGCTGTGTCTGATTGGAAGCGACGACACAATCTACCGCGAGCAGGTCGAGACCGCGGCGACCATCGTCCGCATGGCCCCGTCGCATGTGCGGTTCGGCACGTTTGAAATATTCTACTACCGGAAGCAGCATGAGCATCTGAAAGTCCTGGCCGACTATGTGATCGACCAGCATTTTCCTGAGTTGCGGGACGGACCTGAACCGTATGTCAGCTTCTTCGCCGAGGTGGTGGAGCGCACTGCGAGGTTGGTCGCGCAGTGGCAAGCCGTCGGGTGGGCGCATGGCGTGTTGAATACGGACAACATGTCGATCCTGGGATTCACGTTGGACTATGGACCCTACGGCTTCATGGACGATTACGATCCCGGTTTCATTTGTAATCATTCGGATTACAACGGGCGCTATGCGTTTAATCAACAGCCCTACATCGGGCTGTGGAACCTCAGTTGCTTGGCGCAGACTCTCTTGCCGCTGGCGCCCAAGGAGGCGCTGAAGGCGGCCATGGATGGGTACCAGACGAGCGTCGACCGCCACTATCGCGACCTGATGCGAGCCAAGTTGGGGCTGGTTGAACAACGGGCGGGAGATGAAGATGTGCTGCAGGACCTCAAATCGCTGCTGGTGGGAAGCCGCGTGGACCATACGATATTCTGGCGCGAGCTCGGGACGTTTTCATCCGCCACGGACGCCAAGAACGAGCGGCTGCGCGAGCACTTCCTAAATCCGGATCGGTTCGATGCCTGGGCCGCTCAGTATCGTGAACGGCTACAGAGCGAGCAGAGCCGCGACGACGACCGGCGCAGACGAATGGATCTGGTCAATCCCAAATATGTCCTGCGTAATTACCTCGCCCAAGGGGCCATTGAGAAAGCTCAGCAGAAAGATTATTCAGAGATCGATCGCCTATTGCAGCTGCTGCAGAATCCCTACACAGAACAGCCGGGGATGGAATCCTACGCGGCCGCGCCTCCGAACTGGGGCAAACATCTCAGCGTCAGCTGCTCGTCATAGTCGCACCTCATCCAGGCTTGTCAGCAACAGGTAGAACGGGAGACCGGAATCGATGCGCATAGACAAACTCGGCGGCCTCACAGTCCGCCTCACGGGAGGCATTGACGGGAAGGGCACAGGCGGGGGCCCGCTGGTCGTCTTGCTCCACGGCTTCGGCGCGCCGGGAGACGACTTGGTGGCCCTCAGTGAATATCTTGATGCGCCCGCCGGCACGCGCTTTCTCTTCCCCGAGGCGCCGATCTCCATTCCCATGGGTTTCGGCGATTCCCGCGCCTGGTGGATGATCGATATGGCCAGGATTCAAGCGGATCGGGCTGCTGGGAAAAGCCGGGACATGTCGAATGAAATTCCGCGCGGACTTCCTGAGGCGCGTGAGCGCATGAAGACGTTACTGGATGACATCCACCGCAAATTCGGCGCTGATCCCGCACGCACGGTCCTGGGCGGATTTTCCCAAGGGGCGATGCTCTCCTGCGATGCGCTCCTGCATAGCACTGAGCCCTTTGCCGGACTCATCCAGCTTTCCGGGACCCTGGTGGCGAAACCGGAATGGGGGCCGTTGCTGGCAAAGCGAAAAGGTCTGCCGCTCTTTCAAAGCCACGGCACCCAAGATCCGATCCTCCCCTATGCCATGGCGGAACGATTGCGGGATGAGTTTCTGCAAGCGAAAATGAACGTTGATTGGCAGCCATTTCGTGGCGGCCATGAGATACCGGAGTTGGTATTACGGCGGCTCGGCCTATTCGTCAGGAAAACGTTCGCGTAGAGGCATGGTCCAATGGTTGATGACCTGAATAATGAAGATGAGCGAAGCACGGCAGGGTTTCTTTCCCCGCAGCCGGCCTATGATGAATGGGCGGAACATTACGACGAGGAAGACCCTTCGACGCTGCTCGATCAGCCGTTTCTGTTGTCGGAGATCCAGCCGTTTGAGGGCTGTCGTATTCTGGATCTTGGCTGCGGGACAGGACGTTACCTCCGGCTGGTGGGTCACGGGTCGTACGCTGTCGGTGTCGACTTGTCTCGAGGCATGCTTGCGCGAGCCAGGCGGCAAACATCGCCCACCATCGCGGCAAGATGGGTGCAAGCGTCGGTCGAGTGTCTGCCTTTTCGTGGGAAAAGTTTCGATCGGGTGGTGTCAGGGCTGGTGTTAGACCACGTACACGATCTCCGGCGGTTTTTCGATGGCATTGCCGAAACGCTCAAGCCAGGCGGTCGTGCCATCGTTACGGCGGTGCATCCGGACATGCAGCGACTGACCGGGCCGACGGTAAGATTTACGGCGGCAGGCCGGGGGTATCATACGCAAGGCACTATTCATGAAATCCGAGACATCCTCGCGGCCGTCGCACAGGCGGGTTTATCCATTGAGCAACTTCGAGAGCCGCCTGTGGACCAACAATTAGTCGCTCGCCGGGAGACCTGGAAGAATCGGCTCGGCTGTCCGGCGCTTCTCTTACTCGTCCTCACCCATGCCGCAGGATAATTACCATGACCGCTGATTCGACAATCTTCGAACTCAAAGGTGCCGACCATAAACTCATACGCGGCAATCGCACTTCTGGCAAAGACCGCCAAATTCTCTTTATCACAGGATTCTTATCCAAACGATGGGGCAATAAGAGCAAGGCGCTGGCGCAATGGTGTCAGGAGCGGGGATGGGGCTTCTGTTGTTTCGACTTTCGTGGTTGGGGCGACTCGGACGGCGCGTGGGGCGAGTACCGACTGCTGCAATGGCTGGAAGATGCCGAAGCGGTCACGAACTGGCTGGCCGATGGCCCGCCGATCACGATTGTCGGCAACTCCCTCGGTGGTTGGCTGGCCTGGCTGGTCGCGCAGGAACAGCCGGCGGTGGAAGAATTGATTCTGATCGCCCCGGCGTTCAACATGATGGACCTGCGCGCTGCGCAGATTTCCGCCGAGCGGCGTGAGCAGTGGCAAGCGACCGGTTCAATGCCGTGGGACGACGAGCCCATGCATCAGGTGGCGCCGATTCCCTGGCACTGGGTCGAGGACAGCCAAGCGCTCTGGAGCCGACGGCACAGCCAGCCGCGTCGCGTGAAGACGACCATTCTGCACGGCCTACAAGATACGGTGATCAGGCCCGAAGGGAGCTGGGATTTCGTTCAGCAGGTGCTCTCGCAGGACCCTGAATTCCCGATCGAGTTGTTATTGAAAACCGGCGACCACCGGTTGAGTAGCCCCGATCATTTGGACACGTTTCGTCGGCTGGCTACTCGATCACGATAGGGGAGCGTCTATGTTTAGGGTGCTTCTCTTGCTTGCCGCCTTCTCTGGAAGCGGCTAGGCCTGTGTGACGAGGATAGCCCGTTCAGTCTTGCCCCCCGTTTGCGAAAATTCTTTTCATCCCGCACGACTCACATAGAATAACAACGGTTACTTGAGTCTTTCTTTATGGGCAGGTCCTGTCGAGTGTGAAATACCTCGAGCCGCAATTGTCAGCTGAGCGCGACGGACACCAATCGTAAAGAGTTCCTATTCATGGATATTTTCTATGGCCCTGTCCTACGGCTCGCGCTGATCTTCGTATTCCTGTTCGTTCAGATCTCAGGGTGTACGACGTTCGATGGGCTCAAGAAGAAGAGAGATATTCCCAAGGCCACTGAAGCCATCAACTACGACCCAAAGAACCAGAACCTTTGGTACGACAAGTCCGTTAGGGCTTATCGTCTTGCCACCAAAGAAAAACAGAATGGCCATCAGCGTTTGGAACCTATCATTAGGGATGCGCTTGGAAAGAAGGTCCAGCGAGAAGAAGAGCTGATTGCGATAAGCGAGGCACAATTTGGGAACGTGCTGGGGACTGGTAGCAAGGTCGCTGCCGGGGCGGGAATGACGGTTGGGGTGGGGTTGCTTATCGCGCAGGTCATCCTGTTCTTTCCATGTGTCCTTGTGTTGGGCGTAGCTGGAGGGGTTTTGGGCTTGCCATCCTTGCCCATCTCCTCTCACCTCGAAACAGCGTATATCGAAGAAGCTCAGCGAGCCTATGTAAGAGGCCGGGAAGAGTTTGCTGCCGGCTCGTATGATTCAGCACTCGCCAGCTGGGACCATGCAGAACACATGATGCCTTCTCTTCAGGCTCTGTCCGACGTCAATTTCTGGCGCGGCCGAACGTTTGACGCGCTGGGAGCGCCTCAATCAGCGGTGCTCGCATACTCGACGTTTCTTCATTATTCTGAAATTTCCCTTCCATCGTATTTCAAGGCGGACTTTCCTAACGACCCCACCTGGGAATGGAAGGCGGACCAGGCAGAAGCTCGAATTGCGGATATGAGTGCGCGATTAGTAAGAAACAACCCGCCAGTGACCTTTCAGGCCGTGCAGCCTTAGGAAGAGCCTCATGACCGAAGCAATCTTTCAGACCATCAGTGCTCGGGTAATCGATACGAGGCATTTGTGGTGAAACGGTGGTCTGGCCTCTGTCGAGCAGGTCTTTGCCTCATCCTTTCCGGTTGTATTTCCTTGCCGGGCTTTCCGGAATTGAAACCGTTGCCCGGATTTCAACAGGCTCCACTCAAGGAAGAGTTACTCTATGACAAGGCGATCCTGGCCTACCGGGTCAAAGATGAGGACGACTCAAAGAGGCTGGTTTTGCGGAATGCTGTCGGAAAGAAAATTCAAACCGAGCAGGAACTGAACCGATACATTTCAAATGTACGGATCGAGGCGGTAGGCTCAGGCACTAGATATCCTGCCTATGCGCTCGCAGGAATATACACACCCTTCAATTTCGCTACCGGGTTGTTTTATGTTGTGCCGACGGTTCCGCTGATTATGGCCGGATCTGCCGTTGTCGCGGCATACCGTGATAAGGCGGAGACGGCATATCGTTCGGGCCGAGCGCACTTCTCCCGAGGAGAGTTGAAGGAAGCACTGATCGAGTGGGATCGGGCCAAGGCGGTGGCGCCAGAGCTTCAGGCGATCTCAGATGTGGAGTACTGGAGAGGCCGAGCGTTGCAGCAAAGGGGACAAGGCTCTGAGGCATTGATCGCGTATCAGCATTTTCTGGGTTATTCGGAGAGGGCGCAGCCGGAATTCTTTACGACTAAGGATGCCAGCGATATGACCTGGGAGGAAGAGGCATACGATATTGAAAGACGGTTAGCGGGCGCAGGACATGCTCAGTAGAGATCAAGAAAGAGAGGACAGGTCGGGTCACTTTCTAGTTAGTGTTCGGGCTAGCCGATGTGCAAGGTGTCGACGTGTGATACGAAGTCTCGCTCATACGATTACGTTACATCTATCGATCCACTCCAGATTCCGTACATACTCCTGCCTATCTCGATAGCGATGCCGTGCCTCGATCGAGAGCCAACCTCAGAGGTCTTGCGACTCGCCGGGTCATCAGGACGCTAGTCTGGGATTGTCTCAAGGGCGCTTCCTGGCGTACAACAATAGGGTGAGCTCAGGGGAGGAGCATCTATGCTGGTCTTGATCCATAAAGAATGCGGCGGCCCGGCGCTGGACGAGTCGCCGATCGGCGAGGTCTGCGCGATTCCAGTCAGTCAGTTTCCATTCACCTGTTTCACCTGCCTGGAAGAGATCCTCGAAGAATCCGAAGTGCGGCTCACGGAAGATTTGGGGATTTAGCTCGTCACAAGAGAGCCAGACATTGGCTCTCTTCGCCCCGCCCTCAGTGGAAATTCACGTCGTATCCAGGGTATGGTGTCACGCAGCTTATTGCACAGAAAAGAGGCATCGTTGTCATCGTCGCGACAGCATAATAGCGGGCCGGATTCAGATGGCCCCGATGTGCCTGAACCGTCTCACGCCGAGCGGGCCAGGACTTTGGTTCATTTGCAAAAAACGGGCAGTCTCTCGACCCTCTCACGAAAGCAGCCAGGCTGGCCGTTTGGGTCAGTGATGCCCTATGGGTTGGATGAACAGGGGCAACCGGTGTTCCTCATCAGTAACATGGCCATGCACACACAGAATCTCCTGGGTGATCCCCGCGCCAGTTTGTTAGTGACGCCGCCGGAAAGCCGAACCGATCCACTGGGCGCTGCCAGGGTCACATTGATGGGCTTGGCGACGAAGGTCCCCAGCGGCGAGGTCGCGCAGGTTCGCGAGCTCTATCTGGCTCGACATGCCAATGCGTCCTACTGGGTGGACTTTGACGACTTTGGATTTTTTCGCTTGGTCATCGAGGATATCTATTTTGTCGGAGGCTTTGGTTCGATGGGCTGGGTCGCGTCGAAAGAGTATGCGGCGGCAGCGGTGGACCCCCTCGCCGACGAAGCATCGAGTTTGATCCAAGAAATGAACGAGCAACAGACCGCCACGCTGTTGCTCCTCGCCCGGGTGTACGGCAATGTGGAGGCGCAGCAGGTGACGATGACCGCGCTGGATCGGCTGGGGTTCCACCTCCGGATCAAGACGGCCGATCGCATGCAGGGGGGGCGAGTTGCCTTCATCAATCCGGTGCGCAATGCGCAGGAGGTGAGAGCCGGTCTCGCCGGTATCGCCGCTCAGGCCACACAGGGCCTTCAAGCCCTGCACTCACTGTGACAGGCGGGTGAACCGGTTCCCTCGTCACATCCTGCGGAATGTTGTCTTCTCAACTCAGTCTCACACCATCAGATAGGGGAGCGCATGGCAACGAACGATAAACAGGTCATTTTTTCTCTGGTCGGTGTCGGCAAGGTCTATCCGCCGAAAAAACAAGTGCTGCGCGACATCTACCTGGGGTTCTACTACGGCGCCAAGATCGGCGTGCTGGGTCTGAACGGCTCCGGGAAAAGCTCGCTCCTGAGGATCATTGCGGGATTGGACCCCAACTATGTCGGCGAGATCACGCGTTCCAAGGGCTACACCGTGGGGCTGCTCGAACAGGAGCCGCAGCTTGATCCCAACAAAACCGTGAAAGAGGTCGTCGAAGAGGGAAAGAAGGAGCTCGTAGGGCTCTTGCATGAGTATGAGGCGGTCAGCAACAGTATGGGTGACGCCGGCCCGGATGAAATGGAAAAGCTCATCGACAAGCAGGCCCAGCTGCAGGAAAAGATCGAAGCGGCGAACGGGTGGGAACTCGAGAGCGAACTTGAGATCGCCATGGATGCCTTGCGCTGCCCGCCGGCGGACCAGAAGGTGGGCGTGCTGTCGGGCGGTGAAAAGCGGCGGGTCGCGCTGTGCCGTCTGATGATCCAGGAGCCCGACATTTTGTTGCTCGACGAACCGACGAACCACCTCGATGCCGAATCGGTGCAGTGGCTGGAACAGCATCTGCAGCAATACAAAGGCACCGTGATCGCGGTGACGCAC
>CAZBNV010000062.1:0-26340 GCA_964493335.1 uncultured Nitrospira sp.
TCTTGGGGGGTGGCTTGCGTTTCCATCTCCACGATTCGTCGGCTGGTCAGCTCGAGTTCCGCGAAGACGGTCGCGTGGGTCTGAAGGGCGGCCAGTTCTTTTTCGCGCGATGCCGATTGTTGCTCAAGTGCTGCAATGCGCTGACGGGCCTGCTGTAACTCTCTCGTCGTGACCGCTACTTGACCGATCAGTCTGTCTCGCTCCGGACCTAATTTTCTCAAATCGGCAAGTTCCGCTTCTTTGGCGCTGAGCAATTGCTCATAGGACGCTGCGGCCGGGGGACTTTGGCGATCCCCCAATTTGCTTTCGAGGTCGCGAATGCGATCATGAAATTCGCCGAGCGTGGCCAGCAACTGGCTTCGCTCCTGCTGAAGAGCCAGGAGTTTGGCTTCCGCGGGTGACGGATTCATTGCGACGGGCTGAACGTGCGAGGTGGTTTCACATCCCGTGACGAGGAAAGCGAGCACTATGAGCATCCGTGTAGCTCGTCTCATAAGAGCGCTCCTTGGTACGTAATGGCACATGCTGTGCATCGCAAGAGTTCGACAGTCGCTCGGTAGAAACCAGATTGGACAGCGGGTGAAGACGACTGAAGCCGAGCTGAAAAATACTGATCAGCTGGTCTGAACATGCGTGCCTAGTGAAGATGGTTACAATCATGCACGCTCCAGGAACACGCCAGGCACTCTAACGTGTTCCCGGAGCGGATGCAAGTCGCGTCGAGTCACCGCGTCGTCGCTAGTGGCCGACGACGATTTCCACGCGTCGATTTTTCTGTCGTCCTTCGGCTGTCGAGTTGGTGGCGATGGGCCGGCTGTCCGCATGTCCCTTGGCCTCGACCTTGTCCATGGCCATGCCGCCGTCGGTCAGCGCTTGACGTGCGCTTTCTGCGCGCGCTTGAGAGAGCTCGACGTTAGTCGGGAATTTCTTCGCCAGGTGTCCCTTGATGGGCACATTATCCGTGTGACCAGCCACATGAATCGAGCGATCTGGGTATTGCTTGAGTACCCCTCCGATGCGATGCAGAACATCCACTCCGCCCGGCTTAAGCATGGCCTCTCCCGAGTCGAACAGCAAGGTCGTAGCTAGGCCCAGGGTCAGTTGGTCGCCCAGCTGTTTCATGGTGACGTTGCCTTTTGCGACTTCGGCCTGGAGGAGTTTCGACAAATCGTCTTTCGCCTCAGCGAGGCTGGTCTTCTGCTGATCGAGGGCTCCCTTGAGGCCGGCCATTTCGTGGTCTCTTCGCGTGAGTTCGCTCTCTAGGTCTGAGGCCCGCTGTTTGGCGGCGGCGAGGTCGGCGACGAGTCGTTCCCGCTCACCGGCGGCAGTCTTCAATCCCGCCAGCTCGTGATCGCGTGTCTCCAGCTGCCGCTCCAATTCCGCCATGCGTTGCTTTGCCTGCGCCAGTTCGGACGACAGACGATCTCGATCACCGGCGTTGCTCTTGAGTGCCGCGAGTTCCTGATCCTTCGAGGACAGTTGTCCCTGCAAGGCGGCCAGCTGCGTGGCGAGATGGTCCTTGTCCCCGGCAGCACTCTTCAGGGCGGCGAGTTCCTGCTCTTTGGAAGAGAGTTGACGTTCCGCATCGGACAACTGACTCGCTAGGCGATCCTTGTCGCCGGAGGCGTTGCGAAGCGAAGCCAATTCCCGGTCACGTTGGCTGATTTGCGACTCAAGCTCGCCAGCTCGAGATTTGGCCTGATCCACCTCGCCGGTGAGGGATGAACGCATTCGGGCGAGTTCCGCGTCGCGCTCGGCGTTTTGGCGTTGTAGATCGGCGATTTGCCGCTGCAGTTCGGCAATCGTACCTTCTCGCGGATCTGGTTTCGGTGGGATCGGTCGGGCCACCGCTTTCATTTCATTCAGGGCTCGGCTCGCCGTGTCATTCGGCGCAGGCGCGGTGGTGCAGGCCGCGGCCAGCAGGGCACTCAGCACCATGGGAATCATGCGAACATCTTTCATGCGATCCTCCTTCACAAACATCGAGGCCGTTGGGCGTCCAATCGGCATGGGTCAACAATGATCATACGGTCATTAGTGCCGAGGAGTTTTCAGGAGATCACGAATCTCCGTAAGCAACACCTCTTGCTTCGGCGGAGCGGGAGGCGGACCGGGGAGGGTGGTCTTTCTAAAACGATTCATTTGCTTGACCACCAGAAAAATCACGAAGGCCAGAATCGTAAAGTCGAGGAGGGTTTGTAGAAAGACCCCGTAGTTGATGGTGGCCGCTCCGGCAGCTTTGGCAGCCGCGAGTGATTTCCCTTTGGCGTCTTCGGTCAATGGGATGAAGAGGCTGGAGAAATCCACTTTCCCCAGCAAGAGTCCGATGGGAGGCATCAGAATGTCACTCACGACGGAGGACACAATCTTTCCGAACGCGCCCCCGATAATGACTCCCACCGCCATATCGAGTACGTTGCCCTTCACGGCAAACTCTTTGAATTCACCCATCATGCTCATCGTGCTACCTCCTTCTGTGAACCGAGTGCGTGCCTCTTATGTCCCCTACTGTTTTCGGCTGGTGTCGAAGCTGTATCCCAGCGTGATCAGATAGAGGTTATCGGTGTCTGAGATCCCGGGCGGCGGATTCTTGTTGTACCGCATGGTCCATTGAAACCCACTCACCAGCCCTCCCCATACTTTGAATCGCAAGCCGGTGTCCGCCGTCAGATAGAGATCTTTCGAATTCGCGAGCGATTGGAACCCTTCTTGGAAGTGGTACAGACTGACCTGATCTCCGCCCCAGAGGGGCCAATTCCATTTGACGGCCCATCGGCCTCTCGTGCTGGACTTATCGTCGGCGAGCTTGAAGTCTTCATTGAAATAGGCGGGGCCGGCTTCTGCCCACAGCGTCATGTCTTTGAAGAGGCCGGTCAGGTCGCCCCGATCGAGGAGTTGATAGCCAGGCCCCGTGGAGAGGGCGGTGCGCAACTTCAAATCTTGAAAGGTGTCCTGCTCGAAGTAGGCGGAGGTGAACCAATACAAGCGTTTCGTGAGAAAGAAGTCAAGCTTGATGGTACCCCGGCTGTTGCGCACGATCAAATTTCCGGCGTTGTCCCCATAGACATATCGTCCGAGAATGGTCAGGCGCAGTGACTCGCTGCGAGCTGATAGTTCGCCGAGTAAACTCCCGTTTCGTAGGTGGCTGTTGCCGGTGGTTTGCGAGAACCCTGCTTGGAGAGCGCCGGTGTAGATCACGGCGGGCTGGTTCATTCCGACGACTGCATTGAGCGGAATGGCCATTGAGGTTCCCGTGGGGGCCGCTTTCAGGATCATGGTGCCTGGCTCACCGGGCTGCGTAGTGCCCACGACCGTAGTGCCTTCTTTCAAGCTGAAGGGGATGGGACGATTCACCTCAAGTTTGGTCACGTTCGGCCATATGATCTTCACAATATCGTCACCGGCTGTCGGCCCGAAACCGGTTTTGATGTGGAGTTCGTCCGCGATCATTCCGAGGACCTTCCCATAGATCACCGTGCCGTCCTTGAGAGTGACGACATCCAGTGCGGTTGGTACGGGTACGGCATCCGGCTGCGCCGGCGTTTCTGCCCCCATGACCGATGTCGCCAGCGCCACGATAACCATGGCGGAAATGAGGCATCTAAGTCCTCGCGTCATGTAGTCCTCCTGGATCTTGCGAATGGCCATCACTTTCCGCTTGCCCGATGTGTGGGAAAGGCCAACGATGTATAGATTTAGAACGGTCAATTTCTTGGCCGTCTCTTTTATCGCTAGAAAGTCCGGATGTCAAAACTACTTATGCTAATCCCGTTCCAAACATTTATGTGGCCGAGATCGATAGAGCCTGAATAGATTTGCGGCGTTAGGTGGAAGGCCAGGGTCCAGCTGTGGACAGCGAAAATGCTTAGTTCGTTCAGTATGTGGCATGGCGGGACAAATCGGTATCGTGACCGTAGCGAATGTCGCCATCAGCAGAGGCGCTGGGCAGAGGAGCGTCCCAGCGAGCGCGCCCGCTTGCCTCTGATTAGGAGGGAGTGAGCAGGCGGACCTCACGCTGTGGGAAGGGGATTTCCACCCCCGCGGCGCGGAACTGGTCAAGGATCGCCTGGTTGAGTTCGATTTGTGCGACCCCCACGGACGCCACCTGCACCCAGGGTCGGACGGAGAGTGTAATGGATGAGTCGGCAAACCCCGTAATGCCGATGATCGGAGCCGGTTCCGAGAGGACCTGCGGGTGCTGCCTCACGAGGCTACGCAGCATATCCAGGATTTTGTCGATGTCGGTTCGGTAGGACACGCCAATGGAGAGATCCAGCTGCCGGATTGTGCCGAAGTTGTGCAGGATTTCTCCGACCACTTTTCGATTTGGGATCACAATGCGGGAATGGTCCGGGTGCATGAGCGTAGTGGTGAAGATGTCAATTTTTGCGACGTCGCCATGAACGCCCAGTAGCGAGATGTGTTCGCCGACCCGGTAGGGTTTGGTGAAGATGATCGACAAGCCAGCCACGACATTACTGAGCACGCCCTGCAGAGCGAGTCCTGCCCCGAGTCCAGCGACCCCGAGCCCGGCGACGAGCGGGGCGATTTGCAGGCCGAGTTGGTCCAGGGCGATCAGGAGGCCCAGGATGACCACGAGGACCTTGACCAGACGCAGGAGCAGCAGGCGTAGCGGCGGCTCAAGCTCCTGCTGGTTGAGCCAGCGCTCGAACAGTCTGCCGACGGATTTGGCGACGAACAGGGCGGCTATGAGGACGAGGACCGCCCCCATGATTCGGAAGCCATATTGCACGATATATTGGGTGACCAGATTTGCCAGCGACATGCCGCCTCCCTGTGAATGTTACCGTCCGAGTAGGCCCTTCAACAGGTCTTTGCCTTGCTGCTTGAGATCCTCCGGCTTTGCGTCACCCTTTAAGAGGTCTCCGATCGCGCCTTTGACCTTCTCCTTCACCTGTTCCTGGACCTTGCCGGCAAACATTTTTGTGTCGAGTCCATACGAAGGGGCTTGCGTACTTCCGGTAATGAGCAGCGGAAGCGAGAGGCGGCCGCCGCTCAGCGCCACTCGTGCAATAGGGGAACCGGCCGCAATCTTTTGGCTCAAGGCCTGCGAGAGATTCAGGTTTAGCTTCATATTCAAGGAGTGATCGAGGCCGATCGTGCCGCCGCCCGTGGCTTGAAAATCGTGGCTGTCCATGAGCAACCGTTGGACGGCGATGACGCCTTGTTTAACGGCGAACTCGCTTTCGATCGTTGAAAAGGCAGTCGCTTTGGCATTGTCCAGCGACACGCCGACGACCTTGAGCAGCATCGCCGCCTCCTGCAGCAGATTAATCCCTTCAATTTTGCCCTCTTTCACCGCCATCCGCCCGGTTCCCGCGAGCGCTTTCACGAGGTCGGGATGGGTGAACCCACGACCGTTTACTGCCAGCTCGGCTCCGGCCGTGCCGCTCATGGAAATCTGATCGGTGCCGACGGCCTGGAGGGCGGGTCCGAGTTGGAGCCCTTGCAGCGACACCGTGCCGCTGAACGGCGGCGTCGCGGTTCCAAGTCCGAGCGTCCCTTGTGTGCGCAGGAATCCGCCGAAGAGTTGGAGCGAGAGATTGTTGAGGCGCGCCTCCTGGCCCTTCAATTCCGCAGAGGCCTGCAGGTCCTTGATCTCCACTGGTTTTTTCAACGGGAGTGTGAGCGGCAGGTCCGCGGTATTGACCAGCTTTGAGTTGGCGGTGACTTTGGCTAGCCCGCCTAAGACGGATCCCTTCACCTCGATACGCGAGCTTCCCATGGCCACGATCATCCCCAGGTCAGGGACCTCTGCCAGCTCAAGAGGGGCGGCCCCATCTTTAAGCGGATACTTGGCGCGTGCGTTGAGATGAAGGTCTTTCAGTTCAATGGGTTTGGTGAGGGGGACTGCGACCGGAAGGTCCGACGAATTGATGCTGGCTGACGCGGCCGTCAGATTGGCCAGGCCTTTGGTGGCGGTGCCTTTCACATTGATGGCGGAACCGCCCATCACCAGGGTGAGGCCTAGATCGGTCACATCGACCTGGTTGACGGTAGGCACGTCAGGCAGAATCGGGTACTGGGCGTGGAGGGTGAGATGCAGATCTTTGACCTGGACTGGTTTCGTCAGTGGGAGTTTGATCGGAAGGTCGGATGTGTCGATCTGGAGAGCGGCGACGGTGGCGTCCAGATTTCCGTCCATGGCCCGTCCCTTGAGACTCACGGCAATCTTGCCCAATTCAAGGTTGAAGCTGAATGATTTCAGGTCGAGGGTTTCCATGAGGGGTCCGAAGGATCCATCTAGTCGCATCGGAAGGTTGTAGGGTTGTAGGGTTGCGCCCAAGTGTACGCGGGGACTCTCGCCGAGGTGGACTGCCGTGAGAAGAAACTCGAGGTCGTTGACGGTGTACTCCGTCGGTTTCGAAGTCGATTCGTCGCGATAGGTCAGGTTGCCGCCGTCGATCGAGACTCGATCCACAGCAAAGAGGGCCAGGGCTTGGAGCGGACTGGTTGCCGGCTGGCCGGGCACGCCAGGCTTCGGGGCCGGCGCCTGTGGTTTGGCACCGAGAGTGGACACATTCAACTGGCCTTGGGCATTCTTCAGAACGGTGATGACGGGATCGCGCAGGGTAATTTCTTCGACATCGACATGGCCTCCCAGCAGCGGCAGAAGTTTCACCCCCACATCCAGCGACGAGAGGGACGCGAAGGAGCCGGTGCGAAAGGCCGGATCGTCCTGGACGATAAATCCGCCGATGCGTGCGCCGATGCGCGGCCAGATGGTGAGGCGGATGTCCTTGAGCTCGACTCTTCGGTTCAGCGCCTCTTCGATCAACGGTCGGTATCGATCCTGGTACTTATTCAGGTCGATAAGAAAGGGCAGCGCCATGATCAGGATGATGAGCAACAGAATGACCACACCGATCCCAATCAGGATTTTCATCAGGCACCTCCGCTAAAATAGTGTCGCAGTATAGAAACGCTCGACAAGGCGGTCAATGGCTGCGTCGACACAGCGCATGGGCCGAGCTGTACTGCGAAGGACACCGTGGTTGCCGCAAACCGTTACGTCAGGGACCCTGACTGATTGGTTTCTGAGGACCGGGCCTTACCTTGCCGCTCACAGACCTGCGTGATAAGATGCGACCCCTTAAAGTCGTCCGATCGCGGAGAGGTGCGAGAGTGGACGAATCGACATGCTTGGAAAGCATGCGTCTCGGCAACGGGACCGTGGGTTCGAATCCCACCCTCTCCGCCATATACCACTACCACTCGCTCGATCGCTGACACGAGCTTGGTTGTTGAGGAGCGGAGAAGGCCTACGAGTATTATCGGGGCCGGGCCCTGTGCAATAGAACCCTGTGAATCCCGCCAGGTCCGGAAGGAAGCAACGGTAAGCGGTCCGTTCTGTGTGCCGCAGGATCACCTGGCCCCACTTTTCAATGACGTTTCTGGTGCACATCATGCCGGACGCGTCTTCGTAACGAACGAGATACACGTCACGCAGGGCGGTTGACGCAGCAAGATGGATTATCAGGTTTCCGCGAGAAAATACCGGCCGGGGACGTTTGACGATGTGATCGGGCAGCCGCATGTCGTGCAGACGCTGATGAATTCGATTGCCACGAAGCGCATCGCCCACGCGTTTCTCTTTTCAGGTACCCGCGGCGTCGGAAAAACGACGATCGCCCGGATCTTGGCGAAGGCGCTCAATTGTGAGCGAGGGCCGACGGGAACGCCCTGCAATACCTGTGCGAATTGCTTGGAGATTACGCAGGGGACGTCGGTGGATGTGGTCGAGATCGACGGGGCTTCGAACACCAGCGTCGACGACGTTCGCGAGATTCGCGAGAACGTAAAGTTTACGCCGTTTCGGGGACAGTATCGGGTTTATATTATCGACGAAGTGCACATGCTCTCCAACTCGGCGTTCAACGCCCTGTTGAAAACGCTGGAAGAGCCCCCTGCCCATGTCGTGTTTATCTTCGCGACGACGGAAATTCACAAAATTCCCGCGACGATTCTGTCGCGTTGCCAGCATTACAACTTTCGCCGCATTTCAAAAGCCGAGATTGTGCAGCGGCTTCGGCACGTCGCGGGGCAAGACGGGTTGACCATCGAAGACCGCAGCCTGATGGCTCTAGCGCGAGCCAGCGAAGGCAGCATGCGTGACGGACTCAGTCTGTTGGATCAGATTATTGCGTTCGGCGGCAAAACGATTCGCCACGAGGATCTCGAAGCGCTGCTCGGCGCGGTTCCTCAGGAACGAGTACGAGCCATGATCGAAGCCGTGATCGAGCAAAACAGTCCGAAGGCATTACAGGTGATCGCCGGATTGTTGGATCAAGGGCACGATGTGCGCGCCTATTGTGCCGATCTCGTGGAGTATGTGCGGAACATGTTGGTGGCGGCGGTGGTACCGTCGGGACCTGATCTACGGGGGCTCATCGAGGCCTCTGAAGAGGATCTGGTTCAGCTGGTCCGCGATGCCGAGCGGTTCAGCATCGAGCAATTACAGGAATTATTTCGGATGTGTACGGCAGCGGAAGATAGTTTGCGGGCAAGTGCGCATCCGCGGTTTGTGCTGGAGACGGTAGCGGTCCGTGCTACCCGCCTGCTACGAGTCTCCAATAGTTTGCCGGCAGCGACGGTTCAGGCAACTCAACCGGACAAACCGTCAGCCGAGCGCCGACCAGGCGGCCAAGTGCCTTCGCAGTCGCCGGATCGAGCTGGGCAGTCGGGCATGACCAGAGAAGTCGGCACGCGGGTTACTCAAAATGCCGCAAGGGAGGCGCCTCCAGCAGACAGGAGCGGCTCGAAGGTCCCGACTAGGATCTCTCCTCCTGATACCGTAGACACCTCTGTTCCAAGACCGGCTCTTCCCACGTTGAATCCAGAGATCGCCCCGGCTTCATCCGAGCCGGTTCCACCAGTGCGTGAAGCGGTGGCTGTCCCCACGGTGTCGCCTGCCGCGATGGAGGTCAATTGGGAGCAATTTCAAGAGGCGGTTACGGCGAACCATCCGAATATTGCCCCGTTTCTTGAAATGGGGCGATTGGTCGGGATTGAAGGCACGTTGATTACGTTAGGGTTTGCCAAGCAGGCGACCGTGGCCCGGGCGATGTTGGAGAAAGAAGACAATCTCCGGGCCTTGGCGGTGTTGGGTGAAAGCCTCTACGGGTGTGCCGTACGAATTCGAATTGTCGAAGTGGCGGCGCAGGAGCCAGGGGCCGCTCCCACAATGAAGCAAATACGGATTGCGAAAGAGCAGGAACAGCGCCTCATTTTGACGCAACAGGCGAAGGCGCATCCCCTTGTCAAACAAGCCCTGGAGATGTTCGGTGGAGAACTGGCGGAGGTTCGGACGACCACTCCGGTGCAGGAGGTGCAAGAATGAAGAGTCCGTTTGGGAACATGTCGAATATTTTGAAGCAAGCGCAGGCCATGCAGGAGCAAATGGCCAAGGTGCAGGAACAGGCGGCAGCCAAGACGGTGTCAGGAACTGCTGGTGGCGGAATTGTGACGGTGACGGTCAATGGGGCCATGGACCTGGTAAGCGTGAAAATTGATCCGGAGGTCGTGAAGGCTGGCGATGTCGATATGCTCCAAGACTTGGTGGTGGCCGCCGGCAATGACGCCCTCAAGAAATCCCGCGACATGATGGCTGAGGAGATGAAGGCTGTGACTGGCGGGATGAAGATTCCGGGCCTCTTTTGAGCTCTCGGTGCGACTGGTTTGGGTGGGCAGCGTGAATCACCGGTCGTTGTCCTTATGGCCGTCGCCACATGTGAACACACTTCATGAGCATTGATCAGCAGGGGTTGTTGGCAAAATTGGTGCGTGAGTTGGTCCGCTTACCTGGAATTGGCCAGAAAAGTGCGCAACGGTTGGCCTTTCATATTCTGAAGTCCGAACGAGAAGATGCCTTGCGCTTGGCCGAAGCGATTCAGGCCGTGAAGGATGGCCTGTCGTTTTGCCGCCAATGTCGCAACATTGCCGAAGAAGAGCTCTGCGAGTTCTGCCGAGATCCCAAGCGCGATCGAAGCAAGATCCTCGTGATTGAAGAACCGAGCACGCTGTATGCGATCGAGCGAGCTGGGGGGTACCGAGGGCTATATCATGTCCTGTTGGGGGTGTTGTCCCCGTTGGACGGTGTCGGTCCATCGGATATTCGCGCGGAAGAATTGCTTGATCGTGTCAAGGCGGGAGGGGTGGAGGAAGTCATTGTCGCCACGAACCCGACGATCGAAGGTGAGGCGACGGCCATCTATTTGACCCGCCTATTGAAGCCGCATCATGTGCGGGTCTCGCGTATCGCGTATGGAATTCCCGTTGGAATGGATATCGAATATGCGGACGAAGTCACCTTGGTGAAGTCTATTGAGGGTAGAAGGGATCTCTGACAGTAGGGAGCCGATTGACCGCTTTCAATTGAGACTGCTATAGTCAAACTTCTAAGCAGGTCTGAGGACAATACCGGCGTAACGAAACCGAGTATTTGATGAAGACTCCAGCAAAAAAATCTTCCACTGATCGACTGCAGCCAATCAAGCCGAACGGGGTCAAGTATCCTGATATCCTGCAGGATCTCGAGGGGCAGCGGGCTGCGATTCTGGCTGAGGCTGGAGTGGTGCTGACAAGTCCGACGGGCCTGGAGATTTTTCCGGATGTAAGTGATCAAGCTTCCGCTGAAGCCGACCAGCACTTTTCATTTCGGATTCGAGAGCGGGAGCAGAAACTGCTCAAGAAAATCGACGAAGCCCTCAGTCGCTTTGCCACCCAGACCTACGGTATTTGTGAGCGCTGCAGCGGGGATATTCCCTACAAGCGTCTGAAAGCCCGCCCAGTCACCACGTTATGTATCGAGTGTAAGACGAGTCAGGAAGAAGAAGAAAAATCACCCCGCTAGTGCTGGGTCCATTACCCCGTCTGCCTCTACCCACGATTGCTGTCTCGTTCTCGTCCCTCGTATGCACTAATGTTTCAGCTCTTTCACGCGTTTCTGGGCGAGGGCGGATCGGTCCGCTTCTTCAGGAATACCTTCTACAAGTGCCAGGTAGGTTTCGTATTCAGTAATAGCCCGTTTGGGGTTGGCTTGTGCAATGGCTTCGGCCATATTGAATCGGGCAATGGCATAGTTGGGGCGTAGTAAGACTGCCTTCTCGAAAGAGGCCAAGGCATTTTGCTTATCACCTAATTTCCCGTACACATTACCGAGGTTGTTAAACACTTCGGGAGAATTTGGTCGCTTAGCCAAGGAGGCCAGCAGTTCGCTCTTGGCTTTCTCCAGGTTGCCTGCGGCTTCCCAGGATACTCCCAGTCGATGGTTGAGCTCTGCTTGCCAGACCGTGGTGGTAAATCCCGACACACTCGCCTTTTGATAGGCATCCAAAGCAATGCCTTGGTTTTTTGTTCCGCAGTAAGCGAGTTGGGCCGTCTGACCTCGCGCGAATTGTTGCAGGGACGCGAATGGTTCCTTGTCTTCGGCTCCCTGAGAGTCGAGATGCTGGCCGTCTGTTTGCTGTGCGGTGCTGCGGAGGCGGTCGAGGAATTCTTTACGGTAGGGAGAAAACAGCTTTACGTAAGGGTCGATGGTAAAAGACGCTTCGAGCAGGCGAGGCGCGGCTCGGTCTCCCAGGACGAGATAACGCGTCGTGGTTTTTTCATCGCCCGTATCGTAAAGGGTACTGCCCGCCATATTTTGACGATCGGCTAACTGCGCCACAGTGAGATAGAACTCTAGGCTAGGTTTGAGCTGAGACAGGGTGCGTCGGAGTGTTTTGTAAGGCGCCAGATCGAGCCCTGAGCGAAAAACGAACAAGGTACCGACCAACGTTCCATCTTCATCGAAAAAATACGATTCCTCGCCCTTGGAGAGGCTTTGGTCCGCTGGTATGCGTAATTCTTCGCCGCTGCCCCAGGCCTGAACGTGTGGGACGCTGCCTGGATGTGCGTCCATGAATGTTTTACGTGAATCGCAGAGTTTGGTGGATTTGAGCAGGTCAAGGTCGCTTTCTGAGGGAGGAAGCGGTGGCCGTGGGGGTGGTGGGGTTCCGCACCCAGCTAGCAAGGCACCGACAGTGAATAGAACGGGCAATAGCAGGAGTCGACGATGCATGGCTAGGTTATTGCCTCAGTCCGAACGTCACGCGATCAAGGGCGAAACAGCATACCTTAAATGTCGAAGTAGATGCGACTGGCAGTAGGCGGAGCGGGAGGGGCATCGGCATGCCTTACCTCGCCCGCCGGGAGATACCCCGGCCGGCGAGACTCGAGGAGGCTTACCGACGCTGTGAGTCGATCATGGAGTCTTCGGCCGTATAGCCGAAGAGGTATGGTGCCTGCCTGGCAATAGCATAAAGGGGGCGGTTCACCGTGTAATCTACAAGCTGGCCGACCGGATGCAGGATAAATCCAAGCCATCGATAGGGGTTGTCATTGGCCTGGGAGGCGGCCATGGGATCGGAATAGACCAATGAGGTGCTGTCCATCGCGCTGTAGATGCTCAGCGGCGCATTGTAGTTCTGATCCTGGGTGACCATCTGGTTGGTGCTCGAGCAGCCGGTGGTCAGAACCAGTCCCAATATGATCGTTGCCACAGTCCCGCGCATACAATCCTCTCTTTCTTCTGTAGGAACATTCGAGAAAACGGAGTCTGTTCCTTGTGAGGAAAGTCTAGCGCAGGGATCTGGTTCTGTCCAGTCGGCAACATCTAAGGTCTTTCCATGTCGGGGAGGCGAGAGAAATCGACCTGTTAGGAGGAGACGAATAGGGTAAGAGTCTTTGTAACAGCAGAATGGTGGGCGATACTGGTATCGAACCAGTGGCCTCTTCCGTGTGAAGGCAAAACAATAGATTTCTTAATCGCTCGCTGTTGCAATGGTTTCCCCACAAAGATCTATAATTTCATGCGGTTAGGAGTTTTCTATAGCCTACACTGTATATACTGAGCTTCAAGGGTTCAGATGATTTCTGACACAAAAGTGACCACAGGGTGATTATCTATATGAACTGGCTGGATTAAAATACCGCGCGTTGAGACCCACGACAGAATAGTATGTTGTGCGAAGAGATTGAACCTCTGACCGTTGAGTTATGAGATGGTCAATGGGCGATTTGCTAGCGATCTGATCTTTCGTCTAGTTTCTCGCTTTATTTAATTAACTCAGCAGCTTGAGATTCTATATGGTCTCTTTCGAGTGATTCTGTTCTGTTTCGACGAGGTTTAGCTCAAATTTAGCACCATGCGTTGGGGTGAATCGCTTTCGTGAGACCGTTTCCGCAGCAGAAAATTTCTGATAAGTGCAACGCAAACAGGGGCGTCGATAAATGGATGCGCTATGGAAGCATCCGTAGATCAGACAAATGTTCTGTTGAAGTCCTTAAAGCAGATAACCGGGAGGTAAGACGTTTAGAATTAACGCGTCCGGCACCGTGCACAGGTCTCTGATCATCTTATCAAGAGCGGGATTATTGTACGATTGCGCAGTGAACGATTCTCGCTTCACATAATGAGGATTGAGCCGAGACAGTGTCTCATTTATATAGAGTGACGGATGGGTCAATAGCCCTTGCCGCAACACTTCACCGGGTAAGGTATCCGCATGATATTGGCAGATGCCGCAGAGAGCCGGGTTTGCTTGAAGAAATTCTTCCAGCCGCCACTCATAATCTAGGAGTTTTGAAAAATCTCTTTCCGGGCCAAATTCCAGGCTCATATCACCTGTCGTCCACAGGCCTTGATACCCGTCATGTAATGCCTGGTCCAAGGCCTCCTCAAGCATTCCTAACATCCGATCAATATTGAAACACCCATCCTCGAAATGGGTGCTGTCTGAGGACAGCACGAGACTGCCTTTCGCGACCTCTTTCGTGATATCGATCCCCCCGGCCAACAGATAGGGTCGCATTCCGGCAATCATGGACGGGATATTGAGATAGAGGCAGCGATAGTTCTCGGTTAGCTTTTGCCGAATCAGCGCGGAAAGTCCCGGGAGATGCAATGCGGGAGAGCCTTTATAAATCAGACACTGGTGACGAGGGATTGGTGTCATGAGATCTAAGGGGAAATCGGGTTGCCGCAATTCATTCCACACAGTTTGAACTCTATATTCACAGAATCCATTTCAGCCCAGATGCGGAGTTTTGTTCACAGACTACATATTACTCCATAAGGGATTGCTGATCCCATGAAACTGAAAAAATCCTCTAATCGGGTCAGTTTCCGTGCAGTCGATCCCAGCCATGAGCTCCAATTCACGATGGGTTTTCCCAAACGGGAAGCCTCGCCTTAAAAGGGCTTCTCAAGTTATTGCTATCAATAGAGATAGAGTGAGACAGAATGTCTTAAAAGCCTTGCGGGAAGTGGGTTTCATAGAATCTGAGTGTGACGGAGCCATATTAAGACACATTGGTGATCGGGACCAAAACCGTGACCGGGAATTCCCGGCAAAAGTACTCAGCGAGGCTGGTTTCTCGAGTAACTTTTGGAGCGCCAGGAACGTGCTGAGCCATTGCCGATCAAGGTCAATTTTAGGATTCAGGGCACAGGGGACATTCTTGACCCGCTGATTAAGAGCGGAAAATGGGAGATTTGCAAGGGCTCAATGTTGCAACGCTTCCCCCACTTTTGTTGTCGACAGCTTGTCCAGATTCTGTGGTTCGATTGATTCTCTTACATTATGCCTTTTGTGAACATTTCTAGCACAAAGCTTGGCAAAGTCGTCCCTGAAGGGCCTGCTTAAGTTTGCTCGCTAATGGATCTTCCAGCGAAAATAGTCAAGTCATGAAGACTTGTTCGCGTCTGACACCGATTGTTACGCTCCCGTCTGGCCTTTGGCGTCTCACGGTTAGAGCGTGAGGTCAAAATAATCTGGCGCGAAAGTCGTTCCGCACTGGTTGCAGTGCCATTCTGGGCGTGGTGCCGCATGTGAGTCATCGGGCCGCTTGGCGTGTATCGAGGCTCGTTCCACAATGACGGCGGTATGACAATGAGGACAGTGGTAGATCGAGTCATTCATTTCAAAACGGGCGGGGTGTATGTGTTCGCTTTGGCATGCGATTTGGTCGTCCGATTGCTGCAGCCGCCACAGTATTTCATCTTCCGGCTCTCTCCGGCCGTACTGTCGAATGGCCTCAAGCGCATGCACGCGCAAGGCCGCATGGGCGATCTCCGGGGACCCGTAGAGTTGGGACGATACGGGGAGCTGGAGCTTCTCGGTCTGACCGAGGTCAATGGTGCAGGAGTCCAGACGCCAGGCACGCGACTGGTCGGATTTCTTTCCGCCACCCACGCCAGGGACTTTGCAGACTACTGTGATGACCATAATCATGTCCCGAGAAGGTAGCATGCGTCCGGTTACGGCCATAGAGCCATTCGGCTTGGTCTGACAGACCCAGGAAGGGTACCCCGAAAAGAACTCGTCGACCGACATGCCATGCCGCTGGAACTCAAACAGGAAAAGTCCGGTGTGTGGGATGAAATTCGCGTCTCGACACAGCTTCAGCACGAATCAATGAAGGCTTGAGGATCCGGAAATCGCGGGGTCGATTGTTTAGTCTTCACACCCTCGCGGGCATGTGATGCCTAGGTAGGAATCGTGATCTCCTCACAGACGTTGCAACGTATCTCAAAGTCTTCGGGCGTCTGGCTGAGATATCGTGTGAGCTGGTCCCGTCGTGGAGGTCGAATAAGGTCGAAACATTGCCCACGGACGAAACAGCGTCTGGCCCTCGTCGAGATACTGGCAGCACTCCCCCAGGCATTCACGGGTCACTGCCGCTACGTACGGAGCCGCAAGTAGACAGCAGTGCTGGTTCGCACGCCTCCTGGCCCTCCTCATGATGCCGAGGTTGCAGGATGGGGGCCCTCACGGGAAGAGTGCAACGGTCCGTGACAGCATGTCCCTAGACATCACACGCGCCACGTGGACCACCCGCGAGGGGGCAAGACCGCCCCAGCGTCCCCAGGGTCGAAACGTCAACGTCCAGATGCGGCGAGTCATGGCCGACGTGTTCACATGGGCGGTATGCAACGTCCGCGCGCCGTGGATCATGGCGCCTCCGGCTGTCAGCGGACAGTTCACAGCCTTAGACGCATCCACATGGTCGGTCATCAAGGAGGATGGATCATTGGGGAAGAAAGGACGATGCGGCAACACGGGTTGATTTCGTTCTAGAGGAATGTATTGCATACAGCCATTTTCGGTGTCGACCTCGTGCAGGGGGACCCAAAAGACAATGCTATTGTGACGACTGTACTTTCCATGAAACCCTGCATCCTGATGCCAAGGGCTCCCCACGCTCCCATGTGCTTCCTTGTAGAGCGCTCGATCGTTCCCATACAGGGCCGTGAACCCGAGTAATTGCCTTGCGATCGCCTGACAGGATCGAAACACGCAGGTGTGGTGTAAGGCAGGCACCAGGCGGGTTGGGGTGTCGATCGCTCCGTAGGCGAGGCCCTGGTGGGCGTACAGACGGTCGATCATGCTGCCTATCCACGCAATTTCGCTCCGTCGGGTGAATGTGGGGACGCGCAAGAACCCTTCTTCCCTGTATCGGTTCACCTCTTCCACAGTTAAGATGCGATAACCGTAGTTGTCGAACTGGTGAGAGACGGCGGACGACAGGAGAGCACTCGTTGGGCACGGCTCCAAGGTTGCATTGTTCATGGCTGCACCTCCAGAGAGCCCTAGGCTATCGCAGGGTGAGTGATCCGGGTACCCTACACAAGGATCAGACAGATCCATCCGTAGTACGTCCATCTCGAGCGAAGCTCCTCTACGTATCGGGCTTCTCCGTGCCCTAGGTTTCCGTCCTTGCCGTCGATCACTCTCTAAACCCACGGCCCCCATGACAGCTCGGCTAGCGGCTGAGTTCGGCGACGCGCAGGTCGCGCTCTTTTAGGCTCCGCCCCGTCATGAGGTCAGTGCGCCCCAGGAGGGTATGCAATACTTCCTGCCTCAGTTGTGCCCGCAACGCTTTGGTGGAATTGGAAGACAATGCCGGATCCTGCAAAAGGTTCAACCATCCAATAGTAGCCATGTCATAGCGGCTCTTTGGCATGGCCGTGTGCAGCTCCTGAAACAATCGAATGGGATCGGCCCGATTTTCAAAGAGAGCCACCAACCCACGGGCATAGTACGCATCTTCACAGGCTGGGCCTTTGTAGCAACTTTTGATGCGGGTATCATGTGCACGGGCAATCACTAGCAGCGGCTGGAACTCGGCGGCATCGGCGGGGAAATAGGCGCTACTAGCTAACAGGGCCGATGAGCCGGCCTTCATCATCGTACAGCCTGATACTCCACCGGCTAATAGAGCCCCTAGCGCGAGACAGAGCATCGTTCGTGTCGACATGGGGTTCCTTTTAACGATGGGGTGTGAGATCTCGTTGAGTCTCAGGTGATGCGCTGACTCTAGCCGTAAAGCTTCAGCCGGCCCTTGATACGGCCTCACGTCCATGAGCAGTCGACCTACTCCGACGCGAGCTAATAATTCTGAGCATGGACCATCTCTGGTATGGTCGGGGCGACTACCGCTGCGTGCGTGGATTGCATGCGATTCTTTTCGATCGTGGGATCTGTCACATGGCCGCAATTCATACATCGGGTCGTTTTCACCCACATCCCCTGTGTTTCTGCGAGATCACAGCTTAAATCTCCCACCATCAAACCGCTGCATCGTGGACAGGTCATGAATCGCCTCCTTCGTGAAGTGTGATACATGAAGCCTATCTCATTAAGGCGCAGGCGATAGACCGGAAGGAGGTACTGCCTTGGGGGGAGACTCAGACACTCAGATTGCTAGGGAAAGATAAGTAAAGAGGCCTGGCTTAGCCTGCTGGTTTCGAGGCACTCGAAAGATCTGAGGTTAGGAGAGTTGAGCGTCAGGCGCGGGAAGCCAAGCTGGGGTTATGGGTGGATACGCATCCGGTGCCGCCATGGAAATGGCGGAGATCTTTGTCTGGCCCCGCTTCCATCTAACAGGGTCCGGAAAGTGACCTTGACAGTAAAATTAACACAGCACAAAATCTTTCCATGCCAACGACCATCCATCAGCCAACGTCCCGTCGCTACACGAAGGCCGGCGCGGTTTCTGTCTCAGCCCTCTGGCTCTCACTCGTCCCGTTAATCACCCTGGCGACTCTTGGGGGTGCCTCGGCGCAGAATGTGGGCGATCTCAGCCCACATCCGTATAGCGGTAACGGTGTGGGCAACCCCTTCAGTCCCGGCGGTGCGTACAGCCTTAATCCCCCGGCCATAGTGGGAGGCCGAAGCCCTGCCGCGCCGACTAGTCCCTATACCTGGTCCAATGTTGCCCCCAGGCCGATTGGTCCTGCGGTCCTCAATCGTTCCGAGTTGTTTGGATTCCCCGCGCCTCCACCAGCTTCTAATGTGACGACCCCTGCGAGAGGACCATACGGCATTACTCTCCCTGAGGATCATCCCTTGGCGATTGGAGGGCGATGAAAAGGTTTGCGCCGGTCCACGGCGAACCGGCCTGATTACAGTAGCGCATCAAGTGTGGCGCGAGACAGAAGCAGAGGATCTCAATACCGGTCGTGCTCCCGCTAGCGTGAATAGTAGTTGTTCGTGGTGCCGCCCTTGCTCCCCCTCAACCCCACTACAGGCACTAGTACCGGCCGCACCCAATTGAAACAGTCCATTCTGAAGTCCACCCGCCTGGCCCCCTGCGACATTGGCATTGTCGCGATCCCACTGCCCGCTGGCCTGTTGTGCGGCAAACACTGGCAGCCCCGACTCGTGCGTTCTGGGCAAAGCCTGGCGTTGAGAATGGAGTGCTGACTTGCGAGCCCGACATGAGCGCCGTGATTTCGTTGAGCGGGACTCGGCGCTGTGCGAGCCGTTCGTAATCGCTTGCCGTCTCTGGTCCTGACATGAGCCGCACCGAGACGAGGCTAGGAGGAGCGACTATGCCCACCATGCGCTATGAGATTTCAAGGATATCCCAAAATGAGGTTACCGCCTCTGGACCGCTGCAGATGCTGCCAGACAATGATGCAACAGTGTTCGATGCGCGCGCGATGTTGGCGAATATCGGCGGTGACGACAACCTCTTCAGTGAGCTTAATTGTCTATTTTGGGATCGCCGTAACGCGATGATCTCTAATATTCAGGCCGCCATTGTCCGGGGGGATAGCGTTGCGCTTCAACATGCCGCCCACACACTGAAGGGCACGGTCGGCAATCTGTGCGCAGCCGATGTGGCCGGGCTGGCCAGCCAACTGGAGGATGCGGGACGTCTGGATAGTCTAGAGGAGGCCCCTGCTCTCATTATGTAACTGGAGCGAGCTGTCCAGCGGCTTGTGGAAGTGATGAGTGGCGAGATTCGTCAGGTGTGATCCGCCCTAATTAGGGCGGGTCGGAGAGGGGAGAAAATGGCATGGATCGCTACAAATTGCGCCTGATATGCGCTTCGCTACTCATGGTCTAGATTGGAATGAGTTGGGGGTGCGCTGTGACGCCTTCCTGTCCGCCGCAGGAAATCATTTTAGTGCCGGCGCATCAGGTAATTTCTCCACTCGCACCGGCGGGGACTCTTTCTGCAACTGCTCTTGAGCAGAAGGTGAAATCCCAAGGAAAGCGTATTGCCGAACTGTCCATGCAGGTAAGGATGCTGAAGTGCATCGATTCGGACGGGAGGAAAGAAAGGTAGCTTACCGCAAGTCCAACTTGGAGGCGAATGGATCTACCAAGCTGCGCACCGCATGTTTCGACGACGGTCGGCCAGACTTGCTGCCTAACGCATACATCCGGTGACCCGTCATCTTCTCGTCTGCCACAGTATTATGCTGCACAGCTGTCTCCCGACCCTCTCGCAGTGTTCGTCGCCCATTTGTCAAGGACGCGGGTGAGTTGGTCGACGCTGATTGGCTTGCTTATATAGTCGTCCATCCCGGCATAGAGACATCGCTCGCGATCTTCCTGCATAGCATTGGCGGTGAGGGCGATGACGGTGATGCGCCTATTCAACTCCCCTCTCGTCTCGAGCTCGCGAATTCTTCGGGTGGCTTCAAATCCGTCTAGGTCAGGCATGTGGCAGTCCATTAGCACCATTTTATAGGGAAGCCGGCGGAGAGCATCGATGGCTTCCAGACCATTGGCCGCGACGTCGGCTTTGTAACCCAGGTTTTCTAACAGACGAACGGCGACCTTTTGGTTGACGACATTGTCTTCTACGACTAGGATCCGTCCACGGCTGCGCGCCGACGCCTCCCTTGCGTGGTGTCTCGTCACAAGCGACTCCAGGCCGGAGGACAAATCGGGAGCCTGACCCATGACCAGCCTCAGGCAGGCATACAACTGGGCATGACGAACCGGTTTAGTGAGATATCCTGCGATTCCCGCGGCGCGCGCCACCTTTGCTTCTCCCCGTTGCCCCATAGCCGTCAACAGGATGATCTTGAGTGACGTAATGGCCGGTTCGGCTTTGATCGCCTGGGCTAATGCCAACCCATCCATCTCCGGCATCTGGCTATCGAGAATGACCAGATCGAAGGGCGCAGGACCCCGTGCAGCTTTAAGCAAGATCGAGAGGGCCTCCGATGGTCTATTTACCTCCGCACAGGTCATCCCCCATCCTTCCGCATAGTGACGCAACAGCGTCCGGTTCATTGCGGTGTCATCGACGATACACAAACGTAGGCCCGTCAGGTCAGCCATGTGAATCAGCGAGGGACGGTCATTGCTTTGCTGCCGCCTTAACCGAACGGTAAACCAGAAGCGGCTTCCGCGCCCGACGCTGGATTCCAGCCCTATCTCGCCGCCCATCAGCGTCGCCAAGCGTTTGCTAATCGCCAATCCCAAGCCTGTGCCGCCATACCTTCTCGTGGTGCTCCCGTCAGCCTGGCTGAAAGATTGAAAGAGCTTCTCTATGTGATCGGGGCTGATGCCAATGCCCGTATCCACCACCTCCAGACGGATGATGAGGTTCTCATCCGCGCCGCCCTGCAGGCTGGCGTGTACGAGGACTTCTCCGCGCTCGGTAAATTTAATGGCATTCCCGACGAGGTTGCTTAAAATCTGCCGGATTCTCCCAGGATCTCCATGGACGGCCGAGGGTACGGCCGCGTCCATCAGTCCCACCAACTCAAGGCCCTTTCGTTGGGCCGGCTCGGCCATGAGGTCTAACGTGTCTTCAATCATCGTCCGTAAATCAAAATCGAGGCATTCAATCGTCAGTTTGCCCGCCTCAATTTTTGAAAAGTCCAGGATGTCATTAATAATGGTGAGTAGTGCCTCTCCGGAGAGGCGGACCGTCTCAGCAAATTCCCGCTGTTCGGGAGATAAGTCTGTATCCAGGAGCAGTCCCGTCATGCCAATCACGCCATTCATCGGTGTTCGGATTTCGTGGCTCATCGTAGCCAGGAAGTCCGTCTTTGCCTGGGCGCTCCGTTCTGCTGCCTGACGAGCAAGGTCGGCCTTTCGCTCAGCCTGCACGCGTTCGAAAAATTGTCCAATCTGAAGACCAATTAAATGAAGTGCTACCAGGAGCGCCTCATCTCGTTCTTTTCTGCTCGCCCAAAGAAATTCCATGACTCCAAGGATGGTCCCACCTGACCCGATAGGAAAGGCGACAGCGGACTCTAATCCACAGCACGCAGCCACCTCTTTGCGTGGCATGTCGGGATCAGCAGCGATCTCTGAAACCCATGTGGGATTGTGTGTCGAGAGCACACGGCCGGGAATCCCTTCCCCCAGGTGGAATGACATACATCGAGATCTCGTTTCAAACGTTTCATATTTGGCGGAAGACGCTGTCCAAAAGGATCCACAGTGAAGGAGTCTTGTCTCAGTATTGGGCAGCCATAAGGCGGCGGTCTCGGCGGAGAGGGCTGATCCTACTTTCGCGAGAATTTCTGCGAGTCCGCTTTCCGGCTCGCGCGCCTCGCTCATGACACGGGCGGCCACATACTGCACTGCCATCCGTTGTTCCATTCGTTTACGGTCGGTGACGTCTTGCACAGTGCAGACATGCCCTCGAATCGTGCCATTCGCATGATATAGAGGACGGGACCGACTATGAACCCATCGCACGTGGCCATTGGGCTGCTGTATGCGGAACTCGGCCTCATCCTCTTTGCCGGCCCGGCCGCCCTGGCCCCATCCGGCCGCGAGCACGCCACGGTCTTCAGGATGTACGGCGCGGTTCCAGCCCACGCCGAGGCTGGCCTCCCCAGACTGGCCTGTCATCTCCTGCCAGCGCTTATTCGTGTATACGCCTGCCCCCAGAGCATCGGTCACAAATATTCCGTCAGGGGAGAGTTCGCACAAAGATCGGAAATGCGCCTCACTTTCGAGGAGTTTCACATTCACTGCTTCGCTGAAACGCCAGTACAGGAGCAGTGCCACACACTCCGACAGCAGAAAGGCGCCGTGAACGAGAGCCCAACGCCAGGGGTGCGTTAAGGCCGCGGGATGGTTGTAGACAGACCCCGGTACCGCCCAACCCATGAACCCGTGATGAAGCACGACGATGGTGAGATTTGCGAGGAACGGCGCCCAATCATGGTAGAGCGCAATAAAGGCGATCATCACAAAGAAATGGAAGTGTGCTTCGATCAACCCGCCGGAGAGATGAACCAGCACCGCTGAGCAGGCAAACAATCCGACGGACACCATCACGCTGCGCCACCGGCGGCTGGCATGGGGGATCGAAGCAACCGTCGCGAAGAGGCTTATTACGCTTGGACCGAGGAGGATATCCGTATTGGACCCATTGCTCCAGGCCCCATAGACCGCATACACCGCTGCATGGACCCACAGGACCCGTACAAGCGCCCTGTGACGTTGATGCCAATGGCTGGCTTCCAGTAACTGGCCATGAGGAAAAATATTCCATATCGCTAAGACGGCATGTTTGGCCTGCACATCGTATCCCTTCAAGAAATGGTGAAGCATTGAGCGATGATGGGCGGCGACCAGATAGGGAATCTGACGTGAGGCTCCCGAACACCCTGCCGGATAACAAGCCGCATAAGAAGAAACCCAGGATTCTTTTCTTTCTCCCATCTCCTGCTCAAGGGTATCCTACATTTTAAAGGAAGCTCGGGATGACGAAAGCGTTTTGTGCATTTGCGTCTTGGATCACCGTGTCGCAAGCGACCGTGGTCCCTCTGGGGTTGGGAGGCATGGAAACAATCCAGATCTCCCGTGTGTCCCATGGGGGAGATTTTCTTGGCAGTATTTCCTCTCTTTAGGCCAGTAACAAAAGACTAGAAACAATGAGATGCCCCAGGGTTAGAGCGAGAGGTCAAAATAGTCTGGCGCAAAAGATCGTCCCGCACTACTCTTCGGGTAATTGAGCTTGGTCGCCGCGTGTCGGTTGTAAATGGGAGGAGGGAGAGCCAGGCTGGGTAAGGGGTGTCATAATCTCCCCCGCTGTCCTCGGGAATTTGGATGGAGTAATTAATTCCCAGTTCATCGCCACCCTGATCTCAACCAGCCTATAGCAGCGGCTGGGGCTATTACCCTTCCGGAGGGCTAACCTACGGTGTAAATGTTGAGGGAATGACCGTGCATATCCCTTGGAAGGCCCAGATAAACCCAGGAGCACTGTGGGCAGGACCATTGCAGCCCGTCTCCAACTCGTGCAGGTCTTCCCATCCAACGTAGAATGTCCTTCTCAGCGGCGGCTCTAGTAGAGTCGCGGCATTGCAGATCTGCTCCTCCTCTGACGATCCGGGATCCCTCCCCCCATTCCCTGCACCATCGTGGTGCATGACGAAGCCCGACTCGGACACGGCACGATCTGGGGGTTTTATCCTCATCGCTGTCAGGTTGAAAGCCAGCTCCTTCTGAGTCCGGGTATGCTGGTCTCCCTCTCCCTACAGCTTCCAGGCGCGGTGGGAGTCCGCCTTGAGCGAGGGGCGTCACGAAAGGACCACTCCATGCGTACTGGTCTTCGCCTACTGGCTTCGCACCCCGCATCCACGCGGCACACGATGGAGCGTCGTCGATCGTGGTCCCGGACAGATCGACCTGGCGGGGGTCTCAGCCGCACGCTGACCCCTTCGTAGGGTGCGGGCAGTCTTCGCCTTCCTCCCTCCCTCCGTACTCCCTCGCCCTCCGTCCTCCGTGGCATAGGCAGACTGGTCTTTCGCAGCTACGCTTTCTACATGGACCACGTCACGCACACTCAAGGAGGCCGGTTCATGTCTGAGCGAAGCACAGTGCCCTGCCGGGTCGATTATCGAGCCATTCCCGCCCACTCCTTCACGGAGGCGACCGGTCGCCTCGAATCCCTCTGGGCCACCGGCTGTACCATTCTGGCCTCCCTTCCTACGGCGCCAGATCCGGTGCTCGAATTGCGCATCTACCTCCCTGATGGCGAATGGCCGATCACCGTCGAGCGCGCTCACGTTACCTGGGGGCATTGGGACTCGTTTACCGTGGAATTTGTGAACCTTCCTGCCCGAGATCAGGCGCGGTTAAAGACCTATCTCGCCACTGACCAAGCCCTGATGCTTGCCTAACACGCTCACGTTTGGCTATCAGTCCACGAGTCATCCATGAGGAGGAGCTGTGACCCCACGCTACAGTGATCGGAAGAAGACGACGTGTAAGGTGACCTGTCCTGCGGCGCACGCGTCGGAGAAGGGCAGGTCTTAGATTTGACGGTTCCCGGCTGTCTGTTAGAGACGGCGGTCGTCTAGGAACGCGGGCAAGCCGTTCAACTGCGCATCTACATGGACAAGCACCGGCCCATGCGCGTCGATCTTGGGATTGTCCGATGGGCAGGCAATGGCAAGGCGGGGATCGAGTTCATTCGGATGGCCGGGGACGATCAACCGAGGCTCCGGTTTTATGTGGGCCATATCGAGAAACGTCCACACGCTCGCGCCAGCTGGACCGAGGCCCCGCTCTGTGTGGGCTACTAGCTGAGATTCTGTGACAAACGGCGGTGATTGAGGTCGGTGGCCGTGAGGGTTCTGAGTGTGTAATGAGAGACTCATGTACGACAAAACACGATCCGCTCCCTTCGACGTTTCACGTGCATGCCCCCTGATACCTATCATCCCCCATCGGGACCTGAAGAATGCTCCCTGATGTTGGGATGGATGATACATTGACTCATCGGTTCTCCGTCCTTTCGTGCCTGTCCAAATCCGGCGTGAAAAATCAGCTAAATATCTCTGGCAGAATTTCTCACATTCGGTTGGTCGAATCTCATTGTACCTTTATAGTGAGTACGATAAATCGACCCGCTTTCGTACCTCCACATTTGGTGATGGGAGTTATACATTTCCATGCGCACCAGCTTCACACTTCTGTTAGTGGAAGACAGTATGCAGGATGCCGAATTAGTGCTTGAGACGCTTCGTGCGTCGGGGCTTGATCCTCTTTGCCGCCGAGTTGACACTAAGGAAGACTATCTCAGGGAACTCAACATCTCCTCACCTGACCTGATTCTGTCCGATTTTTCTCTGCCTCAATTCGATGGGAGGGCAGCACTCCAACTATTGAAAGCGACTGGATTGGAGATTCCCTTCATTATCGTTTCGGGGTGCATCGGCGAAGATATGGCCGTGGAATGCATGAAAGCCGGCGCGGCAGATTATCTGTTAAAGGAACGCTTAGGCCGGTTGCCGCATGCGGTGTCACAGGCGCTGGAACGCAAGAGATTAATGGAGGAGAAACGCCAAGCGGAGCAGCGGCTGTTTCTCGAAACCTTCCATGACCCTGTCACCGGTCTGCCGAATCGTTCCCTATTCCTGGACCGGGTCAATCGGGTTATTCTTCGAAACCGACGAGATACCAACCGCTTGTTTGCTGTGGTCTACCTCAGCCTCGAGGGGTTTCAGATTGTGCATAATAGCCTTGGGTCTTCAGCAGCAGATCGGTTGCTCATCGAAGTCAGCCGACGGATATTGATGCGAGTTCGTTCCGCCGATACGCTGGCGCGGCTTGGTGGGGAAGATTTCGTGTTTCTCCTGGATAATCTCAAATCGGACGACAATGCCACTAGGGTGGCGGAGCGGGTGCGACAAGAATTCGTGCTACCATTTTCATTGGGTGGGCAGGACATTTTCCTCACGGCGGCTCTTGGCATTACCTTGAGCGCCACTGGCTACGACGATGCAGAACATGCATTACGAGATGCTACGACGGCCGTGCATCGCGCTAAGGCTCTCGGCCGCTCTGGTTTCGCCATCTTCGACCAAGTGATGCACGATCAGGCCATGACCCGGCTCAGATTGGAAACCGATCTGCGTCAAGCATTCGGACGGAATGAATTTCGACTCCATTATCAACCGATTATCGAGCTGGAGACGGGGCAGATCGCGGGGTTTGAAGCCCTCATCCGCTGGCAGCATCCGGAGCAAGGACTCTTGATGCCGCATGCATTCTTAAC
>CAZBNV010000063.1:0-25797 GCA_964493335.1 uncultured Nitrospira sp.
TCCGTTCGGGAATCGGCGGGGCATTGCGATAGGCGAGCATGGTGATCGTGATCAGCCCGGAGAAGCCCAGCACCATCACGATAATTACGGCGCGTATCCACCATGGCGACAGCGGGCCCTCATCTTCAATCTCGGGTTGCGCGGCGACACTCATTGATTCATTCCTTTGGTGACCGTTTCGCGAGTGATCGGCCCATGGGCGGTAGTCGATTTCACCGATTTTTTCAGGATTGAGTCACCGCCGCCACAGAATGAATGAGGCTTCCAACGGGACCGCCACACCGGCCTGATGCGGAATGATTCGTGCCGTATAATCCGTCATCGGACGGCCTGCAGACACCGAGCCGCGATAGCAATGCCCACTGATCGAACTCTCCAGTCGCCGGACGTAACTCATCTTCTGCCGGAAGGGGCCGTCCCCATTGGCCGCCTCGGCATACAGCTCCACACACACTGCGTTCGGGTCGAGACCGGCGAGAGACACCTGAACCTCAAAGACGTGCCGTGTCTCGTCCGACTCAACCGTCATGTCGCCAAATCCTACGCTGACCCATTGCTGTCGTAGTGTCTGTTCCCAATTGACCATCTTTTTCCCCACTACGCCGTTATCGGCGGCGCGCGCACGATGTACGGCCGCAGCCCTGAGATAGTGTTGCTCGGTATACTCCCGCACCGCCCGATTGGTGGAAAAACGCGGGGTCAACCGCGCCATGCTCTCCCGCATCCGCGCGACCCAGGCCGTAGGGATGCCGTCCTCGTCGCGGCGATAAAACTCGGGAATGACCTCATGTTCGAGCAGGTCGTAGAGCGCCTCGGCTTCGACCGCGTCCCAGGCCGGATCGTCGTCATGCTCTTGGCCGTCGCCCAAGGCCCAGCCCACATCAGGTGCGTACGCCTCCGCCCACCAGCCGTCCAATTCCGACAAATTGAGGCCGCCATTGACGAGCACCTTCATGCCGCTCGTGCCACAGGCTTCCCACGGTCGCCTGGGCGTGTTGAGCCAGACATCCACTCCCTGCACCAGGTGCTCCGTCAACTGCATGTCGTAGTCGCTGAGGAAGATCACATGGGAGCGTGCCTCGGACCGCCGAATGAACTGCGTCCACTGTTGAATCAGAGCCTGCCCCGCTAGGTCCGCTGGATGGGCTTTGCCCGCCATGATCAGTTGTACGGGGCGCTGCGGATTGGTCAAGAGACGCAGCAGCCGCTGCGGGTCATGCAGCAACATGTCCGGCCGCTTGTACGTCGCGAAGCGGCGCGCAAATCCCAGCGTCAATACGTGAGGATCGAAGAGATGCATCGCCTCTTCCACCGCCTGGGGCGAAGCGCCGGAGGTGGCCAGCTGCCGAGACAAGACGACGGCTCACCTCCCCGTGCAAGCGACTCACGCCATTGACCGCGCCGTTCCCACGGATCGCGAGATACGCCATGTTGAATCGTTCCGATGAATCGTTCGGATTCTCGCGGCCCAGAGCCAGCAACTCGTGAAGCGTGATGCCCAGTTTCTGTTCGGCATATCCACCAAGGTAATGCTCGATAAGATCCGGAGCAAAACGGTCAAATCCGGCGGCCACCGCCGTGTGGGTGGTGAAGAGGTTCCCCGCTCGGGTGACGGTTAGGGCGACCTCGAAGGGCTGACCTGTCGCGTCCATGAAACCCCGGGCGCGTTCCAATACGGCGAACGCGGCATGCCCTTCATTGAGGTGGCAGACGTCCGGCTGAACGCCGAGCGCGGCGAACAGCCGCCATCCGCCGATCCCAAGGAGGAGTTCTTGTTTGAGCCGCAACTCCGGCCCGCCGCCATAGAGCTCGCTGGTAATCCCTCGGTGGGCAGGAAAGTTCGCCGCATCGTTGCTGTCGAGCAAGTAGAGTTTGACGCGGCCGACCTGGACCTGCCAGGCACGCAGCCACACCGAATACCCGGGTAACGCAATTTCCAACCGCAGCCATTCCCCGTTGGATTTACGCAACGGGATGATCGGCAATTGCCCCGGATCGTTATACGGGTATAGCGCCTGTTGCGCTCCGTCCTGGTCGATCACCTGGCGGATAGCCCTGCTGGTAGAGCAGACCGATGCCCACCACCGGCACACCGAGATCACTCGCCGCTTTGAGCTGGTCGTCGGCGACATTCCCAAGCCCGCCCGAATAGATCGGCAAGGCTTCGCTCAGCATAAATTCCATGCTGAAATAGGCAACAGAGGTCAGAGGAGCCTGGGGATATTGTTGCTGAAACCATGCAGGGGTGGCCGCCGCCTGCTGCTGGGATTGAACGAGAGTCTCGACCTGCTTCCGAAAAGCGGGATCGGCTAACAGGCCCTGGACGCGCTCCCGTGAAGCCGTCTGCAGAACTACCCACGGGTTTTGAGTGAGTGTCCACAGCATGGGATCAAGCCTGCGCCAGAGGTCGTCCGTGGCATGGTTCCACGACCAGCGCAAATCCAGCGCAAGCTCCGCCAGTAACTCGAAGCCCTCGACGTCCATTGAGGGAGGGCTACCCTTCAGGTGGCTGACACGTGTGTGTAGACTCATGGTTTCGCTCTCCAGGCTCCTCCCCGCCACGCTCGCCTTCATTGAATACCACCACCAACGCGCGTGCCTCTGTGGCGTTCCCAAAAGTGTCCTAGGCCTTCATGATTTCCGATAGCTCGAATGGTGTGCTTTGCGATTGTGGTCACTTGGCCACTCAGTGAGGCTGGGTGGCTCGCCAGGTGCGATACGATCCCGACAGATTGCGCACGCGGAAGCCCTGCTGGCTCAGTATGCGCGCCGCGTTATAGGAACGCTGGCCGCTTTGGCAATACGTGATAATGTCGCGGTCGCGCGGCAACTCACTCAAGCGCCGGCGCAACTCATCCAGTGGAATGTGGATTGAACCGGGAATGAATCCTCGCGCGCGTTCGTCGGAACGGCGAACATCCAGCAGCAACGTGGTGCTGGGATCGAGCGAAGCCACCTCGTTCCACTGCGCGAGCGCCACATCGCCGGCGAGCACGTTTTGCGCGGCCATGCCGGCTAGGTTGACGGGGTCTTTCGCCGATCCGTATGGCGGCGCGTAAGCCAGTTCCAGTTCGGCCAGGTCGTGAACGGTCATCCCGGCCTTGAGGGCGGTGGCCAACACGTCAATGCGTTTGTCCACGCCTTCATGGCCGACGGCTTGCGCGCCGAGCAGTTTGCCCGTGTCAGGCGCGAATAGGATTTTCAGCGCGATGGGTTCGGCGCCGGGATAGTAGCCCGCGTGAGAGCCGGGGTGAAGATGAATCGCCTGGAAGGGAATGGTCGCGCGCCGAAGACTTTTCTCATTGGCCCCGGTGCAAGCGGCGGTGAGCTTGAACAATCGCAGGATCGCGGTGCCCCAGGTGTGTTCGTATCGAGACGGGCGGCCCAGAATATTGTCGGCGGCAATGCGGCCCTGGCGATTCGCCGGGCCGGCCAATGGGATCAATGCCGCCTGACCCGTGACTCCATCACGCACCTCGATGGCATCGCCCACGGCCCAGATATATGGGTCGCTCGTCTGGAGATGTTCATTGACCCGGATGCCGCCCAGCTTGCCGACCTCCAGCCCGGCATCCTTTGCCAGATCCACTTCAGGTTTGACACCCAATCCGAGCACGACCGAATCGGCGGGCAATCGTTGCCCGCTTTTCAGCCGCACGATGGACGCGCGAGCGGGCTCCTGTTCCGAGGGCGGCTCGAACGATACCACGGGATCGTTCAGATGCAGGACCACCCCATTGGCGCGCAACTCAGCATGCAGCCACGCAGCCATTTCCGGGTCGAGAGGTGTCATTACCTGGGGCAGCGCTTCGACCACCGTCACCTCGAACCCGCGGCATCGCAATTGCTCGGCCATTTCGAGTCCGATGTACCCGCCGCCTACCACGACGGTGCGGCAGCGCTGGCAATCCTTCGCCCACGCCATGATGTGTTCCACGTCGGGGATGTCTCGCATCACGAAGTGGTTCGGGCGCTCGATACCTGGAATGGGCGGTTTCAGTGGCGATGCGCCTGTGGAAAGGATCAGCGCGTCGTAGCCTTCTACGTATTCGCGGCCGGTGTTCAACTCGCGCACCCGGATGCGTCGGCCCGTGCGGTCGATGCGCATGACCTCGGTCTTGATACGTACATCCAGATTGAAGCGCGCCCTGAGGCTCTCGGGTGTTTGCACCAGCAAGCTGTCCTGCTCGGCAATCTCGCCACCAACGAAATACGGCAGTCCGCAGTTGGCAAACGACACATGGGGGCCGCGCTCGAACATGATGATCTCGCAGTCCTCGCACAACCGTCTCGCTCTCGCAGCCGCGCTGGCCCCACCTGCGACGCCGCCAACGATGATAATGCGTTTGCTGCTCATTGTGTTTCCCCGGGTATGTTCCCAATTGAACCGTCCGATGCATCAGTCAGGATTCCCCTCGTTACGCCCCTTCCTTGCCGCCGCGTACTCGCTTCTGATGACGCACCATCAGCTCTTGCCGACGTCCACGGCAATCGCCCACAGCATCGGCTTGCCCTTCAACGAGGTGACTTTTGGGATCCCGGCATACCCAGGACCGGATTGTGCCATCCGCCGTCTGCTCGGATAAACGCATCCGCCTCTTTCGGCCCCCAACTGCCGGGCTTATAGGGGCGGACCCGACGGTGGACCTTCAGGACCGGATCGACCACTGCCCAGGCGGCCTCAACCGCGTCCTCACGCGTGAAGAGCGCTCCATTTCCAGCCATGGCGTCTCCCAAGAGCCGTTCATAGGGCGCTTCCTCTCCCGGTTGATGCTCAATCAAGGAGAGCTCTCGTTGGTCGCCGATAAACTCCTTCCCTGCGCGCTTGACGCGAGCGGCGAGGGCGATGGCAGAGCTGGGAGAGAGCCGAAAACGCAGATAGTTGGTCCGGCCGGTCGCCGGAGCTGAGTCGCCGAACAGCCTCTGCGGCGGCGGCTTCAGGACCACCAGGACCTCGGCCGCCGTTTCAGGCAGACACTTGCCGGAGCGGAGGTACCACGGCACCCCCTGCCAGCGCCACGAATCGATGAACAGCCTCAGCGCACAAAACGTCTCGACATCGGAGCGCGTCGCCACGCCCGACTCTTTTCGGTACCCGTCATACTGGCCACGCACCAGATCGTCCGGCTTCAGAGGACGCATGGCCTGGAAGACCTTGCTTTTCTCGCTGTGCACGGCGCCATAACCCCGATAGGCCGGCGGTTCCATCGCCAGCAAGGCTACGATCTGAAAAAGATGATTCTGAATGACGTCGCGCAGGCAGCCGGCGGTTTCGTAAAACGTGCCACGGCCTTCCACGCCAAAATCCTCAGCCAGCGTGATCTGGACGCTGGCTACGCAGTTGCGGTTCCAGATCGGTTCCAGAAACGTATTGGCGAAGCGAAAATAGAGGATGTTCATAATCGCCTCTTTCCCCAGAAAGTGATCGATGCGAAAGATCGACTTTTCCGGGAACACTGACTGGGCAATACGGTTCAACTCGCGCGCGGAGGCCAGGTCACGTCCGAACGGCTTTTCGACGATGACGCGCGCATGGTCGGACAAGCCCGCGGCCCCGAGCCCTTTGATCACCGTCGCAAAGAGCGAGGGCGGGATGGCCAGGTAGTGCGTCGGATACCGGGCGCGGCCCAGCGCGTTCTTGATCGCCGCGAACGTGCCTTCGTCATGATAGTCTCCGCTCACGTATCTCAGTAAGGACAGCAGCTGGCGGAGGGCCTGCTTGTTTCCAACTCCACCCGATCGCTGGATACTGTCCTTCACGCGCCTGTGCAACTGCGCGAGAGTCCACTTCGAAGAGGCAACGCCGATGACCGGGACCTTGAGGGCACCCCGCTTCACCATCGCGCAGAGCGCCGGAAAGATCTTCTTATAGGCGAGATCGCCCGTCGCACCGAACAGCACCAGCGCGTCTGAGCGAGTCGCGCCGCCTTTGGCCTGGCTCATCTCAGCGTCCTCCCGTGTTGCGTGCCTCATCCCCGCCGACCTGTTTGTGCATGGCGCAGAGGAGCCAGTCGGCGCCGCCCCCACTAGACGTGGACAGGTCGCCGTTGTACTTCGAGACGATTCTTCTCCAACGTTTCCATCAGCTGGTCGAACGGCTTGTTAAACGTCTCAACACCTTGGTCTTCGAGTTGCTGCGTGACCTGGGCGAGGCTGATGCCGAGTGTCGGCAAGCTCTCCAAGACGAAATGAACCTGCTCCACATCCTGTTCAATGCGGACTTCCGGAGCGCCATGGTCGCGATAGGCGTTGAGGGTTTCGACCGGGATCGTGTTGACGGTGTCCGGCCCGATGAGTGCGTCGATGTATTTGACGTCGCTGTAGTCCGGGTTCTTCGTGCCAGTACTCGCCCACAGCAGCCGCTGAACTGAAACATTTTTTTTGATCAATCGCTGGAACCGATCGCTGCCGAAGATCTCCTTATAGATCTGATAGGCCGCCTTCGCGCTGGCTACGGCCACCTGCCCGCGTACCTGCTTCGCCAGCGCGGCCTTCTCGTCGCCGTGCTGGATAAGCTTGTCCAGCAACGGATCCACCAGCACGTCGATGCGGCTCACAAAGAAGCTGGCCACGGAGACCACATGGTTGACCGGCTGACCTTGAGCGATGCGCGCTTCGATGCCCGCGATATACGCGTCTGCGACCTGTCGATACCGAGGCAAGCCGAACAACAGCGTCACATTCACGTTGATGCCTTCGCTGATGAGTTGTCGGATCGCGGGCACACCTTCCAACGTGGCCGGGACCTTGATGAACACGTTGGGTCGGTTCAGCGCGGCCCAGAGCCGCCGAGCTTCCTCAATCGTCCCCTGTGTGTCGTGTGCCAGGTGAGGATTGACCTCTAAACTGACATAGCCGTCCTTGCCGTCCGTCTTGTCGTACAAAGACCGGAACTCGTCAGCGGCGCTTTGCACGTCCCGCTGAGTGAGAGCCTCATAGATTTCCGCCACCGTCTTTTCATCAAGAGCCAGTCTGCGGATATCCGCATCATATTCCTGGCTACCCGCAATGGCTTTTTCAAAGATAGAGGGATTCGAGGTCATGCCTCGAAGGCCATCCTCCTCAATCAAGCGCCTTAGCTCCCCACTGACGATCAGATCGCGCCGGATGTAGTCCAGCCAGAAGGACTGGCCGAATTCGCTCAGCTTCTTCAACGGATTGATAGGCATGCGTGTACCTCCTTGTTTTCTAAGTTTGCCGCCTTCTCCAGGCGGCGGCGATCACGTTCGACGTCGCCGTATCGGACGGCAAGACATATTTGACCTCATGTCCACGCGCTTGGGACCCCGACTACGAGGCCACTTCGGCCGGCACCGCGCGCCTGGAATGTTGTGAGCGACCATACATACGCCAGGGGCACTCCCCAGACGGCCACGCCACGCGGTCGAGGTCCAAGCGAGCGACGGCACCTGCCAGGGTCCCCGGCACAATCAGGATAATCCTCGTCCTACGTCGGCCTGCGCTCACCAGAGAAGACCACACTATAGCCGACTTCACCCAACGTCTCAGCCAGGGGTATCTTCGGGTCCAACCATCAATCATCGGCGGCAACCCCGAGCGCACTGCTGTCCTGAGCGACGTGGACCTTCCTCAGGCATACGCCTGTTCCAAAATGGCCCGCGCTCGTGGCGCACACCTGTTCCACCGTGAATCCAAACTCCCGCATGACCACCGGCCCAGGTGCCGATGCGCCAAAGTGGTCGATCCCCATCACGCCTCCTCGGTCACCCACGTACCGATGCCACCCCTGCGTCACCCCCGCTTCGACCGCCAGCCGCGCACGAACTGAGGGGGGCAGCACTGCATCGCGATAGTCGCTGGATTGGGCCTCGAACAAATCCCAACTCGGCATCGACACGAGGCGCACCGCGATGTGCTGGTCCTGTAGTTTTTGTTGCGCCGCAACGATCAAGCCGACTTCAGATCCGGTGGCGATTAAGATCAATTGAGGTGTGCCCTGCGGCGTATCAGCCAAGATATAGCCCCCCCGGCGGAGCCCGTCCGCCGAAGCGAACCGCTTTCGGTCGAGCGTCGGTACGCTCTGCCGAGACAACACCAGGGCGACAGGCCGATCCCGCGTTTCTATTGCGACTCGCCACGCTACCGCCGTCTCGTTGGCGTCGCCGGGACGAATGAGCATGAGATTCGGAAGCGCGCGAAGCGAGGCGAGCTGCTCGACCGGCTGATGGGTCGGGCCGTCTTCGCCCATCCCAATGCTGTCGTGCGTAAATACATAAATCACCCGAATTCCCATGAGCGCGGCAAGTCGAATCGAGGGGCGCATGTAATCGGAGAACGTCAGAAACGTCGCACCGAACGGGATGAGGCCGCCGTGCGTGGCCATGCCGTTCAAGACTGCGCCCATCGCATGTTCGCGAACGCCGAAGTGCAGGTTGCGGCCCGCATAACTCCAGCCTCCACCGGCCGACCCTTGCAAATCACCGACCGCCATCGCAGGGTTCTCAAGATCCCCCTCATCTTTGAGTTCCGTAAAGGTGGACGGATCCAAGTCTGCGGACCCACCGATCAAACCCGGCAAATATGGGCTGATGGCATTCTCCACCGCCCCTGCAGCAGCGCGGGTAGCCAGCCCTTTGGCGTCGGCGGGGAATTGCGGAATGTGTGCATCCCACCCTAGCGGCAGTTCTCCGTTGATGAGCTGGCGCAATTCACGAGCAAGCTCAGGATACTGCCTTTCGTAGGTGGCGAACGTCGCATTCCATTCCGCTTCCGCATGCCGGCCAAGGTCCACGGCACGGCGGCAATGCTGCGCGACTTCAGGGGGCACAAGAAATAGTGGTTCAGCAGGCCACCCTAGATTCTCCTTGGTCAGGAAAACTTCTTTCACTCCCAGCGGCGAACCATGGGCGGAAAAGGTATCCTGTTTGTGAGGAGACCCATACCCGATGTGCGTTCGCACCAGAATCAGCGAAGGACGATCCGTGTCCTGACGCGCCGCGTCGATGGCCCGGGCGATGGCGTCCACATCGTTGCCGTCGTCGACCGATTGTGTATGCCAACCATACGCTGCGAATCGCTGGGCAGGGTCTTCGGTGAAGGTAAGCTGGGTGGAAGCCGCGAGGGTGATCCGATTGTCGTCGTACAGATAGATCAACTTGCCCAGCTTCAAGTGGCCGGCAAGCGAGGCCGCTTCGGCCGCCACGCCTTCCATCAGGTCGCCGTCGCTGACCAGCGCATAGGTGAAATGACGGATGATCTCACACCCGGGCCGATTGTACCGAGTCGCCAGATAGGCTTCGGCAATGGCCAGACCCACTCCGTTGCCAAAACCTTGGCCGAGCGGTCCGGTGGTGGTCTCCACGCCGGGGGTCACACCGCGCTCAGGGTGACCAGGCGTGAGGCTCCCCCATTGGCGAAACTGTTTGATCTGTTCGAGCGGCAGATCATAGCCCGTGAGATGGAGCAAGCTGTACAACAGCATTGAGCCGTGACCGGCTGACAGGACGAATCGATCCCGATTGAACCACTGCGGATTGACTGGGTTATGTTGGAGAAATCTGGTCCACAACACATACGACATGGGCGCGGCATCCAACGGCAGACCCGGGTGACCACTGTCGGCTTTTTGCACCGCATCCACTGATACAAAACGGATCGTGCTAATCGACAATTGATCTAACTGAGCCTGACTCAAACTGGTTGCACCTGTGATCTTCATGGTATATACCCCTAGTCTGATTCAGGTCGTGGCACTACTTATGAAATGGTGCGGCGTCGCCACCTACGCTACATGGTTCAGTTAGACGCCTGCCTTTTGAGTATCCTGATTCTTGATCGCCTCTGAGGTTCCGGACGTTGAAGCTCTTCGAGGAGCAGCCCTTCCGCAGCAGCGCGCTCTTCCATAGGCCCATGGTCCACAACATGAGTGAGCCACCCTTCGTACGCGAGTATGTCCTCCGTTGATTTGCCTTCAGGCCGAGAGGCCGTTGGCTTCGTCTGAGTCGGGTTTCGCGACATATCACACCTCGCTTTCTCATTGGGAGTTACCTAGCCTACGTTCCCGGATAGACTGCCTCGTTGAGCCATGAGATGCTTCAGAGCCGTTCCCTTGTGAATGGCCACATGATCGGTTGTGTCACTCTGGATGATGTATTGCGGTTCGTCTTTCGAGGCATGATGCACATAGCCTTTGACGCATACGTCGGACATGATTTTCTTGACGATGACGCCACGAACTCTGCCGGCTTCGGAGTTCCATTCAACGTGGTCACCGCGCTTAAATGTTTTGGCCATGGGATTCTCCCTTGATTTCCCTATTTGGAGTTTGTCTCATATGGCAGCGACCTTGTCCTCATACTGATGATCTTCCCGATATCCTCCATATCCCTTTCCGATCTTGCCAAAGCCATCCACCACCTCAATCGCGCATAGATATTTCACCATCCTATATCCCGTATTAATTTCGATGCGAAGAGGGCAGGGCGCTCCATGCGGGATGGATAGCGGGTTCCAGTTGATCTCATAGGCAAGAATGGTGTGCGGGTCGAGAACGTCCTCAAACGCCAAGACTTGATGTGTTCCGCCTCGTCCATTGAGGTCTAGAGACGGTCCTGAGGCATCACTTTCTTTCCGAACTTGATCCATTCGCTCCCCGGGGTGGTGTCATCGTTCCAATAGAGCTTTACATGATCCGCAAGACTCTGTACGCCACTCCGCATCAATAAGAAAATGCAGAACAGGTTGATGACACCGAAGCCAGAGTGGACATCCTAACGTCGCCTGATCCATCTCCCGCTCCCTATTGGGCTCCCCGCGAAGGCCCTCTCATCGTCATCAGAGTCCGCGTCCACCACGATCTGCGCCTCCGTCTTCCCTAGTAAATGATGGGCGGTCGGTTCTCACCGATGATCAACATCAATCGGCGCCGCTGCAGGGGACGGCCAGGATCCCGTGTGTAGTGCGAGAGGTCTTCCGACACCTCAACCTGGCTGAGCGGGAGTGAAACATGCTGTTTCATATGAGACACGTGGGTCTCGATCGAGAGCGTCACAGATGCATCGTTGCAGTCCGTGACTTGAGCGTTGAGATCTCTCACATCAAGGAACTGCACCGTCACCCGCTCCTCCGGATGAATCCATTGACGGATGTGCGTGGCCTTTTCCTCGTTGGTCATGGACATCCTCCTTCAAGCGGTTGAAGACCAATCCCAACAGCCACGCCGATTAAGGTGGATTCGCACGCGCTGGTGCTCAAGCCATCCCGTCCGTCACACGGCCGTCGACTTTATCGAAGAGCGTAAAAACGCGTCGACGCCTGGGATACCGCGACATTAGCTCCGAAATAAGCGATGTGAGAGGGCATTCCTCAAATCCATGCAGGCCGCGGTGCATTGTCAATCCTGACGGGCACCCACTTCATCGGCGTGGCTGCGTTGCACCCCGCTCACTAGCAGGCCGATTGGCCGGTTGCTGTTTGTCTAGAGGCTGTTCATTGATCAACTGTTGCCCATGTACATTCGGGTCCGAGTTCAGCTTACGAAACGCTTGCGGATCTTTCTTAGGTCCGTCGCTCCCTGGACTGCCGGCAGCGACCGTCCCCCTGCTCACGCGTCTAGTCTTTCTTCGCCCCATACATACTTTTCTCTTTCAACTCTTCCGCGGCGAGCGCCGATCCTCCGCCATGCGTCTTTTCGACATTTTTCTCCATGTCCTCCAGAGTGACGGGCTCAGGCTTCTCCTTTTTCATGCCCACCAAGTCGTCACTGCGTGTGCCTGGACCACTGCCACCCGGACCGAAGGTTCCTCCTCCCGGAGTCGCTCGTTGAATATCCTTGGGCACATTGTCCTTTGGATTGCTGGAGGTCCCAGGTTGAACGCCCAGTATCTCGGCAACGGCTCCCGTTGCCAGCAACACACTTGCGCAGGCCACACCGCTGAGGACTGACATTTTGCTCATTACAAGCCTCCTTTGAAAGAACACATTGGTGAGAACGATCCGGACTAGGCAATTCACGATGGCCGAGACACAGCAGCCGATGCTCACGCCCGACAACCCTGTGTCATCTCGAATAACTCGAATGCTACGCGTCTCGACTCTGGGTAGTCAGGTCAAACTTGCTCAGGTTCGATGAACTCGTCCACGTAACATCGAGTATAGCCGGCATGATCACGATGAGGAGCTGGATAGAGCCCTGGAACTGAAGTCAGCGGATGAGCATTTCCTTTGTCGGCGAAACCGGCGTGCGTAGAGCCATCGAAGCATCATTGATAAGGATCGTGCACATCGGAAGTCCCGGATGTTGGCCAATACACCCGTTGTCTCTCGTCAGCTGTGGAGTTCCTGCCCATCGTCGACTGCGGCATTCACCACACACTGTTCCTCTGTGAACCCTATGCGGAGAAGGTGGGGCGGATCCCTGTCATCCTCGACGACGAGCATTCACGGAGGAGCGCGATTCGATACTCCGACAAAGAATGGTTCCCGGTATCCCGACGGGTCGTCATACAGACGCCGAAGGTCCGGGCCATCGCGATACCGCGATACATGGCTCGCTTGAGAGGCCAGGCCCCCCTAAATACAACAGGTGAGACCGGCATGCATCACAAACGACTCACCACACCTTGCAGGGCATAGGTCGGCCGAACCGGTCGCCGGCGCTCAACCGTTGCCGTGACAATACGGTCGTAAACCGCCGTGTAGGCCATCGCCGTCTCGACGAGAGAGTCGAACTTCTCTCCGAATTGCCCCCCTCGCTGCGACGGAAGCTTCCAGGGAATGAGACTTTGCCAGTTGAGTTCGGGACATTGCCGAATCTGGTCCGCGGATGTCGCCACCAGAGCCAGTTCCTTGAACTCCCGATAGACCTTGACGACCTCAGGCGCGTCCAATGAGTCATACACTGTCGCCATAATTGGGAGCGGACTACGCCGCATCAACGGAAACACCGTGAACCCGGCATGCACATGGACGAGATCGAAGGGAGAGCTGGTGGAGAACGCTTTCTCAAGTGCGAGGAACGTCAGCCCTTCCGCAAGGTGACGTTTGGGAGACGGATAGTGCCGGAGCGCCTGCGGGGACACAGGAACCAACGTGCCGGGCACCGTACTATCTCCGCTCGCGAACACAGTCACATCATGCCCGAACCGAATCAGGCTCCCAGCCAGAAACGCGACGCCTCGTTCGTTTAGACCTTCGCTCTCGACCGACACCTCCTCAAAAAACGGACTGACATGGGCAATGCGCATAACGTACTTCCCTTTCTTGTTCGTCGATCAATCGAATCCCTCCATTGCTCATGCAACGTCGCCTCGTCGCGGCGCGATTTCGACCACAACCGCGACCACAGAGGCGCATCCCGGCCCAATTGATCGAGCCAAGTCGCAGGCAAAGCAATGACGGATGTAGTTGAGGCTGCCTAAACGGCAGTGGCCGTTTCCGCACACCCATCCAGGCATTGGGGGCGAGAAAACCCGCACCTCGCTTCCTGATTGCAATGGTACGGCGGCAACATGAAAATTCGCTGAAGAATGCATGAAATTTTGATGAGCGTGAAGCAGGGTAAGGATAATCAGCGGTGCTCGAACGCGCCGACAGCACGAGAAGACAAGCTGTGGTCTTGGGAGGGAGTTCCGTCTCGCCCCGATACTTGACGTCAAGGAAGGTAATCTTGAGAAAGAATGCAGGGGCACACACAGCCATCGACTTGCCTGCCATCACCTGGTAATTGTCACAACAGATCTGAAACCAAGTGACCGTTCCGTTTCCCTCCCTTCACCGATTGCCTCGACCAGCGCCTCGTTGACCAACGCAAGATCACGAATGCGTTCCTCGACACAAACCTCGAGCTCATCATGGGCCTCGCGAAGCGCCTCCTCGATCTTCCGACGCTCGAGAAAAGAAATGACGAGGACCCAGATCGCCGTGAGACTACACCAAAGGATGGAGCACACACTGTCGACAATGAGCGGGGCCTTCCGGTCCGGCAAAGCCAATGAAAGCACGCGAGGCCGCCATCCGCTCGCTGACTGCGGGCCCTGAGCGGGTAGCAACTGCGCTCGCGCGCCTACCTCATCGCATCCCCACATGCCAGTTTCTCGATTGGCCAACATCTTGGTATCAGTGGGGACTGTAGCGTATAAGAGAGCCTCATCGCCAAGAGAGGTCCATGGCTCCAGACCCAATTTTCTTTCGAGATCTCGCCTACGTGTTCATCGCCGCCGTCCTCGGAGGCGGTGTTGCGTACCTTTTCCGTCAACCGTTGATTTTGGGGTACGTGCTCGGGGGCGTCTTAATCAGCCCGCTGACCCCGGGTCCCTCTATTATTTCGGATGTTCATTCGTTTGAACTGTTTGCGGAAATCGGCGTGATCCTGTTGATGTTCTGCATCGGCATCGAGTTCTCCCTCAACGACTTGTTGCGGGTACGGTGGGTGGCGCTGCTGGGAGGGCCGTTAGGCATTCTTCTGTCCATCCTGCTCGCCGTCGGTCTAGGACAAGTGGTCGGCTGGAGTTTCATCCAAAGTGTGGTGATTGGTGCCGTCGTGTCAGTGGCTAGCACCATGGTTCTTGCCCGATTGCTTCTCGATAACGGAGACCTGCGCGCAAAGCATGGCAAAGTCATGATCGGCATCACCCTCGTGGAGGATCTTGCCGTCGTGGTGCTCACTGTTCTGCTTCCGGCGCTCGGCGCGCTGGAGCCGGGCCGCTTTGTCACCATTGGAAAGGCTTTGCTGGTCGCACTCCTGATTCTGGTCCCATTCTCCTATCTCGCCGCGAAAGCGATTCCTCCGCTGTTGACGCGTGTGGCAAAAACGCAAAATGCCGAATTATTTCTACTCGTGGCCTTGTCCATTGGCATCGGGACGGCAGCGGTCACGCAGATGGCAGGGTTATCCCTGGCTTTGGGAGCGTTTCTGGCAGGGTTGATCATCAGCGGGTCGGAGTATGGTCACGAAACCTTAGCGCGGCTCCTTTCGCTGCGAGATGCGTTCGTCGCACTTTTTTTTGTGACGATCGGCATCCTGATTGATCCGAAGATAGTGTGGGCCAACCTTCCGTTGCTCGGTCTCATGCTCGGACTGATTATCTTGGGAAAATTCGTCATTTGGACCTTGGTGGTCCGGCTGTTTCGGTATGCGTGGGCGACCTCGCTGCTCGTGAGTGTCGGTCTCACGCAGATCGGTGAATTTTCCTTCGTCTTGATTCAGGTCGCCAAGACGGCGGGGCATGTGGGGGATGACGTCTACAATGCTACGTTGGCTGCCTCGTTGGTCAGCATTTTGCTAAACGCACCACTGGTTCGATATGCGCCGGGGTGGATTGCCAAACTCCAGCTTCGTGTGGCGCGGCCTACACTCCCCATCGAAGCGGCGGGCCACGAAAGCCAGAAGGACCACGTCGTGCTGTGCGGATTCGGTCGCGTGGGCAGCACCATCGGCCTCGCGCTCGATCATTTTGCCATTCCCTACACGGTCATCGAGCGAGATCCGGATATCGTCCGACACCTGCGACGACGCGGGATATCCTCCCTGTATGGAGATGCCTCCCATCCCGAGTTGCTACAGGCAAGCGGCTCAGAGCAAGCCGCCCTGGTGATTGTTGCTCTCCCTGGTGTTCATGAAGCGGCGCTCACCCTGCGACGGTTGCGGGCGATCAATGAGAACATGCCCATCCTCGCGCGCGCCCACGGTGCCAGAGAGGCTCAAGCCCTCATGGCAGTTGGAGCGACGGAAGTGATCCAACCCGAGATCGAGGCGGCGCATACCTTGATCCGGCACGCCCTTCAAGCCCTGGCAGTATCGAAACCAAGGGCTCTGGCCTATCTTGAGGCAACCCGAGCCCACATGCGATCACAAGAGTGATGATCACGACATCGGCAGTGGCTCAGCGGTTCGACCGCGTCTATTGCAGCTCACTATTTGATAAGTGGTGATGGTCCAAATGGAATTTGAACCCTGCCTGAGCCTTGAAAGTCGTTTCAGAGCAGTTTTAACAGTGGCTTGTATTGTGAAGGTTTCCCCCTTTTATCTTGCAAATTAAGCCGTTAAGACCCTTCTGATGATTATACGAGTTCGAACGAGTATTGGGAGATCTAAAATTTTCTATCACACATCCAGCACACGAAAACTTACAGCAATGGAATCTGACCGCCACTCCTTGACTAATCAATAATAGTTGATACATAGTAACCCATGCGAACAAAGATGGCTAAACCAATAGCGGGCATTGCCAAAGTGTTCCAGGCCCTCTCAGATGAAACCCGATTACTGATCCTGGAACAACTGAAAGAGGGCGAGCAATGTGTGTGCGATCTGATAGACGTCTTTAAGACAGGCCAGTCACGGCTTTCTTTCCATCTCCGAGTGCTGAAAGAGGCTGGTCTGGTCCTTGATCGGCCTGAAGGACGTTGGGTGTATTACTCGCTCAACCCAGACGCAATGGAAGAACTGCAAGAGGCGGTCAATTCCTTTAACCGTTCCTCGCTCAGGTCCACAAAGAAGGGTTGTTGCCCGTAGCTTTTTTTTGACTTCATTCATCAATATTTATTGATATTACGGGGCCACCATGGAAGTTGTTGACGCCATCGCTCAGCAGAATCTTCGGATAGACAAAAAACTTAATGTATTCGAGCGCTATCTCACTGTCTGGGTGGGGCTCTGCATGGTCGCGGGTGTGTTGCTGGGAAAATCAGCACCTGGGGTCATACAGGCGTTGCGAGAGACGGAGTTCGGCCAGGACAGTCATGTGAACTTTCCCATGGCCGTCCTGATCTGGCTGATGATCACCCCGATGATGATGAAAGTTGATTTTCGCGCTGTGGCGACAGTCGGCCAGCGTCCTCAAGGCTTATTGGTCACCCTCTTTATCAATTGGGTAGTGAAACCGTTCTCCATGGCTCTCTTGGCCTGGGTCTTTTTTCGATTCATTTTCTCAGCCTGGATGACTCCTGCCGAAGCGGACCAATACATCGCGGGAGCCATCATCCTCGCTGCCGCACCTTGTACCGCGATGGTCTTTGTCTGGAGCTACCTCACGGATGGCGATCCGGCCTATACCTTGGTTCAGGTCTCGGTGAACGATCTGATCATGCTCGTGCTATTTGCCCCAATCGTCGGCTTCTTGGTCAGTGGTGCTTCCTCTCTCACTGTGCCGTTCGCGGTGCTCGTCTATTCGGTCGTAGGCTTTATAGTGATACCGTTGGTATTGGGAGTCCTGATCCGACAGTGGTTCATCAGCCATCGGGGGAAAACCTGGTTTGAGGATACGCTCCTTCCGCGGTTTGCTCCCATGACCATTGTCGCACTACTCGTGACCTTAGTCCTGATTTTTGCCTTCCAGGCAGACAATATTCTTGGCAAACCCCTACACGTCCTGCTGATTGCGATTCCCATTCTTCTGCAAGTTTATTTCAATGCCTCCCTGGCCTACGGCTTGATGAAGTGGTTGAGGGTCCCCTATGCCATCGCAGCACCGGGAGCACTAATCGGAGCGAGCAACTTCTTTGAACTCGCTGTGGCAACGGCTATTGCGTTGTTTGGTCCCGAGTCAGGGGCCGCATTGGCTACCGTCGTCGGCGTGTTAGTCGAAGTTCCGGTCATGCTGTCCGTGTGTCATGTGTGCAATCGAACCCGACATTGGTTCCCATTGAAAGAGTTCACAGCATGAACTGTGTCAGTGACGGGAAATATGTGTGTGGTGTCGGCCTGGCGCAGGTTGCAGTCGAATCACATACTCACCAGAGAGGGAAACTTGTTGTCGACCCAGGCTTTGATCCACCAGATTGGACTTCTCATCCCAGAACCACGCACAGCGGGGTCATACATGGAATGGCTGGGGCTGGTTGGAATTATGTCCTTCGTCATACTGATTTGTGTATACGTCTTCGAAAAATCATCGAACCCGATATGGCCCGGTTTGAGCAAGCCGGTCACCCTCCTCCACGTATTCCAAGATTGGTTGCTCTACATGGTACTGTTCGTGGGCCTATTAATTTTATTGGAGGGAAGTCTCAGATTAGCTTGTTCAATTAGTTGTGCGTAGATCGGATCGCTGGCAATCGTTTGCTGGCCTGGAAGCCGAGTTAGCCACGAAAGGAGACAGTCATGAAACGATTACATCTGCACATTGGAGTAGAGAACCTTAGCCAAGGTATCAACTTCTACACAGCACTTTTTGGGGCACCTCCAATTAAGACTAAGCAGGACTATGCGAAATGGTTATTGGACGACCCTCGGGTGAACTTTGCCATCTCGACTCGGGCGAAGAAGGGCGTCGACCACCTCGGCATTCAGGTTGAGGAAGACACGGAATTGGCAGAGGTACGGGAGCGCCTCAAGGCGAAAGATGTGCCCCTAACCGATGAAGGGGAAACGGTCTGCTGTTATGCACGATCGGAGAAGTCCTGGATTCAAGATCCGTCCGGCATCGCATGGGAAACATACCGGACCATGGAAGATGTGCAACTCTTCTCTGGGCAAACCGAATCGACGGAAGGCGCCTGCTGCACGCCAGACACCATGGGAACACCTAATTGCTGTGAACCATCTGAAAAAACAGCGGGGTGTTGCGACTAATGGAGATTCAGGTCATCAAGGTATTGGTTCTCTGCACGGGGAATTCCTGCCGTTCGGTCATGGCGGAAGCGTTGATCAATGATCTTCGCCGTGGACGCTACCATGCATGGAGCGCAGGGAGCCATCCAACGGGCTCTGTGCATCCCAAGTCCATCGAAACCCTCAAACGGCATGGGATTGATCCCGGTCAGCCGCGTAGCAAATCGTGGAATGAGTTCGCCGATCAACCCTTTGATCTGGTGATTACTGTATGTGATCAGGCCGCGGGCGAAAGCTGTCCCTTGTTTCACGGGAAACCCACGAAGATGCACTGGAGTACTCCTGATCCGGCTAAAGCGACCGGATCGGACACCGAGATTAATGCTGCCTTTGACGAGGCTTTTCTGATGCTCAAGAAACGCGTTGAAAATTTAACGAACTGACCTTTGGGGCGTAATCGGCAGGAGGGCGACCTTCAGGGTTATGAGGTGGGCAATGGGCGACTTGCTAAATGCTGTGATCTTCGTGTGGTTCTCTCCGCGAGCGTGAGCACAGATTTACCACACAGCGCTGGGGTGACCCCCTTCGTTGAGACAGTCCCCCTATTGATTGGCACTTTGCGCGCATCCTGACTGATGGGCAGAATTGGCATCCGTAGATTGAAAGGTTAAAAACCGCTCAGCGAGGCATCCCATATTAAGCAACATTCCGAGAAGTTCGTCGTAGGACACGGCGACTCGACTGCCTCCTAGTCCGTCATTCGTTATCCAGATCGATGACGTTGCCTTAATTGGCATCCTGCCGCCATCTATCATGCGGTCCATATGCTTGCTATCCACGTAGAGCTTGTGCAGTCTCTCCTCCAGACTATTAGTGTAAGCACTGAGCCCGGTATCGCTAACTGCCTGAAAATTGGTGGTGCTCCCAACGGGATTTGAACCCGTATCTGAGCCTTGAGAGGACGGATGAAAAGGAGGAAAAACAAACACCGTCGCTTAGATGAACCGTCCAATGAGTGACATGTATTTACAATGAGTTGCAGGATTCATGTTCTATACGACACGCCCCAAACGGGAATCGCAGCGGGCCAAGGCCCAACCACGGAGTTAGGTGAGAACGAGGCGGCAGCTATCGTAGCCTTCCATTTCTGCGAGGACTTCGCCGGGGAGGGCTATGAGGGAAGAGCATCCGGCTAATTGCGAAGATTTAAGATGGCCGATAGGCTGGAAGCGCTCGAATTATACGTGAAGGCCATGGCGTTCTATGCTGACCGACGGGAGATCACTGAGGCCAACGGAGCACCGCTCCATCTCACCGTGAAGTTTGGGAACCCTGAATGAGCAGTTGCCTCCGCTCGCTTTCTCAGCCCACTGCATTAAGCGACCTCGCGGGAATATTAGGGAGCTCTGCGGCATCTACATCAGGCAAGACGCCGACTATGGGTCCCGGATTTGGCGTCTTCACAAGGTGTAGACGGCGCGTACGGTCAAAATACGGCGCACGTCTGACTAATTCGGTTCCGGCCACAACGGCGAGAGCGCCCAGCCAGGTATAGACAGTCACGGATTCACTCAGCCACAGATAAGCCAGGCCAATCGTGCAGATCGGGATAAGATTATGATACGCACCGACGACGGCCGGCGACAGAGATTGCAGCGCCCGGGATCGTAAGAGAAAGACCCCGGCAGTGGCTGTGCCGATGAAGAGCAGCAGCCCGACTACGACGGCTGAGACGCTGGCGTGCGGTGCTGTGCCTCGAGCGGCCTCGCTCGATAGGATGACGAGCGACGCTGTCCCGAACATCGTCGTATTGGCCGTCCACACCCCAACTCGTTTAATAGTACTCGGGCTCAGGACGAGGTAGCAGGACATCATTAGGGTAAATAGTAAGATCAGCGCATCCCCGACTCCCCACCCCGTTTTCTGTAGGGAGGGACCGGCCATCACCGAGAGAAGACAGCCGGTCCACGACACGATAAGCCCGACTACCGTGACGAAGTTGGCCTGATCCCTTCCGCGGGCAGATGCTGATGAGGGTGGTAAACGTTGGGAGCAAACTGTAGATGATCGCAAAGTGCGTGACGCTCGTGTACACCAGACCCCAAGCTCCGATCGGGTACGCGCCCACCCCCAGCAAGCCCAACAGGGTGAGTTTCCCAAAATGGCGTGCCGTCAGCGCCCGAAGACCTTGGAAATCGAACCACATCGTCATCCCTGCCAGAAAGATGAATCCAATGACGGTCCGGCTGGACGCCAGTTCAAGAAAATCGATGGCGCTATGCTGGAGAGTATATTTGATTGCAGGTGTGATGGCGCTGACGAGCACGATTACGCCGAGCAGACAGAGAATCGGGATCAATTGACTCCCCGGGTGCGTATCGGCTTGGGGGCCGGGTCGCTCAGGCTGAGGGAGCGCAACTATCGTCCCCTCCATATTGAGGGTAATGACGTCCTGAATGAACCGCGAGAGCCGCTCCCGGTGTTCCGCCGAAATGTCGACGATGCGCGCCCCGATGGTGGACGCACGGACATATGTCACCGCGATGCAGCATTCGATCTCCACGTTGGTGTCCAGAGCACACGTCAAGCGAATAACCTCGCCCACCATCAGCGTCAGACCATTTGTCTCGAGCTGACACCCCTCTTCAGTAAAATCCGATACTCGGCATTCGCTCGCGTGCCCCTGACGCATAAGCAAGACGATGCGCTCGATGGCGATCCGATAGTCATGACGTTGTGAATGCACAGTATGGTTCCGAGGTGGATGAACACGGCATCGGCGTAGCCGATGTCGACTACATGGGCTCGACTTGGAGAAGAGGGATACGAGGGGGGAGTTCCGCCCTGACGCCCGTCCGTCCGCAGTGGCGGCCTGCGTTACTCGATCAAGACTATCACGGAAGGAATAGGCGTCAAGGTTCCTTCATAATCGCGCAGGGGCGAATCGAATTTTCGAATTTCGTCCCCTTGACTTTGTGAAGGCCGAAATTATTTTTTACTTCGTTGCTGATGCTAGACCGGAGGGTTGGGGACGAAGCCCATATCTGGAAGAGCCACGGCGGCAACGTTGCCCCGCTTCTGCTTCGGCCTGCGCCCATCCAACCACTCACATCAACTATCAAATGACCTCTCGATCGAGAGGAGGAGGAGCGTTATGACCAGTTATCAAATCGCATTGATGAACCCTCTCGGACAGAATGCCTTTGATCGTACGATTGATCGATTATTTCAAGACGCCGTGAGCGCATCGGAAGCCCAGGGTTCGCCCTGGATGCCGCCAAGCAATGCCTGGGAGGATGAGCACGGCTTTTATGTGCAGCTGGCGCTGCCCGGTTGGGAGTCCCAGGACGTCACGCTGGAGGTGGTGAATCAGGTGCTTTCCATAAAGGGAGAACGCAAACAGGCATCTCCATCGGGACAGACGGTCCATCTTCAAGAGATCCCCGACGGAAGGTTCATGCGTGTCTTCAAATTGCCGGCTTTCGTAGACTCTCAACAGGCGTCGGCCGTACAAAAGAGCGGGCTATTGACAGTCACATTCCCCAAGCGGGAAGAAGCGAAAAGTCGACGCATTCCGATTGAGGGACAGTAACCCGTCGGGTTCCGCTACTCTGCCGCGAAGCCGCGGCAACGGACCCATAGTAGAAACAGCTCAGAATTCCACTTCCTGAATGCGGTTGTTCTAGATGGCCTCTCCGACCTCGGGCTCGGGGAGGCCGCCTTCCCTTGGGCATGCACTTCTCGTCGCCCAAGCATACAGAGAAAAATGGAACGAGCAGGAGGACCAGAACGAGAGTCAGGTGAGTGTGCGTAATGCGTGTCACGATCGAAATGCTTTCTATACGTTCGCGGTGGAAAATGAAGGACGACTCTCCAATGGTCTGAAATACATTGATGCTACAAGGACTCCAGTCCTGTCGTGAAGCACCTTCCCGACAAACTCGGCATGCGCGAGGAGGAGTCACAGGGTGAACGCGAGCGGCAAGGCACCCGTTCGAATGTTGGCAGAAAGCGAGGCGATTCTCATCAGGACGCACAGCTATCCAGCAAGGGCTTACGCGATCGCCACATGGCGAAGGACTTCACCTTCTTTCCCGCAATGGGCGCACAGTCTATGGGCATGTCCGAATATTTCACCTGCGTCCCAAATGAAGACCAATTGCTCCAGGCGTCCACTATCTTCCAGACAGTCCCCCGCCGCAATGGCCACAAAGCAGGCGTGCAATAACTCAAGGAAGTCATGCTATTCGTCGAGCTCGTGAACAAAGCACGAATTCTGCCGACGCATCCGGCGCCACACGACCGTACCTTATGGAGATCCTCTTTCGTTTTAGCCTTGGTTCGCCCTAGGATAAATGTAGGATGCTGACCAAGAGTGAGCTGCACGACTCTGCCCTTAGTAGCTGGAAATGAGAACCATGAAATGTACTTCTTGAGATACCTCGCGCGTTGACCATCTCAGGCTCCGGTTCGGTCCGCACGATAGACGGCCGGGAAATGTTCCTCGCCGCATTCGGGACAGATGCCGTGACTGAAGTGGGCCTGTGAATTGGCGGAAATGTAGACCTCCATGCGCTCCCAATAGCCGGTGTCGTCCCGGATTTTCTTGCAATACGAGCAAATCGGCAGAAAGCCGCGAAGAATCTTCGTTTCCTCCTCTGCGCGTTTCCGCGTGATAGATAGGACCGTCGTCAACCAGATCATGAAACAAGCAATAAGGCGGTTGATGAACCCGATCCAAAGAATGTCTGCCGGATGAAGCAGGAATCCCACGATGGTGAGGACGGTACACCCGACCGCCGTGGTCACCATGAGAGGCGTGTCATGTTTAGAAGACCAGAGTGCCATCCAGGCCACAGGCGCGACATAGAGCATGCCAATCGCGATGTCAGTGGCGATAAAGACATCGAGAAAAAAGATAGCTAAGACGAGGCCGATGTTTAAGAGGATCAGAAGGAGATGACTGCGAAATTGAGGTGGCAGAAGTGTCAGTCCAGCAGCACGATATGCGGGCCTCTCCTGTGAAGAGCCTGTAGATGGCATAACGGGTCTTTCAGAACTGCTGAGCCGACCCCAGAGGCCAGCCTCAACCCATGAAGACTCTAGCACTCGTGGCTGGGAAGTTCATAGGGGCGTGCAGCCCTGCTTTTGCTGTTTCCATAATGTGTGCTTTCCGCAGGACTGCATTTCGGCAGCGGTTCGATCGGGGTTTGAGCCAATCCCATTGGGCACGCGGCGATTCGGGCAGCCCCGCCGTCGATCTCTCACGAACCCACTGCGTAGGCAGGGTTATGGGTGGGCCTTATCCGCGGAGTCAATATCGCACGTCACTATGTACCAGATTTCGTGCTCAAGCTGGAGCGTGATCGTAACCGTTACCATTGAGGAGAGTGCTAGGGAAACCCACGTACGGCTAGTGAACGCACTTCCGCTGTGCCTGGATTGAGGGATGTAAAGAATCGGGTCCCCCCGTAGGAGCAAGACCTCGTGTGGTTGGTTCCTTGTCCTCGCACGCGGGCTCTGGATGTACGGTGTTTCCGCCTTCTTGGTAGTGTCGTGGGTAGTCGGCGTGGCGATGAAATTGCTCGGGGGACATTCCTACTCTGTCACTGCAAAGGCGGCATACATATGCACCGGTTAGAAACACGCCGCCCACCGTCTCAAGCTGGTAATCGTGCTCGCATTCGCAATCCATTACAAGGGACCGGGGTTGAGTCGCACCAGAAAGCCCCTCGTCCAAGTGGCAATAGACACACAATAAGCCCCGCGTCGCTTCGTGCTCACGGCATGCTACACACGCGGGGGTCTGAAAAAGCGCTTTGAAGAATTGAGTCAACATGTCGTCAATTTAGTCAAATAATCAACGCTAAGGAACTAGGCACTACCCCAGTGCAAGAATCAGCAACGCACGCGTGCCCTTTGAGCTGTATGAGTGCCGTCGGGATCTTACCGAGCTGGACGATCGGTCGGGGCTAAACGCTACGTCAAAATGCAATGGCTGGGTGAAGAGCGGGTGCTGGGTTCGTATAGAGTCAGAGTCTAAGGTGCATTCCACACTTACAAATGTGCCCTGTTAGTTTATCTCTTGCGAGTCGTTCTGCCTTCCTTCTGGCTGCTTGTTCCGGCATGCAATGAAGGAGGGCAGGCTAGACGTTCTGAGGTCCTTACAGCAGCTGATCGGGAGGCAGTATGGCTCGAATTAACATGTCCGGCACCGTGCACAGGCCTCTGATCGTCTGATCTAGAGAGGCATTATTGAGTGACTGCGCGGTAAATGATTTTCGCTCCACATAATGGGGATTGAGTCGAGACAGTGTCTCATTGATGAAGAGTGAGGGATGGGTCAATAGCCCGTGACGCATAACTTCAGGCGGCAAGGTATCCACATGATACTGGCAGATGCCAGAGAGAGCCGGGTGGGTTTGAAACAATTCCTCGAGTCGCCATTCATAATCGAGCAGTTTTGAAAAATCTTTTTCGGGACCAAATTCACGGCTCATATCGCCCGTCGCCCAAAGACCTTGATAGCCGTCATGCAGTGCCTGGTGTAAGGACTCCTCCAGCATTCGTAACATTGGATCAATGTTGAACCGCCCATCCATGAGATGTGCATTGGTTGACGACAGCACAAGACTGCCCTTTAGGATCTCCTTCGTGACATCGATCCCGGTGGCGAATAGATGCGATCGCATTCCGGCTACCATGGGCGGACTGTGGAGATACAGGCAGCGATAATTCTCGTCGAGCTTTTGCCGGATCAAGGCTGAAAGCGCCGAAAAATGGGGCGCAGGAGAGCCTTCATACACTAAGCACTGGTGACGAGGGGCTTGTGGCATGAACTTAATCGAACTACAGCAGTTCATTCGAGAAAAATCTGAAGCGAATACTCACAGGCTGGCATTTTAGTCAAAAAAAGAGACTTGTTCAACGAGTTACAAAGTATCTAAGGGAGTGGTGATCCGAGAAAAACGGCAATCCTCTGGAATCAGCCTCTAGGGCGTCCCGGCGAGCAATGGGTGCCAATCCCCAACGGGATTTTCCAAAGAGGGGGTTGACACCTGGTGCTTTGGAATTAATGTGACCGTTCTAGCGGCCTAACGCAGGCCTAATTACCGATGGTGGAAAGGGCACACATTCGGTCCATCATTGGTGCGACCATTAATCGCTACTTGCCTGATTCGCTGTCGCAGAGAAGTTATAGTGATTCGTCCGATGACCTAAACTGTATAACTCAAGACTTCATCTGACAGACAGCGAGTCCTCGCCGGGTTTACGCCGCTAGCATG
>CAZBNV010000064.1:0-21566 GCA_964493335.1 uncultured Nitrospira sp.
CGGGACACGGCCGTGGCCCTCCGCTTGGCAGGGGGCTCAAAAAGGTCGTCGAGCGAGGCCGCAGCGCGTGAAGTCCCGAGACGTACCCTTGCGGTACGTTGAGGGACGGAACGATGCGAGAACAAAGCTGGTGGCCTGTTTCAGCCTCCTGTGCATTTACTCGCCGGCGTTGGGTTTCCGTTGCTTGATCAAGCGGGCAAGATAGGTTCGCTGTAGATCGAGAAACTCAGCTGCTTTGGTCTGATTGCCTGCCGCCCTGTCCAATGCCCGTTCGATGATATAGGCACTGTGGGCTTCCATGGACTCATGATAGGTGAGGTTCATGTAGGGAAGCGCGCTCTCCGCCGTTCCCTTCCCGGCAGTCTCGTCGGCGGTCAATGCCAAAAACTCCGGTTCGATCACATCGCTGGGGCTGAGCACCACCGCGCGTGAGAGGACATTGTCGAGTTCGCGGATGTTGCCGGGCCAGGGGTAATGGGTCAACGCGGTGCGGGCGGCCGGGCTGAGTGTCACGTTCGGGCGTTTGGCTTCGTATGCATGCCGTTTGAGAAAAAAATCGGCGAGTCTCGGGACGTCTTCGCTGCGGTCCCGTAACGGCGGAAGTGTGAAGCTCACGACGTTGAGGCGGAAGAAGAGATCTTCCCTGAACTGCCCTGCCTTCACCGCCTGTTTGAGATCTTTGTTGGTGGCCGCCACGAAGCGAATGTTGACGGACACCGGACGGGTACCACCGACCCGTTGGAATTCCTTGTCTTGCAGGACGCGCAACAGTTTGGCTTGTAACGGCAGGGGCATGTCCCCGATCTCGTCAAGGAACACCGTGCCCCCGTCGGCCATTTCAAGTTTGCCCTTTTGGAGCCGGTCGGCACCGGTAAAGGATCCTCGTTCATGACCGAAGAGTTCGTTCTCGAGCAGGGTTTCTGTGAGCGCCACGCAATTGATCACCACCATGGGCATGCCTTGGCGCGGGCTCCATTGGTGGATGGAGCGGGCAAAGAGTTCCTTGCCCGTTCCGCTCTCGCCGAGCAACAGAATGCTGGCGTCCGAGTTGGCGGCGCGCTGCGCCGATTCAATGATGGCTTTAATCTTCGGGCTGTCCCCGACGATGGTGGCGTACCGGTTCTGAATGTCGGACTTGAGGGCGGCCACTTGCCGTTTCAACGAGTCGCGCTCCAGTGCCTTTTGAATCACGATCAGCAGATGGTCTTTTTCGAGGGGCTTTGTCAGAAAGTCGTAGGCGCCCTGGCGCATGGCTTCGACGGCGTCCGGAATCGTGCCTGCGGCGGTCATCACAATGACCGGAATATCGTCGATCTGCTTGTTCTGGGCCATGCGCTTCAGCACGTCCATGCCCTTGAGACGAGGCAAATAGAGATCCAGCAGGACCAGGTTCGGGGATTCCTGTTCGATGAGCTCGATTCCACGCTGGCCGTCGGCGGCCGTCAGGGTGCGATAGCCGCCGGCGTCGAGACGATCTTGCAACATCGTGACGATGTCCTGATCGTCATCGACAATCAGCACTTTAGCCTTCGTCGCGGTTCCGCTCATTCCGTAGTCCTCATCCCTCGGCGAGGCTCAGCCTTCCATCACATTCATGACCAGACCAGTCAGCGGCTTGGGGAAGAAGTAGGTCGATTTGTGGGGCATCCGCTCGCCTGCTGAGGCCACGGCCTGTACTTCGGCGACTTTCGTCGGGTTCAGGAGCAATGCGGCCGTGCCGGTGCCCTGCCGCACCCAGTTCAGAGATTCGTGATCATCCTTCGAATAGAGGATCGCTTCCTGTTCCTGCTGGGTCGGACAGAGGGTGGCAACCACATGTTGTTGCAGCAGCGACACGTCCAACCGATCACGCGGCGAGGCGGTGGCCGTGGGACGGTGTGCCGCCTTCAACGTCAGCAAATAGTACTGCGAGTCATTCTTCAGCGCGAGGCCGAACATCGGCACGGACTGCCCACGGCTGCGCAGGGTTTCGATAAACTGTGCGCGCACCTGCGGTTCGTTGCTGGGTTGAAAGGGGAGCGGCGTGACGTCAAAGGTCGGTTCGAGCCTGCGGAGCAATTCAGGCGCTGCCGGCACGGGCGTCGTCAGGACGCGATGCGTCGGGAGCACGGTCAATCCCTTATCTTCGAGACTCGCAAACAGCATCAGGACATTGTCATAGGGCTGGGCGGTCGAGGGTGCGCCGGCCTGTTGCCGCCTGGCGCGGCGATAGTTGAGCGCCGTTTCATACCGATGATGGCCGTCGGCGATGAAGAGGAGCTTGGTCTGCATGATCTGCACGACCTTGTCGAGCACGCTTGTACCGGTGACGCTCCACAGCCGCTGTCGAAAGCCCACGTCGTCTTGAAAGTCGATGCGTGGTTTCTCCGAGGCGATCGCCTGTTCGATCAAGGTCAGAATGTCGTTGTGCGGATCCGAGTAAAGCGAAATGATGGGGCTGAAGTTCGCGCGGCAAGCTTCCAAGAGATTAAGCCGATCCGTTTTGGCCGCTGCGCGCGTGTTCTCGTGCGGGTAAATCTTCCCCGAGCCGAATTCCTCCAGCTCCACTGTCGAAAGGAAGCCTTTAAATAGTTTGGTCGGCGTGCCGGGAGCGGAATAGGGCGGTTGATACTCGATCGTGTGGTAATAAATGGCGGGTTGGGAGTCCCGGCGTAATGCGCCGGATTTCAGCCAATCCTGTAGCGCGATCGACGCGCGTGTATATTTGTTGTTCGCCGTATTGTCGGCCGGTTGTTCATAGCCGAGCTCCAGACGGATGACGTTGTTCGGGTGGCGATCGTGCAAGGCCTTTTGCAAGGCACTGTCGATAATGTCGTAGGGCGGCGCGACCACCTGGCGGACATCGCCGACAATCGAGGGGTTATAGAGGGTGCCGTGAAAGGGGATGACGTGTGCCATACGGGTTCCTATCCTTTTCTCTCGTGGGTGCGGTGTGGTCCTGTCCACCCGGCGGTGAGCCGGGGTTGTCGCTGAACGAGTGAGCTCTGTCAGCGACACATGGGCGTTGTGAAGCCGAACGGCGGCAACTCAGCGGTCGCGAGTCACCATGTAATCGGCGGCGATGGACAGGGCGCGTTTAGCGGTGTTGTCGTGGAAGAGGTCGAGATCGCGTTTGGCGGCCGCGACGAAGGCGCGAGCCCGCTCCATGGCGTAGGAGATGGACCCATATTCCTGCATCAAGGTGACGATGCGGCGGAGTTCTTCCTCGGTCAGAGTCCGGGTCTCCATTCGATCCTTGATCAACTGCCGATCCTGCTCCGAGCAATGTTGCAAGAGGTGCAGCAGCGGTAGCGTCGCTTTCCCTTGCCGCAAGTCCTGCCCGAGCGTCTTACCCAGGTGCTCGCCGTTGGCGGCATAGTCCAGCGTGTCGTCCGCCAGCTGAAACGCAATGCCCAGCCGCTGTCCGAATCGGAACAGCGCCTCCTGTAACTCTTCCGTGGCCCCGCCGACGATTGCGCCTATTTTGCAGGACGCCGCAATCAATCCGGCCGTCTTATGTTCGATGATGCGGAGATATTCCGGTTCGGGCATCAGCGGATTGCCGTTGTAGTACAGCTGGAGGACTTCGCCTTCGGCCATCTTTCGGCAGGCTTCGGAGAGCGCTTCATTGATGCCTTGGTTGCGGAAGTCGACGATCTGGCAAATCGCGCGCGAATAGAGATAATCTCCGACGAGAATACTGATTTGATTGCCCCAGATTTTGCTTGCGGTTCGGCGGCCCCGACGCAGGTCAGCCTCATCGACCACGTCGTCATGCAACAAAGTGGCGGTATGGATGAATTCGACCAGGCTGCCCAGGGCTTGATGATCGCGACCGGCATATCCGCAGAGATGGGCGCTGAGGATGACGAAGAGCGGCCGCACTCGTTTGCCGCCGCTGTTGAGGATGTGAGCGGCGACCGTGTTGACGAGAGCCACGCTGGAATCGAGATTTTTTCGAATCTGTTCTTCGACCCCCTCCAATTCTTCGCGATACACATCCCAGACATCGGCCATGCTGTGGAGTGTGAGGGTGGTCGGTCCGTTCGACATGGGGCGGATAGTAGGGCAGGAAACTCCACTAAGTCAAGCTCCGGTCGATCGAATGTCCGCCCAAGTGCGTCGTCGTTCTCTTGACAGTTTCACGGCCCATCCAGTAAGGTGACTTTTCATTTTATTTCCCCAAACAATGGTAGCAGTCACTGTGGTCGTTCGACAGGTTCAACGTCCCCCTGTGGGGAATCTGATCCCCAAGTCATTGCCTGCCTGCTAGACGAGAATACGTGCCATGAAAATACCAGGGCTTCCTCCCAAACAAGGGTTATACGATCCTCAGCATGAGAAAGACTCGTGCGGGGTTGGGTTTGTCGTCGACATCAAGGGTCAAAAGTCGCACCTGATCGTGCAGCAGGGTCTTCAGGTCTTGGAAAACCTGGCTCATCGGGGGGCGCAAGGCTGCGATCCTTGCACCGGTGATGGCGTTGGCATTTTGCTCCAAGTGCCGCACGAGTTTTTTAAGCGCGTCACGAAAGATATCGGAATCAAGTTGCCCGGTGCGGGAGAGTACGGCGTGGGCATGTTGTTCTTGCCGCCCGATGCCGACGCCCGGAAGCAGTGCGAGACCGTGTTTGCCCGCGTGATCAAGGATGAAGGGGCCAAGCTCCTCGGCTGGCGTGATGTGCCGGTGAAGAGTGACGCGATCGGCCCTCTGGCGCGCACCACCGAACCGTTCATGCGGCAGGTGTTCATTGCGCGTGGAATTTTTACCGACGAAGAGTTCGAGCGACGCTTATACGTCATTCGAAAGTGTGTCGAGCGAGCCATTCGTGAATCCGCGATCGAGGGGCGGGAGTATTTCTATATCTCCAGCCTCTCCAGCAATACCATTGTCTATAAAGGACTCCTGCTTCCGCATCAGATTCCGCAGTATTATCAGGATCTCTCCGATAGCAACCTGACCAGCGCGCTGGCCCTCGTGCATGCGCGTTTCAGCACGAATACGTTTCCCACCTGGCCGCTGGCCCATCCCTATCGCTACATTTGTCACAACGGCGAGATCAACACGTTGAAGGGCAATGTCAATTGGATGCGCGCGCGGCAAGGCCGGTTGAATACGGAATTGTTCGGCGAGGACATGCAGAAACTGTTTCCTATCGTCTCCGAGAACCAGAGCGATTCGGCCTGTCTGGACAATGCGCTCGAATTTCTGGTGCTCGGCGGCCGATCGCTGCCACACGCCATGATGATGTTGATTCCCGAGCCCTGGGTGGCCAATCCGCAGATGGATCTGGATCGACGTGGATTCTACGAGTACCACGCGGCGATGCAGGAACCTTGGGACGGACCAGCGGCCGTCTGTTTTACCGACGGCAAGTTGATCGGCGCGACCTTGGACCGCAACGGACTGCGTCCCTGTCGGTATCAGGTGACGACCGATGGCCTGGTGGTGCTGGCTTCTGAGGCGGGCGTATTGCCGATGGACCCGCAGCGGATTCGTCAGAAGGGTCGCTTGATGCCGGGACGTATGTTCCTGGTGGACACCGAAGAGGGCCGGATCATCGACGATGAGGAAGTGAAAGCGGATATCGTTCAGCGCAAACCTTACCGCTCCTGGGTGGCGCAATATCGGATTTCGCTCGATGAGTTGCCGGACCCGATTAACGTGCCACAGCCTGATCATCCTACGATCCGGCAGCGGCAGCAGGCGTTCGGCTATACGGTGGAAGAGCTGAAGATGGTCATCACCCCGATGGTGGTGGAAGGCCAAGAAGCCATTTCCTCCATGGGTACAGATACTCCGCTGGCGGTGTTGTCCGAGCGGCCGCAGCTCCTGTTCAAATACTTCAAGCAACTCTTTGCGCAGGTGACCAATCCGCCGATCGATCCGATCCGCGAAGAACTCGTGATGTCGCTCACGACCAGCATCGGCCCGAAACCAAATCTCATGGATGAGCATCCGGAATCCTGCCGGCGCATCCGAGTGAAACAGCCGATTCTGACGAATGCCGATTTGCAAAAGATCCGCGAGATCAACGATCCCAATTTCAAGAGCAAGACGCTCAAAATGTTGTTCCGTGTGGCCGAAGGGCCGGAAGGCCTGGGCGCTGCGGTGGACGATCTGTGCAAGCAGGCCTCGCAGGCCATTCGCGAAGGCTATAAATTTCTGATCCTCAGCGACCGCGGCGTGAATGAAGACTATGCGCCGATTCCCAGCCTGCTTGGCGTGGCGGCGGTGCATCATCACCTGGTTCGCGAATGCACGAGAACCGAAGTGGGGCTGACCGTCGAAACCGGCGAGCCGCGCGACGTGCACCATTTCGCCTGCCTCATCGGCTTCGGAGCCGGGACCGTGAATCCCTACTTGCTGTTTGAGTCGCTGGTGGATATGGAGCGTGACGGCTATTTCCCCGAAGGGCTCGATGCCTCGACGGCGGAGGGTAAATTTATCAAGGCGATCAATAAGGGCCTGCTGAAGATTTTCTCCAAGATGGGAATTTCCACGGTGCAGTCCTATTGCGGGGCGCAGATTTTTGAGGCGATCGGCCTCAACCATGAATTGATCGACCGCTACTTCACCGGCACACCGTCGCGACTCGAAGGGATCAGTATCCGTGAGATCGGTGAAGAATCGCTGCGGCGGCATCGCGTGGCCTACGAGCCGGCACCGATCCGGCAGCTGGATTTCGGCGGCGAGATTCACTATCGCATTCAGGGTGAGCATCACAACTGGAACCCGGACACGATCTATAAGCTTCAGCATGCGACGAAGAGCAATGATCCGAAAACCTTCGCCGAGTTCTCCCAGCTGGTGAACGACGAGAGCAAGCGGCGGTCGAACCTGCGCGGTCTGCTCGACTTCAAGTTTTTACCCGAAGCGATTCCGCTGGAGGAAGTGGAGTCCGCTCAAGCCATCGTCAAGCGGTTCACTACCGGCGCCATGTCGTTCGGCTCAATCAGCAAAGAAGCCCACGAAACGCTGGCCATCGCCATGAACCGGTTGGGCGCTAAGAGCAACACCGGCGAAGGAGGCGAAGATCCGGAACGGTTCGAGCCGCTTCCGAACGGTGATTCGAGAAACAGTTACATCAAGCAGGTGGCCTCCGCGCGGTTCGGTGTGACGAGTCATTATCTCGTGAATGCCAAGGAACTGCAGATCAAAATGGCGCAGGGAGCCAAGCCTGGTGAAGGCGGTCAGTTGCCGGGCCACAAGGTGGATGAGAACATCGCGCGGCTTCGCTATGCCACGCCGGGCGTGCAGCTTATTTCGCCTCCGCCGCACCATGACATCTACTCAATTGAAGACCTGGCACAGTTGATCTTCGACTTGAAGAACGCCAACTCCGAGGCGGCCGTCTCCGTCAAGCTGGTCTCGGAAGTCGGCGTTGGGACCGTTGCGGCGGGCGTGGCGAAGGCCCATGCCGATAAGGTGTTGATCAGCGGTGACTCCGGTGGAACCGGCGCCTCTCCGTTATCCTCGATCAAGTATGCCGGGGTTCCTTGGGAACTGGGGTTGGCGGAAACGCATCAAACACTTGTGCTGAACGATCTGCGCGGCCGCATCCGAGTCGAAACCGACGGTCAGATGAAGACCGGACGTGACGTCGCGATTGCAGCGCTCCTGGGCGCGGAAGAATATGGGTTTGCCACCGCGCCGCTCATCGTCGAAGGCTGCATCATGATGCGGAAGTGCCACCTCAACACCTGTCCTGTCGGGATCGCGACGCAGGATCCCCTGTTGCGCAAGAAGTTCACCGGGCAGCCGGACCATGTCGTCAATTTCTTCTTCTTCATCGCCGAAGAGTTGCGGCAGATCATGGCGAAGCTGGGATTCCGTACCATCAATGAGATGGTCGGGCGCGTGGACAAACTGAAGATTCAGAAGGCCGTCGACCATTGGAAAGCGAAGGGGCTTGATCTGACGCCGTTGCTCAAGATGCCTGAAGTCGGCCCGGAAGTTCCGCGCTACTGCGTCCAGAAGCAAGATCACGGTATTGCGGATATCTTGGATCGCAAGCTGATTGAATTGTGCCAACCGGCAATCGAGCGCGGTGAAAAGGTGACGCTGGACCTGCCGATCAGGAATTTGAACCGCACCGTCGGCACCATGCTGTCGAGCAAGATCGCGAAGAAGTACGGATTGGAAGGATTGCCCGCGGATACGATCACGATCAAGTTCAACGGGTCGGCCGGACAATCGTTCGGGGCCTTTCTCTCGCGCGGCATTACGTTGATTCTCGAAGGCGAGTCGAACGACTACATCGGCAAGGGTCTATCGGGCGGGAAGATCATCGTGTACCCCCCGAAGAACGCGCTCTATACGCCGGAAGAAACAATCCTGGTCGGCAACACCTCACTCTATGGCGGCACGCAGGGCGAAGCGTACTTCTATGGCATGGCCGGGGAGCGGTTTGCCGTGCGGAACAGCGGCGTGCGAGCCGTCGTCGAAGGCACGGGCGATCACGGATGTGAATACATGACCGGCGGGGTTGTGGCGGTGTTGGGTCGGACCGGAAGAAATTTTGCAGCGGGCATGTCGGGTGGCGTGGCATTTGTGCTGAATGAATTGGACAAATTCCAGTCGCGCTGCAACCTCGGCATGGTGGACCTGGAACCGGTTACCGCTGACGAGGACAAACGAATGCTGCACGAGATGATTACCTCGCACTTCCTGTACACCGGCAGCCGGAATGCGAAACGTATCCTCGATGCGTGGGAGATCATCCTGCCGAAGTTTGTGAAGGTCATGCCGATCGACTACAAGCGTGTGCTGGCGGAGCGGAAGGCCGCCGCGGCCAAGGTCGCCAAGTAAACGCGAAGCGTTAAACGAGAGACGAAGGACGAGAGACGAATAAGCGATGGGTGATCCAAAGGGCTTTCTGAAATACGCGCGTGAGGGACCGAAGCGGAAACCAGTCGAGCTGCGCGTGCTCGATTGGAAAGAAATGTATGAGCCGATTCCCGAGGACAAACTCAAGATCCAGGGCGCCCGTTGCATGGACTGCGGCGTGCCGTTCTGCCAGGGCAATACCGGCTGTCCCGTCGTCAACTTGATTCCGGAGTGGAATGATCTCGTCTACCGCGGGCGCTGGAAAGATGCGCTCAAGGCCCTGCACACCACGAATAACTTTCCGGAGTTCACCGGTCGCCTTTGCCCCGCGCCCTGCGAAGGGGCTTGCGTGCTGGGGATCAACAGCGATCCCGTGTCGATCCGGGTGCTCGAATGGAACATCATCGACCGTGGCTTCAATGAAGGCCTGGTCGAACCGGCCATGCCGGTCAGAAAGACCGGAAAGACGGTCGCGATCGTCGGCTCAGGACCCGCCGGTCTCGCTGCCGCGCAGCAGCTGGCGCGGGCAGGCCACAGCGTGACGGTGTTCGAAAAAGGTGATCGCATCGGCGGGTTGCTGCGCTACGGCATTCCCGACTTCAAGATGGAAAAGTGGGTCATCGATCGGCGGTTGGAACAGATGAAAGCCGAAGGTGTCGAATTCAAGTGCGGCGTCACCGTCGGGAAAGACATCACCGCCGAGCAGTTGCGCCAACAGTTCGACGCGGTCGGTTTGACCATGGGCGCTGAGCTGGCACGCGATCTGCCCATTCCAGGTCGCGAGCTCAAGGGTATCCACTACGCCATGGAGTATCTCACCCAGCAGAACAAGCGGACGGCGGGCATCTCCGTTTCCGACGAACCGATCACCGCCAAGGGCAAACGGGTGATCATCATCGGCGGCGGCGATACCGGATCCGACTGTCTAGGGACCGCGCATCGTCAGGGTTGTACCGAAGCCCATCAGTTTGAAGTGCTGCCTGAGCCGCCCGCCTCACGCGCTGATTCCACTCCCTGGCCGCTCTGGCCCATGCAACTGCGCACGTCGCATGCGCACGAAGAAGGCTGCGACCGGCAGTGGAGCGTGTCCACCACCAAGTTCACGGGCCATAACGGCCATGTCACTAAGCTGCATGCCAATCGAGTCAAGTTCGAAGGCGGCAAGTTCGTCCCGATGCCGAATACGGAATTTGAGCTGGATGCGGATCTCGTGTTGCTCGCCATGGGTTTCACAGGCCCGGTGCGCAACGGCTTTCTCGACAGCCTCGGCGTCACCTATGATGCGCGCGGTTGTGTGACGGTCGATGACAACTTCATGACCAACCTCGACGGCGTCTTTGCCGGCGGCGACACCAAGCGTGGTGCCTCACTCATCGTCTGGGCCATCGCCGAAGGGCGCAAGATGGCGGCGGGCGTCGATAAGTATCTGCAAGCCGGAAAATCTGCAAAACAGTCAGTGAAGTAAAAGGGAGCAGGCTCCAGCCTCGCCGGTGCCTGTCCCTGTTCCTGCTGTCGCATCGAACAGCCCCGCCGTGCTCACTCCACCTATCCCCCAGTGGGGCTTTCGTTGCGCGCGCTTGGTGAGGGGCTGCGCCACCCGCATTATAAACAGTTCAACCTTTCCTCCTCGGCTGAGTCTAGGAAGGTCCACGCTTCTCTGGCAAAGTCGCTCTGACCCCCGACACACCGTATTGAAGTCTGAAACGGTACCAGGCACCATTCGAATCTTCCGGCTGATCAGTTATGACGGCCTCCGACCAGCCTCGTCCGTGGGGAGTTGGTGGTTGGATATCCCGCAGGCCAATCTCTGGATACACCGCCAGGCTACGCCGTCTATCCCGACAAGTGACACCTTGACAAAGGCAGGCAACAGACAGATATTGCGGATATTTCCAGCAGAGAAGCGTCGGGGCTGGAACGGGATATACCGTGTGTTTATCGCGAGCCCCTAAGTGGTTCACTTAATAGTTAGAAGGCTTAATACATGCAGCCTCCTAAGAGCGAGACATGCGTCATCTGTGGAGTGAGGCTTGCCGAAACAGTTGACCACGTCCCGCCTAAGGGATTCTTCAAAGGCGTCGTAAACGCCCAACTTCGTACGGTTCCGGCTTGTCACACCTGCAATAACTGCGCTTCGTCAGACGACGAAGACGTACGCTTCTTCATAAGCGCGCAGATTGGGAAGCAGAACCCGGCTTCAAAGAAACTCTGGGAGGATGGTGCACACAAAACAATCTTGAGGAAGACCAAGCTTCGTGAGGCGTTTATCGCAACAGCAGGAGAGGTGGCTGTAGTGGGTGAGGATGGCACGCACACTACAAGAATTGCGTTTCGTGTTCCCGTCAGTACCTATCAACGTGTCTTCGAGCGCACAACGCGTGGCCTCTACTTCTTCCATATCGGCCGCATTCTCCCGGCGACTGTACCTGTATCGGTCACCATGCTGGCAGGAACTCCGAACATGGAGACGGAAGAGATTCAAATACTCAACATGGAGACCATTGGCGCCGGCGCATGTGTGTATCGCTATGGAGTAGCGCCTGAAGACGTTGACTGTAGTCTTTGGGTTTATGAATTCCACCACGCGCATTGGGCAATGGTTACGACTGGTTCTGTGAGAGAGAGCGCCTTCTAACCAGGCAATTAACCAGACCCGCGCGAAAACTACGCAGGCCGGTCACTTTTACGTTGGGCGGCATGGGTGTGGATACTGACGAATTCCTGAAGTTTGTTCCCAAGCCCATTGATGCGGTTGGCATCAGGGCTGGCGAAGGGCCAAACGTTCGCATAGCATTTGCTATCATCCAAAGAACAACTGCCTTACGCGCATATAACAGTTTTGGCAAAGGCCGAGATTGGATGGAAGAGCTATCGACAGCGTACGTGGTTGCCATTGCTACGCGTTCGGCAGACACACTACTCATGAAGCTTATTCAAGAGGATTTGGCGGACAAACTTCCGACTAGCTGCAGGAAGTGCAAGGAAGCAACCGTTGGGCTGCAAGTAATCAGAGAGCGGCTGTTCCCAACTATGAAAGTGCTGCGAGAGCATGCCAACAAGCTTGTGCATCACCTTGATGACCCGATGAACAAGGGAGTTGCTGGGCTGAACGTTGAAGGTGTATTCAGCTATTGCCACCATTTATTCCAAGAGAACGCTGATGCATTCTTTGGCGTCATTCCCAACCCGAACGGATTGTTTCCGCACGTGAATTGCAAGAAATGCAGTGTGACTTCCAATCCTTAGGGGGACTCTCATGGCAATGCCACCCAACCCATCATTCCACCGGACCTGCGCGAAAGGCTGAGCAGGTCAGTGAATTCAGACGTTAGGGGTTGTTTCTATGCGCAAACTTTTTTTGGTCCTAGCTATTGGGATATCCATACTCTTAAACCCCATTTGGGGAGCAGCTGAAAGCTACAAGGTGTTCAAAGGGGATGGTTTTTCGTTTCGTTACCCAGTGGACTGGGAAGAGGGCTTGCCGCAGGCCAACACTACTCGCGCGCTCGTTAGAGCCATATCGTCGCAAACTGGATATGCAGCAAGTTGCAGCGTAAACGTCAGCTTTGTTGCAGATTTAGATTGATTTACGCAGGCTCAAATCAACGAGGTCAATCACAAACTACATGATATTAAGTACCTCTCGCGAGTTGAAAGCATAGCACCTGATGTCAAGATACTCGAATACAACACCAATACTTATTTGTCGATGCAACCAGCCAGCTCAGTTGAGTTCACGGCGATGGCCAAGACCCACAATGCGTCGCAAATGAATCGGTTTCTTCAGATTATGACAATTCGGAAGCCCAATCGCTACGTCGTGACATGTCGTGGAGAGCCGGCGAATTTCTTAAGGGCAAAGGAAGCGAGGGACCTTATTGTCGGCACATTTTTGATCTTTCATAACCTTGGTAACCCCTAACCCGCTACTCCAGAGGGACGCTTCGCCGGCAAGCCGGCTTCGCGTTACTGAGCTTGCATGTTAGGCGCATCTTATTCACATCATGAATCACCAAATCTTTTTGGGAAATGAAAATGTGCCGGGAGTCTTTTCTGACATGATGACTCATTGGCATTAGGTTATTCGCAATGTGCCTGTCCTGCTAGACGAACTGATCCGACTCCTCGCCTTTAATGCTGCATCAGGACCAACTTCTTCGCCGCTTGCTTCTCTTCAGGTGCGTGCGTAGTATTTCGATCGTCGAAAATGTGCCATCATCGGAGGCACCATGCGCACCACTATTGAGATCGACAATAGCCTCACGCGGCAGGCGATGCAGGTGACTGGGCTTTCAACGAAGAAGGCGGTTGTTGAAGAAGGGCTCCGCTTGCTCATCAAAGTGAAAGGGCAAGAAAGCGTGCGCCGTCTTCGTGGAAAGATTGTATTTGATGATGCTCTCAATAGAAAAGGAACGAAGCAACTATGACTCAACAATCCTATCCCCGCAGTCCAAAAGTTCTCCTCGGCGGCATTGCCCATCTGGGGCGGTTCATCGACAAGGTTCGCCTGCGGCATGCGGGCAAGATTCAGGACTACAACTACATCACGGTGGGGTTTGATAAGTATCTGATCGATTTTTTGCAGATCGATGTGAAGGCGTTCGAGCAACAGGTGCTGGCCGGTGAGAATGACGAGAAGTTGCTGGCCTGGGTGAACGCCAACGGTCGCAAGCATTCCGACGAAGAAATCGCGCAGTGGTCGCAGGGGCTGCTCACCGGAGGCCCGAAAGACGATGCCGCCAGGCAACGCTTCGAGGGACGCATCCAAGCCATCGCCACGAAGCGCGGGGTACCGGTGACCTCGCTGCCTCCCGCGCATACCTGGGTCGATATCATTGAAATTGACGAAGGGCGGATGTAGGGCTTACAGGCTATCGTGCGGGCTGAGTTTATCCCTAACAGCGCTCTCCAACCTACCACAGCCGGCCACATATGCGAAGGCTGTGCGGTTCGGGCGAGCGAGTTTGTGTCACATGTAGACGACGGTGTGGACCAGAGGCAGGAACGGAGAGGCCTGGGCAGAACCATATCGTGATGGCTCTACCCAGCCTGCAAGGTGATTGGCTTATGCTCTCGGTTTCACTTTGAGCACGACGACGTCCAAGACGATTTGTTTCCCGGCAAGCGGGTGATTGAAGTCGATGACCGCAGAGTCATCCGCCAGGGATACGACTGTGAAGGGTCGGCCTTCCGGAGTGGTGGAAATTTCTCCTGCCGTGATGGCTTGCGGCAATTGGGTGCGAGGGACAGTCGTTTTCTTGCTGTCATCGTATTGACCGAAGGCATGGTCCGCATCGAGTTCGACTCGTTTCTTTTCACCTGCATGCATACCCACCAGCGCCTGTTCCAGCCCCGGTATCAGTTGCTTCGCTCCATGGGTGTATTCACTGGTGTGCGGAGGAATCGTGAGCTGATCATTGGGGACGGTGATAACCAGCTGAAGAGTGACCTTCGATCCCTCCTCAATGGATGGTTGAGTGGTTTGCGCAGGAGCGTCAATTGACCCGCTCAGAATAATGCTGGCCGCACAGGCCACGGTTAGGCACATTGCATGAAAACGTGGCATCGGATACCTCACAATAAGCGTTGACCAGATCACACTGGTCTTCGATTGAAGAATATGCGCGTGCGCGCCTATGGGGATGTTGAATCGACCTTCACAATTTTGGTGACACGGTTTTCAAGATCGATCTCCACGCTGCAGGTATCTCCCTTCTGTACTCCTTTGAGGAGATCAGCGGATGCGGCGGGCAGCGTCCAGACTTGGCCTTCTATTGTTCTAAATGTCAGACTTGGGAGTGCCATGTCAACCGCTTCGATGCTCACACGAGTGTATGCCATCGAAGCCACGGTCATCGGTGGTCCCACGAGCGTGGTCGCGATCCCCGTCACGACGAGGCAACCGATCAGGATGAGAGATTTCATCATGTCATCCTCCTTTTGAGTCGAGATGCACCAGATCCGGGCCATAATCTTCAAACAATGGGCCTGAATCGTGAAAGGCTGTGGATTGTTGCAGATCCGCCTGTGTTTATCTTCACTTAGGTATCTAGGCGCCTTGAAAATTGGTAGCAGGCCACGTACCGTCACGACGCGCATCTTGTCCCTTGAGGACAATTTGTCCTCTCAGCGATAGCGATGAGGTGTTCCTGAAGCTACCAATGTCGCAGAGTGAAACACCCGCTCGGGGCTCTGACACCCGCTGGTCCATCATCGCATGGGTCTTGGCGGCGATCGTCATGCTGCCGCTGATCGGCGTGATGCTCGCCGGTCGATCGATCCAACCGTATCTCGAATTTCCGCCGATCACCCATTCAGTCATCCACCAGCCATTTTCTTGGCCTATTTTCGCGGCGCTGGCGGCTGTGCTTGTCGGCGCCCTTGGATTCGGTGTCGGGCATCTTTCTTCCACTGCTGTCCACGTGTCACAACCGATCATTCATCAGAACCCACCCAGAGGCAGGTTTCCCTGGTGGGGCTGGGTGGCGGTCTGCTGGACCTTGCTGGCCTGGTGGTTGGCTTGGAGCAGGTTGGAATGGATGCGTCCCTTTCAAACCCTGACGTTTACACCGCTGTGGCTGGGATATATCGTCACGGCGAATGCGTTGACCTTCCGGCGCATCGGCCATTGCATGATGCTGCACCGTCCCCGGTATTTTCTTTCTCTCTTTCCACTTAGTGCCCTCTTCTGGTGGTCATTCGAATACCTCAATCGCTTTGTGCAAAATTGGTACTACTTGGGCGGTCAAGAATTGACCGCGTGGGAATATGTGTGGCAAGCCACGCTGCCCTTCTCCACCGTTCTGCCTGCGGTACTCGGGACGGCCGAATTGTTGACGGCCTATCGGCGAATCAGGGCGGGCTCGGATCAAGGGAAGGTCGTCGGTATCGGAGATCGAGGGAGGTGGGGATGGGGGCTGCTCTGTGGCGCTGCGGCGGGACTCTTGGGTCTCGGTCTGTGGCCCGACTTCCTCTTCTCCTTGGTGTGGGTCGCGCCGCTTCTGTTGATCAGCGCGATTCAATTGATTCGCGGCGAACCGACCATTTTCGATGCCACGGCTCAGCAGGATGGGCGAACTCTGTGGACCGTAGCTTTCGCGGCGCTCATCTGCGGGTTCTTTTGGGAGCTGTGGAACTTCTACAGCTTGGCCCACTGGGAATACGCGGTGCCGTTCGTGCACCGATTTGAATTGTTCCACATGCCGCTGCTGGGCTATGCGGGCTACCTGCCGTTCGGGTTGGAATGTCTGGCTGTCGCCGACTTATGCCTGAGCAGAAAGTTTTCTGGAGGCGCGACCTACTATCGTGCGGTCGAGGATGGAACCGACTTGGCGCAACGGAACCCGACGGTGGCGGAGCGTTGATTGGAAGGCGCACCGCTACGGGTGGCCGTCCGCAGCATGATGCGGTTGCTCTTCCAGGACCCGCCGCGCAGACTTTTATAGCGGCCGCTGGTCGGCCCGGGGGGATTGCGTTCCGGCATGTAGGCGTAATAGTCGAAGCCGAACCAGTCGTTCACCCATTCAGCCACGTTGCCCGCCATGTGATGCACTCCATAGTAGCTCTTTCCCGCTTCTCCGCTGCTGACGGCGGCCAGGATCGGAATTTCATGCACATGGTGTTGTCCGAACATGGCTAAGGTGCTATCCGGTAACTGCGGCCCCCACGGAAAGAGATTGCCGTCCGGCCCTCGGGCTGCTTTTTCCCACTCCGCTTCAGTCGGCAGCCGTTTGCCTTGCGAACGACAGAGACCGTCGGCTTCTTTCCAGGTGACATACAATGCGGGCCATTGCGCCAAGATGTCGTCCTGGACGGAATGGACCGTAATGACGTGCCAAATCAGCTTCTGCAATTCCACTGAGGGATGAAGTTTGCGCGCGTGAAGATAGGCCAGATATTCGGCTAGGCTGACTTCGTCGCGATCGATCTCGTAGGTGTCGAGCCACACACGGTGCTGCGGCAGTTCGGTGTCATCGAATTGCGTCTCCTTGCCGTAGGGATCGTCATCCACTCGCACGCTGCCCAGCAGGAATGTCCCTTCAGGAATTCGGACGGTCGGCGAGCTGGCGGCCAGGGTGGTGATCGATGCGAGATGCGTGGCCAACTCCGGCGTGGGCGCGGGACTGGGCGCGCGCAAGGGGGCAGAGAAGGCAGTACCCTGCCAGACTGTGGTGAGGAACAGGATAACGAGGGTTGTGCAGCGCGCGATGGCCGCCGCTTTCGACGAAGCCGAGCGCCCGGGCTTCATAACTTACTCGGCGAGGAGAGCGCTTTGCCGATCTCGACGATGAGCCGACGTTCGATATCAGCCGTTTCTTCGGCATTTACCGGTGAGACCCGTCCGCCCTGAACCAGTTTTTCAAAGTCCGCCTTCACGCTCAGTCGGGTCACATTCGAGGGTAAGGCTTGCAGCGACACCACATATTGGTTGCGAAAGCCCGACATTTCCAGGGAGGCCGGGGTGGAAACCTTGCGTTCGGTCACAAAGACCGCTTTTTGTTCGGTCTTCACGCTGACCCTCACATGGTAACCGTTCCGTGCCAGGGCTTCTTCGGCGGCTTTTCCGACGGCGGCCAATGGGCGCGGCAAATCTTCGACCTGCGAGGCCTTTTCCTCAACGCGAATGTTGTCCGTGGCCTGAGCCGCCTTGGCAGCGGTCCGCTGAATTTCTCCCGACAACTTTTTCGATTCGGCTAGCTGGGATTCGAGTTTCGTTCCGAGCGTTTTGGCTTCCGCCTGCAGCGCTTTCGTCTCCGCTTCCGCACGTTCCGTCTGCTTCTTGGCGTCTCGCAATTCCTGGTTGAGCAGATCGATCTGCTGCTGCATGACCTTGTTGCCGTCCTGCAGCGAATTCATGACCGATTCCTGTTTGGCGAGCTGCTTGCGCAGGTTTTCGTTCTCCTGTCGAAAGGGAGAGTCGTCGGGTGCGCACCCGACACACCACGATAGTATTGCGAGGCTGAAAAGAGAGGTGAGCGATCGCTGGAGGGCCTTGATCATAGTTTGGATAACACCGTCAGAGGATTACCAGAGTTGGGCCCCCCTTGTCCATCCTCAATCGCATGACCGACGGTTTGACCAGGGTGAGGCAAGCGGCTATTCTGTCTGCATGTGGTCCTTGCTCGCAGGTGTATTTGTACTGAGTGTGACATTGTTCCCACCGGTGTCGGACGCGGTGGGCGCTGCGGGGTCGCCGGAGCAAGTTGAGTCTGTGCCCGCCGACGAGTATCCGCTCTTCGATGTGGCGGTTGAGGCGAAGTTCCTCACCTCGCAGACACGATTGGTCCTCCTCGAACGGATGACCACGACGCGGCTCCATCCCGATCAGCAAGTGGCCCCCACGGTGGTCTGGTTGACCGAGCAGGGGTGGTTCGATGGTCGCTTGCCGCGGGATCTGGTTCGTGATTTCGTCGTCAAGAACCAACATCCTTCAAGATTAGATGCTCGATTTGCCTTTGGGGTGCGCTACCGGTTCGTGTCCGGGGAGGGTGTGCCGGAGACCGAGGCAGCTCTCGCCGTCGTTCCAGTCGCCTGGTCGGTCCAGGACCTGGAGGGCGAGCTGGGCACGATCGACCGACTGTCCTTCTCGCGGGTGGGGCGGACGTTGCGCGGCGACCAGGCGTTGCTGTATGTGGCCAATCACCGTCGCGATGGAACCGGAGCTGGTTTTCTGCTCTGGCTCCTGCGCCGCCAAGCCGTCTGGGAAGTGCAGAATACCGAGGTGGTCTGGGTTGCACAGATTGAACGGAGCCCGGCAGGGGCGCCATAACAAGCGGGGCTGTTGCGAGATGCGCGGCACCGGTTCATTCAGTTGAGGAGCGCGTGTGATTCGAAAAACCTTTTCCGTGCCGCCACTCGGTTGTAATTGTTCGATCATCGGGGACCCGGTGAGCAAACAGGCGATTGTGGTGGATCCGGGCGGGGCACCGGAACGTATTCTGCAGGAGGTGCGGGCGTTGGGTCTGACGGTCGTCAGCATTCTTCACACCCATGCGCACTTCGATCATTTTCTCGCTTCCGGCGCGATGAAGCAGGCGACCGGCGCGGCGCTCTGTCTCCATCCCGATGATCTCCCGCTCTGGGACATCTTGGAGACGCAATGCCATATGTTCGGAGTACCCTATGTGCCGGTGCCCCCGCCGGATTATTGGCTCACCGACCAAGAACGGTTGAAGATCGGCGAAATGGACGCGGTCGCGCTCCACACACCGGGTCATACACCTGGCTCCATGTGTTTTCATTTCCCCATGGCCAAGCTGGTGCTGGCCGGGGACACGTTGTTTCGTGGCGGGATCGGCCGCACCGACTTGTGGGGCGGTGATTTTGATGCCATCGAGCAATCCATCAAAGAGCGCCTGTACACCCTCGACGGAGAGACGGCTGTGGTGACCGGGCACGGAGCGGAGACTGAGATCGGCAGGGAGCGCGAGACGAATTCCTTTGTGCGAGCCTGAGTGGTCGGCTGGCCCCCACAGGGCTGCGCAGTCACAGGAGGACACCATGAGCGCGATGACACGGTGGTGGTTGGTTGTTCCGCTCCTCTCATTGCTGCTGGCGCTGCCTGCGTCGACTCTGCCGGCTGGGGGCGAGGAGAGTGGGGATGCACCCCTCGTGACGATCGGGGACGTACGAGTGCGGCTCTCCGATCATGGCCCGGTGGTGCTGCTCTCGGCGGAAGGCAAAACCATCCCTATTTTTGTCGACCACACGGTGGCAGGCTCGATCCAGGGCGCATTGACCGGCGAGAAGTTGCCTCGCCCCCTCTCGCATGACCTCATGCATACGATTCTCGAGGCGCTCGGCGGCCGTGTGACCAAGACGATCATCACGCTCAAGGCCGGAACCTATTACGGCAGTTTGACGATTGCGTTTCAGGGGCAGGAAAAAGTCTTCGATAGCCGATCCTCAGACTCCATCGCCTTGGCCATCCATTTCAACGCGCCTATTCTTGTGGACCGATCTGTGCTGAACGCGGCAGGCATGTCGATTCCGGACTCGAAGCCGCAGACTCTGTAGGCAGTTTCCTGAGCCTTTCTAGTGGGACGAGGCGCCTGCGGGCTGTTTTCGCGAGGAAACAGTGAATTCTGGCGTTTTGTAGGATTCTGACCTATCGTACACATGAGTCGCAGTAAGGGATGTCCGCGAGTACGGAGAGCAATGTCACGTCATGAAGAACAAACGCAAACATGAGCGGGTCCGCGTTCAGTTCCGCAGCCATTTTTCCATGAAAGGCAAGATGCTGGCTGGGGACGGTGATTTGACCGACTTGTCTCCAGGCGGCTGTCGTATCCTCAGCTCGGTATCAGTCTTACCTGGGACTGAAGTGGAACTGTGCATCTTTCCCGGCGATGACGCCAACCCTATTCTGATCGATGGCGCCACCGTGCGCTGGTGTCAACCGAATGCCTTCGGCCTGTCCTTCACGAAGATTCGTGGCCCGGTCCAGCGTCAGCTGACCGACGTGTGGCGTAAGCTCGCCACCCCTGTTTAACCCATTTCCTGACATGACAGTGATTCTGCCTCTCGCGTCTCGTGTCTTGTCGCGCAAGATGGCGTCGATCTGTGGCCGCCCAATTCTCTGCCCACACTCTCATGAGCAGGGGCGGACCGCTGGAGATTGTGAGACGTAGGCGTGTGAAAACCTATTGCCGTTTCGTGCCGATCACTAGCGCAGGCCGGTTCACGATGCGCGATGCAGGCGCTATATCTTCATCGCGTCGCGGACTTCGGCCATGGTGCTGGTCGCGACCGCGCTGGCCTGGCGGCGGCCATCTTCGACGATATCGTTCAGGTGCGCGGGGTTCTGGGTTAGGGTGGCGCGGGCTTCCCAGATGGGCGAGAGACGTTCGACCACTCGGTCTGCTACCAACTTCTTGCAGTCGATACAGCCGATGGCGGCCGTGCGGCAGTCTCGATTGATCTGCTCGATGACCGGCAGCGGCGAAAAAATCTTGTGAAAATCATAGACGGGGCACACGTCTGGATTACCTGGATCGGTACGGCGCACGCGGGCCGGATCGGTGATCATGGTCTTGAGCTTCTGCCGCACGACTGGTTCCGTATCCGACAGATTGATGGCGTTGCCGTAACTCTTGCTCATTTTGCGCCCGTCCGTGCCCAGGACCTTCGGAAACTTGGTGAGATGTTCCTGTGGGTCTGGGAATACGGGGCGATAGAGGTTGTTGAATCGGCGCGCGAGCTCTCGGGTGAGCTCAAGATGCGGGAGTTGGTCTTTGCCGACCGGCACGAAATCGGGCTTATAGAGGAGAATGTCCGCGGCTTGGAGGACGGGGTAGCCGAGAAAGCCATAGGTGCTCAGGTCGCGTTCCCTGATCTCTTCCTGCTTTTCCTTATAGGTGGGGTTGCGCTCCAGCCACGACACCGGAATGATCATGGAGAACAGCAGATGGAGAATGGCGTGGTCCGGTACCTGCGACTGGACGAACACCGTGGCGCGCTTCGGGTCGATGCCGGCTGCCAGCCAGTCGATGAGCAATTCCCGCACAAACTCCCGGATGCGACTGGTGTCGGCGTAATTGGTCGACAGCGCATGCCAATCGGCTACGAAGAAGAAACAATCGTATTCCTCCTGCAGCGCGTTCCAGTTTTCCAGCGCACCCAACCAGTTCCCAAGATGGAGCAGACCGCTCGGCTGCATCCCGCTCAATACCCGCTTCCGACCCCCCGTCGTCATGCGATCACTCCTGTCTCCTAACAAAATGCTGAAAAAGTTCGCCAGCGGCGTTCTCGCCTCATTCAG
>CAZBNV010000064.1:21576-25214 GCA_964493335.1 uncultured Nitrospira sp.
CGCCTCGGCTCTTCATTCGCTGCGGCCTTGCTGGACGGCCCTTTTGGGCATCCTGTATGTCTGGTCACCATCGCCTCAACATCTCAAGGAATCGATTTTTATTCACCGGTCTCATCACAGTCATTCCAGTGAGACGAATTTGCCTTGCTTGACCTGAATGAGGAACACGCGGCGATTGAGGGTGCCGTCCGGGCTAAATCCGCTCGGGCCGCTCAAAGCGGGGAGATCATGCTGCATCATTAAATAATCCCGGATGGCCTCGCCGGTCGTCGCGCCTCGTTTGATCGCTTCCACAGTCAATCGCGCGGCGTCATAGCCTTGGGCGGCGAACAGCGAAGGCGTGGCTTGAAATCGTTTGCGATACCGTTCCACGAACTCCTGCACGACCGGACTGGCGCTGTCGGCAAAAAAACCGTCGACAAAGACGCTGCCCTCAATGCTGCGGTCAGCCACTCGCGCGAAGTCGGGTGTGTTCCACCCATTGGCGCCGAGGAGGGGAACGGCGATATCGTGGAAGGCCAGCTGGGCGGCGAGCAGGCCCACATCCAGCGAGCGCCCTGGGATGAATACCGCGTCGAAGCCCGGTGAATAGAGGATGCGTTTGGTCTTCTTGCCGCCCTTTTGCGGAGCGGGCTTTGCCGGATCATTCTCGATCGGCACTTCGAGACCGTATTTCTTCAGATCCTCAGCCTTCAGTTTGGCGATCACCGCGCGAAAGTCTGTATCGCCTTCTTTGTAGGCTTCGGTGGTGATGATTTCTCCATCCTGCTGGCGGATTTCTTGTGTGAAGAGGCGTGTCAGTTCGCGGCCGTAGGCTGTATCGGGATAGAGAATCACGAGTCGTTTGTAGTGCTGATCACGGATTGCATAGTCCGCCACACGCTTGGCCTGTTGACCGTATGTAAGAGCCGTGCTGAAGACGTAATTGCCGAGTCGTCGAGGGTTCGTCACCGTTGCGCTGGGCGTGATGAGCGGAATGTGCGTCCGTTCTGCCAGCTCAGCCATGACCGGGAGATTTTTCGACAGCAATGGGCCGATGACCGCGAGGGGACGATCGTCCGTCAGCACAGTGGAGAGTTCGTCCAGGAAGGCCGCGCGCTCGGATTCCGTATCCTTGACGATGAGGCCGACCGATGGGGCACCCTCTCCGTCTTTCGATCGTTCCAATGCGAGTTGAATTCCATTCAGCACCTCGGTGCCGAATGGCGCCAGCTTGCCTGACATGGGAAAAATGGCGGCGATGGAGTAAGGATGGGACTTGAACTTCGTCCGCACCACCGCCTGAAGATCGGCGGCTTTGCCGGCATACGAGTGGTAGGGGAAGCGGCTCAAGAATAGTCGGAGATCCCGCTCGACGAGATGGTCTTCGCCGGCGGCGTTGTGGAGTTCGATCAGCTTGATAGAGGCTAAATCTCCCGGGAACGTTTTCGGATAGGCTTCACGCACCCGCGTGAGCGCCGGGACATCCAGCTTTTCATTGACCAGTTCTCGAATCTGCCCCTCGGTTTCGCGCGCCTGTTCCCCGGTATCTAGAGGGAGTTCGTCCAGCCACGCTTGAATGGCTCGAATAAAGTCTTTCTTCTGGGCCTGGAATTCTCCCGTCAGCCGCAGGGCCTCCCGTTTTGTGTTGGGATCGGAGGAAAGGCTGCGGATCTCGGAAAGAAGCGGGAGGGCTAAATCGAGGTTGCCGGCCCTGGCGTGGGTTCTGGCGAGAAGGAGTTTCGCTCGATCGACCAATTCCGACGTGGGAAACTCACCGATCAGCTGATTGATGTAACGAATGGTTTCCGCCTGCTCCTTCATCCCGAACATGGAGGCGGCCATCAAAAGATAGGCGTCATCCAGGAGTTCCGGCGGCGGGCCGCTTTCAATGAATCGTCGCAGCATGACTGCCGCGGCCTCAGGCTGCTCCGTGTCGATCAGGCGTTTGGCTTGATCGAGCGTGGCCTGGCCGGCGCTGATGGGCGATTTGGTCTGACTGGAACGGGGAGCCGGCGGAGCTTTGGGCGCGGGCGCTGCGTCACTGGATGTGACGAGGCCGGCGAGGCACGCCACCGTGAGGGCGACGCCGCATGCACGGAGCTGCGAGGCGCGGGATGCTGATCGAAAAACCATTGACTCCTGGGCATGGCGGACAGTCTCGCCGCAATGGAGGCTACTATAGGAAACAGGTGCAGGGGTGTCAAGGTAAGTCGCTGAGGATGCGTTGTGTTCGAACAGGGGCTTGGTTATAGTCGCGTCCGATTGGCAAATGGCCGCCGCGGGTGAGGATTTTGACGATGAACCGTGATCCTAGGAAGTCTGCTCCGTGCGCGTCGGATCCGCTTCCGTTGGAGCCGTTCATCGAACGGTACTGGGACCATTTGCGGATTGCTCGCGGGTTGTCGCGCAACACGGTGTTGGCTTATCGACGAGATATCGGCACCTTTCAGCGGTATCTTCGCAATCAGGATGTGCAGGATGCGCCTGCTGTGACGCCGCCACTCCTTTCCGGATTTTTAGAACACTTGCATCGATCCGGACTGGCCGCTTCGTCCCGCGCCCGATCGCTGGCAGCGATTCGAAGCCTCTTCCGCTTCTTGAAGCAGGAGGGAAAGGTCACGGCCAATCCGACGGTGAGCCTACGCAGCACCTCGCGCGCGAGGCGGCTGCCCAAAACCCTCAGCCTCGAAGATGTGACGCGTCTCTTGGAGGTGCCGCTTCGTCCGACGCCCGAGGATCGGCGCGATCGCGCGATGGTGGAAGTGCTCTATGCGGCGGGTTTGCGGGTATCCGAGTTGATCTCGCTTCGAATCGATCAGTGCAACCTCGATGTCGGGTATGTTGGCATTACCGGCAAAGGGGACAAGCAGCGGGTGGTACCGATCGGACGTCCTGCAGTCGAGCACATGCAGGAGTATGTGCTGAGTGCGCGACCGATTCTCTTGAAGCAACGGTCCTCACGGTTCGCCTTCGTGACGCGCCGCGGCACGCCACTCACGCGGCAGGGATTCTGGAAACTACTCCGCGCACGCGGTCAACGAGCCGGAATCGCCCGGATTCCTTCGCCGCACATGCTTCGCCATTCGTTCGCCACGCATTTGTTGCAACGGGGAGCGGATTTGCGATCCGTCCAAGCGATGCTGGGGCATGCAGATATTGCGACGACACAAATTTATACGCATGTGGACTCGTCGCAGTTGAAAAAAGTCCACACGGCGTGTTTTCCACGCAACAAGTCTCGTCCGTGAGCAATGATCGTGCTGCTCGGCCGTGCATGGACGGAGACTATTGTCTCTAGTACACGATTCTGTGTTGACAGTGGTTTATGGAGTTGATAGCATCCCGAAAATCTGCCGGGAACGAGAAAAATCGGGCGGATAGCTCAATTGGGAGAGCGCTGCCCTTACAAGGCAGAGGTCACAGGTTCGATCCCTGTTCCGCCTACCAATAAGAAATACAGGGAATTGCGTGCAAGGCATTGCCTTATCCATTAGTAGTGATGTACAAGTGAGCACTCTACCGTATTTAGCCAGTTAGATTCTTGAGACTCGGAATCTTCTTCCGCCATCTTGGGTTGTGTGGGGCCGTCGTTCAGCCTGGTTTAGGACGCCAGATTGTCAATCTGGAGGTCGCGGGTTCAAATCCCGTCGGCCCCG
>CAZBNV010000065.1:0-24971 GCA_964493335.1 uncultured Nitrospira sp.
CGCGTCACCCTGCCATGGAGTCGATTCGTGACTCGACTGTAGTACCCCTTGCAGAATTCGTAACCCAGATTGGGGTTGACGATCGGATAGCAGAGCCTGGCGAGATATTCCCGGTTGTAACTGAGAATGTCACAGTCATGGAGCGCAATCACGTTGCTTTGCCCACGCGCTAAGACGTATCCGAAGGCCATCCAACAGCCGCGGCCCTTGCCCTGCAGTCCGGTATCAATTTCAGCGTGTGCCAGGAGCTTGAGGATGTCCTGGATGCCGGTGCCATCGTTATAGACGATCCGGACTCGCTGCGGCAGCACCGAAAAAAATTGCTTGGCCAGACGAAACTCCAGCGCCGAGGCCCGATCCAGTGAGATCACGATTTCGTTGACGTAGCGGATGTCTTTCAAGACTTGCACGATGTGCTTGAGCGCAGGGTTTTCCAGTTCCGAATAAAGCGAGGGGAGCACCAGGGCGATCGGATTCGTCGCCGCATGCCGTTCCAGCTCCTTTTCCAGCTGGTCAAGATTGGATGCGCCCAGACGGTGGAGCACCGTCACGAGTCCGTTCTGATGAAAATCCGACATACTCCCTCCAGTACAGGGTTCGAGCGGATGGCAAATGACAAACGAAAAACGGCGGTACCTGGAGATCTCAAAGCGAGACGCGGAGGGTGTCTGGCGCCGACCGCTGGATCTGCTGAGGGAGGTCCGCTTCTACTGAGCCGGAGGCATAGCCTTGCTGGTCACAACCGACTTGACGATCTTGGCTCGTTTGACGGATTCCAGGAAGCGGTCCGGAGGTTCCGGCTTTGGCAAGTTGACTTCGACGGAGTACCAGCCCGACTTCATCGGCCCTTTCTTGATGCCATTCAGTTCCTGAACCAAATCCTCGATACTCTTTTCCGTGGTCCCATCTTCGAAGGCGACCCAAAACATGAAGGCTTGACGGTCTGCTTCGCGGAGCCCATCTGCCACCGTGGTCGGCACGGCTGCGTCTTTTGCGGTGTCGTTCTTGGCCAACATCGTGGGCTTGGGCGCGGCATTGGCTTTGGCCACTTCCAGAGAGGTGAGGGCTAAGCGGGCATGCAATTCTCGATTGCGGCTTTCCAGCAGCGCGACTTGCTTGATCAAAGTTTCATTGACCGATTTGATCGTCTGAAGATCCTGGCGCACCAATTCTCGATCCGCCTCGACCGCGTTGACCGCCACACGCATGCCGTTGTGAACTTCCTGCGCGACGTCGGTCTTGACGGTGTGGAGATCCTCCTGCACGGCGACGACTTGGGTGTTCAATTTCTGCTGGGCATGGGTAACGGTATCGACCAGATTATTCAATTGCGCGATCCGTTCCTGCTCGGAACGCGAAACGGCCAATGCCGCCGTTTGGGCTTCAATCAGCTGGGTGAGCTGCTGGTGCACGCGATCGATTTGCTCTTGGGTGGATTGCCGGGCTGCCAATTCTTCTTCGAGCTGATGCGCCCGGTCGTCCGATCCCATCCAACTCGGTACCCGTTCAGCCAGCAACGCGACGACGCCCACGGCCAGCACGATCTGCGCGAACGCAGTCGTCATCGTCCAGATAGCGGTGGCGCTTGTCGATGGTTTGGAGGATCCTAGCGGCATCCCAATCGCGGCGGCCACGTGAGACCACCAACGGGGAGCGGCCTCGTAGCGCATCTGAAGGGATCCGCCGTCGAAATGATTGTGGACCTGAATGATCGCGGCGCCCTTGCCGATGGGGACACGCACATCCTTCTTGCCGGCTTCGGGTGCGACACACCCTCCGACCAACACACCCGACTCTCCCCGGATTTCGAGATGTTGGATGCTACGCTCGCGGACGGTGAAGGCAAAAAAGGGATCGGTCTGCGCGCAATTCAACGTCCCCACGCGTTCGTGGTTGACGAGCACCTGGAGAAGTCCCGGGCGTTCTGCAGCCGCGCGTCGCGGCTGGTCATCCAGGGCGTCAAGCAGATGTTCGCGATAGTCGTTGAGCTCTGGTGTTTCCATGTTGCCGCCCTCCTCGATCCCCTCCAAAGAGAGCTAAGACGCCTCCCTTTTTCAGCGGATGGATATGGAGATTGACGTGCGGCTTCAACCCGCTGCTGACCTCGCTTTGCCGGCGATCTGCAACTTCCATAAAACAATCGCGGCAAAAGGCCAAATGCCAGACGCGGTAGTCGTGGCCGTAGTCATCGTGAAATAATTGACCCCACTTCTGTTCAGAGAGGCAGGGATAGTGTTCCGGTTCACTCTTTCGATAATGCGACTGCAAGACCGGCATCAAACGGTCGACTTCGTGATTCAGGTGGTCGGGCCTGGTTCGTAACTCCTGCTCCAGCACCTCTATTTCCAACCCACTTAACCCGGTTTCATTCATTGTGCGTTGCCATCCCGTTTGGCGCCAACGCTCGAAGTTTTTATAGACCCGCTGGCTTTCGGCCTGGCCGAAACCGAGCAACTTCACCACATGGGCCTGACTGAACCCATAGAAGTGATAAAACAGCGCGATTAAGGCGTCGCGGCTGACGACGGCGCGCGAGGCCAGTCCGTCGAGAAACCGTCCCACTGGCGTCAGCAACTCCTTGTGATAACAGAGCGGGTCCGGCTGGCTGAACGATTTGGCAATCAGACTATCCAAGAGGAAGAACGGTCGGCAGGGAACTTCGGTGCGACCGAAGACTACAAACCGTTCGACCAATTCGTATCCCCATCGGAGCGCCAGCTTCTCGTGCGTAATATCGTCGCCCCACTGGTTCGTTTCACGAAGAAACCGCCTGGTTTGACCTGTCGCCCGGTCTAACAATTCCGGCAGAGACTTCGCGACCAGTTCGTCGAACTCTCGTTCGGTGGTCACAACATTGTTGAGTCGTGCAGAAAAAATCTGACCGTCTCGCATGGTCTTTCCGTCCGGTAGTTTCGACGACATAATGGCCACATCCCCATGGAATTACAATTCGACAAGTGCACCTGTAAGAAGACCACATTTGTCTACGGATGGTCAATGGGCGGGCGGCCCGACGGCAGCGCTGTAGCAGGGTGAAACAGCGCTGCCGTCGGGCCTCACGGGAGGGGCGGCCTCGATGGCCAAATGGCCGAAACCGTGTCATACGGAGGGTGTTAGGGGCGATCGGTGGAGAGTCGTTTGGCCAGCCTTCGCGCCAAGCGCATCATGGCCGGAGAGCGGTCGGCCGGATCGAGCAGGACATTGATGACATAGGGTTGGCTAGAATCCGCCAAGGCCTTGGCGAGGGTCTGCACGAATTCTCCGTGGGTGGCCACTCGCGACCCCTGTCCGCCGCCGATAAGCTCGCAGATTCGTTCATAGTGCCACTCGTGGATGTCATTGAAGGGACCTTCCAAAATCTCGCGCTCGGTCGAATACCCCCGATTGTTCAGGACAATCACCACTGGCGCCTGCTTGTAGCGAACGGCGGTCGACAATTCCGATCCGGTCATCTGGAAGGCGCCATCTCCCACCAGCACGATGGGACGCAGGGATGGATCGGCAAAGCCGGCTCCGATGGCGGCGGGAACGGCAAAACCCATCGACGTGTAGTAGGCGGGGGACAAAAACTCAAAACGGCGGTGGACATGAAGATCGACGGACGCAAAGAGCGATTCTCCCACGTCGGCGATCACAAGGGTGTTCTCATCCAGCACCGTATCCAGGTGACGGAATACCCCTTGGAGCGTGACGGAGGCATTCGCCGGCGGGAGCGGTTCATCAAATTTTTGCGCCGATGGCAACTGCGGGGTCGAAAAGGAGGGGAGGTGAGCCCCGGCCAGCCCCTTTACGAAATCTTCAAAGCGGATGGAGTCGTACCGGTGATGTTTAATGGCGACGCGATCGGCCGTGGCATGGATCGTATGACCATCGGAGAACAGGGCGCTACGGGCATCAAGGTCTTCCACATCGGAAAGAATCGAGCCGAGAATGAGCAGGCAATCGGTTTGGTTCACGAATTCTTTCACTTCGTCGCGGGCCACCAATCCGCTATAGACGCCCACGTAGAGCGGATGGTCTTCCCGAATGATCGACTTTCCCAGGAGCGTCGAGGCGATAGGGACATTGAGGCGTTCTACGAGCTGGGTCAACTCGTCATGGAGTCCAAAGCGTCCCACTTCAGCGCCGGCCAAAATCACCGGCCGCTTCGCCGACTCCAGCATCACCCGCACTTCAGCCAAGGCTTCGGTCAGGGCGGCATGATCGGTCGGTTCATCCTGGACGCCGATCGAGCGGGAGCTTCCGGCGAGCGGCACATGCACCATGTCGCGTGGAATCTCCAAATAGATCGGCCGTCGATAGCGCAGCAGGGCCGCGAAGGCGCGATCCATCTCCCGTTGCGCCGTGACCGGGTCTTCCAAGCTGATCGCCGCCACCGTCATTTTTTCAAAGACTTCCCGTTGCGTCGAAAACTCCCGCACCATGTGGTGGAGGTAGGGATTGCGTGCACGCTCCGACAACCCCGGCGAACCGGTCAATAACACCACGGGCGATCGCTCAGCATAGGCGCAGGCGATGGCATTCACCGTGTTGAGTCCTCCGACGCAATAGGTGACACAGAGGGCGCCGATGCCGTTGATTCGCGCGTAGGCGTCGGCAGCAAAACCCGCGCAATCCTCCCGGGTGGTGCCCACGTGTTGAATGAGAGAGGACTCCATCAATTTATAGAGGCCGAGCACGTAGTCCCCGGGGATACCGAACATGTGGCGGACGCCGAGTTGGTGCAGTCGATCCAATACCGCGGTGCCGATGGTCTGTGTGGTCATTGCGCCTCAATTGTCGAGTGAGAGGTCGTCGAGCAGGGTGTCGTCCGCCTATCTGTCTGCAGCAAACCATAGGCAGTAGGGAAGGTCAAGCGCGCGAACGATCGTCGCACTCACATGGAGGCAGGTTGCTTCGTGGAATGATTTCAGGCACCCTCGTGGGCCATCTCCGCAGCCGTTTGGCGTGATCAAACCGAACACCGCTCTATTGGACTGATGACTACTATGACACAGACCGCCACCGTTCCCACCGCCAGGATTCGCCTCATGCCCGAGCGCGAGACGCCACGGTATCACGGCCACCTCTGGATTTTTGACGGCCACATTGCTGAGGTACTCGGCACTCCCGGCGCCGGAGACCTCGTGGACGTGTACACCCATCAGAAACGATTTTTCGGCCGCGGCTTCTACAATCCCCACTCCAAAATCCGTGTTCGCGTGCTGACCTTTCAAGAGGAGCCGATCGACGCCGCCTTTTTCGCCGCGCGTTTTCGTGCTGCGGCCGCCCTGCGCCACATGGTGGCCTCCCATACCAATGCCTGTCGGCTCGTCCATGGAGAAAGCGATCTCCTGCCAGGGTTGGTCGTCGACCGGTTTGCCGATGTGGCGGTAATGCAGGCTCTGAGCTACGGCATGGATGCGCGCAAAGAGTTGTTGGGGGAGTTGCTCATACAGGAATGCGGGGTGCGGAGCGTGTACCTGCGGAATGATGCCAAGAGCCGAACATTGGAAGGCTTGCCGCTATCAAAAGGATTTCTGCGCGGAGACAGCGCGACGACCGTGAACATTCATGAGGGAACCGCCCGATTCATGGTGGATATCGCCGAGGGACAGAAAACCGGATGGTTCTGCGATCAGCGCGAGAACCGATTATCGGCGGCGGTTTTCGCCAAGGGGAAAACAGTCTTGGAAGCCTTTTGCCATACCGGCGCGTTCGGTATCCAGGCGGCTCTTGGCGGGGCACAGTCCGTCGAGGGGTTAGATGTGAGCGCGGCGGCCGTGACGTTGGCTCAGGCCCATGCAGTCCAGAACGAGGTCGCACCCCGTTGTCACTATCGTCAGTCCGATGCCTTTGAGGAATTGCGGGTGCTCGAGCGGAGCAATCAACGGTATGACCTGGTCATTCTCGATCCGCCGGCGTTTGCGCGGAGTAAAAAAGCCGTGCCCCATGCCTTGGCCGGATACAAAGAAGCGAACCTCCGTGGGCTCCGTCTGTTGCATCCCGGCGGGGTATTGGTCACCTGTTCCTGTTCGCAGCCGATCAGCGATCACGATTTTTGGATGATGCTGCAGGCGGCGGCTCGAGACGCGCGTCGGCAGATTCGCCTGCTCGAACAGCGCGGTCAGGGGCCGGACCATCCGGTGCTTGCCGGCATGCCGGAAACACGTTATCTCAAATGTTTTATCGCTCAAGTGTTCTGAGGACATGATGCGCGATCACGATGCTCCTCCGGAGAACGTCGACGCGCCCCTCATTCCCGCCTCCGTCACGCTCCCAGAAATCACCCCCAAGGCCGTTGTGCTGTCGATCGTCCTCGCCGCCGTTCTGGCCGGGGCCAATGCCTATTTGGGCCTATTTGCCGGCATGACGGTCTCTGCGTCGATTCCAGCTGCCGTCGTGTCCATGGCAGTGCTGCGCCTGTTTCGTCAATCGAACATTCTTGAGAACAACATCGTCCAAACCGCCGCCTCGTCAGGCGAAGCGCTGGCGGCCGGTGTGATTTTTACCATCCCCGGGTTACTCCTCATCGGGTATTGGGCCTCGTTCGACTATTGGCAAACCTTCACTGTGGCGCTCGTCGGAGGGATACTCGGCGTGTTGTTTACCATTCCCCTTCGCCGAGCCTTGATTATTCATGCCCGGCTGCGTTTTCCAGAAGGCGTGGCCACGGCGGAGGTCTTGAAGGCCGGGGCCTCGAAGGATGCCGGCGCGGGCGGCAGGTTTCGGGCGTTATTGGGGGCTGCGGCCATGGGCGGCTGCTTCAAGTTTGGCGAGGGAGGACTGAAACTATGGAGCGAATCGTTGGAAGGGGCCGTGCAGTTTGGCCGCGCCACGTTCTATGGAGGACTCAATCTGTCACCAGCCCTGCTGGCCGTGGGATATATCATCGGTCTCAACACAGCCGTGGTGGTCTTTCTCGGCGGCGCGATCGGATGGTTGGTCTTGTTGCCGGTGTATCAACTCCTCGCCGACCAGCCTGATGCGCTGACCGGCATGGCGGCGGCCAAGATGACCTGGAGTGGGCAGATTCGCTACATCGGTATCGGCGCTATGTTGGGGGGAGGGGTGTGGACGTTGTTTCAGGTCCGTGGGCCGATTCTGCAGAGCCTGCGCCAACTTATTGCGCTCTACGGAATTCATCAGCAGCATCGGCCGCAATCTGTACTCCCACGTACCGAGCGTGACGCGGGTGTCGCCTGGTTGATCGGTCTGACGGTGGTGTCTTTGGTTCCTATGGTGGTGCTGTATCAGAGTTTGTTGGGCCACAATCTCTGGGGTGGAATCGGGCTGACCCTCCTCATGGTGATCACGGCCTTCCTCTTTTCTTCCGTGGCCGGATATATGGCCGGGCTTGTCGGAAGTTCGAGCAATCCGGTTTCGGGCGTTACCATTGCTACGATCATGCTCGCCGCGCTGCTCTTGTTGGGAATCTTGGGACGGGACAATCCTGCCGGTCCGGCGGCGGCCTTGCTGGTGGGTGCAGTTGTCTGTTGCGCTGCCGCGATGGGGGGCGACAATCTCCAGGATTTGAAAACCGGGCATCTGGTCGGCGCGACCCCTTGGAAACAACAGGTCATGCAGGTGATTGGGGTGGCAACCGGTGCCGTCGTCATCGTGCCGGTTCTTTCGCTGCTGCAGGCCAAGTATGGCATCGGCGAGGTGACGGAGGCCCATCCCCATCCGCTCACTGCGCCTCAGGCTACTCTCATGGCGAATCTCGCGAAAGGTGTGTTCGGTGGATCCCTGCCCTGGCATCTAGTCGGAATCGGAATGTTGTTGGGAGTCGTCGTGATAGGCCTCGACATACGCCAAGAACGACGGGAGTCTACCTTTCGCCTGCCTGTCCTGGCGGTAGCGCTCGGCATGTATTTGCCCCTCAAGCTGTCCGCAACGATCATGTTCGGTGGACTGCTGGCGGAGTATGTGCGGGCCGGCAAGAGATCTGCCGGCTCTCCACCGGACGATCGTGGCCTGCTGTTCGCTGCCGGATTGGTCACGGGTGAGGCGCTGATTGGAATTCTGTTAGCCCTTCCAATTGCGTTCAGTTCTCTCTGGCCGGCGTTGTCAGGGGATCCCTTTCAATTGTTTGTTGGTCCACCATATGGAGGCTGGCCAGGACTCTGTGCACTGCTCCTTGTTGGCCTGTTGCTTGTGCGCGCTGCGCAAACGACAGCCTCTTCCAAGGGGGATCGTCAGGGTGGTGACCGGAGGTGACAAAGATGATAAATGGTGGTGATGGGAGCGATGTCGAGGCGGCGTTAATCATTGGGCGGTTCAAAATGTCCCGGCGGGCGTGATTGCCAGGGCACGGTCGCTTGCTTGGACTGCTTCACGAGACTCCGCAAACTCACTTCCGCGGCTCGAAGTAACTTGGGATCGCCGCTATGCAACAGAGCGGTGAGCAGCACATAGAGTGATCGATCGTGTCCCGCTGCCAGGAGAATTTTCTCTAGGACGGGATCGGCTCCCGTTAAATTAGAGAGGGCCGGCGGCTCGTCATCATCGTCCTTGCAGAGGAGATCGAACTCCGAGGGATGGATAAACAGCCAGGGGAGGGGAATCTTGAGGGCGCGGGCTAATGCTTCCAATATGGATGCGCTGGGATCCGTTTCTTCCGATTCCAGATTTTGCAATAGAGCGGCTGGAATTCCCGCGCGTTCAGCGAGGGCATTCTCGGAACACTTTTGCGAGACTCGCCATGCGCGAACGAATATTCCGACGTGAGGCATTCCCGATATTACTGTATCCGTTTCGGCGTCCGCAATGCCGGTGTTTATGAAACATAGTACTACTTGCCTGCAACATCAACAGCTTATGCGCCATTCTCCTAGGTGGAACAAAGGCGTCGAAATCGGGTAGAATGAGGTTCTCTGTTGGATAGACTTGATGTGAGGAGGATCAGCCGATGTTAGGAACCGACATTCGCGGCATTATGGCCGAAGAGGAAGAAGTTCAGCGGCGGCAGGAAGCCTTGCAGTCACTGATGTCGATGCGAGAGAGATTGCTAAAGGAGTCGCTGGAGGCGCGAATCAAGCGCGCGCGCGGAACCGGCGACTGGACCAATTTATCGCCGGCCGAATGTGCCAATATTTATAAGGAAGAACGCGTCCATCTGCGGGCTCAACTAGAACGATTGAAAGCCGAGCGAGATCGCACCCGCGGGAAACTGTCGGCCCTCAAGCGGGCCAAAGTGCGGGCGCAACGTATCCGCGCGGCGGAAGCCGCTTCCGGCAAGAAACGCAAATAAGTATATGTCGAGGAGGCCGTGCTGATCTAGCAAGGTCTCCTCGCATTGTCGCCTACCTTCTGGGTAACTGTTGACCTCCTCACTTCGCACCGTTTCCCGTAACTTTCTCTCGCACATACGAGATGTCGTCAAGACGAAGCGCACGCGTGACCGCGAGCGGGTCTTCGTGCTCGAAGGGACAAAACCTATCCTTGAACTGTTGCAGTCGGCGCCGCAGCAATTGGTCTGCCTCGTAGTCGCTCCAAATTTTCTTGATAAACAACCGCCGGAAGTCAGGCAACAAATTGTGAGCAGCGGATGTACTCTCCACAGCTGTCCGGAGCACATGCTGGCTCAATTGTCTGATGTCGAAACCTCTAGTGGCGTGCTGGCCATCGTTCACCAGCCGACGTGGAACCAGGCTGCTGTGCTCGCTCAACCGAGAATCTTCGGCCTCTACGGGGATATGCTTCAGGACCCAACGAATATGGGCACAATTATTCGGACCGCGGCAGGACTCAACGTCAGTGCCATGTGGCTGGCACCCCATTCCGTCGATGTGTTTAATCCGAAGGTCGTGCGGGCGACCGCCGGTGCGCTGTTTCAACTGCCCATCTTCCCTCACACCAGTCTCGAAGAGCTGCTGAATCTGGACTGCGTGATTATGGCAGCCGATGCCGGCACCAGTGAGGGTTGCCTGCCTATCCGAGCGATTCGGAGCATTCCCGCCCGAACGATCCTCGCCATCGGCAGTGAGAGTCGGGGTCTTTCGGAGGGGACTTTTGAGGCAGCCAGGCTCCGTTTTACCATCCCTCTGAAACCAGGGGTCGAATCCCTCAATGCTGCGGCGGCTGCGGCCATCGCACTGTTCCAGTTGTCGGGATTACCGGTAGCACAGCCTACAACGTAATTTAAATTCCTTGCCCCCTCCTGATTCACCTTCTGCCGTGAACACTCCTGCCCAGACCCGTTGGTTCTCATCTCGCTCAGCTGTCATGCGGGCAGCAGATGCCGCAGGGTGATTCCTGACGCGATTTCTCAGGGCTACTGGTACCGTGGCATGTCCGAGAATGCGCGACGTGGGTATATCTACGGCATGAAAACAGGATTAGAGTGGGCCACGGTGAGCAGCGACGTGCACTAAACCAGAGGGATCAATTCATGTGGTTACGCTTGGGCAGATGGGTGGAGTTGGGAGTGCACTTCGGGACGTGGAACACGCGGTTAGAAGTGCCGGACCGGCATCTTGTTCACGCATCTGTACGTGTTGGAAATCGGGAGTGGTACCACGGTCCTGATCGCCCGGAAATGACTGGAGATCTCAATGCGCACCACAGCCGCACCCCGTACTCTCGCGTTGACCTGTACCCTGATCCTGAGCCACTCAGCTGGGGCATTCGAAAGGTCGCAACGTCCGCCACTCATGCGGGGGTAGATGTCAAATGCCGGACGGTGGGTACTTCTATCAGAATGACTTAGTAGAAAAAGAAATGGTGCCAGGAATCATTTTTCTGATGAGAATAGGCGTATCCGGCGTTTGCTTCGAGTGCGAACGTGGTTTGATCAGATCGGCTGGCGTCGTTCGACGTGGGTGCCCCATACGCTCCTCATGCTGGCCTCAGGCAGGCAGCAGATGCCTCAAAATGATTCCTGACACCATTTCTTCTCCCTTAGCATGTTGAGCATCGAAATGCACAGTGGTATCGTTCAGCATGGTTGATTCCCTTCCCTCGTCGATAGAGTTGTCGCCCGTCCAGCGAGAGATACTCGATCTAATCATTCAAGACCAAGCGACCATTCAGGGTCCCGTGCAGCCGGAACGCGTTATCTTGCTGTGGAGCGAAGGAATCTCCGAGTCCACAACCGCTGAGAAGCTTTGCATCAGCGAGGAGGAGGTTAGAACCATTCGGTATCGCTGGTGGGCATCGACGGCGCGCATCGTAGCCGCAGAGAAGAAGTCACACAAAGCGTTTAACGATCTCGTTTCACTTGTTTTCCGAATTCCAAACGAAGAACCGCCGAAACCGCATCAAAGCTCTGCGGCTGCTCGCGTTTGTGTTCAATCAAGCCCCGCGAACCAAGAGAAACCAGCAGAACACAAAGAATTACGAGCTGCGGCACGAGCGCTTATTGAAATCCTTCACCACAAACCAACCGTCTACGGGATCAACAGAAGCAACTGGACGCTAAGAAGCCTCGCTAAGGCATTTGAAAAGCAGTTTGACGTTCAGATTTCACATACCACTGTGGGCCGACTGCTAAAAGAGGCTGGGCTCAGATGGAAAACGTCCCGTAGAGTTCTGACAAGCCCTGATCCAAACTACCGTGAAAAGGTTGAACTGCTGCTAAATACCCTCCAGACATTAAAAGCCGACGAGGACTTGTTCTTTATCGACGAACTGGGACCGCTACAGGTCAAACGGTATGGTGGGAGGAGTTACACTCCTAAAGGAGTAACTCCCACCCATCCCCAAATTCAGCGCTCAAAAGGATCTATCACCCTCTATGGGGCTTTGAGTGCCACCACTAACCAAGTGACTTGGTTCTATGGGAAATCGAAAGACTCGGCTGGGATTATTGATCTCGCCGAGACGCTTTTCAACCAGTATCACGCTAGATCAAAAATATACCTGACTTGGGATGCCGCCTCTTGGCACGGTTCAGACGAGTTGGTGCAGTGGACTGACGAGCTCAATGCGTGGAATAAAAGAAGCGACGCTGGACCAATTATTGAATTCGTCCCACTTCCATCTAGCGCGCAATTTCTGGATGTTATCGAGGCAGTCTTTAGCGGCATGAAGCGGGCTGTAATCCATAACTCTGACTATCAGTCGGAGGAGGAAATGAAGACGGCGATCTCCACTCATTTCCGAGAAAGAAATGAGTTTTTTAAGCACAATCCTAAGCGCGCCGGGAAGAAAATATGGGAGATAGACTTCTTTCAGGATCATAATCACATCCGGTCAGGGAACTACCGGGAATGGTGACCTCTGAGTACCGATTCTTGATTGACGCTGCATGCATTGTCGAGCGGGCACACAAAACGTTTTTTGGCGCGCCGCTCATGACGGCTATGGGAAGGGATCACACATTCGCGTTTGGTTGCGTGAGAGATTTTCTGCGGCTGAGACATAAGCTCGGAATCAAGGCAGGTGTTCTGATCATAGGAAAGGAAGCGTATTCGGTCTCCAACCGTGACAGTGTCCTTGATCTGATTGCGATCCTCAAAGACCTCAAAATACCGCACGTCCACGATCCTCTGAACCTCGGCCTACACGTGATTAGCCATATGCGTTCTGGGTTCTCACACATTGTCACGGCTGACAGGAGATTTCTACAGTTCTGTACTGACGATTTGATTGTTGTTCTGCATCGAGAAGGTAAGCAGATGGAATGGGACTGGATGTCCTCGGAGACAGTGAAAACAATGCTGGGCATAGTCCCCAAGGAGATCCCCACGTACCTGACATTGACGGGCACGTCGAATGCGGCGGCCTTGACGAACAAACAGGCAATACGGCTTGTCGAGTTGCACGGAAACATTGATTCGATCTACGGGAATCTGGGGCAGGTAGTGTCCGGTCAAATTCGAAGGAAGCTTGCAGAATGCGAGTCCAGCATTCGCCAGTGCTATGCGGGGAACAGGTGTGAACCCGTGGGTAGTCCGATGCTCAACCCCGTTCAGAATGATTCTCTTAATGAGCTCGACACGGCGAACAGCCGTCAACTTCTCATAAGATATGGCTTTCACTCCTTGGTGACTCTATTGGCAAATCCTTCCGAGGTCCGGCCTGACTCGCGGGGCCGTCCGACTAGCTCGGAGTCCTACCATGCTGTGGTCGATCGCAAAGGGATGCAGCAGCTCGAGTCCGTTGTTCGCGCATCGAAGCTGTGCTCGATCGACACCGAATCCGATGACAAAGATCCACGGGAAGCGACACTGCTTGGCATCTCTTTCTCTGTCAAGGATGGAGAGGCCTACTTCGTCCCGTTGATTGAAACAGAGCTCAAGGATTTGACCAGGAACGATGTGCTGAAAGCGGTGAGACGGATATTCAATAGCGAAGTCGACTTCATCGGGCATAACATCAAATACGATTACCTGATCCTTCGGAGGTCCGGAGTCACAATCAAGAGTGTCCATTTCGATACGATATTGGCAGCGTATGAATGCCATAGTGATTGGGCATTCTTCAACCTCCCATACGTGTGCAAGCGTTATCTCGGAAAGGAAATCGAGTCCTATTCCGATTTGGTGAGTGACGGCAGTACATTCTTGGATCTGCCGTTTCGAGAGATGGTTAATCACGCTTGCCAGGATGCCGACATGACCCGACGATTGTATCCGGTTCTGTTAAGCCAACTGCGGGAGAGAGGCATCACGGGGCAGTTTATGAATCACTCCATGGCACACGTTCAGCGGCTAGCCGGTCTCGAATTTCATGGTGTGGCGGTTGATGTCGGACAACTCGACAGACTCAAAGAGCATATTCTGAAACAGACGGCGCGTTTGAGGGCTGAGATTTTCGCGATGGTTGGGAGAGTCTTTGAGCTTGAGTCAAACCAGGCGCTTTCGGAGGTCCTCAGAGAAGTGGCGAATTTGCGAGGCTACATCGGTCCAACGAGGATGACAGTGGCAGCGTTGGAGCACCTTGCCATAGTCGAGCCGGTCGCGCGGCTTATCGTCCAGGTTAAGAGACTCCAAAGTCAGGTCGTGCGACTTGAATCCATCTTCAGCGCGGCGCGCAATGGGAAGATTTACCCTCTCTTTAATCAAGTAAGGTCTCGTACTGGCGTTTTGTCATCGAGCGGGCCAAGCCTGTTCGATATTGAGGGGCCGTCAGAACTGAAATATTGCTTTGATAGCCCAGTGTGCGATTTGTTTGTCGATGCAAAGACATCGTTAAACATATTGGCCGAGGTGACTAAGGATCCTGTTCTGATAAATGTAAGGAAGAGCAAATCCAAGGTTGATCAGTTCATTGCGAAGCATCCGTTGATGCAGGAACTTGATCACGATGACTTCTTGTTGCGCCTCGCGATTGGCCAGTCTGATACAGTTCTCAGCAAAAGATTTTTGGTCGATCGGCCTAAGATAGTAACAATGCGGCATGATTTGGAGAAAAGGTACCAAATCATGTTCCAATGGTTACGTCGCTTTCGCAGTGCGACTCGGGCCAAAGGCTATGCCACGAATGGCGATCTGCGAAAATACATTGACGGTCTGAAGAGTTCAGATGTCGCTAGGAGAGGGCAGGCATTGGAACATGCTGTTCGGTGGCTAATACGCTACTGACCAGGGTCGGGGTGCGTCGGCGCGAAGCCGGAGGAAAGTCGCGAATGAAAGAGTCGTACAGGGTAAGACTTAGTCAGTCGCCTTGTCCTCGAGTGATGCGGGCGGCCGGGCAACCGGCAGGACGAAGCGTTCACAGAGGTACAATCGGGCTGTTTATCGAGCTCCGAAAATATCCTTGTGTGGTGGCTGACCTTGTCCTGACAAGGGGAAGGCAAGAGTCATGTCGGGCATCAACGGCGAGTCCGATGTGACCCCCACGGAGTCTCAGACCGCAGGCACGGTTGGACACTTTTCTCACGGGAGCCGAGAGACCCCGCCGACATTCACTTCTTCCACGGGAGCGGATCAGTCGGAGAAGGCGCGAGGCCACAAGTCCGACAGGCACGTTGCTGGGGAGTCAGACAGCTCTATAGTACCGCCGAAGCCGGCGAACAAAGACAGCGGTCCGCTGTTGGCGGAGTCGGTGGAGGGAAGGGGGCTGACCAAGGAGAACGTTGAGCAGTTGCTACTGGACCGGACACAGCGCCGGGCCTCCAGGTCGCGCGGACTGCTGGGCGTACGAGCCGCGGCACGTCTCCGAAGTGCGGGTTGGTCGTCATCATCCAAGGTAAGAGCCGTATGCGGTAGTGCCGCACGTACGGATCTGTGCGGGGGGCGGTCAGCAATGACCGTCCTACCGCGATAATCATTTCCTGATGAGAACAGGCGCGTCCGGCTGTTGGCCCGATTGAGGGCGTGAGAGGCTAGACCGGCTGGTGGCGTTTGACGCGGGCGCCCCATGCGCTCCTTACACGGCACTCAGGTAAGCAGTAGATGCCTCAACATGATTCCTGCCGCCATTTTTCTCTCCCTGTCCCGTGTCCTCTCATGTGCCTATCCCAGACCGGTGTACTCGTTCCTGAGAAATGGTTCAAGCTTAGGCAAGCAGTAGTCCTCCGTTGTGTTTCGACGTGACCCATCTGACGCACCTGCCTTGGCCCGGTAGCGCGGTGAATCTAAAGTGCCGGTGGTGCGGGTATGGATCTCTCAGGCGGTGCGGTTGAGCCGAGCTTCCCGATCTTGCGCCTCCTTCCTTTTTCTCTCTCACTTCCTTTACGATGCGCGTAGATCTATTGCTGTGATGCGAGGCGAGGGCAGATGAAGGCCAAGACCACTTTTCATTGCCAAGCGTGCGGCCACCAGGCGCCACGATGGCTCGGACGTTGCCCCGACTGTGGAGGCTGGAACACCCTCAAGGAAGAGCGCCTGCCGGCAGCCCCAAAAGGCCGCCAGGCCATGCCCAAAACGGCGATGGCCGTGGCGACGCCGATCTCCGACATCGAAATCGTCGGTGAACCTAGACACAGCACGGGAATGGGTGAGTTCGACCGAGTGCTGGGCGGTGGAGTGGTACCCGGTTCCGTCATGCTCATCGGGGGCGACCCCGGCATCGGCAAGACCACGCTGCTCTTGCAAGCTTTGCCGCTGCTCGCGAGGCCAGGCGAACAGGTGCTGTATGTGTCAGGTGAGGAGTCTCCTCGGCAGATCAAGATGCGGGGCCAGCGTCTCGGCATCGACGGCAAGCACCTGTTGATTCTCGGCGAAACCTCGCTCGAACAAATCCTCAAGTCCATCCAAGAGGTACAGCCGGCGGCCGTAGTGGTGGATTCGATCCAGACGGTCTATACCGAGCAACTGACCTCCGCGCCGGGCAGCATCAGCCAAGTGCAGGAAGTGGCGGGGCAGTTGATGTGGTTTGCCAAGCGCAGCAACGTGCCGGTGTTCATCATCGGGCACGTCACCAAGGAAGGGGCCATCGCCGGCCCACGCTTGCTGGAACATATCGTGGATACGGTGTTGTACTTCGAGGGGGATAAGAGCCACAGCTTTCGCATTCTCCGGGCAGTCAAAAACCGGTTTGGCTCGACGAACGAGATCGGGGTGTTCGAGATGAAGGACGGTGGACTCGAGGAAGTCAGCAACCCGTCCGAATTGTTTTTGGCCGAGCGGCCGTTGCGCAGCACCGGCTCCGTGGTGGTCTCCAGCCTGGAGGGAACGCGGCCGATTCTGGTTGAACTGCAGGCGCTGGTGTCCGGGACTAATTACGCGATGCCCAAGCGGATGGCGAACGGCGTGGAACCCAACCGCCTGTCTCTGCTGCTGGCCGTCATGGAAAAGCGCCTCGGTATGCATCTCTCGGGGCAGGATGTCTACGTGAACGTGGTCGGGGGCATCCACATCGACGAGCCGGCCATTGATCTGGGCATTGTCGCGGCTATTACATCAAGTCTCCGCGAGAGTCCGATCGATTTTACGACACTCGTGATGGGCGAGGTCGGGTTGGGCGGTGAGGTCAGGGCGATCAGCCAAGCGGAGCTGCGAATTCGCGAGGCGGCGAAGATGGGATTCAAGCGTTGTCTGTTACCGGAGCGGAACGTGGCGAAACTCGAACCGATCGAGGGGATTGAATTGATCGGCATTCATGAAGTCGGAGATGCATTGGATGCAGTCCTGGCGTAAGGCCCACCATGTTATCGGTGTCCTGTTCCTCGTCCTCGTGACGGTCGGGTCGTTGTCTGGTTGCGCGCTCTTTGGGTCGTCAGATACCGCGCCGCTTCTGCAGGCGACGGCTGAGCAACTGACCGCGCTCTTGCAGGAGCAGGCGGAACAAGTTCGGACGATCAAGGGGCTGTTCAGCGCCAAGATCACCGGCGGCATCCTGCCGATCGGCCAACGAGTGCAAGGCACCGTCTTCTACCAGCGCCCGAATGCCATCAGGCTGCGCGGCTTCACGGCGGTGGGAAGCGAGTTGTTTGAGTTTGTGCAGATCGAAGACCAATTCAAGCTCCGACTGCCGACCATGGGCCGTGAGGTGGTCGGTCGCCCGTCTGAAACGGATCGTCTCGGCCAGCTCACCCGCCCCTTTCAGTTGAGCGTCTGGGCAATGAGCGGGATTATCGGGACGCAGGTGGTGGGGCCGCAGGAGCAGGTACGGCTGACGGAAGACGGCGACCGCTATCGGCTGGATGTGCTGACTGAGCCGGGACATAACGGAGCAGCCCCGATCGTGACCAGGCGTATTTGGTTCGACCGGCGCAACCTGCTGGTCGTGAAAGAAGAGCGAGTGTCTCCGGCCGGCGAGATTGAGGCGACCATGCAGTTCGACGACTATCGCGCGGTCGGGCCTTCGGAGACAGCCGGGGCCCTCCCCATTCAGGAGCCCGCTGCACCCAAGCGCATTCTGCGGCCCTTTGCCATTCATATGACCGATGGGCAAGGTTCGGGCAGTTTACAAGTGACGTTTATAGAATTGATTCCCAATCAACCGATCAAGCCAAGCGAGCTGGGGCGAGTATGAAGTCACCGTCGGCTCAGCATGTGCTGGCTATCGAGACGGCGACGGCTTGGCAAAGCGTCGCGCTTATGCAGGGCGAGCGGGTGCTTGCCCTCGCCGAGCAGGATGCCGACGGCTCGCACGCGCGTTCGTTAATGGGCGCCATCGATCGAGTCTTGCGGGAAAGCGGTCTCGCCTTACGGGAGGTGCAGAACTTGGCGGTCTCGATCGGGCCTGGATCGTTCACCGGGTTGCGCGTGGGGCTCGCCACGATGTTGGGCTTTCGGGCCGTCTTGGGGACCGCTATCGTGCCGGTGCCGACCCTGGAGGCCATGGCGTGGAATCTGCGCGGGACGCGGGGGCTCTTGGTGCCGGTCCTCAAGAGTCGGCACAATGAAGTCTATTGGGCTGCCTACGAGTGGCTGCCGGGTCCGAGCCTTCATACACGCATCGCCGAGCAGGTGGGCCCTCCCACTGCCGTTGCGCAGGCGCTACAAGGCGCCGGGACAGCGACGTTGTTTGGAGATGGGTGGCAGGCCTATGGGGCTGACATTCGGCAGGCCATCGAATCGGTCGGCGGAAAAATCCAGGAGGTGGCGCCGGAACGGCAGCGTCCCTCGGCCGTCAGTGTGGCCCTGGCCGCCCGGCGACGCCTTGAAAGCGGGCCGTTGCCGGAAGTGAATCTCGTCCCGCTGTATGTGCAGCGCACCGAAGCCGAAATAAAGTTCGATGAGCAGCAGGGGGTGTCGGCGTTGGAGCGGCGGCGAGAACGAGTGGCGAAGAAGATGGCGCAGGGTCGGCGGCGAGTCAGTCGGGAAGGTGGGAACCCACGTGCCAAGAAGTAAAAAAACTGCGATCATCTATGCTGAAAAATAGTGACAGAATGACTCCGGACAGGGTGACGATTGAGCCGGCAACCGCGGAGGCGCTTGATGAGGTGTGGGCCATCGAACAGGCTTGCTTCTCTGCCCCCTGGACGCGCAAAATGTTGGCAGCTGAACTGTCTGGCAATCCATTTGCGCACTTCCTGCTGGCGAAGTGCCCCGAACCGCTGTCGGGGTCTCTCGTCATTGCAGGCTATTTTTGTTTTTGGATCGTCTTTGAAGAAGTGCGGTTGATGAATCTGGCGGTGCTGGCTCCCTTTCGTCGGCAAGGCGTCGCGACGCGGCTGGTGTGTAGGGCACTGCGAACGGGGTTAGAGCGTGGGGCGAATCGGGCAATGCTGGAGGTTCGGATGTCGAATCAGGAGGCGCTGACGCTCTATGATCGGCTCGGATTTCGGCAGACGGCCACCAGGACTCGCTACTACACACAGCCCGATGAAGATGCAGTGCTGATGGAGATGGCGCCGCTTCAATTAGGGATACTCTGCGAGCCGCCAGTCGAGAGCACGGCAGGAGCTGAGTAGCAGGATGACTGTCAACGGACCGATGTAGTCAACCAGGAGGTGCGATATGCAGGCTGAGACTGCGATCACTGAACGGTTACGGCAATCCAACACAGAATTCCGAACCCTTGAAGCGTCCCACCATCGCCTTGATGCGGAGTTGGCGGATTTGCAGCGGCGACATGTTCTGACCCCTGCCGAAGAAGTGTTGAAGAAGCAGTTGCAGAAAGAAAAACTGGCCGCGAAAGACAGAATGGCCGAACTCATCCGCACCTCGCGTTAGCGAGGTGCGGTGGGTGCTCCGGACTGGCCTCGGGATCGAGGGGACCGAGAGCTGGGTCATTGATTCAGATACGTGATGCTCGCACCACTGGCCGCCCATATTCAGTCGCTCAAGAAGCGGCTGCTGATCATCGCGGTGACCTTGGGTGTCGCGTTTGCGACGGCATTCGCCTACTCCTCCGAGATGGTCGCCTGGCTCAATCGCCCGTTCCCCAACCAGTTAGTATTTTACGGACCTACCGAAGCGCTGTTTGCGTCCATTAAAGTGTCGTTCCTGGCGGGCATCATCCTGAGTCTGCCGATCATTTTCTACCACGTGTGGAAGTTCATTGCTCCGGCGTTGCTTCCCAAAGAGCAGCGTTGGGCGATTCCCTTATTTCTGCTCGCCGCCTTTCTGTTTGGGCTGGGGCTGGTATTTTGTAACCTCGTAATCCTGCCGCTGGTCATCGACTTCTTCGTCAGTTTCGGTATGGATCGCGATATCACCCCGGCGTTGGGCGTCGGTACGTACATCGATTTTAACGTCAAATTCCTTCTGATCTTCGGCTGCGCCTTCGAGTTGCCGCTGGTCCTGACCCTGTTGGCGCGCGCCGGGATTGTCTCGTCTGCGACGTTGGCGCATTACCGCAAACACGCCATCATGGCAGCGCTGATCATTTCAGCCATCATCACGCCGGATGCCACGTTGTTCACCATGCTGCTGATGGCGGTGCCGCTCATGGTGCTGTACGAGATCGGCATTCTCGGCGCGAAAATATTCGGGCGGGCGAGCGGGCCGACGCCCGGCGTGAATTTGCCGCTGGATCCTGATATACCGATAGGGACTGCCGGCCATCGAGTCCGTTAGCGTAGCGCAGGCAATGTTCGTAAGGAGGGTCCGGCCATGACGCGTCACATACTGGTCTTGACGGCACTGATCCTGGGTTGTCTGCAGGGGATCGCCCACGCAGTGTCGGCTCCGAACCGGAGTGCGAGCAGCGGAACGCCGGCGCTGGAGCAGGCTCATCCCGGCGCAGATCCTGCCGGGCCGGCCGATATCGGCAATACGAGCATTCAGGCTTTGGCCGCTGGAACCGGGGGAGTCGTCTATGCCGGGTCATTCGGGATGGGTATTTTCCGAAGCGGGGATCGGGGTGATACCTGGTCCTCGGCGAACGAGGGACTGACGGATCCCTTCGTGCTCTGTCTCACCACGGCGAAAGACGGCGCCATTTACGCGGGCACGTTTCGCGGCGGTGTGTTCCGGTCGCGTGACGCGGGCAAGAGCTGGCAGCCCATCAACAAAGGGCTGAAGCGTTTGGAGATCAAAGCGCTGATGATGGATGCCAAGGGGCTGTATGCCGGTACGGGCGACGGCGTGTATCTCTTGAATGCCGCGCAGGATCAATGGAAGGTCGTGACCACCGGTTTGGATGAAATTCTGGTACATGCGCTGGCGCGGACCAACGACGGCACATTGTACGCCGGCACCTCCGGCAAAGGCCTTCATAGTTATAGGGAGCGCACACCAGGATGGACGCGTCTCCGGCAGGGATTGCGCGATCACGAAGGATTGGTGGAGAATTTTATCCGGGTGTTAGCGGTGGACAAGGAACAGGGAGTGTATGCCGGCACGTTCGACGGCGGCGTCTTTCGCAGCGGCGACGGGGGAAAAACCTGGTTGCCGATCAGTCGGGCCTTGCCGAACGATTCCATTCGTGGATTGATCAGCAACGACCGTGGGGTCTATGTAGCCACGGGCCGCGGGATCTTTAAATCCGTCGACAAGGGGCGGCAATGGATGCCTTTGAATAAGGGACTCAGCAACCTGTCGATACAAGTGTTGATCGAGGGCGAAAAAGGCGGCTTCTACGCCGGCACCAGTTCGGGAGTCTTTCGCAGCGATGACGATGGCCTCACCTGGACGGCGGTGAGCCAAGGGTTGGAAGGGGAGAGTGTAGCGCCCTTCCGGTTTAACTGAGCAGGAAAGGATATGAGATGACGGCACCAGCGGGTTCAACACAAGCGACCATTACTATTACATCGAAAAACGAGCCGTGGGGCCAGATTGTGCTCCGCTTGTTCCCTGACGTAGCGCCCAACCATGTGAAGAATTTCGTCGATCTGGCGAAGCAGGGGTTCTACGACGGCACCACGTTCCATCGTGTGATTCCCGGGTTCATGATCCAGGGTGGCGATCCGAACAGCAAGAATCCCGACCGAGGCTCGCATGGCATGGGCGGGCCAGGGCACAAGGTGAAGGCGGAGTTCAGCAGCAAGCCGCACAAGCGCGGCACCTTGTCCATGGCACGCGCGAACGATCCGGACAGCGCGGGATCGCAGTTTTTCATCTGCGTCAACGACGCGAACTTTTTGGATTGGCAATATACGATATTCGGTGAAGTGGAGAGCGGCCTGGAGGTCGTCGACAAGGTCGTCGGCGTCAAGCGCGACGGGCGGGACAATCCGCTGGAGCGCGTCGAAATGACGGTGACGATCACGGAGTGACGTGACGCGTGAGGGGTAAGGCGTGAGGAGGGTGAGGAGCGAGCCATCAACTGATTGCCGGCCGATTGTTCAGATGTTTCGTGCCACAGCCTCACACCTCCGACCGTACGCCCTGCGCGGCGTGGTTCTCGCGCTGCTTGCCGGCTGCGCCATCCCCCAGGTGCCCTCCCGCACCGTGTACGAAGATCCCGTCAACTTTGTCAGACTTGAAATAGACGCCAATGTGCTGCCGGAATGGCCGCCCGGTCACTTCAGCCATCCGGTTCAGCTCTCTCACGAGCAAGTGCGGCGAGTCCTCATGGGGCTCACGGTCCAGGAGCATCGAGCCGCGGTGCAACGCTGGATTGGAGACGACTCACGGCGGCTCCCGATGTTTCGCGATGCGGAGATTGCGACACTGGTGCCGCAGCTGGTGGAAGCGTTACGCATGGCTCGTGAAAACGAGCGTGTCACATACTATATGAGCCAGCCGCAAACGTCGGTGAAACGCATCATCACCTCGGGCGGGCTCTATGTCAGAGGCAGCAATCTTCACTTCATTTTAGGAAATTGGCAGACGGTATATGGAATTCCGGCCTACGGCATGATCTACGATCGGCGATACCCTATGAACCCCATCGTCTCCAAAGGGTTCGATTTGTTTTTTGATCTCGACGAGGCCCTCGTTCGTCAGAGCAGCAGTCTGTGGGACGGGCTCTTGGCCAACACCAAAGATGAAATCGTCATTGACCTCGAGAAGGTCTTTCTCGGCCAACCCATTTAGACGCTGTCTGTACAGCCAACAGAACGCTAAATCTTTCTGGCTGACCTCGTACTACTAGGCTAGTTAGGGGTCTCGCGCGGGCCTTCCATACGACTAACGGTTGTAATCGGACCGTCGGCTGGTGTGGAACGGCTCAATAACAGAATTCGGCCGGTATCGTCGCCCTGAGAGGTATAGGCCAACGTGACCTCTGCGATCTTGTAATCGTATTGCGTGTCAGCCAAACGCGTTTGCGCCGCCGTGACCGCCACAGCCGATTGCGTCACCTCCACCACGGTTCCCAATCCAAGTTTGTACCGCTGCGTGGACAGCTGCAACGCTTCTTCGGCAGTCTTGACCTGTTCTTCCGCCAGTTTGATTTGTTGAGCGAATGTGAGGGTATCGAGGTAGGCGTTGGTGACCTGCTGAGTCAGCGCCTGTTCGATGTTGCTGGTCGCGGCAGAGGCGGCTTCGCGATTGGCGGTCGCCTCCACGACTTGATTCTCGATCAAAAATCCCGTGAACAAGGGCATCGAGACCAAGGCGCCGGCCATCCACCAGCCACCGGTTTGCTGGTTCTGTCGCGGATCGAAGGGATCGAAGGTGCCGCCGCTGGCAATGGCCGACACCGTCGGGAGGTACTGGCGTTTGGTCGCGGTCAGTCTCGCGTCGGCGGAAGCGGTCTGTTCCTTCGCGCGCTTCACTTCCGGGTGCGACAGACTTTCATTGATCAGACTCTCCAAGGTTTTCTGCGGTCGCACGTCGACGGAGATGTTCTCCAGCACATAGTCGTCCGTCCCGGCAATGCCCATGGTTCGGTTCAAGTCGGCGAAGCTGGATTTCAAATCGTTGCGGCTTCGCACGAGCAGGGATTGCGCATTCACGAGCTCGACATGGGCCAGGTCGAAATCCAGCTTGGACTTCAGTTGCTGGCGATAGAGCGTTTCAATCTGGGCCGCGATTTGACCCCGTTCGCGGACTGTTTCTTCCGCAATCTGCACCAATCGGCGCCGCTTCAAACTGGTCAGATAGGCGCGTTGTACGTACAGCAATACCAAGGCGCGTCTCGCGCTGACGTCCTGGCCGAGGGCGCTCTGAGCCAGTTTGTTCGATTCGATCAGATTGCTGGTGTAGCCAAAATCGTAAATCCGCTGATTGGCGATCACGCCGCCTGTGAAGGTGGATTGATTTTCCCTCAATAGTCCTCCGCCGATCAGGAAGCGCGGGTTGCTAATTCCGGCGCCTGCCACGGTGTTGGCGTTGGCATAGACTTGCGGATAGTAGAGGGAACGAGCCTGTTCGGTGCGGGCTTCCGATGCCTTGAGGTTGGCGGCGCCTTCGAGAAGCATCGGGTGATTTTTGACGGCAATCTCGACCGCCTGTTGCACGCCGAGGAAGCTCCCGCGGGATAATGTCACGGGCATGTCTGTTTCCGCAGCTTGCGACGCAGGAACAAAGGGCAACGCAATGGCCAGCACGACCAGCGTCATGTAAGTGGTCCGATGCAAGGAGCATCTCATGGGTAGTCTCCCTATTTCTTGTGTGTCGGGTTTGATGATGTGTCGGCGGTCGAGGGTGGCGGGGTGCCGCCCGGCACGCGCCGTTCGAATTTCTGTTTAGACATGGTGGCCTCAGGCAGATTGAACGGTGACAGGCGGACCGGGGTCCCTTCCAACAGTTTTCGTTTGCCGACGACGACGATGTCTTCATCGCCTCGCAAGCCGGAGGAGATCTCGATCCAATGGCCGTCGCTGATGCCGGTCTGTACCGGAATCGACGTGGCCTTGCCTTGCTCGACGATGAAGACGGATTTGCCCTTTTGCGTGCTGATCACCGCCTGGGGGGGTACGACCAACGCTTGTGGAATTTCACGTAACCCGAGCGACACCTGCGCGAAGGTGCCGGGCCTGAGCGCGTGATCAGCGTTGGGGAGATCGATTTCGACAAGGAGGCTGCGGGTTGCGGGATCGAGCGCGAGCGTCGAGCGGGTGATGGTGCCGGTAAAGGATCGTGTAGGCAATTCCGTGACCTTCACCGAGGCCGTGGTCTTGCCGGGAACAATCCAAGGGCTGTCGTCCTGCGGCACGTTGGCATAGACGCGGACGGTGTCGAGGTCCATGATCGTGAACAGCGGGATTGCCGTGGTGGCCGACGACGTGGCGATCTGAATCAACGCGCCGGGATCGGCAAAACGCGCGGTGACTATACCGTCGTAGGGCGCGCGCACTTTGGTGTAGTCGCGCATGATGACGC
>CAZBNV010000066.1:0-17046 GCA_964493335.1 uncultured Nitrospira sp.
AGGAGAAGACGATGGCACCCAATACTGAGCCGGTCAGATAGGCCGACGCGGTGAGTCCCACTTCGGAAGCTGTGAGGTTCAGCGTGGTGCTGTGCGTGAGGACCGGACCCAGCGCCGCGACGATGGAGACCTCGAGCCCGTCCAGGATCCAGGTAACGCCAAGAGCGGTCACCACCAGCCAGTGCCAACGCGACCATGGCAGGCGGTCCATACGTTGAGGGATACTTGTCGTGATGGGCGCATCAGTGGCGGGCATTTGTTATCGTACCATTATCGGACGCCGGCAAGGGACGCATGTCAGCGGAAACCTGTGAAAGATCCGCCGCATGACAGGACGACATGATGATTGACGCTCGCAGGAATGTTTCACTCTTGAAACAGATTCCATGCCAAGTACATACTCACCCACCTCGACCATGACTGTCCCGCACGACGAAAGCATCCTCCCTCTCCGCAGCCTGGAGCCCGATGCCGCTCTGCGCGCCATTCTCCAAGGCACCGCAGCGGAAACGGGCCAGGGGTTTTTTTCCGCCCTTGTGCAGAACCTCGCCGGCGCCTTAGGCACGCATGGAGCCTGGGTCACGGAATACTTCCCCGAGAAGCGCCGCCTCCACGCACTCGCCTTCTGGCTGGATGGGCAATGGGTGAAAGATTATGAAGTCGACATCGCCGGCACGCCTTGCGAACAGGTTATCGACACCGCCAGACTCGTTCACATTCCCGACCACATCCTGGAGATTTATCCCCACGAAGAAGAACTCAGGCAGGCCGGGGCCGTCAGCTATATGGGCGTGCCGCTGCAGGACACAACCGGAACGGTTCTTGGGCACATGGCCGTCATCGATCGGCGACCGATTCCGGAAGAACCGCGCATTCTGGCAATCTTTCAAATCTTTGCCGCGCGTGCGGCGGCGGAACTTCGACGGCTACGGGCGGAGACCGAGGTGCGTGAGCGTGAGGAAACCGTGGGCCGGCTCCTCGGCAGCGCTATGGATGCCATCATCGAACTGGATGAACAACTCCGGATCACACGCGTGAACCCCGCCACCGAGAAGGTCTTCCGCTGTCAGGGATCCAAGATGGTGGGGCAGAACTTCCGGCTGTTCGTGAGCCAGGCCGATGCAACTCGCCTGACCACTCTCATCGCGGAAGTCGATGCCCGGCCGGAAGGGCAGCGATCCCTCTGGATTCCCGGCGGACTCACCGCTTCCTGTCCCGAGGGCTCGTCGTTTCCCGCCGAAGGCTCGCTGTCGCGATTCGAGCTCCATCGCCGGACCTTCACGACGGTGATTCTCCGCAATGTGCGCGATCGTGTCGAGGCGGAACGAAAAATTGAATCGCTCACCGCCGAGACCGAACTCTTGCGGGAAGAACTGCAGGCCCTGCATCACGACGGCGGCTTGATCGGCGACAGTCCGGCCTTGCGGCAGGTGTTAGCGGACATCGCGCAGGTGGCCCCGACAGATGCCACGGTCTTGATCATCGGCGAGACCGGCACAGGAAAGGAACTGGTGGCCCGCGCCATTCACCAGGCCGGTCGCCGGCGTGAGCGGCCCTTGATCACTGTCAACTGTGCGGCGATTCCTCCCACGTTGATTGAAAGCGAATTCTTCGGCCATGAACCGGGAGCCTTCACCGGCGCGACCAAGAAACGTGAAGGCCGCTTTGCATTGGCCGACAAGGGGACCATCTTTCTTGACGAGATCGGCGAACTCCCGCTCGACCTCCAGGCCAAGCTGCTCCGCGTGCTGCAAGAGGGCGAGTTCGACTCGGTCGGTAGCTCCCACACGAAGAAAGTGAACGTGCGCGTGCTGGCCGCCACGAACCGTGATCTGTTACAGGCCATTCGGGAAGGACGCTTCCGGGAGGACCTCTTTTATCGGTTGAACGTTTTCCCCCTGCGGCTGCCACCGCTCCGCGAGAGAGGCGACGATGTGATCCGCCTCGCCTCGGCCTTCACCCAGCGCTTTGCGAGCGGCATGGGCCGCTCGATCGCTCCCCTGACCACGGAATGCGCGCGGCGGCTGAAAGGGTATAGTTGGCCCGGCAATATACGCGAGCTAAAAAATGTGATCGAGCGAGCCGTTATCACCGCCACCGACGGCAGACTGAATCTGGACCGCACCCTACCGGAGGCTCCATCGCCGGCTCCTCCGCCTGAACAGCAGAAAGAGATCGCTTCGGATACGATTCGGACGGCGAAGGAACTTGAAGCTTTGGAGCGAGAGAATATCGTCCGCGCGCTCGATGCAACCAATTGGACCGTATCCGGCCAAAAGGGCGCAGCGAAGCTGCTCGGCCTCAACCCATCGACACTCGCCTCACGCATGAAAGCATTGCAGATTTACAAAAGTCGCTGACACACACTGCCTTCATTCCATCCCTTAGTTCACGACACACCATGTCTCACGAGATTTCATGATCCGTCTCGCGAGATCTCGCAAGATGCGAAATGTCATGCCATCTTGATCCCACCTCTCTCCGCATAAAGCGCTGAATTGACGTCACATCCCTCGCCCGCCGCCTTGGCATCGATCCTGCTGTAGTGCCAGACATCAATTCATTCACAATCCACCTTCTACTGGGAGCAGCGCGATGAAAACGATCCATGATCTTGGCTGGTGGTACTGGGTTCTGACGTTGGGCTTGTTAGGCATAGGCCTCGTCGGCCAGCCTGCGGGAATCTGGCTGGCGATGGCGCTCTGCGCCGTTCAGATCGGTCACGTAGTCCGGCTCACGCGCAATATCACCGCCTTTCCGGTGCAGGTACGGGGCGCCTATCTCGGTCTGCTGTTTGCCGGAATGTGGGGGCCGCTCCAATGGATTCACTGGATGCAGCTCGCAGGAACGACGGCGCGGATCATGGCTGGCTATTGCCTCCTGGCAAGGGCCCTATCACTGGCGCCTTGGAATCGTCGGCAACCGTTGACCTCTGGTCTGCTGCGGCGGACGTTCCTTTCGCTACAGAAAGCGGCACCACCCTGCGGGGAAGTCTTTCGGGGGCTCTCGCTCGAACGGGTGCCCGGATGAATTGGGAATCGTACTGCCGGATTGCCGACCGGCGCTTGTTTCGGCAACTCATCACCAACCAACTACAAACAGGAGGACGCACCATGTCACAGGCAACCATGAGCGGAACCATCAACGGCGTCGATGTGGAACGAATGGGGGCGACGGTGCAGGCCGTACAGCACAATCCGGCCCTGGCCGGCTTTCACTTCCGCGCAACAAATCAGTGGATCAACGGCGGGCACAATCGTTCGACGATTAAAAGCTTTTACGGCGCAGGGCAGGAAGATACGCTTCGCACCAAGCCATTCGTGCTCGACGCGGATGAACCGCCGGTGTTGTTAGGCCGGGATCAGGGCGCGAACCCCGCGGAATATGTGCTCCATGCCCTGGCGGCTTGCCTGACGTCCTCGATGGTGTATCACGCAGCGGCACGAGGCATTCGCATTGAGTCGATGGAATCGACTTTGGAAGGCGATCTGGATCTGCAGGGATTCCTCGGCCTGTCGGGTCAAATTCGGCCCGGCTACAAGGAAATTCGGGCGCACTTCACGGTCAAATCGGACGCGAGTCCCGAGCAACTGCGGGAGCTGGCCCAATTTTCTCCTGTCTACGACATCATCTCAAACCCAGTGCCGGTGAACATTCACATCAGCACCAGATAATGAAGCTGCGCCTGGGTATCCCTTGGGATGCCCAGGCGCAGCTTAGAATGTTCCCCACAATCCAGGATTTCCTTAGTGAGGTTCTTGCTCGACTTATTTCAGAGGGGCGGGCAATAGGCCCGCCCTCCGTTCTCATCCCTCTAATCCGTAAACAATCTCACCGCGACCTTCTGTCCCTTGATGCGCGTCCGCCCGAGCGCTTCGATGATCTGCCGAGCCGCTGCTTCCTGCACATCCACCAAAGAAAATCGCTCCTCGACCTCGATCGCGCCGATCATGCGCGAAGGCACGCCTGCTTCATTCGCAATGGCGCCGACCAGATCGCCGGGCCGGATGCCCGCCGCTCGCCCGGCTCCCACGTACACTCGCACGGTTCCGGCCGCCCGGCCCCCGCGACTGGGCCCTCCTCGCGGTGCACGCGCACGATCTCCCTGCGGGCTCGTCGATCCGTAGGAGGGACGCGAGGACCGATAGGGCTCCGGCGCCCTTAACGATCCATCGGGAATCTCTTCTTCCGTCCGCTCTCCACCATGCGAACGGTAGACCAACTTGATGGCGGCGGCAGCGATATCCGCCGGGTCAGCCGATCCCGCCAGAGCCTGGACGACACGATGAAAATCTTCCAATTCACCGGCCGCCAAGGTTTCTTGAATGTCGGTTTTAGTACGTTCCAGCCGTTTAGCCAGCAAATCACCGAGAGACGGCACGGGGGACACGGTGATTTTCGCTTTGGTATGTTGTTCCACGCTTCGCAAGAACCGTTGTTCACGCGGCTCGATGATCGTCATCGCGGCACCCTCTCGTCCGGCCCGTCCCGTCCGTCCGATACGGTGGACGTAGACCTCCAGTGACGAGGGGAGATCGTAATTGATCACGTGGGAGACGGAAGGAATATCCAACCCGCGGGCTGCCACATCGGTCGCCACCAGCAACTCGGTTTGCCCGGATCGAAAGGCTTGCATGACACGATCTCGCTGCACCTGGCTCATGCCGCCGTGAATGGCTTCGGCCCGATAGCCGCGACTATTCAGCGCCGCCGTCACTTCGTCGACTTCCAAGCGCGTTCGGCAGAAAACGAGGGCCGACTTAGGCGTCGCGATATCCAACACGCGGGCCAGGGCCGACACCTTATGCTGCCGCGCCACCACATAGGCGATCTGCTGCACGCGCGGCGCCGCGCCCGCTTTGACCGGCTCGCGGGCAATCGTCACGTCCACCGGATTCTTCAAATGTCGGCGGGCAATGGAGGCAATCCGCGGCGGCATAGTCGCCGAAAAGAGCGCGGTCTGTTTGGTTGCCGGAGTTTGCTCGAGGATGGCGTCGAGATCATCCGCGAAGCCCATGTCGAGCATTTCATCGGCCTCATCGAGCACGACGACTTGGAGATCAGCCAGTTTCAAGGTCTTGCGACGAAGATGGTCCAAGGCTCGCCCCGGTGTCGCGACGATGACTTCCACCCCGCGACGGAGCGCCTGCAGTTGTGGTCCCATCGCCTGCCCGCCGTACAACGCCAGGACGCTGATCCGCAGTTCTTTACCGTAGCGTTGCACCGCCTCACTCACCTGTACCGCTAATTCCCGGGTCGGCACCAGCACGAGCGCGGTGGGCCGATTTCGCGGACCATGTGCGATGCGCTGCAGCAACGGCAGGGCGAACGCGGCCGTCTTGCCGGTTCCCGTGGCGGCCTGGCCCAGCAGATCACGTCCTTCCAACAGCGGGGGGATCGCTTCGCGCTGAATCGGGGTCGGCTCCTCGTAGCCCAAGGCTTCAAGGGTCGTGAGGAGCGAGGCTTCTAACCCGAGCGCGGCAAAACCGGGAGAGAATCCTTTGGCTGTTGGTTCCGTATGGGACTGCGTCGTGGTGTGTTTCATGAGGTGGGATAAACCTTTCTTGGTGGTGCTAGCGGCTGTTCAAGCTCTGCGACATCTTCACTATGCAGTTAGGATTTCATGCCCGCGGGCCACATGGATTCCAGTTCAGGGAATTTTTTCTTGTAATCTTCGTGGCTCGTGCGGATGACGTTCAGCGCCTCTTCTCGCCCGTACATGCTCGTGATCTCGACTTTGTGATGCGTCGACCCCGGCGCATGTTTGTAGGTCAGAAAATAATGCTGCAGCCGATCGAGGAGGGTCATCGGGCAGTCTTTGAGATCGGTGTACGTGCCATAGACCGCATCGTCCCGCATCACTGCGATAATCTTGTCATCCGCTTCGCCGCCGTCCGCCATGCTCAGCCCGCCGATCGGAAGGGCCGTCAGTAAAATATCGCTATGGGGGATCGTCTTTTCGGTCAGCACGCAGATATCGAGAGGATCGCCGTCGCCGATCATGTCCGGCCGATTGGCGCGTTTTCCGAAGAGCCTGGCCACGCCCTCGCCGCAGTAGGTTTGCGGAATAAGGCCGTAATACACCGGGCAGAAATTCGAGAAGCGTTGCGGCCGGTCCACCTTGAGAAATCCGCTGGCCTTGTCGACTTCATACTTCACCGTGTCGGTGGGCACAATTTCAATGTAGGCTGTCACCACGTCAGGCGCATGGTCGCCCATGGACACCCCATGCCAAGGATGCGCCTTGAACATGAGGCTCATCAATCGCTGCGCCGCGTCGATTTCCTTCTTACTCATCCTATGACATTCCCCCTATAGATCCCCCTCGGAGCTGACCGTCTGGCGATCGTGCAATCCGGCAAGGTCTGAAATGATGGTACGAAATACCGATCGTGAAACAAGAGTTACGGGCTGGAGAAACAGGTAGTTTATAACACATTGCGACAGAAGGAAAACAGCAGGATCTGACGAGGCGCCGGTCCCAGGGCCGATCAGCGGCATGAATTTCATCGCTCAGGGGAGTATGCTGGGATTTTGCCCAATGAAGAGGTGATGTTGTTATGGATCCTATCAAATATCTGCTCATAGGCGGAGGCCTGGCCTCCAGCCAAGCGGCCAAACAACTTCGGCAACTCGACCCGCAGGCCACGATCACCCTCGTGACGGACGATCCGCATCCTCCCTATGACCATCCCCCGCTTTCAAAGGATTTCCTGCGCGGCGAGATGCCGAAGGAAAAAGTCTTTTTCGATGAGCTCCCGTTCTACGAGGCGCAGAAGATCGAACTGAAATTAGGCACGGCGGTCACAGCGCTCGATCCTGCCACCAAGACGGCGACGCTCGGCAATGGCGACCAACTGCGCTTCGACAACGCGTTGATCGCAACGGGCGGCAGACCGGTGCACCTCAACATACCGGGCGCCGACCTCCCCGGTGTTCACTACCTCCGAACGCTGAACGATTCCGTGGCACTCGCCGCCGCAGCGACGCCCGGTTCGTTCGCGGTACTTATCGGTGCCGGATTCATTGGATTGGAAGTTGCGGCGTCGCTGACTCAACGCGGGGTTCAGGTGACGGTCGTCGAAACAGGCCCGCACATTTGGCCACGCTTTGCCGACGAGGCGCTCGCCCGCGCGATCCAGGAGCATTGCGCCGCCAAAGGTATCGCCTTTCGCACCGCCGAGTCCGTGACGGAGATCCAGCAGCAGAACGAGAGGTTTTCGGTGCGCCTCAAATCCGGCGCCGTCTTGCCCTGTCACTTCGTCTGCATCGGCGTCGGGATTGTGCCCAACGTAGAATTAGCCCAACAAGCGGGACTCACTGTCGACAATGGCATCGTGGTCGATGAGTATCTGGAAACCTCCCAGCCAGGCATCTATGCGGCCGGGGATGTGGCGAACTATGTCGATCCCCTCTTCGGCAAGCGCCGTCGAGTTGAACATTGGGGCCATGCGGAATACAGCGGCCAGCTCGCCGCCCAGAACATGACCGGTGCGCGCCGCCCGTACGATCTCCTGACCTATGTCTGGTCCGACATCTTCGATCTGCATCTCGAATTCGCCGGCGACGAAAAAGAGCATGACCAGATGCTGCTCCGTGGAACGTTGGACGACCTGTCGTGCATCATCCTCTATCTCAAGCAACACCGGCTCATGGCCTACTTTGCCATCAACGCGAACAACAAAGACCTTCCGCCACTGCAGAAGCTCATCAAAAATAAAACTGATCTCACCGGCCGAGAGACCGGGTTACAAGATCCAACCCTGTCGCTCAAGAGTCTGTTGACTCCGTAGCAGGAGGTGCCCCGTCCCCACGAGCTGATCGACGGCCGGTGCAGATGGGGACACACAAAATTTATTCTCGCAGGAGTCTGATCACCTGCCTTCCGCCGAAGGAGCCCTGTTTCGGCAGCAAAGGGCGGGCAAACCGCCCCTGACTACCCCGGCTAGCTTCCGATGCGTCTCGCGACGCCATCAGCGGTCGAGTCGGACTGGAGGTGCATCTACAGAACCATTCCAGATCTTCGTCTAGAATTTGTTAGGAAATTGGGTGGCCAATCCCTGGCTTAGCGCATCCGCCACCACATGAATGTGCTGCTTCATCCCCGAGCAGATGACCAGTCCCTCCTTGCGCACCAGGCGGAGCGACGACAGGAGGCAGCACCTCACAAGCTGTCTTCTCCGATCCTTTCCCTCAGGAATGGCACCGCACCTCCCTGGAGGGCTATGATAGACAAGGTTCACTCGGATACGGCAGACAGAGGCGGAACGTCAGTATGACCACTGCTACACAGAAGGCGCTGAGGCGGGAACGGCACGGCGGAATGATCCTTGTCGTCACGCTCTGTGCCGTCGTCTCGCTGGGAGGCAGTCTGCTTGTGTGGGGAGGCTCGGCCTCTAACGACGGGGCGGGCAATAGAGTGGTTGCCACGGAGCTAGGCCGGGCGCTATTCAACGGGAAGGGTGTGTGTTCCACATGCCATGGAGTCGATGGTGACAGAGACCTGCTTCCTGCGCACCTCAGTCAGAATACACGCGAGAACATCGCCCATCTCAACCCTGCGCCACCCGACCTGAGGCAGGCAGCCGCACTGACCCTCACCACCGACAAACAACGATTTGAGGCCATCAGGCACGGACACCTTCGCACCGCCATGTATGCGCTCTCTCAAGAGACGCTGTCTGACGAAGAAATTCTCGCTATCCTCCCCTACCTCGCGTCGATTCGCGGCACAGCGTCGGCTCCCGTCTCAACGCTTGAGCTGAAAATGTCGCTGGGGGGCGATGCCAAGAACGGGCGGCGACTCTATCATGAGATCGGCGGCTGCGCCGTCTGCCATGGCATCGACGGGCATCTGAACCGACGACCGCCGATATCGGCCGCTTTGGCCAAGAAGCTCGATCGGCTTTCCACGCCGCCCGCGAACCTCAGAGATTCGGCCACACTCAAGTCGAGCAACGATGAGGACCGCTTTCGCTCCATCAAGCTGGGTCATCCCGGCACGGCGATGTATCCCAAAAATCTCCTCCGGGACGAAGACGTCCGCGACCTTATGGCGTATCTGAGCACTCTTCGCGGAAAAGACCGGCAATGAACGTCTCTGAGGATTCTCTCCGGCACTCCATGAAGGCAGTTGCTCGGAGCGATCGTGGGAGCTGCTGGGAGATAGACGCGATGGAGGCCTGACAAAAACGGACAGTCAACGGTAAGGCTCGCGGAGGCAGCGACCGCATTGAACACAACAACACAGCGGCCCCCACCTCCATGCCCGGACAACTCCGGCGTGAAACACTTTAGCTAGGGCCAGGAGGGTCTTCGCGATCTTCTCCCGTCAGCAACTCGGCCTCTTGCGGTTCAAGTGCCTGCAGATCGGTCAAAATGCTCTGCAACACCTGCCGGCGCTGCTGCAACCCCTTCTTCGGAATGTCCCGCGTCTGCGGTTCCTGTGCCGATTCCGGCAAATTCACCATCGCTTCGGCTTCCCCCAAGGTGGCGTATTTGTAGGACTCAGTATATTTGTGGTTCGCGCCGTAAATTTTGATGAGGATGTCTTCTGTTTCAGCGTCAAACACATCGAATGTAGGATTCACCACCGTGTGATGGGCGAGACCTTCAAGCTTGTCGATCTGAGCCTTGAGGTCATCGCTTCGCAACCGGGCGCTATACATGGAATTGACTTCAGCCATAACGTCGTCTCCTTCCAGGGTTGATTCTGTATAACCCCCTTTGATGGGTTCAACAGCTAGGGATTCCCCTGGAAGGGGAAAGGGAGGGGGGGCGGCGACCACATTCAAGAGCGGGCTTGTTGATCCCGCCCGATCTGCCCGTCATACCGATTGGAAGACTTGAAGAGTTCAAATTGCCCTTCCCTGGCGTAGGGGGCCACACGATTCCGTAAACCTTCCATTTCAGCGACGGTCATCGGCGTGAACGTCCGCGCGATCGCAAGGTTCTGTCGCAGCACCTCACGTGAATCGATTCCGCTGACCACGGTCGCCACCGGCAAGCTTAAGACATACCGCAAGGCTTCTGCGGGAGTGACGACGCCTCGTTTGACGGCGTCTCCGTTTCCGCTCAGCGATTTCATCGCCAGTGGCGCAATGCCGCGGTCATTCAGAACCGGCAACACCGCCTGCTCGAAACTGCGGTAGGTCCCATCGAAGACGTTCAGCGGCAACTGACAGGTGTCGAAGGGAAAGTCGTGCTGCAACATCTTGAGATGGATCGCGGGATCCTTGTGGCCAGTGAACCCGAGAAACCGGACTTTGCCTTGCCGCTTTGCCTCCAGCATGGCCTCGATCACACCATCGGGAGCAAAGTGTCGATCGGGGTCGTTGGCGTAAATCACTTCATGTATCTGCCAGAGATCAATGTGGTCGGTTCGCAGTCGGTGGAGCGACTCCTCAAGTTGTTGCATCGCAACCTGCTTGCCGCGTCCGTGTGAACAAACCTTGGTCATGAGAAACACCTGTTGCCGACGACCCTGCAACCCCTTCCCCATTCGTTCCTCGGAGACGCCATGGTGATATTCCCAGGCGTTATCCAGAAAAGTAATGCCGGCATCGATGGCTTCGTGTAGGACCCGAATGGCTTCAGCCTCCCCGTCGATCCGACCCAGGTGAGCGCCGCCAAAACAGAGGGCGGAGACTTCCACCCCGGTTTTTCCCAACATGCGCCGGGGCACCGTTCCGGAGCCGGGCTCCGACGTTGCCGTCAGCGCCTGCCGGTCGGCCCAAGCCTGTGCCAGCGCGTGAGGACCATTCAAGGCCAGTACCGAGCCCGCCATGCCAAGCGTTTTCAACAGCTGTCGACGATCGACTCGAGTGGACCAGAAGTTTTTCGGCGTACGCTTATCCATCGCGCTCGCTCCCTTCGTTCAATAGATGCGGATACTATGGCTTGACTGTGATCCGTAGACACGAGCCACACAACTAGGGATCAACCTGGGTACAGGCCCTCTGATCTCATCGGAACGGCCGCAGTCCTAGCCGAGCGACAAGGTACCCCACGATGACCAGATTGATACACAGAACCACCACATGCACCACCGACACCTGCCGCATCACTTCGTAGAATTCTATGGGCAGGAAAACACTGGTGGACATGACGGTCAGGAAAGCAGTCCACGAGGCCTCGATCCACAGGCCGAACCCTTCGACAAACAACAGGGCGGCATACAGCAGGCTGGCCTCTGCCATCAAAAACACGTTATGGGGCGACAGTGCAGTGAGCTGAAGGAGGAGTGAATGAATGAGGCGCGCATGAACCTGCAGATGGAACATATCCATCACGGGGGCTAGGAACGTTGCGATCTCGGCATCCACCAGCCGAAGCAGACCTGCGCCGACGCACAGTAAGACCGAGCCCTTCAGCAATGTGAACAGGGCAATGACGGCAAAACCGCTGTCTGACGCAGACTTGATCATCGAGGAGACAGGAGCCTGTTCTGCAAGAGTGGCCCGATCAAAAGACAGGTCATGATCTTGCGGCGGCGGCAAACAGGGCCTTGCTCATCATGCCTCATCTGCCCTACTCTCAATACATTCATCAGTTGTCTCTGTCGAAAAGGCGCAGCGGGAATGAACGAACAACGGGCGATCAGTCTGGCTCAGGCCTGGATCACAGCATGGAACCGGCACGACCTCCACGCGATCGTGCAACACTATGCGCCGAATGTGGAGTTTACCAGTCCGTTCGTGCAGGTACTCTCGGGAGAATCGTCCGGAACGATCCATGGACGTGAGCCATTGAAAGCGTATTTTCAAAAGGGGCTCCAAGCCTACCCCGACCTGCGCTTCGAACTGATACGTATGCTGACAGGCGTCGATAGCATGCTGTTGTATTATCGCAGTGTCAACGGGCTGCTGGCGGCGGAAATGATGACCGTCAACGACGACGGCCAAATCGAGGCCGTGCGCGTGCACTACGTCAAGGAGTGATCCCTAACTGGTTCGATACGCACCGTGAGTCTCTTATCGACTCCGCTCATGAGCATCGAGGCGAGGAACTTCGGCCTGGCTTGAGGAACGGAAGAACCGCTGCAGGCTCGGCCTCCATTGGACAGAGGCCGAGTCTCGCAGCCCGTACGGGTTTACGCTATTCGACGATGAATTCCGACGTCATCCCCTGCGCAAAGTGAGGCTTGCCGGTAACAGGATCGGGGAAAAAACAAATCAATCCATAACGCCCCGGCTCAAACCGGGTGGTGAAATAAGCATGTGCCCCGGTTTCAATGCCGACCACCCCTCCGACCGGTTTGCCGGGAGGAGGCCCGGTGGCGCCCGGTTCAAAGGCTGCGCCAAAGTCTTTCGCGGAGGCGCCGGGGTCAAGCTTCAGCACAACCACTTCATGTGGCTGCGTCCCATGGTTGGTTACCTGGATCGTATGCGCGCCGGCCGTCACTCCTGAAGACATGGCGAAGTGAAAATCAGCCTGGGTAATGGTCAGACCGGCTTTCGGCTCCGAAACCAATGTGGGCTTCGCACCTTTGACGGACAGCGGCTTCTCCATGCCAAGCGCGACGTGCGGCACTCCGGCCTTGTTCGGAATGAGACAGATGAGCAGATACTCTCCGTCGGCAAGGGTCATTGTTGCGGCGGACTCACTGCCGGGCAGAACGGCATTGGGGCCACCAACGAACGTGATCCATGTGGGAAAACCGGCCGGGTTCGCCTTGATCGCGGCGCGAAAATCCACCGCCGTCTTGCCTTGCAGGAGCTTCAGTAACTGAACATGGTGCGGCTCTCGTCCTCTGTTGACCACCTGCAGCGTGGTCACGCCGGCTGAAATGTGGTCGGGACCGGTGAATCCGTAGTCATGGGCCACGAACACGACAGAAGAATCGTCACTGGGGCCTCCCGCAAGGGCCTGATGGCTCTCTCTCCCAGTCAGGGCGGATGCAAGGATGAAGAATAACAAGAGGCTGTAGAACCGAGGCGACGTGCGTAACATGAGACTCTCCTTTCAATTTGGCCAGGCCGATACGGGTGATGCTAAAACCTTGGTGAGGTGCGGCCATCACCCTCGACGGCGGGCAAAACTTAGCACAATGGGCCGAGCAGCGGTTCCTAAGAATATGCTATCGTTCGCCTAATTTTTTCCTAACTTCGACGCGGGATCCGTCTCCCATGATTCCTCCGCAGGTCTTCGGTCTTCTTCAAACCGGCGTTTCGGTCATCGTGGGCACCCGTGACTCGGCGCTCATGCCGGAGTCCACCAGGGCCTGGGGCATCCACATCGCAACGGACCGCGCCTCCGTCACGATCTTCCTCACGGAAGCCACTTCTCAGAAAACACTTCAGAACTTACGGGAGAACGGCTTGGTGGCAATCAGTTGCACCAGGCCGACGGACCATGTGGCCTGCCAGCTCAAGGGACGCCTGCGCACCATCCGGCCGGCAGGGCAAGCCGACCGGGACCACAGTAGAAACTGGCATCGTGATTTCTCGGGAGAGCTGGTCGCCATCGGCGTTCCGCCTGACCTGTGCGAGGCCTGGATCACCGAACCGGCTCTGGCCATTGAGATCGACGTGACCGACGTGTTTCATCAAACACCGGGTCCAGGCGCCGGAGAGAAGGTCTAAGTCGTGGGAGACGGCAGACCACAGTTAGCGGATCTCTGGCCCTGTTTCCAAGGCATCATTCCCGCCGCCTTGAGCACCTGTGCGCAAGACGGCACGCCCAATGTCACGTTCATCAGTCAGATCCACTACGTCGACGCATCCCATGTGGCGATCTCGCATCAATTTTTCAATAAGACCCATCGGAACGTACGAGAGAATCCGTCGGCCTGCGCCATGATGCTCGATCCTCGCACGCTGCAGGCCTATCGACTCTACCTCCGCTATCAATACTCCGAATCCTCCGGCCGCCTATTCGATTCGATGTCGCTTCAACTGCAGGCAATCGCCTCTCACGCCGGTATGACCGATGTGTTCCGCTTGCGCGCAGCCGACGTGTATGAGGTGCTGCGTATCGACATCGTGGAAGGCTTCACGAGGTTGCCCCCCTCCCCCATATCCGAGCGGCCGTCACGGCTATTCGTCGATCAGGACCTCGAGTCGCTGCGCCTCCTGGCCGAACGCCTGAACCGCTCGGAGGCGCTCAGCGACCTGTTGGATCACTCATTGGAACTTCTTGATGAATTGTTCGGTTTTCACCACGCGATGATCCTCCTGACGGATGAACCAGGCGGAAAGCTATTCACCATCGCCAGTCGCGGCTATCCGGAGAATGGAGTGGGATCCGAAGTCGGAATCGGAGAGGGGCTGATCGGCATGGTGGCTAGAGCCCGACGCGCGCTTCGACTCTCAGCGATCGACCATAGCCTGCGGTATGCCCGTGCGGTTCGGGACTGTGCACAAGCCGCTCAAGGGATTGAAGCGGCGTGCCGAGAAATCCCGCTCCCCGGCCTTGCTCGCGCGGCCGGTCAGATTGCCGTCCCGCTCGTGACTCGCGGTCGTCTGGTGGGCGTGCTCGCCGTCGAGAGCACAGAACCCCTGGCATTTATGTCCCGCGAAGACACCATCTTGACGATAGTCGCGACGCAGCTGGCGACGAGCATTGACCAACTCAGTCGGGATACGGAGGAATCTTCTCCCAGCGCCGCGGCAAAGCCCAAGTCTGGTCGCGCTGCCGGCCAACCCAGCCGTGGCCGACACTTTTGTTTCTTCCACCAGGATGATTGTATTTTTGTAGATGGCGAGTATCTGATTCGAAACGTGCCGGGTCGCATTCTCTGGCGGTTGCTCACGCGTCAGCGGGACGAGGGGCAGCGCGAGTTCACGAACCGCGAACTTCGGATGGATTCCTGGCTTGGTCTTCCGGAAATAAAGGACAACCTTGAAAGTCGGCTGATCCTGCTGCGAAAACGACTGGAACAGAAATGTCCGGAGGTCAGACTCGTCCCACGAGGACGCGGCCGGTTTGCCCTTGAAACGGATGTCCCGGTCGAGCTCGCAGAAAAAGAGACGTAAGCTGCCCTCTCCAATCGTGCGGGGTATCTGTCCGTGACCTCACAACCCCAGGTCGCCACGGATCTGCCGGACGATTTCCTGCGGCGGAAGTTCGGCATTGACGACGAGGGCATCGGCCGGTTCCTCCAGGATAGCGAATTGACTGGCCAAGAGTTCCTGTCGCATAAAATGATCGACGCGATTCGCCACGCGCTCACGAAATAAGTTCATGCTGCCTTTGAGATAGACCAACCGTAGGTGATGGTCACAACCTGCCTCGACGATCTCTCGGTAACGGTCCGTTAAGATCGAACAAGCCAGGACCGCCGGTTGATTCCTGGTGATCCGATCGACAATGGCAGAATGGATCCGCTCAAGCCACGGCTGGCGATCGGCATCGGTGAGCGCATGCCCTTGTCGCATTTTCTCGATATTCGCCGCCGGATGAAAGTCATCCCCATCGGAGAACTGCCAACCCAATTCGTCCGCCAAGCAACGACCGATCGTCGTTTTCCCCGCTCCGGCTACGCCCATGACCAGAATGACCACAATGCTCCGATTCTAAAGATCTGCCGCCGATCGCAAGGTCCTGATGACAGGCTTCCCTCCAAGTCAATCCTCAAGGAAGAGCCATGTCTCTCGTATCGGTAGCCAGATGCGCGATGATGATATTGGCATCACTGATTGGATCGACCGTAAACGGCGCGGCCTGCCGTTTGGTCACGGCCGTGCTCAGTCGCTCGGCCGCCTGCCGGACAGAAAGGGGAAGGGCCGTATCCTGCTGAATCCGCCGCAGATGGTCCATCACATCTCCGCGCCCAGGTGGCTTGGCCGAATGCGCCAGCCACGATTCCGCAGCGAGGGCGACCGCGCGCCGAGCACAGACCCGCGCCTTGCCCTCGTTGCCGGCTTTCCAGGCCACGTCAGCCGCGCGGAGTTCTTGATCAATCAATGCGGTGCAAGACATAAAAGAAATACGCTACTTGGGTTCGGTCTGGCCTGTCAATAACGGAGTGTCCCAGACCTCATGGGGTGAGCACCCGGAGGGCGCGCGCATCATTTCCCTCCAAGCGCGAGGAGAGCGGTTCTGGAGGTCCAGCACCCCTCCTTCACATCTGACCGTACAGGGGATGCGCATGTACCAACATGCGTACCAGGAGGAAAGCCCTACGGAGGTAATCATTTCCTGGCCTCTCAGGGAAATCCCTATTCCCCTTGGGCGACGGGCCAGGCATAGTCTGCGCGTCAATTCCTACGCATACTCCATGGTAGGGCCTCGTCAGCGAGGGCCACCTAAGGAGATTTCCAAAGGTTCAGACAGATTATGACCACGCATCAACTCCGCAAATCCAATCTGTACAGGTTCCATGATTCGGGACGCAGTGACCGAAAGTTTCTCATGGTCGCATTGGCTTTTGCCCTTATCTTGATGGGAGTACTCTCAGGTCTGGTGTTCGAATTCCTCCACGCCGGTACCAGATAGTCGCGGCTCACGCTCCTTCGTACGGCTCCCTTGTCCTGTGACCCTCACAGCAAAATGCTTGTGCGCAAGACCTCCCGCGCGATCATCGTCGCGACCATTGTTCCCCCGCCACGCTTCCGCTATCATCGCCCCAGCCCGTCGACAACTATTGATGGGCGCGCGCAGGAAAGCACCCGGAGACGTCGGCCTCGGACCATATGACTTGGATCGTCTATATCCTGGAATGCACCGACGGCAGTCTCTACACGGGGATCACGAATGATTTAGAGCGGCGGATGCAAGCCCATACGACCGGCAAAGGCGCGAAATACACCAAACGACGTGGACCTTTCGCGGTACGATACACCGAACATCACGACAGCAAAGGTGCCGCCTTGCAACGGGAAGCTGCGATCAAGTCACTCGATCGCCCGGCAAAGGTGGCGCTCATCTCGACAGGTTCATAGGAAGCATGGAAACCCCGTTGGCCTAGCCCTCTCGTTTCCTTCTTCGCCTCTCATCCCTTCTTTACGACCTTCTTTGTAACCTTGGGCTTTTTCTTCTCTGTCCCACCCAGCACGATCACCGGCTTCTCGGGTGAGAAAGCATCTTCGATACGGCTCTTCCCAT
>CAZBNV010000066.1:17146-24783 GCA_964493335.1 uncultured Nitrospira sp.
AGCACGATCACCGGCTTCTCGGGTGAGAAAGCATCTTCGATACGGCTCTTCCCATTGGTCGTGAGGATGACGAGGCCCTGGTGGTCCTCAATGCATTGCAGGAGATAGGGCACCTCAGCATTCGCATAATGATCATGGGCATCGTGAACCTGGGTGCGCTTCCCAAACAACGCGTCGGCTTCGTCAAAGAAGAGGATCGACCCGTGTCGGTTGGCCATGTCGAAGACACGATTCAAATTCTTCTCGGTTTCACCGATGTGTTTGCTGACGACCGCCGACAGGTCCACACTGGCCAGGTCCAGTTGCAGCTCCGCGGCCAACACTTCGGCGGCCTTTTGTCGACGAAGCGCGGTGGCCCCGGACAGCACGATGACTGCCCCGGAGGACTCGGTGGAACGGGCCTTTTTCGTTCGACGCGCAGGCGCGACCTTCCTCTTCTGCACCGGAGCTTTCGTTCCCCGCCGACGAATTGCTGTACCTGCCATGCCTGCCTCCCTCATCCGGTTCTTCGATGACCTGACCGCCTGACGACGACGCACCATAAAAGGAGAGCGGGCCATGATCTCTCCCTGTCCAGAGACGGAGTATACCTCGTTACACTCCAGGCTTGTGTACTTCTTCTTGGGTTCCCTCAGGAAGGAGGCGAGGCAGCAACCACGCCCGGTAGCAGGCTGTTTTAGAGGCGTTTCGCTGCTGCTCGCCCTAAGTCTTCCAGGACCTTCAGCGCGCTGGACCGATCGCGTTTCGCCAACTGAGTCGACATCAAGGTCAGCTGGAGACTTTTGCGTTGAGCGACGAGAATTGCGCTGTCTGTCAAAAATCCCTTCTTCTCGTCCGCCGTCTCCACAATTGCCCTGGCCTCGCCCCCACTTCCTTGACGATCTCGTAGCGGACATTCTGTTCCGCACCCGGCTTCAAGGGATCGAGAAACATCAGCGACATGCCCCGAATCTCATTTTCAATGGTGCCCTGTGTGCCCCTTACACCTGGACAGCAAAGCGGCCTCCAGGGTGATCCCACAGGCACGAGATGATGCCATGTTCCTCCAGGCTGTGATCGACCTTCCCCGCCTTCGCGTCGGGAAACGCCTTGCGGACCTCAGCATCGGTCAGCAGCTTACAGGGATCCACCGCCGGCGCGCTGCTGTTCTTAGTCAGCATGACCGATGACTCGACGGTCGCATAAGTGGAAAGGAACAGGGTGAGGAAGATCCCCAGCAGCGAGGAACACAATCGGCGCGTCACGCGCATAGAAAGCCTCTCAAGGAATTGTCTGCGAAAGGAATCCACTGCGGGAACAGGATGGGGAGAATCACTCGCGCCATATCGATGCATCTCCAGGGCGTTGCCTGGTCAGTGTCCCATTGCGCGCAACGTTCTTACCCGCCCAACCCTCGATCGCGCCGAGACGCGACCTTTACCCATGCGAGAGCCTTCTAGGCCGCGCGTTGCGCGAGGTGCGCGACGCGATGAATAAAGAGCGTCATGTTTACGCACGCCGGCGAGATGGTGAGCCGGCCGTGTCTTTTCACTGACCAGGCAGGCCCCTTCTACGTTTCCATCATCTCCAACCGCGCATCAAACTCATGACCGCAAGCGGTGCAGCGAATGCAGTCCGATTCGACCGTGAGTTCGTCCGCGCGAATCCCCATTCCGCCGCAATCGGGACAGCGGGCGAGATGGACCTTCTGATTATCGACGGTCTCGAATTGCACGCCATGCAGACAGTAGACCGGCTTTCCATCGAGCTGCCATGGTGTGCCGGCGTTGTCGAGCACCGGCACGGCGATATAGTGATGCTTCACATACTCGTCCAGCGCCTGACGGTTCGCAAATCCATCCTGTATCAGTTTGCCGCTGACGGCCTCATGGAGTGCTAGCCCCTTAACGATCGCCTTGGTCGGACCCATGCGCAACCTCCTCTTGTATGGGATGCTGAAATCGTCCGCCAGCGTCGTTCTCGCATCGCTCGGACCCTCGCTCGCTGCGGCCTTGCTGGACGGCCTTTTTGAGCATCCCAATGAACGGTTTTTTTAAGCATCCCATCGTGACATTCACACTATCGGCTAGACCACGCCTGAGTAGTACCGCAAAATGTTGGATACCGAGATCACTCCGATGATGGAGCCATCTTGCGTCACCGCCAAGTGCCGGGTCGCTTCGTTCTTCATCATGCGCACAGCCTCGATGATGGGCCGGTCGCCGGCAATCGCCACCACCGGTCTGCGCATGCAGACCTTGACGGCGGTATCGGTATTCAAGCCATTGGCGACGACGGCGCGCGCAAGGATGGCATCGGTGATGAAGCCGACATAGGCCTGATTGTCCGTCACAAGCAACGACCCCAGCTTGTGCTGCTCCATCAAGATGCCGGCCTCGCGCAGGCTGGCATCCTGAGACAAACTGCGGATGTCGCCAGACATATGTTCAGCGACCTGAGGACCGATCAGCGCCTGCCGGCTGGCCAGGGATTGCTTCGGCTCAGCGGCCCGACGCGCTTCCAATTCTGCAATACAGCTTTCCAACACACGGCTGCGTTGCAACAACCGTTGCCTCTGACTCTCTACACCGGCGTTTTCCGGCGCTTCGTCTGTCATATTGACCAGGCCTGCCGCTTCGCCGAGTTCGGCATACTCATAGGCGTCCAACAACTCGGAGGTATCTCCAAGCAGGTCCGCGATCAGGTCTTCAGTTTCCTGATCGAACTCTTCCAAGTCTCGCCTGGGAATGCCTTTGCCTAAATAGGTGGCCAAGTCGGACAGTTGCTTGCGTAGACGCTCGATGCTGCGGTCGAGGGAAATCCGGGCTCGTTTGGGAGTCGCGCGTGTCGTAGACATGGCACCTCCTATGTATGGGGCCGGGTGGGATGCCCGATCTTACCCCTCTCGATGGGGCGAGGCAAGCGCCCGATTCAGGATGCCGCTCGCTTGACCTCGCCGATCAGCGGGCGCATGCTGCGCCTGATGCCGCCTGTCATTCCACGGTCTTTGATTAAGCCGCGCAATCCAGGACCGTGCGGCAGGGCGAACCACTGCGCGCTTCCTGCAAACGCCTCGTTCCCGCACTCCTCCACGATGAGCCTGTGGCTTCTGTTGGTCTGTCTATGCTGCCTCTCGTCCGGCCGGGAACCGACCTGGGCACTCTCTCCCTCGGCCTATGCGCCAACAGACACTTCGACCGGCACGCTCTCCGGTCATGAATTACTTCGTATCGGCGAGATCCACGACCATCAACGTCATTTTATCGAAACGTTGACGTACTACCAGCTGGCGCTGTCCAGATTTCGCGAGAAGAAACAGCCGCGTGGTATCGCCACCGCGTTAGTGAAAATTGCGCGGGTCTATGAGCGCCAAGGCAAACTGCAGGAGGCCTATACCTCGCTCGAAGCGGCGCTCCCCATCTTGGCTCGATCACCCGACAAAGCCGCCCATGCCGGCGCACTTCTGATCAAGGGCCGGGTGACCCTTCGACTGGGACAACGAGATGAAGCGCATGACACGCTCAGCCAAGCCATCACGCTCTTCACGCGCGTGAAAGATTCGCGAGGGTGGAACGAGGCGCTGGTGCAGTTGGGACTGCTGCAGGTCGATGAAGGGCAAGCCGACACAGGGCTGGCTTCGTTGGAACAGGCGAGGCAGGATGCCCGGACCCGTCACGATGTGGAACAGCAGCTCATGGCCCTCCTCTCGTTGGGTGATGCCCACTGGCTGTTGGATCACACGACCGATGCGCGCGCCGATTATGGCGAGGGTCTGCGGCTGGCTGAGGCGGAACACCACCTGCCGTTCGAAGCCAAGCTGCGACTCAGGCTCGCGCAGGTCGACAGCGCCGACGGGCAGCTGAGCGAAGGCATTGCATTAGGAAGGCGCGCGCTGTTGCTGTCACAGACCTTGCGTGATCAGGACGCCGAGGCCGCCGCCTGGTCGCTCCTGGCCGACCTCTATCGAAAGACGGAACGGGAACCTGAGGCGGAGGAAGCGGACAAGCGCGCGCTGGCGATTTATCGAACCAGAGAAATCGTCGTACACGGCACCCGTTAGCACGATGCCGCCATGCCCGCCGGTCTACCGGGCGGCTCTCGTCGCTCGCCCGGCGACCACCATCCCCACCAGCAGGAGTGCCGTCGACAGCAGGTAGGGCGCGCCCGGAAGATGCCAATCGGCCTGCGGCCCGATGAAGGCCGCAAATATTTGTGTGAACAGACTCGGGCCGATCAACCCGGCGATACCGGTCAGGCTCGCAATCGCGCCCTGCAGTTGACCTTGCTCGGACGGACTCACTCGGCGCGTCATAAAGACTTGTGCGGAAGGCCCGGCCAGTCCCCAAAATGCCATGACCGGAATGCCCAGGCAATAGAGGGCCGGCGTGGGCGCAAGGCCATAGATCACAAAGCCGGCCGCCCCGCAGAAAAACCCCGTGAGCATGGTGCGTCGCTCGCCTAATCGCGCCGTGATCGGCTTCACCAACGCGCCTTGAACGATCATGGCGCAGACGCCCACGGCCGCAAGCGTGAACCCCACGGCAGATGGCCCCCAGCCATAGCGGTAGCCTAAGTACAACACGGCCACGCTGGGGAGCACCACATGCGCCAAGTTCATTAGAAAATTGGCCGTCGCGAGCCCGAAGAGTTCATGGTGTGAACGAAGCAGCACGAGCGACCCGACCGGATTGGCCCTCCTCCATTTGAATGGGGCGCGTCTGTCGAGGCCGAGCGATTCCGGCAACACGAAAAATCCGTAACAGGCATTGAGTAGACTGGTCGCCGCTGCGCCCCAAAATGGCCAGCGCGGATCAATGGCGCCCAAGAGCCCGCCCACTGCAGGACCCAACACAAAGCCCAACCCGAAAGCCGCGCCCATCATGCCGAACGCACCGGCTCGTTTCTCGGGCGGGGTGACGTCGGCGATGTAGGCCCCGGCCGTGCTGAAACTCGACGAGGCGATGCCGGAAATCACGCGGCCCGCAAAGAGCCAGGCCAGGTTAGGAGCCAGTGCCATCAGAATGAAATCGAGACCGAGACCAACGTTGGAGAGGAGCACGACCGGCCGGCGACCGAAGCGATCGGACAGCGCACCCTGAATCGGCGAGCAGACGAATTGCATGAGAGCCCAGGCTGTCCCCATGAGGCCGTAGATCTCCGCCGCCTGCGCCGTGTCCCCGCCGAGGAACTCCTCGACGAGCCGAGGCAGCACGGGAATGATGATCCCGAACGACAACATGTCGAGGACCACGGTGACGAGGATGAAGAAGACCGCCGCTTGACGCGGTCCCGCAGATCCAGAAGGTTGACTCATGGGATGAGTCATCCTAGCAGGCCCACAAGGCGAGCGCACACAAAAAGCCCGGCACGTTCGTCGAGGGTCGAAGCGTCTCCTTCTGCAAACGAATTTCTGCTACCCTCCCGATCATGTTCGCCACGCTGCAGGCCTTCATCGCCATATTTTTTATCGGCGCGCTGCTTCGCTCATTCGCCCTGCTTGGGAAAATGCACGCGGAACGGCTCGCCTCGGTGGTGTTTTCGATCAGTTTACCCGCGACGATTCTCGTATCGTTAGATCGTATGACCTTCGCGCCCACGGCTTGGAAAGTCCCGCTGGCCGCCTGTCTGGTCACCCTCTCGATGCTGCTCTGCTCTTGGCGACTCGCACGGCTGCTCCAACTGCCCCGTGCCACGCAAGGCGGATTTTTGCTGGCGACCGGCTGTATCAATTCGGTGTACTTCGCCTATCCCGTCGTCCTTGCGACGCTGGGTGATCAGGGGCTGGCGCAGGCCATACTCTTTGATCTCGGTCAAACCACGCTGACTCTCACGCTGATCTACGGCCTCGCCCTGTGGCACGGAGCAGGCGCCTCAACCCCACAGTCAGTTCTCGTGCGCTTCGTCTCTTCTCCACCACTCTGGGCACTCTGCGGCAGCCTTACCCTCACCGCCTGCGGTTTCCACCTTCCCGCTTGGCTGCGCGAGGGACTGATTCCTATTCATCTCACCACGACACCACTGGCCAGTCTCGTGCTGGGTCTGTCGATGAGTTTCTCCGTGCTGCGCCGCACGCTGGCCCTCGCGCTGCTGGGTGTGATGGTACGTATGGTCGGGGGGTTGCTGCTTGGTCTTGCGGTCGTATGGTTGTTGAACCTGGGCGGGATGGAACGGGCAGTTGTGGTGCTCGTCGCCGCCATGCCATCGGCCGTCACCGCCGTCATTTTTGCGACGGAAACCGGGCTGGATGAGGAACTGGTGACGTCAATCGTGGCGCTGTCGATTTGTGCGGGCGTGGGAATTCTTCCCTGGCTGCCGCGCCTCTCCCTGCTGCTTCTGGGATGATCGTCACGTGTTGAAGTAGAGGTAGGCTCCCGCCGCCAGGAGCAATGCGGCCACGACCAGCCATCGAAGAACTCCTTCCCTTCCTTGCGACTGTGAGACATTGAGCTGCTGGAGCAAGGCCGGCTGCGCGCGCAGATAGGCTTCCACGGCATCTTTGGACTCTTTCAACCCGATGTCGTATTCCAGACGCACAAGTTTGATCGCTTCGATCTTGTTCCCCTGGCGCAGGGCTTCGACCGCGGCCGCCGGGAGCTCGACGGAAGGCGCACGTTCATTTGTCATGAAACCCCCATATCATGCGATCGCTCTCCGTGAACACTCTGGCAGCGAGAAGTCCCTTGTCCGGACCATAGTATCGCCGCATCATGCCTGTTACGAGGCTACTCCCTGTGACCACATTCGACAAGGAGGGCGTTTCTATGGACTCGATAACTGCGGAACGCTCAATGGAGACCAACCCTCACTGCTCACGTGGACAGATAGCCGGACACCTCCTCACTTGTTGGAACGCGAGACCGTAGAACTCAAATCAGCTATAGTGCCATGAGTGTCTGATAAGCCTGGCATCTCAGCACTGGTGGAGAGCACAGCACCAATCGTTAAGGAGGAAACGATGTCCGACCCACGCATCTTCTTCGCTGCCGAACGCACGTTGCTTGCCTGGGTCCGATCGGGACTCACGGTCATGGCATTAGGTTTCGTGGTGGCCAGGTTTGGACTGGTGGTGAGCCTGATCTCGAGTGCAAACGCAGTTCCGGCCGGTCTCTATCGTACGCATCGAGCCGCCGACGCGTTCGGCATCGCGCTCATGGCGATCGGTGCAGTGGCCGTCCTGGGCGCCTTGCACAATTATCGCGTGTTCGTCCGCTCCTTGCCTCCCGCCGATGTACCCTTCCTTGCTCTCCCCTGGCTCGCCTCATTCCTGGCATTGTCGATCGGCATCGTTGGGATACTCCTGACCGCCTACCTCGCCCTCACTTAAGTAAATTACCCCCGAACGGCGGCGCACCCCAACTGTGGGACCTACATCACGCCTTGTGAGATTTTTGTGACGGTGAGAATTTGCCTAGTGCGGTCTATCGCATGATGAAGCGCGTCTCTCTGCTGTGATCTGTGTAAGAACCAGCCATTCGCTCGACTCTCGCAGCTCGTCGGTCGCATCAGGCGTGGTACAGCGCTTGCTTCTCTGACACATGAACACACAACTACGGAGGCCTCGTCATGCATGATCCAGCGCTGTGGGCGATTTGGTACCTTCTGCTGTTGATGCCTCCCGTCCTCCTCGTCGGCACCCTCATCTACGACCGGTTCGAACG
>CAZBNV010000067.1:0-24745 GCA_964493335.1 uncultured Nitrospira sp.
TGCCTTGTCCGGCTAGCCTGGTGAGATCACGACCGTACTTCTCAAGCGCTTGGTAAGTGCTTTCGGGGTCCTGACTTGTCACCCGTTGGTTTCCCCGTACTTGCTGAAGCGCCGCTAACAGCCGATCACGCGTTAATCCGAGCTGTTTCAGAATGCCCCCTTCTACCACCATCGCGAGAAGGACATGCTCAACGCTCACGTATTCATCGTGCAGTCCTCGCATCTCCTGTTCGGCCTGGGTCAGAACGTGCGACAGGCGCTGGGTCACATGAACCTGTCCAGGCGCTGACCCGGGCCCCTGCACCTGTGGGGTCCTATCTAAGGCCGCCTCGGCGGCCTTCTGTACCGCGGCTGGAGAGACACCCGCCTGTTCAAACAACGGACCGGTCAGACCTGTTTCTTGTTCCATCAGCGCCAGCAACAGGTGCTCGATGTCAATGCCTTGATGGCTTCGGCGCATCGCGTGGGCTGAGGCGGCCTGCAGTGCCTCCTGGAGCTTCAGGGTCATCCGGTTCATATCCATACGTCCCTCCTACGTTACTCCTCTCACGTCATCCCGAATGATTCATCAGGGCACGATCAGTACGTCCTCCCTTTTTGCAGGCCTATGTGGCACAGATTTTTTAACCCCGGCGAGGCAAATGGATGGCTAGGATAGGCACTTGAGACTCCAGCGAGTCTCCGTTCTGAGCAGGTTACAACCTACCCGCTTCGGCGTTTGGGCACACTGGCTCATGGTTAAGCATCCCCGATGCCAGATGATCACCGGAGTGGAGAAGAGCGGATCAGTGCGAATTTTCAAGTGCTTCTGAGAGAATGACGAATAGAGGCAGGTTAGGACTTGGCGAGGTTATTGAGGCAGATAGGGGCAGATCAGACCTCGATGCCTTGTGGCAAAGCGCCTCAGGACAACCGAAGGGTAGAAACCCTTCTTTCTGCGTTCCGGCCTGGTCGGATTCGTACAAAGACACCACCGGCCTCCTCTGCTTGGACACCATTCATCACCAGCGCCACACCCCTCGGTTCGAAAACACTGGTACAGTCCTGGCTCCTGATCCAAATTACCCTCCAACAGCCAGGGTTGGTATCTCCATGTCCGTGACAATGTCCCGACCGTTGGTCACCGCGAGAATCCTGAGATAAATCTGCTGGGCATTACGTGACCACTTGGGGTCCAGAGGGATAGCACGGAACGCAGCTTCCGCAGCTTTGAGTTCATCATGAGTGAGTGGGGCTACTGTAGTAGTCAGAGTGCACCTCCTTCGTGCGCTTGTGGGCATTTCTTTCCAGCTAAATAATTAGAGACATGGCCTGCAGGAAGGATTCAGCACACGTGTCATTTCATCCACGGGGAAGCGGGGTACCGGGCCAACCCGTCCCCCATCAGTGACGATGCTCACTCCCTTCCGTGCCGGAACAATAGTACCGATGCGCGCCGCTGCAATTCTCGATCTGGTGAGTCGCCGGAGGATTGCCTGCGCCCGGTTTGGGTCCGCAGAGATGATCAGGGCACCTGATGCAATGGCCCCCAGGGGATTCATACCGAAGTCGTCGCAGAGTCGGCGGCCCTCAGGCAAAATGGGGATCGCCCGTTCGTCGACCTGGACTCCGACCTGTGCTGCCTCGGCGAGTTCATAGAGAGCTGCACTCAGACCGCCTTCTGTCGGATCATGCATCGCATGCACACCGCCGACTGCCAGAGCAATGGTGGCGTCACGGACGATGCTCACGCCAGGGTCTGTCAAATACCGTCGGCACCGGGCCACGAATCGCGCCGAGTAGCGTTGCCGGAGCTCTTCGTTCTTCTCACGCGCCAGGATCGACACGGCTTCGATCGGGAGGCCTTTGGTGAGTAACAGGGCGTCTCCCACACGGGCGCCTGCTGTGGTGATCAGTCTGTTTTTGGGGCATTGTCCCAGAAGGCAGCCGACCACCACGGGTCGAGTCACAGCAGCGGTCACCTCCGTATGACCACCACACAGTGAGATCTTTAGCCTGCGGCAGGCTCTCCCGATCTGCGAAAAGATACGGGATACGCCCGCTCTCGTGGTCATCTCGGCCGGCAGCAAAATCGTGGCCAAAAGCCAGCGAGGCAGGGCACCCATCGTGGCGAGATCATTGGCATTGATGGTGAGCGCGTAGGCGCCGATCTCCTCCGTCACGAAGGTGATGGGATCTGTTTTGACAATCACATACTCGCCACCCACGTCGAGAGCCGCCGCATCAAGACCGATCCCGGCACCCACGATGACGCGTGGGTCGTGGTTAGTGGCGTAGCGGGCCAACATGCTGCGCAGCAAGGTGAGCGGGACCTTGCCGACCGGGAGCGACCGGCTTCCCCGTCCGAACGGGCCCGCTCCTGTGAGACTCGTGCTGTGCGTGGAATGAGCGGAGCCCATCCGAACGGTACGGCGACAACCAGGGCTAAGCCGGCCCGCCGCCCTCCTTTTCGATCTTGCGCTTTTTTGACAGTGCTTCTGCCTGCACCACGTTCTTGCAATGCTCACAAACCCAGTGGCCATACAACAGCGCCGGCCCCACCAGTCCGCAGAGAAGACAATGGCTGGGCTCTTGGAACGGCGGTGTCTCCTCTCGTTTCCCTTCCGGGTTCGGTTCCGTTTTGTCTGACTTCGCCATCAGAGCCTCCGTCGTTTCTCAGACAGTCATCCAGTGATGCCCTGACCTCTTTCTCCTACCCCGTCACACAAATGAGCGGTTCACGCCTCGCTACCTTTCGGGCGAGTTTCACTCGGTCCGCAATCACTAACCCTGCGGGTCTCTACCCTCCATGAGGATTTCTATGGACATAAGCCCCATCCAAAATCCATTCTATGCTGTGTACCTTGTGACCTGTGAGTCCGGCTTGTAAACCAGCCTAGAATGGCACGGAGAACTTTGCGCTCAGTGAATAGTGGGTTGGAGGCATTTCTTTATCAGTAACGTGCCGCCGATATAGGACGCAGAGCATGATCCTTAAGTGCTTCTTTTCTCGCTTAGACGGGAAACCCTCCGAACGGTTCCTTTGGGGTCTCTTCCTCACATGGGCTGTTGTCGTGTCACTGATCGCGTCGCACCATGAGTTTTGGCGCGATGAGGTCCATCCTCTTTCCCTTGTCGTTCAGTCTCCCTCCCTATCAGATCTATTCAGATCTATAGAGAATGAAGGGCATCCGATGCTCTGGCATCTTCTCCTGTATACTGCCTATGCTGCGACCGGATCTGCATTGGTGCTGCCCCTCCTCAGTCTTATCATTGCCGGAGTGTCCGTATACGTGCTGGTCTTCTTCTCTCCGTTCCCGCGGTGGATGAAAACCCTATTTGTCTTCTCCGGGCTACCGCTTTATGAATATTCGGTCATGGCGCGAAACTATGGGATTTCGATGTTACTGCTCTTTGCTTTCGCTGCCTTTTACCCGTCACGAAAAAAACATCCTCTCGTGCTCGGCCTCATCCTCGCCTCTTTGAGCAATACAAATATCCATTCCTTGGTACTAGTCTGCCTGCTCATGGGCCTCTGGACCTGGGACACTCTCATCGCGGAAAAACATTCCCTACTCAGCGCGGAAGCGCGGAAATTATATATAGCCATGACGATCGTTATTGTTGGCAGCTCCGGCGCGCTCTATACCGTCTGGCCGACAGGCAATATGATTGCTTCTGACACCACGCGGTACACGGCTTCTAACGTGGTGAATGCAGCCGTGACAGCGATAATTTCGCCTGCTGCACAATTTGGCGAACTTTTTCCGAGCTTCGTCCCGATAAAGGTGAGGATTGTCTTATTTCTCATAACCATATTTGGACTAATCGTGCGTCCGCCTGTGTGTCTCATCGCATACGCAGCATTACTCGCTCTCAGCATCCTTTTCAGCCTTGTCTATTCAAGCTGGTACAGGCACCAAGGCTTGCTCGTCGTGTTCCTCCTTAGTCTCTATTGGATCGTCCTACAAAGTGAAGAGGGAGCCCTGCGTTACAAACGAGTCTATGGACTATTCAAAGGAGGGCTTTATGGCGGTATGGCTTTACTCCTTTCTGTTACCGTCGTGAGCGGCCTCACGAATGCCTACCGGGACTGGATCTATCAAAGAAGCGCCAGTAAAGCATTGGCTCAGGAACTTTTGAGCTCAAGTCCAAAGTATAAGAATGCCATACTCATCGGAGAACCGGACTATATTCTCGAGGCCGTCCCCTACTATGCCGCGAACCCAATATACATTGCGCGTGAGAGCCGTTTCGGGGACACGGTAAGATATGTTCGGAACGTACAATTGAATCTCAGCATGGGTGAATTGCTATGCACAGCATGGCGAATTCAGAAAGAGAAAAATAAACCAATATTGATTATCCTTGGCCATCGCTTGCTAGGCATTAACCCGCTAGATTGGAACGCATCCCCCCACTCCGTCAGCTACATCTACCAGCGAACGTTTACATGGTCGAAGGAGGAGCTGGATGATTGGAGGCAGTACACAACCTTCGAGCAGCAATTTGATCACAATGTGATAGGTGACGAAGCCTACACCGTGTATAGCTTAATCTCGACGGAAGTCCGAGCGCTGCCCCATTGCCTACCAGGGCACGGCACACACAAGGAGCGCCAAAACCACGATCAAGTTAGTAATTGAGCATTCGCAGAGACCGCATTCCATTCTTTTTCTTTACCTGCAATCTTGGCCTTCCAGTGAAAGTGCGTGCTGTCGAGTTGTTGAACCTGCTTCACCCCTTCCATGAATTTTGGAAATCCTTCGAACTGCGTCCATTGATTATAGGCAGTGAGTACGGAGACCTGCACCTCGACAGATTTTTTTTCGATTAGGGCCATACACTTCCTCCCTTCTTCATGGGGACAAGTCCGCGATTTCAGCGTGGTGGATCGAGGGTCATCCTGGTGAGCGGAAGCCGCTTTCGCCGACCTTCCCACCGGCAACCCCTGCCGTGTCCTTACGCCGCGGCTGCTGGCAGAACAAATGGAATATTGACCATTTTTGTTTCACGGCTCTCGCCAGGTTGAGGTAGTCAAACAGGGAAGGAACCTCTTCCACAGTGGGATGTGGGTCATTCAGAAAGGTCCTCGATATGTGCAGGGAACAGGGACCAAGGAGATCAGGTGTCGTGACAGTCACACGGTAGTCCCCGCCGTTCACTGGGGCTGATCTGGTCGCAGCCCCAGGAAAAACTTTCAGCAAGTAGTGCGCAATGGTGTCCAGTTTGTGCTTAGCTCCTACCTCGTCAGCACGCCTCATAGGCCCGCTTCCCTCGCCCCGTCCCCTCCAGTTCCCAGTGGTTGAGTCGATGACGATGTCCGCTGGTCGCGCAACGTTAGCCCTCCCCGCACGAAGGTGATATCCACCGGGATGCCGTGGGCGGGTTGTCATCAGCTCTTCGGCAATCTTACCGACTTTCTCCGTCTGCCCCACGTTCGGATACAGATCGCCGAGTGACTACTTGGTCTCGAAATGAGAAGACTGGAGTTCAATGACGCGAGGTAAGAACGCGAAAAGCAGTCGAAGAATCTCCGATTGTCGAAGCCGACCCTTGCACGTTTCTACCGAATAACGGGATTATCGGAGTCGCCCGCGCGACGTATTTGAATTCAATCACCACCCCGAGGAACTTTTCGTGGTGAACGTGCCATCCTCACGAGTCTGGTGCATGACGGCTTGCTCTGCTAGAGCCTCCGAACAAGACAGCGCAAAAATAGTCGTGCAGAGGAGACCGCAGAGAGCGCCTCATTCTGCCATCGCACGCTCTCAGCGACCTTCGACACCGCGTTCCATCACACGCTAGGTTCGTAGTCCGCTTTGTTCATTTACGAACTCGTCGCTGTCAGATGATGCAGGATGTTCGTCACCTGACTGGCTGGATCGTTAATACGTCGATCGTATTCCGTTCGGCTAGATACTGCGCATGATCTTACGCTTTCTTAGGCACGTACGACGGAACGAAAACCGAACTGTCTTGGTCGTCTCAACCGAAAACGAACGAGAGCCCGACAAAAAGATCCTTCGTGTCTCGAAATGATGGTGAATCGGATGGGTCTTGACGCCTTCAATGGCGATTCAGGCAAAGCTCGGCTGGCCCAAGGAGAACTCGGTAGGCATCAGAATGGTAAAATTGTGGCAGTGTAAACGAGAGCTCCCCGTTCACAATCGGCACATCACGATCGATCGTCAAAACCGGCGCATCGAGTGGTCCTGACCCCACGTCGGGGATTTGTTCGGCACACAGGCGCACGATTTCTTCTTGCCGCAGGGAGACCAGGCGTCCGACATTCTTGAGAATGACCGTCGTTTCCTCCGTCGAATAGTCTTCATACTTTCCCAGCAACAACCGGAGCGTGCCGGACGTTTTGTCGAATGCCGCGAGAGCGTGCAGGCCAGGATTGTCCGTCATCGTGTAGAGACGCATCCCCTCCATGTCGGCATATGTTTTATAAATGTGCCAACTCGGCCGTTTCGACTGCCGATCGACATAGAGCAGCCCGTCCAGCGTGGGGTTGTCGCACGTATTCTCGACCCAGTCTCGACTCGTGTCCTGCGGATCGGGCCAGCAGGCTCGCATCGCGCTCAGAATGTCGGCCCGTTCGTAGGCGGCAATCACCCCTGCCGTATAACCGGCGTTGGTCCAGGATTCCTGCCCTAACACTTCGTTGACCGAAATCGGACGTTCGAGGTTCTGCGCCTTGAGATAGGCCCGTAGATCGCTCACATACGCGAGGGCCCCGGAAGGATCTCCATATTCGTGGTAGGCCACAACATCAGGGAATGCTCCCCGTTCTTGACTCCATTCCAGAAACGGCTTGAGCAGTCTGTACCGACTCACGCTGGGACCGACAATGACGGCGCCGGGAATCCGCTGTTTGATCCGCTCATAAGCCAGCCGCCAGCCTTCCTTCAGCCGATCGTTGTCGTTCATCGGCAGGGTCGCGAGATCAGGCTCATTGTAGATATCCCACAGGACCGAGAGCTTGCGTGCGATGACCTGATCGACGATGTGGTCGACATGAGTCAGCCAGGGGGAAAAATCGCCATCGAGCCCGATCTGGTTGATGTCAAAAATCTGCAGGGCGAGATGGTGGAATACCAATCCCAGGGTGAGCTGGAACTCCGTGACTCCGGCCTCTTTCAAACGATCATAGTTGTGAAAGATATAGCCGGCATTTCCTCGAAAGCTGGTCGGCTTCAACGGCAGGATCAGGTCCATGGACGGCTGAGTCGGCTCGATGCTGACCAAATAGCCATTGGCCCGATGATTCATCGCTCCTTGTTCAACGCCGAGATCGACGGTGATGGTTCCGGCCCAGCTCCACGCGGCACACAAGAGAAGCATGCCGAACATCAACAGACTGATGGCGGGAAGGAAGAAAACGGATCTGACTCTCGAAAGTCGTCTCATAGGGCCTCAGCCTGTGTGAATCACCGACGGTGTGGTTGTACTGCGGGAGGAACGCGAGGGTCAAGACAGGGAGAGAGAATTACGCCGCGACACTGAGTTCACGCCAACGGCTGAGCCGAGGAAGGAGGTTCTCCCGCGTGATGTAAGCCTGATCGAGTCCTGTGACTTCACCGGTACCATCGCCGGATCGCATCTGGGAGTCCGCCATGGCGTTTCCCACGTGCACAGCCGTGACCGCGCAAAACCCCGACGCGAGAGAGTCTCCGGGATGGTGATGAAAGGCCACCGCCTCCACGATCCCGTCACTCAGCCCCCAAATCCCGAGCAAGTAGGCGCCGACGTGGGCATGGTCGGCTCCGAACACGTCTCGCTCCGCCGACCAATCTGGCGCCTGTGTGGTGCGCATCAAGTTCAGCACACGCCCATAGTCATCAGGCCGGTTGGCCACCAAGACCAGCACGCCGACGTCATGCAGGAGTGCGGCGGTAAAGGCCTCATCCATGACCTGCTGGCTCACCCCTTCCTCTTTCGCAATCCGACGCACGTAGGTACCGGTGAGCATGGCATGCCGCCACAACTCATCCAACGAAAACGTGGGTAACTTCGCCTGATCGAATTGTGCGAACACCTGGCTGGAGAGCACCAATGACTTGATGGTATCGAACCCCAGCAGCGCCACGGCTTGCTCCGGGTCAGACACATGGGTACGGAGACCGAAGAAGGCGGAGTTCACCAGCTGAAGAATCTTTGTCACCATGCCGAGATCCTTCGCGACGATGCGGGCCGCTTTCTTCAGCGACGCTTGCGGCGCCTGCATTTCATGCATGAGGTCTTGGTAGATCGAGGGAAGACTCGGCAGCGTCTTAATTTCATTGACCAGGCTTCGAAGCGCCGGATTGCCCAGCACGTTCCGTAGGGCCTCGGCCTGCTCAATGGTTGATTTGAGCGTCGCCACGTCAAACGGCTTTTGCAGAAATCGATGGGCGACGGAAGCGGAGCGCACGTAGTTATAGGGGCTCTGGTCTCCGGAGAGGATGATACGAATGGTCTGAGGGCAAATCTTGCACACTTCTCCCAAAAATTTTGCGCCATCCATTCCCGGCATGGTCATGTCCGACACGACCACGTCGCACGGCGCATTCTGAATTGCGGCCAAGGCTTCGGTGGCCGAGGGAAAGAACTGCATCTCCCACTCGGTTTGCATGGGGGCCAGCAGCCGGCGTAGGTGCTGCAAAATCTCCGGCGCATCGTCGACAAAGATCACACGTCGCATTGACTCCCCCTCTCGACAGGACCGTCCCTTCTCCTGATCGGTCGGCAACCGCACCTTCTTGAGTCGATTCAGACCAAACCTGGGGGAAATGATCCCGGATGAGAGCGGCAACGAGGGAATGAAGCGGATGACAGAGCGAATGGCGGGAGATCAGTTGCGGTCCAGATCCCAACTGACGATATCGGCGTTTTTCCCCTCACCCCCGGGCGTTCCATCGGCTCCGAAGGAGATGATCTCAAACTCCCCACCTTGGGTCGAGGGGGTCGTGTACTTGTAGGGAAAGCCCCAGGGATCGACGGGCACCTTGGGAAGGTAGCCCCCAGCTTTCCAATTCGGTGCGACTGGACCTGACGACGGACGCTCGACGAGGGCCTTTAGTCCTTGCTCGGTCGACGGCACATTGCCATTGTCGAGTTTATAGAGTTGCAAGGCGCTTTCCATATTGGCGATTTGAGCTTTGGTCGCAGCCCGCTTGGCATCTTCAGTGCGACCCATAACCCTTGGAATGAGCAGGGTGGCCAGAATCGCCAAGATCACCACAACGATCATCACCTCAATGAAGGAGAATCCGTTGCAGCCTTGCAGCCTATCGGCGCGAGCTCGCAGAATCCTTATCTTCCTACACATATTGCCCTTGAGTGGAAGCATTTGATATTCGCGCCAACCCATGTGCCGGATGCTCCTTCTCTCGGTATCACACCGTTGCCTGAACGTGCAGATTGACGACGGATTGTAACAGACTCTTCGAGCAGGCGGGGGTCAATTTCCCACCTCACTTCATTCATCACCATGACCACAGACGCCTACCGCTCATCTACCGCCACGCAGTCGCTGTAGACAGCAGGCCCATGCAGGTAATCCGTCATTGTCCTGTCACGGCTGTCAGTGCTGGGCAATCTGGTAGAGCATCACACCCATCTTCAGCTGTGCTCGAGGCAGGATCGTCTGATGCATACGGAAGGTCGGCAACTTCGCCACCGGAGTGATGGCCTGCACGCGCACCCCGGCAGCTCTGCACCCATCGGCGACCGTCGGTGGGCCAACGACGAACGCGACTGCTCCGGGTGCCAACTCCCGAGCCACCCATTGAATCCGTTCCTTTACCGCATCCGGCTTATCATACAGACTGAATGGCACCCAGTCGTAGACAAGATCGTACCTCTGGCCACTTTCTGCGGCACCTTGCTCCAGACGAGGCCTCATCCGCACGTGGGATAACCAATCTAATCGTTGCGCACGAGCCCACGTGTTCCACAGCAGTTGCGCCTGCCGCTGGACAAAGGCCGGATGGTCATAGAGCACGGTACAGGCACGAGGACGGTCGCCGTCAATGTACGTGGTGATCGCGACATCGAAGCCGCTAATCAAGAGCGCACCGGCCCGTCCCACCTGCGCGGCCAACGGACGGTCCTGTTCGATGAGGTCTTGGAGATAGTCGGCCACGAAAGGTTGCGTCGCCAATTCCCCGATCTCTCGATCATCGTCGGGATACAGAAGCACGGCGCCGAACGCCTCCTCATGACTGACTGACGGTGGAGCCCCTTCAAAAACAGACGTCCAATCAAGGGCCGTCGGACCTGTCCCCATCGATCGAGGTTCCGTCACCTGCCCCCAATTGTGCCTCAGAGGAACGACCAGTCTGACCCCTCGATCCAGCAACACCAGATGCTTCTCATCAACTGCCAAGCCACGCTGGCAGGGCGCCGCCCCTCGCTGATCGAATGGCTGATACGATATCCCAATCGGATCGTCCCCGCAGGTGGCTTTCACCAATCGCTGTCCCTGGATCGTGACGCAAAGTGCATGCGTCGCCTCAAAATAGCGTCTCGGCGGATCGGACAGCGGCAGCCAGGCCACCAGATGTGAGCGGGGGGGGTCCATGAAGACCGGGAATGGATCACCTCCGCTGGAAACCTGTGGACGGAAAAAGTTGCTAAAGAGCCGATAGGCTGCTTCGGAGGGATAGGTAGGAATGCCCCGATAACGCAAGGGCCGCGGCGCAGGCTTATCCCGATTCTGATCGTCATACAGACCGCGAATCAGCTCAAACATCGCCGAGCCCGTGCCGGGCAACAGCGAGAGGAACAACTCCACGACCGGGAGGAAATCGATATTCTCCCAATGCATGGCCCCCATGCAGGCCATGAATTGCTTATCATCGAAGGTGCCGTCCGGCAGCACATAGATGGCGTCCTTGCGATGCCTGATCGTGGCGGCGCCCTTCGCATCAATGGTCATGTCCTGATCGTTGTAGAAGAAACGAACTTCTTCCAGCGGCACCTGCATGGCCTGCGCCGCCATCCCCCGAAGATCGTCGGCACGTAGACGTTCCCATCCAGGTTTTCGTGAAAGATCCAGCGTCATGCTGTTGACTAGCCCGCTGGGCACCAGACCGACCCAGGCCCCCCAGTCGAGATGCAAGCGGGCGCGCAGCAGTCGCAGCGCTCCACCAACCATCCCCCATTCGCATTCATGCAGCGGATGGCCGTCCGGATCGGTCGCGAGCAGCCGGCGGCCATGGCTTCCGTACACCACGAGATGGCCGCTTGGCTGCCGAATGGAAGCAGCGGAGGTCGTCAGCAGATGCGACAGGGCTGCGAGGTTGGAGGGAAAAGCGAGCGTACCAGGACGCCTGAGGATCTCCTCTATCACGGGATCGGACAGCATCTATTCGCGGATCTGGCCGCTCCCGAGCACCACGAACTTTGAGCAGGTCAATTCTTCAAGCCCCATCGGGCCTCGCGCATGCAGCCGTGACGTGCTGATACCGATTTCTGCTCCCAGGCCAAACTGGTAGCCGTCATTGAGACGGGTCGAGGCATTGACCAGCACGGCGCCGGCATCAACCTCGCGGAGGAACCGCATCGCATGAGAATAATTCTTCGTCACAATCGCTTCCGTATGCCGAGACCCATAGGTCGCAATATGTTCCAGCGCCTCGTCAATGTGCCTCACGACTTTGATCGCCAGGATAAGGTCCAAAAATTCTTTCCCGAAATCTTCGTCGACGGCCGGCTTGACCTCGGGACACAGTTGACAGGTCTTGACACAACCTCGCACTTCTACGTTGGCGGTTGCGAGCTGTTTAACCACGTGGGGAAGCCAGGTCCGCGCGAGACTTTGATGGACCAACAGAGTTTCCATGGCATTGCACGTCGAGGGGCGTTGCACTTTTGCATTTAGGCAGATCAGCTCCGCCAGCTTCGGATCCACCTCTGCGTCGACATAGGTATGGCAAACTCCCTTGTCATGCTTGAGCACCGGAATCGTGGCATGCTCAGCGATCGTCTGCATGAGGGATTCGCCCCCGCGGGGAATGATGAGGTCGATAAACTGGTCTTGTTTGAGCAACAACTGAACGATGTCTCGTTCCGGGCGATCGACGAAGGTAATCGCTCCCGCCGGCACACCGGCTTTCTCAGCGGACTCGCACAGGACCTTGGCGATGGCCGTATTCGAATGAATCGCTTCCGACCCTCCACGCAGGATACACACATTCCCCGACTTGAGGCACAGGGCCGCTGAGTCCGCCGTAACATTCGGGCGGGCTTCGTAGATGATGCCGATCACTCCAATGGGGACTCGCATCCGCCCGACCTGCATCCCGTTCGGTCTGGTCCACATCTTCGGCATGTCCCCGAGCGGGTCCGGCAACCGGGCGATGTCGCGTATCCCCGCCGCCATGTCTTGGATCCGCTCCGTCGTCAGTCGCAGCCGGTCGGCCATGGCCTGACGTTCCGGCGTCGCATCAAACTGTTCCAAGTCCTTTTCATTCTCGGCCAGCAACTCGGTCGCCTGTTCCTCGAGGCCATCGGCCATGGACAGTAATGCCTGGTTCTTCACCGCCGTGGGGAGAGTCGAGAGCCGACCTGCTGCGCCCTTGGCTTTACCAACCAAGGCCGCCACATAGTCTTCCGGGGACAGTATTTCAGCAGGAGCCTCCTGCTCCATGGCCGGGGATTCAGTGAGATCTTGTTCCATGTGATGAATTCCTGCTTCCAGGCGACATATCGGGCCTGAAGCCCCGACGCATCGTCCGATTCAAGATGGTGAACGTGGGCGCGGCGATCTATAGCCAGACAGGATACTGTGGGATTTGGAGTCGGGTAAAGGGTTGCGAGCAGGACCGGGCACTCCGGGAACACCAGGCATCGGAGCGCCGGGGACGGCACCGGGGCTTCCCGGCTGCGAAGGGACGCCCCCAGGAGGCAGACCCATCATCGGTGGCATCAACATGGACATAGAGGAGGGATTGGGATGCTGAAATATCCAGTCATGATAGGATTTTCGACCTTCGAAGTGACGGACCGCAAGCGGGAAATCCCCCGTTTTAATGGGTCTAGCTTTACTTTTACTCCGCACCCCCATAATGCCTCCGGTCGGCGCGCGCATATACTCCCAATCGCTCCCACCCATGGGATCTTGGTAGACCTTCCGCAAGTACGGCTTGGGCGCCCTGGTCAGCTCTGCCAGCGATTGCGGGTAGACTTCGGTGCTCATGACTCGCCCAATCTTCATCGTCGCTGAATAGAGCGACAAGGCATTTTGAATCTCGATCCCCTTCGCCACGAGATCGGCTTCTTTTTCTCGCTGAACCATGAATCCCCATTGTCGAGCCGTTGCGGATGCCGAGATGCCGATCAAGACGATTGAAAACATCAAGGCCAGATAGGTGACACCATGGTTATTTCTGATATGACGAGACAACCCCATCACCATTCTAATTGGGCTGGCCCCCCGGTCCAGGTTCTTCCGTGGCTGGAATCACTTGCGTGATTTTTGACGCCAAATGCTGCAGCGTGATTTCGGTGGGCGACATAGCCTTGACCAATACCTCACCGGCAATGGTGTCTCCGACTTGGAGCAAATGCATTTCTTCGTCCTTGACCACGACTGCCATGGTCTTTTTCTTTTGCGGACCATCCCCCACGGCCATGAACCCCACATACCTGAAGAGGTTGAGTTCGGTCGCAATCCGCAGCCGCTCGATATCCTCGGCCGTTGGGCCCTTTTCTTCTTCAACTTCCGGCGCTTCCGTGTCCGGAGGCGGTGCTGATTTGACCGCCGCTCGGGAACGGCCCCGACGGGGAACTGTCTGCGGCACTGGAACCGGTTCCACGGGTGGCAGGAGGCTCGCGAATATGTTGCGTGGCGTGGAAAACGTCGCCTGGCGCTGCCCTTTGATCGCGGCAAGCTGATCCAGATGTACCTGTAAGCCGCCACTGACAGGAGTGGCAGACGGTCGACCTCCCACTTTTGGCCCGCTGACATGCGTCAGGGGCACCCGCTCTTGTTCAGTGGTGTGGCCGAATTGCCAGATGAGCAACCCGACCCAAAGCGTCACGAGGCTCGCCAGCAATAGGATTTGGTTCTTACTGATTCGATTCATACGAATTACGGCGCCGGGGATTGAAGATGCTCGCCCCGCAGATAGGTCGAAATCCGAATATTGAAGGTCAACTGCTGGTCCTGGACATTGCCCGAGCGGATCAGGTTCAAGTCTTCAATGAACAGCAATTCCTCCGCCGATTCCAAGTTATAGAGAAACCGCCTCAAATCTTCATAGCGACCCGTCACCGTTCCCTGCAGGATCGCCTTGGTCGCATCCGGCACTGCAGTCTTTTCCGTCCTATAGGAGAGGGCCGGCAAGGTGACCTGGTCCCGCTTCGCCTCTTCCGTCACGCCGAGCGCAAGCGGCGCAAAATCGCGGAACAAGGGCAGTACCGCCCATACACGCTGAAGATCGGCTTTGGCCTTCTTCGCCTCTTTATGCCGGCTGAGCTGCTGCCGCGCCTTCACCGATTCGGCCTCGAGCCTGATCTGTTCCTGCTCGGCGGCTCCCAACACCAAGGCATGAATCCCATAGCTCAGCACAAACAACGTCGCCACGAAGGCCACCCACGGGAGGATGGGCGCATACGGTTGCCGCAGAGCATGTTGCAGGCGGTCCAGTCCAGGGAACATCATGGGTTACGATTCCGATACTTGATGGACAGATCAAACTCCACCAACCCATTCCCCATATCGCGGTGCTGTCCCAGCACCGGCTCCTTGAACTGGGGATGATCTTGAAAGGTCACGGTCAAGGTCGTCACATCTTCCAGTGCCCTGGCAGACCCGGTCAGCATGATCGTCGAGTTTGCTGGATCCAGCCGGATGCTGTTGACGGCGATCCGCTGCGGAATCGCCCGCTCCAACTCGGTGAGAAATCGAGTCCAGGAAAAGCTACGTTTTTCGATCAACTGATTGGCAAATTCGATCTCCTTCGGCAACACCAGCAGAGCGGCTTCCGACAGATCGATCCCTTCCTGTTGCGCGTCTTTCAACAATTCACGGTCTCGATCCTGAACCTGTTTCAAGGCCGATTCCATGGATTCCACATCTTGCCACGCCAGCCATGCTCGAGAAATATCCCAGAGCATCGCCACCCCGATCACGCCCGCCAACAACATAATCACCAAACGGGCCGGAGCAAGGTACCAGCGATAGCGACTGCTCAGATTGATGGCAAATGCACCGGTGCGGGCGGATGGCTGCCCGAGACGGGTCACCACATCCCGGAGCGATGACGTCAGATTGCCCATCGACATGGCCTACACCACTCCTGCGATCGCCGGTAACGCGGCACTCGTCTGCGGTCCCATGATGGTCCCGCCTCCATATTGCCGAATGCGGTCCCAATCCAACCCCTTCACAGGAACCCCCAATCCCTTTTCCAACTGCTGGTGTAAACCAAGTCCCATCGCTTCATCGGCAATCAGCACCGTCTGGCTGATGGCCAAATCGGGCGTCTGTTGTTGGCACGCATAAATAGAGTCAGCACATTCCTGGACGATACGATCGAGAGCCGCCTGTTCAGCACCCGGAGCCCCTGCCGCTCCGAAGCCGGTTCCGCCTTGCAATTTGGAGCGGAGAAACACAAGCGTGCCCTGATGAAATATAAACGCCGTCACCCCGCCGTCCGTGGCATTCACCCATAGAAAATCGGCCGTCAACCGTTCTGCACCCCCCGATCCCTGCGCCCATAGATTGAACAGGCGCAAGCTCGACACATCCACTTCCTGGGGAATCAATCCCGCCGCTTCACAGACGGATTCATACTGAGCCAGTACCGCTTCCTGCACCACGACGGCCAGCACCGTGCAGGGGCCGTCTCCGGATCCGGCCGGATCGGATAACACGTGGGAAAAGACTTTCGCGCCACTGAGCGACAACAATTGTTCCTGCCCTAGCCGCCAGCGCACCAATGCCTCGCGTTCCTGCGAGCTCCACGGCAAATCTTGGAGGCGCAGCACCGCCAGACGTACGGCGAGATCGGGAAGAATCACGGTGGCAGCCCGCGGCACCCCTGCCGCTGTAGATCGATCGGTAGCCTGAGCGGTGGGAGAGGCGGCAATCACACGGATATGAGATTCCAGCTCATGCGGTAAGACGATGTTCGGCTCTAACGGTGACAGCCGCATGACCCCTTCGGGAAGGGCCGACACCACACACTGGTAACGCGGCCGGCCACGCCAGTTCCGGTGCACCTCCGCCCAGGCGAGATCGTGCGCCCCGATTTTCAGACAGTACTGCGGACGGCTGGTGATCCAATCCCACATCGGTTATCGCTCTTCGCTAAAGGTCACGCGGTTGATCTCCCGGAGCGTCGTCTCTCCCGCCAGCACTTTCTTCACTGCGGACTGCCGCAGGGTGATCATGCCGTCCGTCACCGCGCGGTACCGAATCTCCGACAGCGCACGATCGGCCAGGATCATCTCCTTGATTTCATCCGTCAGGTCTAAAAATTCGGTGATGCACTTCCTGCCGCGGTAGCCCGTCTCGTGGCATTCGGAACATCCCTTTGCCTCAAAAAACGGCGCGGTCTTATATTGGTCGTAGTCGAGGCCGGATTCCTCCGCCAGTGCCGGATCAAGCGCAACCTGGTGCCGGCAATTGGGGCAAATGATCCGGATCAACCGTTGCGCCAAGACGCAGGTCAACGCCGCCAGAAAATTATAGGAATCGATGCCCATCGAGGCAAACCGCCCGATCACGTCGAACACGTTGTTGGCATGCACGGTCGTCAACACCAAATGGCCGGTCAAGGCCGATTGAATGGCAATTTGCGCGGTTTCGGCATCCCGAATCTCTCCCACCATGATCTTGTCCGGATCGTGGCGGAGAATCGACCGTAACCCTCGGGCAAACGTGAGCCCCTTCTTTTCGTTCACGGGAATTTGCACCACCCCCGGCAGTTGATACTCGACCGGGTCTTCGATGGTGATCAACTTGTCTTCCTGAATGTTCATTTCGCTGATAGCCGCATAGAGCGTGGTGGTTTTTCCGCTGCCGGTGGGACCGGTGACCAGGACCATCCCATAGGGCCTCGTAATGGCCCGGCGAAACCGCTTGAGGTCTTCGGGGTTGAACCCCAAGCGATCCAGCCGCAGGGTGGAGACTCCCGTGGTAATCGCTTCGCGGTCCAAAATTCTGATGACCACGGATTCGCCGAATACGCTCGGCAAAATCGAGACACGAAAATCGACGGTTTTGCGATCGAGCCGCATCCGGAAACTCCCGTCCTGCGGCACCCGGCGTTCGGCGATGTCGAGGTCGGACATGACCTTCAGGCGAGACACGAGGGGCGGATGCAATTTCACATCGAGCGGATCCATGGCCGAGACGAGAATTCCGTCCACACGAAACTTCACGGTGGTGGCACGATCCGTTGCCTCAATATGAATATCACTGGCCCGGCGTTGCATGGCACTTAACAGAGTCGTGTCGAGCAGCTTAACGACAGGATTCTGGTCTTCACCGAAATGATCGACGGTCAGGACTTCTTCGCCCCGTTCATCTTCTTTGACCAGCACCGAGCGATACTCCGCCTCCAATTCGCGCAGGGCCTGACTCGACCCTTCGCTCCGCTCCAGCGCGGCTCGAATGGCCGATCGGGAACTGACCACGTAGTGCAGGGTTCGATTCAGGACGATTTCCAATTCATCCAACGCCAGCAGGTTTTGAGGGTCCGAAATCGCAATGGTCAAGACGCCGGCCTCGTCCTTCACCGGCACGAAGGGGTGACGCCGCATCAATTTCACCGAAATGGTGTGATAAAACTCCGAGTCCACGCGGAACGCGGTGAGCGCGTCATACGGGAGTCCGTACTGCGAAGCCAAGGCCTGCGCCAATTGGGCTTCTGAAATCGTGCCCTCTTCGACGAGCGTCTGGCCCAAGGCGGCGCTGTTGCTTCCCAGGCGAGCCACAACTTGATCGACGGTCCGCCTCGGTAAGATCCCCTCGCGCACCATCACATCGGCGAGCGAAGGGCGAGTGAGATGACGTTGCATGAGCATCCTGGGTTCCTCCGAACTCAGCGCGGGTCGCGACACCCCGGTGGGCTCGCCGATCACGACGCCGTGGGATTATTGAACGGTCCCGGCCATTTGAAAAATCGGCAAATACATAATGATGACAATGCCTCCGACCAAGAGGCCCATGACCAGTAATAGGACCGGCTCGATCCAGGTGGTCAACTGACTGAGCCGCACATCGAGATCTCCTTCGTAAAATTCGGCTACATCCCGGAGCATCGGTTCCAATGATCCCGTTTCCTCCCCGACCGACAACATTTCAATGGCGAGTTTCGGCAAGATCTGTGGACGCTCGATGGCAGCGGCCAACGTACTTCCTTCCCGAATTTCGTTCACGGCCGAAACCAACCCACGCGAGACGAATCGATTGGACACGGCACCGCGGGCGATTTCCAGCGCTTCAACCAAAGGCGTGCCGCCGGCCAGAACCGTGGCCAGCGTGCGAGTAAGCTGGATGGTGTGGTGTTCCACCAGGATCACTCCAAGGAGCGGCAACCGCAGCAACTGCCGGTCCACGGACAATCGACCGGCCGAAGTTTGATACCAGGTCCGCCCCATGACGGTCGCCACCGCGATCACGATCGCCACGGGAATCAATTGCGCCTCTCCGATGTGGATCGCCGCGATCAGCACCCGGGTCGGGGTGGGCAAATTGGCCGACGACTCTCCGTACACCGAGACGAAGGTCGGCATCACATAGCTCAACAGAAATCCAACCACCGCGATGCCGACGACCACCAGGAAGCCCGGATAGGCCAGCGCCTTGGTGACTTTCTGCCGCAAGGCGATCATCAGCTTCAGATACGCGATGTACCGTTGTAATACCTCCGATAAATTTCCCGACTGCTCACCGGCGCGAATCGTGGCGAGATACAGGTCCGAAAAATAGGGGGAATGTTTGGCCAGGGCTTCCGAGGCAGAAGCCCCTCCACGAATGTCCTGTCGAACGGCTTTCAGAGCTTCTCGAAAGGGAGCGCGTTGCGTGCGATCGATGAGAAGATCCCAGACCCGTAAGACCGGCAACCCGGCTTTGATCAATGCCAGCAGCTCTTGATTGAAGACGAGAAAGTCTTGGAGGGGAAGTTTGCCCCACCGCCCTGCGGTAAGTCCCGGCACGCCAAAGCCTGCGCCCCGCTTGGCGAGCCGAAACACCAGGAGGCCATCGGACTCAAGCTTGGCGCGCACGAGGTGCTCGTCCTCTCCCTCGATATGCCCTTCGAAGGTGGTTCCATCGGCGCGAGCCGCTCTGTAAGCAAACACAGCCATGAGATCGTTAGGGGCGACATATCACGCAGCAGTCCACGACGCTTATCGAACGGGCGCGCCGATGGACGCTTGTGACTCCGTCTGGTGTAACCGAGGCTCCGGCAACTGGAGCGTTCGACCTGTCACAATGAGATTGCTGGGCAGACCGTTGAGGGATCGAAGCGCCTCAAGGCTGACCTTATGGCGGCGAGACAGACGCCATAACGTGTCGCCATCCTGAATGACGACCGATCGAAGCCCGGCCACGGGAACGACCGCCGGCATAGCAGCTGGGATCGGCCCCGATTCTTCTGAAGTCGGTCCGGCCTCGGCCTCAACAGGTTCAGCGGAGGGAACGGAGTTTTCTTCGTGAGAAGGTGGCCATACCGCTGCCTTTTCTCGCAAGCCCGTCGAAGCTGGCACCACCCCATCCGCGCCAGGTACGGCCATTTTCCCCTGATAGGGGACCACGGATGCCGACTGCCGAAGGCGGCTGTGTAGCGGGCGGAGCATTTGAGCCACCCGTTCACGTTCAACGCGGGCCGACGCCAATTCCTCTCGCTGCAACTCAATGATCTGCTTGGCTTCGTCGAGGCGTCGCTCCGTCTCTCGCAACATACCTTGAAGTTGCGCTCGGGCGACTTGGGCATCCGCCAGGTCCTTCCGCTGCTCTTCAAGCTCAGCCCGCAAATCGGCTGCCGAGCGTTGCGCTTCGCGTACCGCCAGTTTGAGAGAATCTGCCGCCACCTGCAAATCGGAGTGGCCCGATTCGGGGCTCGGTGTCAGACGCGCGCATCCTCCCGATAGTGAGAGGACCCACACACCCGCCATCCAACAGCCGGCTCTTAAACCGAAAGTCATCCGACGCACTGGAGTGTATCGATGGATCACAGTAGTCATAACATTACCATTGGTTGTAGGGCACGCCGTTGGTGCCGACGAGCTCGGAGCCGGAAAACACGTCGACCATGCCACCTTCCCCTTGATCGACCATTTCTTGCCATGTAGACGTGGCTCCCGTGATCGGATCGGTCGGAACTCGACGAAGATAACCGGCCGAGATCAGTGACTGAATGGTCTCGGGATACTTCCCTTTATCCGCTCGATGCTGGTCGATGACATCGCGCAGGGAAAACAAGTCCTGGCGCAACGCCCCTTCCTTAGCCTTGATGATTGCGGCATGATAAGAGGGAACTGCCAAGGTGGCAAGGATGCCGACGATCGTCACCACAATCATCAATTCGATAATCGTAAAACCGCGCGATGACGAGACCGGGCATACATCCCTACCACTCCCTGTATTTCGTCCCATCCAGCGCAAGTTCCTGACTCTGACTCGTGACATCGTACACGTCTTCTCCACACCAATCTTTGACGCTGGGGGGATCTCGATAACAGCGCAATCGCCAGTCGGTGGCTCCGGTCAAGGGATCCGGAGGAATCGATCGCAGGTACCGCTTGATCGCCGTTCCCCGCACGTTAGCCTGCTCGCCCGTCAGCTTCACGCCCAGCAATACGTCCAGTGACTTCGGATAGCCAAAAGGGCCGGTCACATCCTTACAGCTTAACCGATTCTTCACGCAGGCGGGGCCGGTCAGTGTATCGCCGTCACGCGACCATTCGAGACGGAAGGTATCGATGGCGGCTCGGATCACCCGGAGGTTCTGCCGCAGTTCGATTTCTTTCGTGCGTTTGGACGACACCTTCGTGAACGGCAGCGCGACCGAGGCTAAGATGGTGAGAATGGTCAGGGTAACGAGCAATTCGAGCAACGTGACACCGGACTGCTTCACCGCACTCTCACCACTCCCTTGGCTTCAGTCGCCTCTTCCGAACCCTCGACGCCCGCATGCTTCGCTCCCAACAGATGCACTGCCGACACGCCCGGAGCTTTTGCGAGAAACGTCAGTCGTAACAGCCGGCCCTCGTCCTTGGTCGCACTCGCGGACCGATGCAGGCGCAATTCAACAACCCCATCCGTCGAGTGCGGGGCCACAACCACCGCGGCTTTGCCCGATTCAGCACCTAACACCTCTCCTTGGGCGGCATCCCTGAACTCGACCACTTGCGGATCAAAGTCTAAGACAAATGTCTCCGTTTCCAGCCCCAATACATGCTTCCCCATGACATCCACGCGAAACTCTTTTCCCACCTGGGCAACAGTATCTGCGGGTTGAATGGACAATTGCAGCCCGGTCGGCACGACTTCCGTGATCGAGGCTTCACCCTTGCCTTTCTTGGCTGAACTTTTTTGATACACCGTAGACGGGTCAGTGGAAGCCGACGCCCGGGCCGACACTTTCTTCGGTTGTATCGCAAACAAGGGCAATGTGGAATAGACAGACTCGGTTCCTGACCAGAACGCTTGCCCCTGTGGGCCCGGCAACCGGACCGCATTCATGATATGAGGAGTGATCGTGAGGATGACCTCCGTCGTGACCCGCTGGGTTTTGAAGGAACTCAACAGGTTACCCAGAAAAGGAATACTGTCGATCCATGGAATCGTGACCTTGGTTCGACGGTCTTCCTCCTGCAAGAGGCCTCCCAGCACAATGGTTTCCCCGTCACGCACGCTTAACATCGTTTCGGCCGACCGGTTGCCGAACTTGAACTGCGTGATCGGCGGAGATTGCTGCAGCAGGACGGTGTCGCCCAGGCGAATGACCTCGATCTTCATCTTGAGGGAGAGCTCGCTTCCAAGATGAATGTTGGGTTCGACCGTCAGCTTCACGCCGGTATCGCGAAATTCGATAGACGTCACGGTGGAGGTGGTCGGAACGGCGCCGGTAGCCGCCTGTCCCGGTAACACATTGGTCGTAGACAACAAGATCGGCTGCTTGTCGCCGATATTGACCTCGGCTTTTTTGTTGTTGAGCACCCTCACTTTCGGTGCCGCCAGGGTCTTGGCGTCGGTGACCTGCTTGAAGAAATCCAACTGCACATTCGTCGGAAGCTTGAACAAATAACTGTCTTGCCCCAAGCTCGCAAGGTTCCGATAGGTAAACTGCTGCGCGATATCGCCGGCAATCGCTCCCGTGAACCCCGGCGGTACGAGCGAGGCCGCAATTTGCTTCGGATAGTTTAAGCCGTATTGTTGATCCACCGTCCGATTGACCTCCAGGACCTCCACATCGAAGAGGACCTCGGAATCCTCGCGATCGTTGGCCTGAATGATTTTTTCCGCCAGTTCCACTTTCTCAGGCTGATCCCGAATGACAATGGTATTAAGCGGCTCATTCCCGTGGATGTGCTTCACGTCCAGCATGGTCTTGAGCAATGCGACCATGTCCTTGGCCTTGGCGGTGGACAAATAGAAGGTCCGAATAATCAGGTCTTGATACTGTTCCTGCTTCTGTTTTGTGTTCGGGCTAATAATGAACAGAGACGGCCCGGCCTTCTGCGCAAACAGGCTGTTACTGTTCAGGACCAACGTCAGCGCTTCGTCGAAGGGTTTGTCCTCCAATGAGACGGTCACGGGGTCATTGCGCACATCTTTATCAAACACGAAATTGACTCGGGCGGCCTTGCCCAAGGCTTCCAACACTTCCTTCAATCCGGCATTGCGGAACTGCAACGTGACAGGTTGTTTCTGCCGGTCGTCCCGACCCACGGCATGTTGTTCTTCCGAAAGCCGAGCCACACCCTCCAGGGCTTCCTTATACGTGGGATCGAGTTCCACCGCCCGCTGATACACCTCCATGGCCTCACCCACTCGGCCAAGTTGCACCAGACGCTCTGCTTCCCGGTAACGGTCGCGAGCTTCTTTTAAGCGAAACGCTTCGGTCAGACCAGATTCGTGGTCCTTGCTCGTCGGCTCGATCGTCAAGGCACGTTTAAATTCATCGGCCGCCTGCTCCAATTGGCGATCCTTCAGGAGCTGCCGACCCCGCTCTTCATGCATGGCAGCTGCCCGTTCTCTTGCGATCGCATATTTATTCTGAAGCGAGGGTTCAAACGGATCGTCCTTAAGAGCCTGACGATAGGCAACGGTGGCTTCTTCCCAATTCCCCGCCGCGAGATGCTGATCGCCTCGCTTGATGTCAGGAGACGTCAACGTTCCGCACGCTGTCGTGACAATACAGCACAGCATGCCGACTGCCGAGAGGAGCAGACGGAGCATCGAAGGACCCGTGATGTCGACGTGTGTCGCGCGGAGGGATGAGCGCATAAATCGGATCAACAAGGTGACAACCTCTTTGGTATATCAAACTGAATCATAGGCGACAATCAGTTTCTCGCTTTGCACGGGCGGCGCCGTGCCATCGTCTCGTACCTCTTTCGGCAGATGCGAGACGAGGCATTAACGCCTTTCGGCATGACTGTTGTATGGAAAGGCAAGCAACGAGACAGAACCTGCGGACCGTGAGAGATAAACCGAATCGAATGGACTCCGGCAGAACAAAGGAAAGAGCGGCTCAGGAGGCTCACTTCTCACACTGAATACAGCTTACAACCTCCAATATTTAACGGAGCCTGGCAATGCGTCTGGGCTCAATACGCTCTTGACGTCCACGACGACATTGTTGCGCTGCTTGCGCAGGGGTTTGAGCAATTCGGGCAGCCCCATTTGCAGGTACTCTCGATGCGCAACAGCCAATATGATCCCATCCAATTGTTTCAGCTGTTCCCACGGTGACAGCCGCAAGCCATACTCCCCGACCGCTTCTTCCGGCTCCGCGAGAGGATCATGGACCACGACCTGAATTCCATACTCTTTGAGTTCATTCACAATATCCGGAACTCGGCTATTCCGCAAATCCGGCACATTTTCCTTGAAGGTCAGGCCCAGCACGCCAACGCGCAGATCGCTGACCGGTCGTTCCACCTGGCTTAAGAGTTTCATGGTCTGTTCAGCCACATATTTGCCCATGCTGTTGTTGATCCGTCGTCCGGCTAGAATGACCTCAGGATGATATCCAACAGACTCAGCTTTTGCTGTCAGGTAGTAGGGATCCACCCCAATACAATGCCCACCGACCAAACCGGGGTTGAACTTCAAAAAATTCCATTTCGTCCCCGCCGCCTCAAGGACCGACCTCGTATCGATACCCAGCCGGTGGAAAATCAACGCCAGTTCGTTCATGAGGGCAATATTGAGGTCGCGTTGAGTGTTCTCGATGACCTTCGCCGCCTCGGCCACTTTAATGCTGGATGCCCGATGGATACCGGCTTTCACCACGATGGCATAGGTCTGGGCGACAATGTCCAGCGACTCTTCATCCTGCGCGGAGACGACTTTGATGATTTTTTCCAGGGTATGTTCTTTGTCGCCGGGATTGATGCGCTCAGGTGAATAACCGATCTTGAAAACGCTGCCGCCCTTGAGGCCAGCCGCCTTTTCAAGGATCGGGAGACAGCCCTCCTCGGTGGCGCCGGGATAGACGGACGCTTCGTACACGACGATGGCCCCGGGACCCAGATTAGGACCAAGCCGCCCCAGAGCATAGGCCGCGGCGACGCGGACCTTGGCTGCGGG
>CAZBNV010000068.1:0-24444 GCA_964493335.1 uncultured Nitrospira sp.
ACATCGGTGTGTTCCAATTCCCACCCCAACCATAGGAGGCTCTACATGTTCAGAAATTTTTGTGTGCTCGGTGCAAGCACGCTTGCCCTCGCTTTCGGCAGCGTTGCATATGCGGCTGATATGAAGCCAGGCCCGGCCGATGGATTCGATATCCACGTCATGGCGCCTCACAAAATGGAGGATGGGTCGGTGGCAGGTCCCTTCCATCACTATTGCAAAGCCATCAAACCGGAAGTTCTGCAATGTTTGTTGTTCGAATCAACTGAGCCGAATGCCGTATTAACCGACATCGAATATTTCGTGGCAAAGCCGGTGTCTCGATCGGCGGTGCCCCTCGATGTCTGGAACAAGTTCTATCACGATCACGAGGTCGAAATTGCCACCGGGCGCGTTCAGGTGCTCGATATGCCTGATGCCCAGGCCAAGGAAGTCGCCGCGGTCGCGGCCAAGACAGACGGCATCATTTTCCATCTGTGGCCGAAAGGGGCCAAGGCTCCGGATGGCTCGGTCGGACATCCGCAATCCGTGGGCCATAAGCCGCGAACGGAGTAACGTTGTCACGCAATAATTGTGAAGCCTGTATCTCAATTTTAAGGAGGCCACTATGCGAAGTGCGATTGCGGTCGTCGGAATCTGTGCGGCTGCGCTGACGGCAGCAGGCTGTGCCGAAACCTCTCGCGAAATGAAATCTCCTCCGGCTGCGGCCACGGTCGCTGCCGCGAAGGCCATGCCGACACCGGCGCAAGGGCATACGATTCACGTCATGGCTCCGCATAAATTTGAGGACGGGTCGGTGCATGGTCCGTACCATCACTACTGCAAACCGATTTCGCCGGAAGTGCTGCAGTGTTTATTGTTTGAATCAACCGATGCCAATGCGCTATTGACGGACATCGAGTATTTTGTGGCGAAGTCCGTCTCGCGCGCACATGTTCCGTTGGAGACCTGGAATAAGTATTACCATGACCATGAGGTCGAGATCGCTACGGGGCGTGTGCAGATCTTGGATATGCCGGATGCGCAAGCCAAGGAAGTGGCTGCCATCGCGGCTAAGACAGACGGTATCATCTTTCACCTCTGGCCGGATGGAGCAAAAGCGCCGAACGGCGAGGTGGGGCATCCGCAGTCGGTTGGCCACAAGCATCGGACGGAGTAACGCGGTTGTCGTAGCTGGCTCGGGCGGAGAGGGACGCGTGCGCGCCTCTCCGCCTCTATGGTATGGAGAGGGAGGGATCCGATGGGCGGTGGGCGATTGGGGCTTGTCGTGGGTGCGTTGATTGGGGTGGTGACGGTGGCTTGGTCGGCGGATTCAGAAGTCTTGCGCCCGCGTGTTCCAAGTGATCAGATCGAATCAGCGCGTGCGGTGACAAATCCATTGCCTGCCACCCCGGAGGTTCTTCAAAAGGGAAAGGCGCTCTTTGAAGGAAAAGCATTCTGTCGTGCCTGCCACGGATCTGAGGGGAAGGGATTGGGGATGGATCTGGACTATTCTACCTTCAAGGGTCCTTTACCACGGAATTTTACTGACAAGATGTGGCAACAGGCGCGAACGGATGGAGAGCTATTTTGGATTCTGCAAAATGGGAGTCCAGGGACGGATATGGCTCCATTCATTCCTCTGGTCTTGACGGAGGAAGAGGCGTGGCAAGTGCTCATGTATGTGCGGTCGTTCGGCGGGCGATGATGCGTGACGCCAGAGCCACAGCGAGGAGCCGGGGAAACGGCATGCTGTGCTATAGCTGATCGGGACATTGGCTCAGGGCCGATAATTCAAGCTGTGCTCAGTCTGGCTCGCGTCGAGTCTGTGGAACTACGCAACCAGCTTAGTTCATCCGCCGCGGTGATTGTCGGCCTACCGTGCGCTCAACGATCCTCCAATGGTGCAAGTCTGGATTTCTTCAACACCCCTACGTTTGTCTGGCTTCAGTATCAATTCTAGGTTTATCCTCATCGACAGTCATCTGGCCAGTGCATCAGCTCCCACAGGGAGGCTAAGTGAGGCTGTATCCGCATTGGTGGTATGCCAGGAATTGCTGAAGGCGGGCTTGTTCATGGAGGGGCAGCCGCAGGAATTCTATGCCAAAGTATTCCTCCTGAACCCAACGCACGGCGGCAACATCAATACTCAGTGAGTGAACTGTGTTGGGCAGCAGCAGGCGCACGGTCATGTAACTGCCTTGGCGTACGGTTCGGTCGCACTCCACTCTGCACCCTGTCTGGGACAAGTTGTGAAGCACCCCTTCCCCGATAAACTGAGGGCTGGCAAACATGACTGGACAGACAATGCCCAATCGGTTTCGCGTGCGTTGAAAAGTGAGGGTGGCTTCAGCGGTAGCAGAGGGAACCAGGAGCTTGGTTGTTGCTGGTAGATTCGGATGCATCGAGGGAGTGTAGTCCACTACCCCACCCAACAAAATCCCGCCTTGGGGGGGGCCTCGCGCGCTGCGAATGACTCGGGCGCAGAGTTGAGGGTGGCTCTGTTATTGACGCGTCGCGACATAGAAGCGCTGGCCGCAGTCACGGCATCGCCAGGGGTAATGGCCCAAGAGGTGCCAAAAAAAGTCTCGCCACCCTCGCCGTTCAGACCGACGGACAGTTCCGGCGCAATCGGGACAGGCCTGGGTTGGCCGGTCGGCGGCCACCAGTGCCAATCGATGCTGGGAGGGAAGCGAAGTCATGAGTGTAGGCTCAGTGCAGCCTATTTGGCAGCATCATCAGTTGGGTGGAGGAACTCGCCCGTGTCTGGGTATTGTTCTGTGAGGTCGTGCAATTGATCTCTGGAAGGGAGGTCAGCAGACCGAACGGATCGTGCAGCGTGTGGGCCGATTCCATGTGGACAGTCACGAGGCATCTCTATTTTGTGATGCTTAGCAATGCCATCTGATGAGACATTACTCCTGCCACCACACCAGGCGAATAAGATAGATACCTGCGACATAGGTTCCCACTATCGCAATCGTCCAGAGCATGATGTGAGCCTCCCTATTATCTGATCGGGCAGTATTGATGTAGCTCCTAACCGCATACCCCTACACAACAGCAACTCGCGTACCAAAGTGAACGCAGCAGGGCGAGAATCGAACAGGTTGTTTTTCCATGGGGGAATGTGGCTATGGCCATTCAGGTCGGGCCGTGTTGGTTTTGTGTGGAATCGCGGTGTATCTGATCAGATAACGAATGCATCTATTTGGATAATGTGTGACGACTCAACTTCTGGACCGCCCAGGCAATCTCAGCCTAGGCTGGCTTTGAAGAGAGCTAGAAGGACCATGAGGGCGAACACGTGTAGGTTGACTATGACAGGCAGATCGTTCCCCATCCTGCGGGCTAAGTATTTCTGTGCCCCGCCTTTTTCTAAGCACGGCGCGTAGCACTGAGTCGATCAGGGTTCGTGATTCTGCTGCTGGCCTTGTCGGAGGCGTTGCTCCGCGGCGAGCGCATAGGCTGTAATAGCATAGCCGCACTGCCCGCAGGATAGGAAGCCTCCTGTGGGGACGGGGCTGTGGTGTCGGCAGCCGGGACATTCATGCACCTTCATGGACAGGCTCCTGGATTAGTGGCAGATAGGATCGTGAATTGATGAGATCGAGCGAGGCCGTCGATCGCCGTGAGCGTGCTCGTATTGTGCAAACAGATGGGCCACGGCGCCTGCGAAAGAAGCGAACTTCTCGGCCCCAAAATGTAAGTGATCGACTCGTAGCTGAAATGCACCGTGCCGCAAGTGCACATGGTAAGTGTCGGAGACCGTCGCGCTGTTTTAGAAACCTCATGGGGTCAATGCTCCTCTTGAGATCAAGCCATCCAGTCCGTATGTCGGTGGCTCAACCTGACGTTGGTTGGCAATCAGAGCGTCTTTTGATGCGTTCATGCCCGATCGATCATCGAAATATCTCTGGGCCACAAGCTAAGAACGATGCGTGAGTGGAATCTTTTCAGCCGATGAGGGGAACAGAGTTCGCGGCGATTCGTGCGCAAATTCGCCTGAAGCCGTGAATGAAGGGAGCGGTGAGCCCCGCAGTTGATACACCTCCATTGTCCTTCCGGATTGTAGAAATCGGTCGAAGACTCGATCGCAAAGGCATCCTCCGCAGCGGGAACAACTCATAAAATTAGTCCTCACCTGTTTAGACTGTGTAGAAGAGCCGTTGGATGGAGACGACTGAGAAGATGTCTGACATCTCCATCCAGCGAGTCCGTCCACGCTGTTCCGCCGGACTGATGGACATGATCAGTACGGGAGTTTCTTTAAGCGAGGGAGTAAACAACACGTTCAGTTCCTTCGCGCATTAAAGATCAGAACAGGGTGCACGTGTCCGTCTATGGATGGGAAGGAAAACAGCAAACGGTGTCGCTGCTTGAATGAAGAAGAAGTCACGCAACTCTTGGAGGCTGGTGCTCCGTGGTTGCATGATCTTGTCCTGTTTGCCTTGAACACCGGGATGCGCATGGGTGAGATCCTTGAACTCACCTGGCGAGGTGTGGATTTCACTCGGCGGACGGTGACGGTGTTCCGTTCCAAAAACGGGGAGAGTCGGACCATTCCTGCGAATCAAATTGTGCTGAAGGTGCTCACGACCAAAGCGAAGGTGCGATCATTGGCGATTGAGCGGGTGTTCTGCAGCAAGGCCTATATGCCGTTGGAATCTGGTCATTTGCGATGGTCATTTCGTCTCGCGCTTCCCAAGGCGAAGATCGAAGATTTCCACTTCCACGATTTACGCCATACCTTTGCGACGACCCTCATGCAGAGCGGTGTGGATCTCTACAAGGTGCTACAGTTGCTGGGGCACAAATCGCCCATCATGACGCAACAGTATGCCCACCATTATCCGGGGAGTCTGCGAAAAGGAGTGGAGATTTTAGATCGTGCGAGAGGGATTAGCACAAATTTAGCACAATCGGCGGGTCCTGAAGAGGGAGTGAAGTACGTAACTGCGTGAAAAAATGGTGGGCCGTGTAGGGGTTGAACCTACGGCCCGCTGATTAAGAGTCTTGAGCTCTTACTCCTACCGTGTCCTTCCTCTTCCTGTTGAGCTTGACAAAACAACGCGTTATCAATAGTCATGCCTCCCATGAGGTACCCTGCAATCCTCTGTGATTCTCTCCCTTCGGTCTACATGTGGTCTACATTGCGTCCGACACTGGCCCGCTGATTTGAGGTCTTCATGCCCAAGCTCACCAAGAGACTGATCGATGCAACGCCTTATCCTGCAAGCGGCCAAGTCTTCCACCGTGATGACGAGCTCCGAGGGTTTGCCCTGCGAGTGACGCCCCGCAGCAAGGCGTTCATCGTCGAGAAGAAAATATACGGCCGCGCGCGCCGATTTACGCTCGGCCCCTATGGGCCTGTGACGCTCGATCAAGCGCGAAAGCTCGCGCAAAAAAAGATCGGGGAGATCGCGAAGGGCGAGGATCCAGCCAGTGAGCGGAAAAACCGGCGCCAAGCATCTACGTGGCACGATCTGGAAAAGCTGTATTTGGAAAGACATGCAGCGCACAAGAAATCCGGCCGCAACGATGCCGGAATCTTGACCAACCACCTGACACAGTGGAGAACTCGACGCCTACTCACGATCACAAGAGCAGAGGTTTGTGCGAGACATGCCGACATTGGCGCCGCGGGTCATAAGACAGCAGCCAATCGAGTGGTGGCGTTAATCCGAACGATGTTCTCCCTCGCGAAGGACTGGGGTCTTTTTGACGGAGACAATCCCGCGACACGGATCAAGTTCTTCAAAGAGGTGAGTCGCGATCGGTTCGTGACGCCGGATGAACTTCCCAGACTCTGGGCAGCACTGCAGGCAGAGCCCAACCCATACGTGCGGGCCGCCTTCCTCATTAGCCTTTTGACCGGTGCGCGACGAACCGAAGTGCTCACGATGGGTTGGAAAGACTTGGATCTTCGCCAAGGCATTTGGACCATTGGAGACACGAAATCAGGCCGGCAGCACGTCCTTCCCCTCCCTCGGCCTGCTGTAGATGTACTGCTTACGCTTCCGAGGATCGCGGACAATCCGTTTGTGTTCTGCGGGCGCTGGGGGCGCAGCCACCTTGTCAACGTTGCGAAGCCATGGAAAAGAATACGTACCCGCGCAAAACTTGAAGATGTGCGTATTCATGATCTTCGTAGAACGTTGGGAAGCTGGATGGTAGCGGCAGGAGCATCGTTATCACTCATTGGGAAAACTCTGAATCATTCAAGTGTGAGCACGACGGCGGTATATGCGCGCTTGCAGTTGGATCCAGTGAGGCAGGCGCTCGAGGCGAACGCGGAGAGGATGTTGACCTATGCCGAAAGAACCGAATCAAACTGAGGCTGAATATGTAGAGAAAGCCGCAGCAGCGGCGCGGGCGCGATATCAAAAACGGACACGCATTGCCAAGCCAGTAGGACGACCCTCGCTGTCTACAGACACCATGCTCTTCATCCACCTTGCAGCCTGCGGCACTCAAGGACGGCTGACTCAAGGAAAACTGAAGAAAGAAACGCTAGCCAGGTTCGATAAGCTGCACGCGCTAGATCCGTCCTGCATTGCCCCGAGTCCCAATACGCTCACGGACTACGTTAAAAGATATCTTCAATGGCGGCGAAATCCAGCGTGCATCAAAGACTTCCCTGACCATATCCAACGCGGCATTGCGCAACTTCCTTCCGGCCTTCATGTTGACGTGCTACTTGGGGCAGCAGGCACACTGGTTTCCGGCTTGGCCACAGGTGTGCGGGCTACCCGGCAAGTTGACCTGACCAGACGCGTTAAATCCATATCCTCTCTTAAGTAGTTATCTCCATCCCAACAATTCAGCTTCAGCGCGGAATTGTTGGGCCTTCTCATCTCCAAGGATTCATATATCCTCCCCTGCATAGAGCTTTTCACCTATGGGGGCACATATGGCACCACACCAACAGCAGGATGATGAACCGCTTCAAGATGATTCGTGGCTTGCGAGGTATTTGAAGTGTGAACGCAAGACGGCACAGGCATGGCGGACACGCGGCGGTGGCCCTCCATTCATTAAAATAAACTCTCTCGTGAGATATCGAAAATCAGACGTGGATCGTTGGCTTGAAAGTCGCAGGTTTGCCTCCACCAGCGAGGCGGGCAAGTGACTACCGACGTAGTCGCCGAGTTCCGGCGTGCTATCGAGCAGGCCAGCATCCCGGCCCCGGACCCGGTGATTGCGGATGGCCGGATTCATCGCTTCTGCACGAATGGTCGTAAGGGGTCTCTTGATGGATGGTATGTGCTCTACAACGATGGTCTTCCCGCGGGGCGCTTCGGTTGTTGGCGGTCGGGTGTGGATCAAACATGGTCTAGCCGAGCGGATACAGCGTTGACCGATCATGAACGAACTCAACTCAGACAACGCCTTGAGTACATCAAGCGTCAGCGTGAAGAGGAAGAAAAACGTCGACGGTTCGAAGCTGCAATGGAGGCCGAACGCATATGGAACGCCTCTAAAGGCGCACCCGAAGATCACCCGTATCTGGTCCGAAAACAGGTGAAACCGTATGACCTACGAATACACCAAAAGCGTCTGCTCGTTCCTTTACGCGATGCGACGGGGGCGCTGCATTCATTGCAGTTCATAGATGATGCCGGAGATAAACGATTTCTTCCCGGGGGGCGTGTGTCTTCGTGTCATTACCAGCTCGGTAATATCGATGATGTCATTCTGATTGCCGAAGGGTTTGCGACTGCTGGCATATTGCGTGAGGCGACGGGGTTTCCGGTGGTCATTGCATTCAATGCGGGAAATCTCGTGCCAGTAGCAGAGGCAATGCGTTACAAGCACCCCGGGGCCAGAATCGTCCTCTGCGGGGACAATGACAAGTCTGGAGTGGGCCAGGAAAAGGCAAGAGAGGCAGCCACCTTAGTCAATGGGGTGGTGGCAATTCCAGACGACGAAGGCCTGGATTGGAATGATGTCGCAGAGAAAAATGATCTAAATTTTGTTCAAAAGGCCGTATCAACAATCTTAGCGGCTGGATCCTCTGCTCTGGACGATGTCCACAGCTTTCTTGGACGGTTTGTCGCATACCCATCGAAGCATGCCCATGTCGCCCACACTTTATGGATCGCCCACGCTCATCTCATGGAAAAATGGGAGTCCACGCCTCGTCTCGCTGCGCTGTCCCCTGAACCTGGATCAGGCAAAACGCGCCTTCTAGAAATCACCGAGACCCTCGTGCCGCGACCGGTGGAAGCCGTGAATGCCACGCCGGCCTATCTATTCCGAAAAGTCTCTGACCCGAATGGCTTGCCCACCATTCTTTTTGACGAAATCGATACTATTTTCGGTCCTCGAGCTAAAGAGCATGAAGAGATTCGAGGCTTGTTGAACGCTGGCCATCGACGTGGGGCCATGGCCGGGCGATGCGTCGTAAAAGGAAAGTCGATTGAGACGGAGGAATTTCCAGCCTTCTGCGCTGTTGCTCTGGCCGGACTCGGCAATCTACCGGATACCATTCTGACGCGCGCCATCGTGATCCGTATGAGACGCCGCGCGCCGACCGAGAAGATTGAACCGTACCGCCGACGAATCCATGCACCAGAAGGAAATCGATTACGGGACAGGCTTCAAGCGTGGGCCCAAGAAATCAACAAGATCCTAAATCCCTATCCAGAGATGCCGGATGGCATCACAGACAGGCCCGCTGATGTGTGGGAAGCGCTCCTATCTGTGGCCGATGCTGCGGGTTCTTCTTGGTCTGTTCGTGCCCGCGAAGCGGCTGTAGCGATGGTAGCGGATGCTATAGGGGACAAAGGGAGCCTTGGTATCCGGCTCCTCACCGACCTTCGGAACGTCTTTGGAGCTAATCCAATGATGCCGACGGCTGACATTCTCGCTTCTCTAAATACGCTTGAGGAAGCACCATGGGGGGATTTGAAAGGGAAACCATTAGATTCTAGGCGTCTTTCTCAATTCCTTAGACCGTATGGCGTCTCTCCTAAGAACATCCGCTTTCATAATGACATTGTAAAAGGATACTCAGCGCAAGACCTCTTCGACCCTTGGCAGCGTTATCTCTGTCCGTCTCACAAGGAAGAGGCTACAACCGCTACCGAAGCTACTCCGAAGCAAGAGCTGCAGCTCGAAGCCTTTGACGAGGAGGTGAACCTTGACGCTTGATGCGATTTGTTCGTTCCGGCTTCGGCTGCATGGGGAGGTTAGGGCAATCGAACGGGGCCAATCTATCGAACTAGACACGGCGGACGCTGAGCGATTGCTTCAGAAGGCCCCTGATCGGGTCCGCTTGGCTGCCAGCAGTGCTACCCATCACGTCACCCTGGAATCAGTCGAGGGTCTCACCCCGGTCTTTTGGGAATCGCATGGCCGAATTGTTGGGCCGGGCCGGGTTTCTCATTTCGCCAAAGACCGCCATGAGTTTTGGCTCTGTCTCGAATTCGATGGGGCGGTGTTTTGGGTCCGTGATGACCTCCTGCGAAGCCGGAAAGCGTTTGAGGAACAGAGCAAGCGAGTCTGCAATTGCTGCCAAGGGGGCGATTTCTGGGAGTCTATCTATCATGTGCGCATCTGTCGATTGTGCCATCCGCCGGCGAGTGCTCAACTTGAGAAAGGAGCGATACCTCATGATCGTTGAAGCGGATCCCACCACACACCTCGTCACTATCCACGGGGATCTCGGAACAGAAATCGTGCTTACGTGGGCGGCCGCGGCAAACTTGAGCACCTTGCTGTCAGAGAAGAGCCAGGAAGCCGAACCCACGCCACGCCCTGGTAAATCGTACTCACCAGCTGTGGAGCGCGATCGGCGATAGCGATGGAGCTTGAGGATCTCATGAGGCGTCTCGAAGCGCTTGAAACCGAAGTACGGTTGTTAAGGCGAGGGCGTTCACCCGCTGATAACGACAGCTTGAAAACGCTTCTGGAATACATTCAGGACGGCTTTGAAGGATCCACATGGACATCGAGCTAAGTATTCGAACAGGCCGAGGAGAATCCGCTTTTGTATGCCGCGCTGGTTCGATGTGTGGGCCCACAACCGACGATTCAAGGCCTGTCGAAAATGTTGATGCGAAATTGCGGGACATGCGGAGCCCATATGCTCCGTTGTCTGAAACCGCGCGGCCATTCGGGAGCGTTGTTCACGGTGACGCAATGCGTCACTCCGTCACCGGTTCAAAAGAGTAGAGTGCAACAGACTGGAAGTGGGAGGTCGTGATGATGACCAAAGAACGGGAACACATCCTCGACGAGTTGGAACGGTTTCACCAAGGCAAGCTGGATGAGGTGCGCGCGAAACGCGGATACAGCACGCTTGATCAGCCGCGGGAGATTGTCATCGGCGGCGCCGTCAATCTCAAGATCGATCCGCGCCACCGCAAGGTCATTTTGAGTTGGGACAAGTGAACGGAATGACCTCAATGCCGCGAATCAGACGCCTTTTCTCTCTGTTCATCGTACATTTTCAAGACGGTGCACAAGTGCAAGATCTGCCGGCTCAAGAATCCCGCCTTTTGCAGGCTGCAGCCATGATCCAACAGAAAGCGCTTGACGACTTTATGATCCTGCAAACCGCCATGCCTATGCATGCAGACCGCTATGTCACACAGTCGCTGCCATTCCCGCTCGCCCAGGAAAGCGGTATTACAAAGCAGCGCCAGCTCTTTCAGGGCCTTTTGAACCTCTCTATGCATGAAGCCTCCTTGTTAGTTGCCGGACTTAATGATCGAGCACAGATCATTGAATTGCTGACTCAGAAGCGTGGCTTTTTCGAGAGAACATCCGAAGGTGAGGAGCGTGGTTGTGACCTCTGCCTTCGACGGGACCACGTTCTGGGAACAGGCAAATGCGGCAATGTGGTACAGGCGTTCAGAGTCTCTGGCATTGGAGTCCTCACCCAAATCCTCAGCGGCGACTCGCGCCAGCAATCGTTCGACGTGTATGTCCATCGTCCGTCTCAGTCCTCCGGGGTAGCGTGCGCCACTATAGGCTGCCCTCGGGATCACTCGACATCGCACACAAGTAGGTCCGGGAATGTCTTTGGTTGGGGATCGGGCAGGGAAGGGCGGCAACGCGCGCTACCCATGCCGCGCGTCTCTGAGGCGGGCGTGGGTGGTTTCAGTCGCCATGCTAAGCCCACCTTGGGGGGCCCCTGTGCACCCGCTCAGATGCCGGCCCGCTACTCCGTTGCGTGGTCGCCCCTGCTGGTCGTCGGCCATCTCTCCTCCTTGAGGGTGGCCGGCGGCACGTGGGGTGCGGTGCAGGCAGAGGCACGAGGGTATGCATCGAACAGTGCAGACGCATTAAGGATGCACAACGCATCGTTACGCACTGGGTATATGTCACGGTGCAAGAGGGTGTGCACAGGCGGGCAGGCTCGTGCGGCGCGGAGGCAGGGGGGGGGTGGGTCATGAGCCTTGGGAAAGCCGTATCCAGGTATGCGGGGCGCCCTCGCCGCAATTCTTGAGTGATTCTGTAAACAATCGAAAGTGAAGCAAAGCCACAGTGACTCGCACACGAACAGCCACCAAATCTAAGAAAGCGAAAAGTCAGCGTGAACTGGCGCGCCGGTTGTCGGTGAGTCGATCGACCATTGATCGGCTGATCAAAGACGGGCTCAAGGCTGACGGCCATGGCGAGTACAGCGTTGCTCAGGCCGAGCACCTGCAGCGCGTCCGCTCCCTTCGCATGCGCGATGTCGCTACAGAAGGGAATGAACGTCGAGAGGGTGCGCTCCAGCTCAAGGAAGCTAAACTGCGCGTGGATCTCGAATTGGCCGAGCACAAGCTCGCTGTCGCGCGCGGGGAATTCATTTCCAAAGACTTCGTGGTTCTCGAGTGGCGCCGGGCGGCCGTGTCCGTGAAGAATCGATTTTTAGGGCTCGCGCGCGAAATGGCGCCACATTTGACAGGGAAGGGTCCGAGAGAGATCGAAGCCCTTCTCAATCAACGGATCTATGAAATTTTGCGGCTCATCGCGCACCACCAGTTCGCACCAGCCGCCGAAACGACGGACGAATCATTCACTTATTCCAAGGAGGGCCAACGATGACTACAGCAACTGAGTTAATTGCATTGGATCGAGATCCCAGGGCGAGCGGCGTTCAAGACCAATTGCAATCGGTGAGGGATAGCCTCACGGCGGTAAGGGATCGCGTGTTGGTCGTGAAACAGATCATCCATGACGGCGATCATCGGCTCGTGTCCCTACGTGCCGAGCAGATCGTGAGCGGAAAGCCGAAGAGCGAGCGCCACGACACGCTGACATCGACCTTAGCCGAATCTCGTGAAGAGCTCCGAACGCTCGAGCTTGAAGAGCAAGCCTTGCTGTTAGCGGAAAAGACCGTTTCCGCGACGTTGGCCAAAGCGGAGCGCCAAGCCAGAGCGGACGCCGCGCAACGGCTCCTCAGTGAATATCGACAGGCTACCAATGCGCTGAGGGACATCTTGGATCAAGCCGAGGCGGCGAATGATCGGCTCGTTGAATTGGATAGGGCGCTCCGGAACAACAGCTTGGCGGAGATCGGCGGCAAGCCGTTGATCATGATCTCCCGATCCGGGGGCGCGTGGAATGCCCTGTCGCCGCTTCCGATCAAAGGCAATGCGATTCACGTCTCCGACTGGCGCTTGCACATTGAGCGAACGCTAAGCGAATAACCATCAATCAGTCAAGCGGCTGTACTGCCATCTACGAAAGGACCAACACCATGCAAACCCTCGATCCGGCGAAAGCCACTGAAACCTACAAAGCAGAATGGGAGGCGTTTCTCGCCATTCGCGAAGAATTTGCAGGACACTTCGATCGCTATGCCGCCTTCCGGGATGGTGAAGACCATGGCCGCATTGCCGTGTCAACGGAACGAAAGCCTCGCCTGTCGGTTCTGCAGCTTGCCGAAAAAACCAGGCTGGAGTTTGAGCTGACCCCTTCGCTACGCGAACGGTTTAGCAACCTCGACGCGTACAGGTCGCATTGCTGGTCGCAGGTGTTCGGTAGCCGATGAACAATCAACGGGTCACAGCCGATTGTGACACGGTATTCTAGGGCGCAGACCCTTTGCCTCGGTTGGAGAGCCCAAGGGAGAATCGAACTGTCGACACCAGGCTTTTCAGGGCCAAAGAGAAACCAAAGAAATCAAGAGCTTAGAATGGTGTCCTAGTGCCAAATATGGCCATAGTGTGCCAAGCAATATCAAAGTGTTACATGGGGCGTGGGCAGCTGGATAGGTGTGTGGCATGGCCGTCTGAACCCTTCCAGATATGAGTAATCGCGACCGGTTGCAAAATGTCACGAAAGGTTGCAAAATGTGGCAGAAGATAACAAAGTAATCCGAAGCGATAAGACAGTTAAAGGTACCGCCTCGATGACAAGAGCCCATGGGGCTCTCCCGCAAGGGTAGTCGAGGCGGTCGTATTTTTAGTAATAGAATTGTGTGCCGGTCCTGAATATATCAAACTCGCTTTTAATGCCTTCCTTGATGCGGTCATAGCTCCTAACATCTCCACTGGTCCACTTGCGATACACCGCCCAGTTGCAATAATCGGCTACCTGAAGGGCCATGGAGGATCGTGAATCATGGTGTAGGACCCGATAGGTAGCAGTGTCCGGCAACATTTCAGACAGTGTAGTTCTGATAGCTTTCTCAAAAGCCTGCTCCTTCCTCTTGAGCGGAAGAGAGTCCGTGGTTACAATCACCTGCTTGTAAAGCCCACCCTCAGCACGTTTGTAGACGTGTCGGATCAAATATCCCACCATCAGAGCGTAGAATTTTTCCTGCTTTTGTATCTCCGGCTGTGTTTTTCTTTTTTCGACGACGAGACTGTCAATTCGAAGAGAGTGAAGGTACTTCCCGATCTCGTCGAAAACTCGATTTCGCACGGCTTGCCTATCTTCAGCTGCATGAAACCGCTCAAGCTCAAGGCCCTCCTCCAACAAGTCATATTTTAGGGACAACAATTGGGTGTCTAGCGGAAAGGGTCGACATAGAGCGACTGCGCTTAATGTAAAATACTTGGTGCCAGACTGAGAGAAGTCCAAATTTCCTCCCTCGTCCAGGAAAATATAAAGGCATTCAATCTGTGATGCGATGTCATCCGGTACACTCATGCAATCGAGGATATCCCTAAAAGCGGATAATGTGGGTTAGTTGGCATGCCGTTTTACATGAGAGTTGAGCACATCCGAGAACAGTGGCCGGATAAACAATCATGTCCTTCGTTCACAATGTTGTGATGAGATCGGCCTACGGCCGCCGGCTCAATACTACGCGCTGGTTGCTTCGAAATCATACCTCGGGAGGAACGCACAAGATCCGCTTTTCAATTTCCGCATAGCCCAGCGTTTCCATGAGGCTCTCCTCACTGCCAAAAAGAGAAAAGGCTGTGATGTTCATGAGAGCCAGCTTGTCTAAAGCTTTGGGCCTTTCGGATTGTCGAAAAATGAATTTGGTGAATCGATCCTGAGGTAACTTATTGTTGCGTGCGACCTCTTCATGACTGGCGTAAGCGTATTGCGATCCATGTGATTGCAGCCGTTTCTTGCAAATGGTGTAGGAGCATTGTTGTGAATAGTGCCTCTTGTGACTGATGACATAGGGTCCGCCGACTGAAATGTGAGGAGTCGTACCGGACCAACTCTTCATTTCGCCAAGATATTCAACGTAGGCGTAAATAGCTACAGAACCGTCCTTGCGTCTTTGATTCGAACGAAATGCAAAATACGCTGCAACATATGGCGATCTGGACCAGTCAAGCAAAGGCGATGGAAATCCATGATGTCTGAGGTAAATCATAAACTCATACCCTGGCGGTGGAGCTGGTTTGCCTTGATCGGCGTCAAAATCTTTTGGCAGAGTCCAATCTTTATCCGTCAGGGATGCAACTGCAGGCCTCACTGAACGGATGCATCGAAAGTATTCTTCCATTAGCACCGTGTTCTGAGTTGTTCGCTCAAGCGTCGTTTCCAGTTTCCACTCCGAATCCGCCTGGCCTCTAAAAAGAGGAGCGGACACGTGGTGACCTTTGTCCTTCCGGAGATCCTCTAACTCGCGCCCGAGAAGAGCCAGGTGATCCTCGAACTGCTCCCAAGTTTCTAGTAATATTTCTTTCATTGAAATTTTCGTCTAGCCAATCCGCTTAAAAGAATGATTGAGCCTAATTGTCGTGGTGATCCGCAAACGATGGATACTGGTTTGACCCAGGGATGAAAATCAGGTTTGGGTGCTGTTCGAACTCTTCGACCATCCCCGCATTGCACACCGCTAGCACGAGCTCGTCGGGATGGGGTTTCATTCCAGCCGTGAGGCCAAACGTTTCGGACGAAACACCCATCATCTGCCGTACTTCAAGCGACACGTTCGGGATGTCGTCGTTAAGAAAGTCGGTGTCCCAGAAGTAACACTCGATCAGAGATTCAAAATCGATGTGTTCGATCTTGTGAAGTTTGTACACATCCCCAATGCGCTCGTCGTTAAAATAGTCACAATAGGACCTCAGGCATTCGTACAGCAACAGCCAATGATAGTCAGTAGGCTTGTAGAGGGTGTCACTGTTCAAGCACTCACGAAGTGCTCCAAGCTGATCCATGGCTCCTCTGGCATCGAATAATTCTGAGCTTCGTGGCATGGAAGCTTTGAGCGCATCTTGCCGTGCATCAACATCATCATCCATTTCGATATAACAAATCATGTCCTCAATCGCCTCGTTGATGAGGAGGACGAATATTTCGTCTGGCTTGTTTTCAAAGCGGAGCATACCAGTAAGTTACGCCCTTGCAGAACTTCACAATTCACGATGACGCCTGCCAATAGCGTTTCGTATATATAGGTGCATATTAAGTTGGTCTTTAGACGCGGTTTCTTCATCATACAAGCGTTCAATGAATGTGTTCATGGGCGTATGAGAAATGAAAAACAGGGTGACCGCTAAGGACACTATGGCGGCAATCAGCAAAGACAAGCCTGATGAGCGCGCGGATTCCCACGGCAAGAGATTCATGGCACCGGCTAGTAGAATCAAATAAAGTATGAGTGCTAAACCGCATGCAAGCCGATTTCTGCACCATAGCAACCAAAAATGACGACGAGTTCGCCCAATTGAAGCCTTATTGTCGAGACGAGCTTGTTCTAAGCCCTTCCGATCCATGGCAGGGATGATACCGATGATTGGACTAAGGAATAGGGTCATCGTATCAATATGTAGTAAAAGCGGTTCGTCTAGAACCTCTGTAGGCACACTGTTCAAATAATACTGGCCGGCCCGGCTTTACCATAGCTGGCGCCTATGGTTGACTCCCACGTTGATCGCTCGTCAGTTTGAAATAGGTTCGAAGAGAGTCGGGGCGGTATTCTTTGTTTGTATCCCAACGTCTCAATACGGTGGGATGGATACTCTGACTTGCGTCTACCTTTTTGGTCTTGTCTAGCCCAATAGTGCGGTCAATACCAGCTGTCACACGATACAGACCCGTTTTGGAGTTGTGGATCATTCCCAGTGGATCAGGCTCGAGACGGAAACCCTCCATTGCCCGCTGGTCAAACCTTAAGTGAGCTTTTGCTTTCTCAATCATCCACGCTAAGGTGATGTCAGCGAGTTCACATTCCGGGTATCCCCCGCCAACATCAGAGTGGGCTCCGCAAAACCAGGTTTGTTCCACGGTCTGGCCGGCTTTCGGCTTATTCAGCCAGAGGGTAGGCTCGAAGGGGGCTCGGTGCTCATCAATCGCCAATGCTTGATATGCGAACTCTACAGTCCCGCTCAGCTCCGTATCATGGAATTGGTGTTTGCTTCGCGTTAAAGATCTCAGACCTCGCAAGGGAATCCCGAGGGACCCAACGGTGTCCCACACCCCAATGAACTTAATGGGGATATCGGCTGGGTTCTCTGAGAAGTCTGATCTGAATTGGAACGCGGCATCATCATCTGGATGAATGACGTCGCTGCGATACATTGTCAGCGCTTGAACATATTGGTCAATATGATCCCTTCGTAAAATGCCGCACTTTCGGATCATACCTCCGATGCTACGTGCCGTAAACGCGCCCCGACTGAACCCGAAGAGATGAATTTCATCCCCTAATTCATAGTTAGCAATAAGAAACCGATAGGCATCGTGAATGTTATCTTCTAATCCGTTCCCGAAGGCCCCTCCCGAGACACGATCGACCCAATTGCCAGTTCCCACACCTTGATCGTAATAGATGATCTGCGGAATGTCGCCGTCCCGTTTCGCTATGCGGTAAGCAAGTCTCACCACATTCGACGGGCACGCCTGTCCGTCTTTTTGCTGGTCCGCCGTGTTCCATGTTCCATCGCAACAAAGGATGAGGCGTTTTTTCATCTCTATCCTCAGCTAATTCCTAAGGTTGTCTACTGGGAGCTGTCGGCAGCTTCATCAACTTCATGTGAACGGTGTAGTGCCGAGACGTATTGGTGATCTTCTCTTGCAGGACGGCCGGCTTATCGATGAAGGACAAGGTGTGTGTCTGTCCATTTACGGGATCATCACACGCGAAGGGGCTCCCGAAGGCGTTGTAATAGAGCACCAGCAACTGATCATAGTCTGTGCCAGTCATCTCAATCGTTTTCTCGTGGATGCCTTCGCCCGCACTCGGCATTGCGGCAGTGTGCGCCGCAAGAACCTCCAACATGATCGGGACAAGGAGCAGAGGGCAGTGGTTGAGTGGGGCATGAGGGGACAAGGGATTGTCTATCATCACGTGGACCTTTTACGGTTTCTCTATGTCGTTTTATTACCTAACTGACAAATGTGTAATTCACCAGATCTGTTCCAACCTTCTGTGTGGCTGAAATAGCAAAATGTAGTCTGACGGGTCTTTCCGAAAACGTCGTCGTAGTCAACGGCACCGTAGGCATAAAATGCCTTGTCTGTCCTTCCCATGTCTTCACTCACTAAGGGAATCTCAGCCCGGATCGTTAGCTCGTCCTCAGGCGCGAAACTACCAAGCAGTGCGCTGGCCGGGTTAGAGTCTCTGAATGCGCTACGTAGCGGCCACTCACTCACTTTAAGATCCAGCCTATACCGAAGCGATAGTGCCGGCGTGTGCCCGAAGTTTTTGACCTTCACATGGACAAAGTCGTTTACAATTTCTGCATGAAAGACCATCACATACGCTCTAAGCTGAGCTTCGGATGCTCGTTCGGCGTTGAGCACCAGACGGCGAGTGGCCGACCATAGACCTAGGGTGCCGCCTGCAACGATAACTGTCGCAACCGTCATCAGAAAGGGAGCTACTTCACTCAACAATATCCACCTTCTCACTTCCTCGCGGTAGCCGGTCCCGAGCTACCTATTGAAACGTTGCACTTTTTCTTCCTACCGGTGCCGTGGCTTCCCATCCTCGAATCGTGCCGATCATTTCAGCGTGATAGCCCACGGCGATCTCACCGACTACAATCTGATCTTCCGGTACTCCGTACTGCTTCGCCGCTTTGGCTTGAATGGCGCGTTGATAGGTGAGGGCGGGTGGAGGCTGAGGCAGACTCAGCGGCCATTCATATCCTGAATCATCCTCCTTCTTACAGAACGCTCCCTGACAGGCCGTGACTTCTCCCAATGGTGTCACGCCGCTTTCGTGGAGGTCTGGTGTTACTCCAGTTCCTGGATACAGCGAGCTCTTTGTAACGCTGCACCCAGAGAGAAGTGCGGCAGTGAGAGTGAAAAATAAGATCGTTGCGAAGTGCATGTTGTTCCGTTTGGCGTAAACGCTTCAGGCCTTTTCCTTTACCGAGTACTTCGTCAACAGAGCCTGCAGCGCTTGTCTGAATATCGATACGGTTTTTTAGCCAGATGAGATTCAATTCTTTCGTCGTGAGTCCACAATCCTAAGAAGATGGCTCGCTAGCATAATCATCTCGACGGCTTCTTCAGCACCAATTGGAACGTGACGATGACTGCTAGGATTTTTATAAGAACCAATGGCCCCAGCAAATAGGTCGGAAAGAGCTTGTTGTTCAGCTTTCAAAGCCTTCGAATCACGCAGCGGTCCACTTCCGACGTCAAATGCTTTTCTCATGAGGGGCACCCCAAGATCTGCAGCAGTAAATCCTCCGGCTGTTCGAACAGCAACTTCAACTTCTTTGTAGGCCTGGAAAACGGCAGTTGGGTAATCTCCTCGAATGAACAGAAGCCAAGCCGGTTCGGCTATCGATAGATGCAATAAATTCCTCGGCAGCAATCTGCCCTTTTGGAACGTTTCGAAGTCCTGCTTTGTTTTGATTTGGATGCTACGGCGGGTGATAAAAAACGTCTCGTGCGGATGCCCTTCGCGTTGAGCAATTAAACCGTTGCTTACAAGCCAGTTCCAAGCCTCATGAAGAGCGCCCAATATTTTATTTCGAGCCTCCGTCGGATAGTCTTTTACCATTTCATGATGAATCACGGTGCTTTTTTGCAACTCATTGGTTGCCGGGAGACTAATATCTCCTACTTTTTGTTTTAGGATAGTTATTAGAACACCCGCAAGCTCCTCGGGCTCGAGATCGAGAAGTGTATCCGAGTCTGGAAGAGCATTATGGATGGCGGAAGACGACATGGAAGCCAGTGTTATCGTCCCTCTTTACGTCTTTCTTTATATTTTTTGAGTAAGTCTCGAATTGCCTCTTCTACAAGATCATTAGTCCACTGATCTTCGTCGATCCCTAAGTATTGCAGTTCCTTCATCAGGGCCTGGTCAAGCCGTAAGCCATAAGTTTTACGGGCCGGTGCTTGTTTTTCGCGTGCCATGGGGCGGAATCCTACCATTACCGGTAGTGAGACGCTAGACAATGATATTGCTTGACATGATTATGTATAGCGAGCTATATAGCTTTATATCAATCTTGTAGAGGTGTCCAAATGTCGACAGATAAAAACCATATGACCAGAATCCTTATTCAGGTTCCTCAATCCATCAAAGCCAAGCTCGACGCCCTACGCGCCGAAGGCACCACCGCGAGCGGCCTGATTCGGCGCCTGCTCAATGAATTCTTCGGGAGCAAATCACCAAAAACAGAAAGGAGGACACCAAAGTGAGCTCCATCGAACAACGCCACCGCATCCGCCTCGCACTCATGGCACGACGTTCCGGGTGTCGGGTGTCACGCCCGAAACCGGACGATCCCGTAGAGCGTGGAGGGTATCGGTTGTACGACCTCGTGAATAACCGGGTGCTATTGGGCGAAGAGTTCGAGCCCACCTTAGCGGAGATTGAGGCCTATTTGAGGCAAGAGCGAAATCCCAAAAAGACGCCGCGCGATTCCAGCAGCTGGAACGGGCCTCAGAATGGGTCTTTCCTGGAGACCAGACGCATTGCCGGCGCGTCAAGGCCGGACCGATCAGTTATGCGACGGTCCATAAGGTGTGGCTGCGGATCCGTCGACGGGTCAATATGGAGGACATCCGGCCGCATGATTTACGGAGAACATGCGCCACCTACTTGGTCAATCGCGGGACGAACCTGGCCCTAGTCTCAAAAGGCGTCCTGAACCACACGAGCCTGCAGAACACGGGCATTTATACCCAAAGCATGATGGAACCGGTTCAGGCGGCCCTGCAGGAACACAGCGAGTTTGTCATGCGGGGTGGGCGCGCGGAGATCAAGGCGCCGGTACCGGTTTCGTTTGCCGCTCAGCCAGTTTTTCCGCCGAAGCAGGACGCGATGGAGTGGCCGGGGTAAGTGGACTCGTACCTTTGTGACTACGAAGGCGCTCATCAATGATGCGCCTCCCTCGCTCTATGCCTGCTTCGTGCGCTTCGCGCAGTGATGGCTGAAGGAATTCGTGGCTCCCGTGTTCAGAAATCGTCTGAACAGAGCTTCTTGAGGGCCACTTGATGTCGATACGTATTTTCCATTTGCCAGAGCGCACGTGAATAGGACTCGATCGAATAGTGTGCCCATTATAATCGTTGTACCGAATATGCTCCCACATTGGTCGCACCTTATGTTCGAAGTGAATCCTGGCAAGCTCGTGCCATGAAGGTTATAGCCATGTGGGTGAGATTATTCTAGTTCTTTAACTGCAGGAGAATGTGGGGCTGTGGCCCACAATCATCGATCACCCCGTACTAACTAGGAGGAATGATGGATAAGGAAACGCTGGTATTGCTGAATGACGGACTCAGACACATCAAGGGATTTGTCGGGGTACTGGATCGATGGGTTGCGATGCAAAAGGGCAAAGACCCTTCAGATAAGGGGAAGGGAGATAAAGGGAAAGGCTATGAGTTTGGAGAACCATAGCGCATCCGCGGCCTCAGAAAGAATCCGCCGATCAACGTGGCCATTCGTGCCTACAGGATATGCATCGCCATATTAGTTGAGGAGCATCCGGAATCATCGCCCCGTCCTTATTGCTTCGACTGATTTCATTGGTCAAGGCCACGATATCCACTCTTCCACACTTGGGGCATGTCGGATCGTTTGGTTGCATGTCTAACTTCTCCTGCGTAACAGGGCTGGCTATAGTCTTACCTCAAACCTTGTCCTCATTCGGGCAGCGTCAAGGTGTTGTTGTTGAGATAAACAACCGGCGCCGATCGGATCCAGCCAACGACATCCTTCCCTCTTAAAGCGACTTCCAGGTCGCTCGCTGAACGATGGGTGTTTAGAAGAAGGTCCATGCCGATCTGGATGGTACATTTTAAAGGTACCCCGTCAAAAAGTTGCAGGGTGCGGTCCGCACTTGTCCGCGAACCATCCTCGATTCGCCAGTGCGTAAACGCCTGCGATAAGTATCGGCGAATCACTAATATTTTCTCGGCCTCACTGTTCATGTTGCTCCCTCTCGTAAGCTAAGGCCTAGGATTGCGTGGCGAGATGGCCGGCGCACTTCCGACTTACTGGGGCGGTTTATTCATCGCAGAGACAGGACTCTGCCCCGGTTGTGAGACGCTCACCGTGAAATGGTGGCAATGCCGGCAGAGAGCTGAAAAGGGGGACCTGTTCGGATCGTAGCGCGTGTGGATGTGGTCCTGTGGCGTGTCCGCGTCAGGTGAAAATAAAGACTCATCCAATTCTATGCGCTCCCCGCACCGCGAATTCTCACATATAACAGTATCTGGCGGCAGTTTCGTTTTACCCTTCTCATCATTGCTTTTCTTGTTCATTCCGTCACCTCCAGTGACGCCATCCACGATCCGGGGAAGACCGTATTCAATTGTCCCGCGGCCGTGATTCGCTCAGGAATTCGACCGTGACCTTCTCCAGTCACGTATCCAACCGTCGTGGCTTCAAAAATTGATCCATTCTGACGGATCGTGGGGTGGAGACCATGGCCATTCGAGTTTCGGCGTCACTGAGATGAAGGACGTGCACCTTGAGCTGCCGGGCCGCTGCTATCAGCTGCGCACACTTGTCCATCGCCAGACTGAGATCAAAGAGCCAGGCGGCATCGTTCAAGGCATAGACGCCGGAGTCAAGCGTAAACTCATCGAAGGACACGTGTGAGCGAAATTCGCGTAAGGACTTATCCGAGTTCGAGTTGGTCTGCTCAACGACAACTAAGGCAAACGGCATAGCGATCCTTTCAGCTTAAACCGACCAATGCGCCGGAACGCGCCCTGACATCAAGCCGCTGAAAAATGAGGACAACCCAGCACTGGATGTGGGAGCTTACGGGCTTTTGTATGGCACGCCCACTAGGGGAACACCCTATCGTGTCACCACATGTCGACGGATTGGAAGAGCAGCTAGGGTTCCACCATCTTGCCGACCCATGAGCTTAGCGCTAGAGTCGAAGCACAGGAGGACACACTATGAAGCCAACCCGCAACCCAGAGAATGATGACACGGCCATCGAAGAGGAGTCTGACCTAAGCCCCAAAGACCAGGACAGCCAGGACAAACAGGATTACGACAAACACATCAAAAGGCCAGTTGGAAACTACTTATAGATTTAATTTCGATCGACCTTCCTTTGTAAGCCATCGCCACAGTTAAGACTTCCGCTCTTTTGACGGTGGCATCTCCACCGGCCCACACCAGTCGCCTGGAAAATCCTCGGCCTTTCCACTCTCCCGCCGTGGCGTGTCACCGTGAGAGAGAAACATTAATGCTTGGAAAGTCTCGCCGTCCCAAAACACCTGGGCCGCCATCGGTTGGTCTTGGTTTCTCCCGGGTTCTTTGTACCAATACCAACCAGATACTACGGGTGGGCAGGACGACCATTCGGATGGAGGCGCCATCCCTGGAAATCCACCGGCACCGGTGATGGTCGATGATCCGGTCAGCTTGGCGCTGAGGATGTGTGCGCCGCAGATGTAGCAGTGTTTTGGGATTTCGTGAAATCCATCAGTGATGGGGATGTTTTCATATGTATGACCAAATTCACATTGGAGGATCATGGTCGTAAATCTACGTGATTGTAGTGACGACTTTCATTCTTCGAATGGAGGCGAATCAAGCGGTCCAAACCAGTATCCCTTGTGACCGGCCGGATTGCTTTCATGTTCATGCCCGATCGCAACCATGCGATCCGCGCTGATCACATAAACAATGACCATGCGCTTCTCTTCATTGTCCATCTGAAACCAGTACCAGCGTTCTTTGACGGGATACTCTGTCGTCCAGATCATTCTGAGATCCTATGGAGATTCCTCTGACGAGGGGTTTTCCGTGGCGGTCATTATGCGATTTTGACCCTCTTCCAGCTTTTCCGCTATGTCGATAACTATTGTTAGCAGAGCCATGGCCTCTTTTCGCTCAAATTTACCGCCAGCCTGCACGTCTTCAAGTAGGCCGCGGAGCTGCTCGCTATTGGTCTGCACATGTCCTCCGTTGGCGAAATAGGGTGTTGTGAAAAGCGTTGTGAAATGAGTGGGGGGAGAGGATGGAATGGCAGAAGGAGTTTATAGACACATTCCGCAATGGTCCTATGATTCAGTCTGACGTTCATCCGGGGGGTGAATGCACCACTTAACCGCAGCGCGCAATTCCCCCAGGTCGTATCGACCGTTGATTTTTGCGGGGACCTGAACGACACGATCCACTCCCTGGGCATACGTCTCACTGATGACGGACGTCTGTGAACGCCCAGATAAGATGATCGTTTTACCGCGATAGCCGTTATCACGGAGCATCTTCAGATCGTCCGTTCCGCTGGGATGGGACAGGTACAGGTCTAGGATTGTGAGATCGGGCTGAGAGTCTCTGAGTACGGTGAGCATATCCTCTCGATGCGCGGGGATGGCCACCTTGTAGCCACTCTGCTTGAGGGCCTCGTTCAATTGCTCTCTGAGTTCGCTGTGCTGCGTGAGGAGCATGATCATAATGTGACCTCTCAAATGCCCAAGGGGAGATGTGGGTTAGCGGAGTCGTGACATCACCGCCATTGTGCACGAAAAGAGAGAGAACTTCTGCCGGACGAGAGTCTACGAGGAGTCTACATTCTTAGGCTAGGATGGAAAAGATGCTGTAACTAGTTGAAAAATGGTGGGCCGTGTAGGGGTTGAACCTACGGCCCGCTGATTAAGAGTCAGCTGCTC
>CAZBNV010000069.1:0-24271 GCA_964493335.1 uncultured Nitrospira sp.
ATCACATGCTCACGCGCGGCACCCTTCAGCACAATGTGAGAGGGTGCACCCATCGGCGGGCGCGACATTCAAGCAAATTCGCTGGGGCCTTGTCAAGAAGTTGGCCGACTATGCCCCGGCCGCTCGATGCGGTATAGTCTTTGTCTCGGCTACCCACCCCGTGAAGCATAGGGTCATGACGTCTTCCTCTGACAGGCGATTTCTCAGCGGACCGCCGCAACCGTTGGTGGTGGTACGACCGCAACCGAACCTCAATGTGTTCGAACTGCATCGGCGACTGGCGAGGTCGGACCGTCATTCGTTTCTGTTGGAAAGCGCCAACGGCACCAACGCAACCGCGCGTTATTCATTTTTCGGAAACGATCCCTACCTCACGCTTTCGGGTCGCGCGCTGGAATACCAGATCGAGAGTGCAGACCAAGTCCGAACCTACAGGGGCTCCGCCTTCCAGGCCCTCCAAATGGCGCTGGCAGACTCGGCGATTGCACAACCAGACGGGCTGCCGCCATTTTTTGGGGGCGCCGTCGGATACCTTGGATACGATCTCGTCCGCTCGTTCGAATCACTTCCCACGTTGGCCACCGACGATCTCTGCCTGCCGGACCTGCACATGATCTTTCTGGATCTCGTGGCCGCCGTGGATCATAAGACCCGCCTCCTGTACCTGATGTACTGCCCGCCCCTATCACGATTCCAGGCCGAGCCTCGTGAAAAACTGTATCGCGAAGGCTGCGACCGATTGGCCGCATTGGAAGCACGATTGACGAGTCCGATAGCTCCCAGCGCCTCCTCATCCTGGCCTGCGCATGCGACCTTTGTCCCGAGCCAATCACGTGCGGCCTATACGGCCCGCGTCCAGCGGTGCCAAGAGTACATCGCCGCGGGCGACATCTATCAGGCCAACCTGTCGCACCGCTTTACCCTCGATCTGGGGAACGCGGCTTCGAAGCCGGGATCCGCCGAATATGCTGCTGAGCTCTATCGCCGCCTTCGCCGCCTGAACCCCTCTCCGTTTGCGGGACTCGTGCAATTTGATGATCTCAGCCTCGTCAGCTGCTCCCCCGAACGGCTCGTGCGACTGACCGGCTCGCAGGCCAGCATCCGGCCCATTGCCGGGACTCGCCCGCGAGGCACAGGTCATGAACAAGACGAACATCTGCGCGCGGAGCTGCTCGCAAGCCCCAAAGAACGCGCCGAGCATGTGATGTTGGTGGATCTTGAACGCAACGACCTCGGGAAAGTCTGCCGGTACGGCTCGGTGCGGGTCGATGAGTTCATGACCGTCGAACAATATTCTCACGTCAGCCACTTGGTGTCCGACGTGACCGGTATCCTCCAGCCTGGCAGATCGCCGTTCGACCTCGTGAAGGCCGTGTTTCCGGGCGGTACCATCACCGGCGTTCCAAAACTCCGCTGCATGGAAATCATCGAGGAGCTGGAGCCGGTACGACGTGGACTCTACACCGGCGCGCTCGGCTACTTCAGTTGGAGCGGCGACCTGGATCTGAATATTTTGATTCGGACTCTGGTCCTGACCAAGAACCGCGGGTACCTGCAAGTCGGCGCCGGCATTGTGGCGGATTCGGACCCCGACCGTGAATATGACGAAACCCTCGCCAAGGCGGGTGCATTTTTCAAAATATTGGAGGCTGGCCGCTGATGTGGGTCTTTCTCAATGACCGTTTTGTGCGCCAAGAAGAAGCCGTCGTATCCGTGTTCGATCACGGATTTTTGTACGGGGATGGAGTCTACGAAACCCTCCGCTCCTATGGACCGCGCATTTTTATGCGCGACCAGCACCTGGCCAGGCTCCAGCGCTCTGCCGAAGCCATCGGACTGCACATCCCCATTCCGCTTTCGCAATGGCCGGATCTCCTCCATGAAGCCATGCGCCGCAATGAGGTCGGCAACGATCGTGCGGATGCCTATCTCCGCATCACCGTCTCGCGCGGTGAAGGAGAGATCGGGTTGGACCCGAGTCTCTGCCCGCATGCCACCGTGGTCATCATGACGAAAGCACTCCAAGGCTATCCGCCGGAGCTCTCGCGCGACGGTGTGTCCCTGACGGTGGCAAAAACTAGGCGAAACCTACCGGAAGCACTGTCCCCGCAAATCAAGGCTACGAACTTTCTGAACAATATCCTCGCCAAACGCGAGTCGATCGCGGCCGGCACCTTCGACAGCCTTCTCTTAAACTGGCGGGATGAATTGACCGAATGTACGATCAGTAATCTCTTTTTCGTGTCGGGCCGAACGTTACACACGCCGGCCTTGGAATGCGGCATCTTAGATGGCATCACACGGACCATCGTCATGACTCTGGCGCAGGAAACGGGACTGCCCATAGAGGAAGGGCGCTATCAGGTCGCCGCCCTCCATCGAGCCGATGAATGCTTTTTGACCAATACCACCATGGAAATTATGCCGGTCACTCGGATCGATGCCTTTTCTATCGGCAATGGCCTACCCGGCCCCCTGACCCGCCGCCTTCAGGCGGCCTTTACTGCAAACCGAACGCGATTCCTCGAGTCGGTTTCGTAACAACATCATCCATTTAACAGCATATTATGAGGCAGTTAGATCACCTGAACTCGTTTCGGATAGCGACAGAGGGTTTTGACAGGTAGGGGGTCCGATGCTACGGTTACAACAGAGGAACTGGACGCCGAGCTCTCACCGGACTCTCAAGCTTCATGACCCATTTCAGCCGAACAATGCCGGTCCTATGGGTCGCTGCGACCATGCTCTTGACCGCACTGCCAGCCGGAGCAGACGTCTATCAGTACGTTGATGCCAACGGTACTATTTCTCTCACCAATGTCCCGAATGATCCGCGATACCGACGAGTGGTTTCAGCACTCCCTCGTTCGCGCACCGTCATCTCTGCTGGTGAATTGGAACCCGTCATTGCGCGACATTCCCGAGCCCATCGGCTCCACCCAGCCCTGATTCGTGCCGTGATCAAGACAGAATCCGACTTCGATCCTTTGGCCGTCTCGCGCGCCGGCGCGATCGGCTTAATGCAGCTGATGCCACAGACCGCTGTGCGGTTGGACGTGCGGGATTCATATAATCCGGATGAGAACATCGGCGGCGGGACGAAATATTTGCGGCAGCTGCTCGACCGCTTTGACGGAAATCTGCCTCTGGCCTTGGCCGCCTACAATGCTGGAGAACATGCCGTGGAGCGCTATCAAGGACTTCCTCCGATCGCGGAAACCAGGCAGTATGTCAAAAAGGTTCTTCGGTACTATCGAACGTTTCTTACGAACGACCAGCTTTCTTCCTCCCGGTCGTACCGCCACCAGGCGCTTGAGGCGCGAGCACGAGGCCTTGGTCCCTCCGTTGCTTCCCGCTAGCCTCCGCGGACAGGAGCAACAATTGGCTGTGTTGCCGCCAGCCAGGGCGATTCGCCTCCGAGAAATCTGACCGATAATGAGCCCCGACGCTATTCTCCCTCCACAGGGCTGCGTCCGTGATACAGCGTGCGACTTGCACCATATTTTTCACTTCAAGCGCCGCCCGTGAGGCGAACGGTTTCGTCAGTAGCCGCATCCATCGCGCGAGTTGCGCGGAGGCGCTGATCAAGGAATCGCCTGAGCGCACCAACCCCACCTTCCCCCACATAAGGCGGCGAAGTGAACTCCTGAGCTTCTCCGGATCATCGAAATCCGTCGGCCGGCCTCGTTCCAGCTCTTCTACGGAAGGCATCTCAGACGGCCCCGCGAAGTGCCCCGCGTGGGCCACCGCCGCCTGAGCCGCGCGCATCCCAAACACCAATCCCTCCAGCAACGAGTTGCTGGCCAAGCGGTTCGCGCCATGAACTCCGCTGCAGGCGACCTCACCCGCCGCATACAGACCGGGCAGCGTCGTCGCGCCCTTCACATCCGTCCATACCCCGCCCATCATGTAATGCGCGCTGGGTGACACCGGAATCCATTCTTCCGTCATGTCGATGTCATACCGCAGGCAGGTTGCGTAGATGGTGGGAAATCGCCGTTTCACGAAGGCTGCGCCCAGGTGCGTGACATCCAGATAGACATGGCGCGCGCGCGTCGCCGCCATCTCAGACCAAATCGCCCGCGACACAATATCCCGTGGCGCCAGTGCACCGTCCGGATGGTACCGCTGCATGAACAACTCGCCCTTGATATTGCGAAGCTGACCACCCTCTCCGCGAATCGCTTCCGATAAGAGGAACGGCGGGCTCGACGGCAGATACAGGGACGTGGGATGAAATTGCACGAACTCCATGTCCATCAGCAACGCGCCGGCCCGAAGCGCCATCGCCATCCCATCACCCGTCGCGTTGCCCGGATTCGTTGTCCGCGCGTAGACCTGCCCCGCCCCGCCGGTGGATAACACCACAGCGCTGGCCGGCAAGGCCGTCCGTTCGCCCGACAGCTCATTCAGAACGATGGCGCCGCAGCAACGTCCATCGATGACCGCCAAATCGACCGTGAACCGACGATCCAATCGCTGAATGCGTGGCTGCCTGGCCGCATGGGCCATGAGCGCGCGCACCATCTCGTTTCCGGTGGCGTCGCCGCGAGCGCGCAAAATACGGCTTCGGCTGTGCGCGGCTTCGCGCGTGAAGGCAAATCGCTTTCCGATTTTATCAAACTTCGCGCCCCACGAGATTAACTCTTGAATCCGTTCCGGCCCCTCCTCTACCAACACACGCACGGCTTCTCGACGGCAGAGCCCATGCCCGGCTTTGAGCGTGTCCGTCAGATGACTACCGACGTCATCTTCTTCGCTCAGCGCGACTGCGACCCCGCCCTGGGCATACATCGAATTGCTTTCCAAGGGATGTCCCTTGGTCAACATCAGCACGCGGCCGACACGGCTGAGTTCGATGGCCGCCCGCAGCCCGGCCACGCCGCTCCCGACGACGAGAAAATCGGTTTCAATTTTGTGAGACGACGGTCTTGCAGACATTACTGAGGCTTGGCTTGGCCGCGCGCGGGGTCTTCACTCACAGTCGCTCGCATACCTATGCCGAACGGGAGATCGCCCTGAGCTTCCCGCAGAAGAATTGATTGCGTCCCCACCCAGGCCAGCCGCCCATGGCCCCGTTGACGCGTGCCCGACTCAGCGGGATCCCGCTTCCACTGACCTTGCCAATGGACGAACACGTCGATGTTCTCCCCCTCGATGAGGATACGCTCAATCGAAAATTCCAGCTGAATGTCGCGAAAGGTATCGAAGTCGCTGTGAATCTCTCGTTGCAATTGATCCAAATTCCCCGACGGTAAGAAGAGCGCCTCCAGGCCACTGCGGTCCCGCTCTACGTACGATTTCCGCAGCGACTCAACCGCCTTGTCGATGCGAAGAATGCGGTCGTGATCATCTTTATACTGAATGGTTTTCCCTGCGCATCCCACGATCAACGTCAGCATGAGGCCCACAAGAAGGCGCCGATACAGAGCGGTGCGCGACGAGGAAAATTTGACCATGGCGCAGTATAGGAACCTTGACGGAAAGAGGCAAGCTGAGCGCAGCAGACCAGTCGTCATCAGCACTTGCACCCCGCCCGGCGGCACACCGACAATCAAAACGTCAGAATCTTGGCTTGCTTTTTGGAATGAAACGCACTAGACTCCCGCGCCTAGCAGTTGGAGATTGAATGTTATGGCGAGTGTTCTCAAGAAACGCCGGAAGAAGATGCGCAAGCACAAGTATAAGAAGTTGCGCCGGCGTCAGAAATTCTTGCGTCGCAAGAGCTGAGCCCATCACGACATAATGGACGGAGGGATCCGTGCCCGAGGGGAAAAAAGTTCGCATCCGCGTTCGAACGGTGAACTGTATCTATGTCGGGGATTTTCTTATCCCGCCCATGCGTAATCGCGTGTCGGACGCGATCAACGAAGAGCAGCGGCTGTTCATCAGCTTGACTGACGTGTTGATCAACGACAAGGATCGGTCCGACTTCGTGGCGATCAATAAGAACTTGATCGAGTCGATCGCCCAGCTCTAGCACGATCCCACCTCATCGCGAAAGGCGTATCGTATTCGTGCATCGCAGGCGACGCGGTACGCTCCACACGTGTCCCCGCTGAACGATTGTCGCAACACCCATGTTTTCGTTTAAACGATTTTTTCCTTTTCTCAAGCCATACTTCCCTCGGATGCTCGCTGCCGCCCTGATGGTCATGGTGGTCGCAGCCATCAACCTGGCCCTGCTTCGTCTGGCGGGATCGCTGTGGGATGTCATCACCGTTCAGCATGATGCCGCACGCATGACGCAGATGATCCTGCTGTTCCTGGGCCTGGTGCTGTTGCAGGGATTCTGTTCGATGGGACACAGCTACCTGACATCCTGGGTGTCGCAGCGCGTCATGGCGGACTTTCGGACGCATCTCTTCGCGCATCTCCAAACTCTATCCGTGAACTTCTTCTCGAAGCGCCGGACGGGAGAACTGATGTCCCGCCTCATGAACGATGTCACCGTGATTCAAAACGTCGTCACCGATACCCCTATCGATGCGGCCAAACAAATCGTCACTTTTATCGGCGGCGCGGGCTTCCTGTTCGCAATGAACTGGCAACTGTGCCTGCTGATCCTGGTCCTGCTCCCGCTGCTGGTGGTTGTGGCCAAACTCTTCGGACGGCGACTGCGAGCGCTCTCGACGACGATTCAGGACCAAACCGCTTCCGTCAGCACTCTGGTAGAAGAAGTGATCGCAGGGATCCGCGTGGTGAAATCATTCGTCCAGGGCAAACGTGAAGAGCAGCGATTTGTCGCCCAGGTGCACACTGCCATGCAGCTGGCGCTCCGCCGGGCCACCATTATGGCGGTGTTCGTGCCGACGATTACCTTTGTGACGTTCGCCGCCGCAGCCGCCGTATTGTGGTATGGGGGACAGCAGGTCATCGACGGAAGCGTGTCACCCGGCGACCTCTTCGCCTTCGTCCTGTTTGCGGGGATTCTCATCGGACCGTTCGGATCGGCGGCCCGCGTGTTTGCACAGATCAAGGAAGCCCAAGGCGCGATGCAACGCGTGTTCGAAATACTCGACACCCACGCCGAAATTGCCGATGCGCCGGGAGCCGTGGAGTTGCCTCCCGTCCGCGGCCATGTGCGCGCGGAAGGCATCAGCTTCGCCTACGATACCAGACAGCCGGTGCTTTCGGATGTCTCCTTCGAAGCCAAACCGGGTGAACTCATTGCCATTGTGGGTCCCACCGGCTCGGGCAAGACGACGATCATCAATCTCCTCCATCGATTCTATGACCCGACGGCAGGCAGACTCACGGTCGATGGTCACGACATGCGAGAGGTACGCCTCGATAGCCTGTACCGACAAATCGCACTGGTACCCCAGGAAACAATCTTGTTCGGTGGGTCAATCCGCGACAATATTCGGTATGGACGCGAGGACGCCCCCGAAGAGGACGTCATCGCCGCAAGCCAAGCCGCGCATGCGCATGAATTCATCGTCGGATTTCCTGACGGCTACGAGACGATCGTGGGTGAGAAGGGCATTAATTTATCCGGGGGCCAACGTCAACGCGTGGCGATTGCGCGAGCCATCTTAAAAAACCCGCGGATTCTCTTGCTCGACGAGGCGACCTCCGCGCTGGATACCGAATCGGAACGACTGGTCCAACAGGCGCTGGAACGCCTTATGGCCAACCGCACCACCTTCGTCGTCGCGCATCGACTCAGCACCATTCAGCGCGCCGACCGCATTCTGGTACTGAATAAGGGCAGGATCGTGGAGGAAGGCACCCATGCGGCCCTGCTGGAACAGCAGGGAATCTACCATTACCTCTACACCCTGCGACTGAGTGAACTTCCGGCTTAACCTCACGATGTCCCTGATGCTCACGCGCTTCGTGACGATACTCAGCCTGTGCGCGACGCTCCCGCTCCCGGTGGGCACTCTTTTCGCCCAGACACCACTCCCCCGGCCTGACCACATTGTGCTCGTGATCGAAGAGAATCACTCCTTCGGCCAGATCATCGACTCGCCGGCGGCGCCGTATTTCAACGAACTCATTCACCAGGGTGCGCTGCTGACCAATTCTTACGGCATCACCCATCCGAGCCAACCGAACTATATCGCGCTGTTTGCCGGTTCCACCGAGGGGATCATCGCGAACAATTGCCCACTCGTGCTGACGGCCCCCAATCTTCGCAGCAGCTTGGCACAAGTCGGACGATCCTTCGGCGGTTATTCGGAAGATCTTCCTGCGGTCGGCTCGACAGACTGCATCGTGGCCTCATACGTGCGCAAACATAATCCTTGGGTCAACTGGCAGTCGTCGCCGATCAACCAAGTTCCATTGAGCGAAAATCGCCCTTTTTCCGACTTTCCCACGGACTTCAACGCACTGCCGACTCTCAGCATCATCGTTCCCAATCAACAGAACGATATGCACGACGGGAAAGATCCCGATCGCATCCAACGCGCGGACCAGTGGTTGAAAGCGCATCTAAGTCGCTATGTTCAATGGGCCGAGAGCCACAATAGTCTGCTGATTGTTACTTGGGATGAGGACGACGGAAAATCAGACAATCACATTCCGATGATACTCGTGGGGCCGATGGTGCGTCGTGGTCGTTACGATGAACGAATCGATCATTACGGCTTAGTGCGCACGATCGCAGAGATGTACGGAGCGCAACCGATCGGCCTGAGTCGGCAGGCCCGCCCACTCACCGCCATGTGGAACAGGCCCGCCTCCACCCGCTAACACGTAGCCTTCACGCCTCCCCGCCTCCGGCCCCACGCCTTCCACAATTCCATGACCACGAAGGGCAAGAGGCCACAGCCCGCCATCAGCCACCATTCATCGGCTCGAAGCGGGACCACTTTAAAAATCTCTTGTCCCCAGGGACTCAACAGAATGCCCGCCTGCAACAGGGCTGACAGTACTACCGCAGCCACCAGCGCCCGATTGGTCATCACTCCGATCTGAAATACAGAATACCGTTCGTGACGGCAGCTGAACGCGTGCAGCAGCTGCACCAGTACGAGCGTCGTAAAGGTCATGGTCCGCGCGAAGGACACCTCATCCTTCAGCATCGACAGGGAAATACCGAAGACGGCAAGGGTCGAGACGGCCATCACAATGCCTTGGAGATATACCGCCAGGAATCGTTCACGATCCAACAACCGGGCCTGAGGATCTCGCGGCGGTCGCTTCATCACATCAGGGTCTTTCGGATCGACGGCGAGGGCCAAGGCCGGGAACCCGTCGGTGACCAGATTAATCCACAAAATATGATCGGAAGGAGCGGCAGGGGCCAACCCAGCAACGTGCTCCCCAGCATCACCAGCACTTCGCTTGGATGGTCACATAGTCGCGACAGCGGCTGAGCAAGACATCCGGCGCCCCCTTCACATAGACTACAAACTGCCCGTCTGATCGTCGCACGATCGTCATCATCTTACGGTCGGAGTCGAAGGGGATTTCCTCCACGAACGGATGCACTGGCTCAACATCTTCCTTTCGCAGACCACCCTTACTTCCCGCCACGAGCAAGGCGCCCTCCGTCGGATCTCCCACCACCATCCAGTTGCCATCGCCTTCTTTCAGTGAAGCACCATTGCACAACAGCGCGCACATCAAGAGATCTCGAAGGCCTCCCATGCCGGGATCGCCTCCGAGGATTGTGCCATCCGGCTCATACCCTTCCCCTGTCACCTCGAATATCCGCCCGTCGACATAGAGGTGCCTCACCGTCATTTCGTTCTTGGTGAGGGTCCCGGTTTTGTCGGTGCAGATCACCGTGGCCGCACCCAACGTCTCAACAGCCGGCAATCGACGGATCAGTGCATGGCGCCTCACCATGCGCATGACCCGAGCGCAAGCGTCGTCGTCACGATCGCCGGCAGACCCTCAGGAATCGCCGCCACCGCCAGACTGACGGCCGTCAGGAACATATTGAAGACCGGCTCGCCCCGCCACAATCCCAATGCAAACACCACGGCGACAATTCCGAGCGAGAGCAGCAGCAGCACATATCCGAATTGCTCCAACCGGCGCTGCAGAGGCGTCGGCTCGACAGGCACGGTCGTCATGAGCGCCGCGATCCTACCCAGTTCAGTCTCGAGACCGGTTGCGACGACCAGCGCTCGGCCTTTGCCCCCCGTCACCGTTGTCCCCAGAAACAACATGTTGCGCTGATCGGCAATCGGAATATCGCCCTCGGCCAGAGTCTCGCCGAACTTTTCGACCGGAGTGGATTCGCCTGTCAGCGCGGCTTCTTGTGTACGTAACGCGGTGGTATGAATAAGTCGTGCGTCGGCTGGGACGCGGTCTCCGGCCTCCAGATCGATGATGTCGCCCGGCACCAGCTCGCGGGAAGACAGGGTACGTCGCGCGCCGTCGCGAATCACCCGTGCATAGGTGATCGCGAGCGTTCTTAATGCCGCCAGCGACTGCTCAGCTCGGTACTCTTGAATAAATCCCAAGAGCCCGTTCAAGAAAACTATGGCAAGGATAGCCCCGGTATCAACCCATTCGCCGAGCAATCCGGAAATGATGGCGGCGCCGATAAGGACCCAGACAATCAGGCTGGTGAATTGCGCCCCCAAGATACTCCAGGGAGAAGGCGGTGGGGCTTCAGGGAGTTCGTTCGGACCATGGTGTAACAAACGTTCTGCGGCTGCGGCTGCGGCTTCGGCTTCGGCTTCGGCCAGTCCGTCCGCCAGGACGACGCCGAACTCACGTCCAAGCTCGTCAACTACCGCACATGCCACCGGCTTGGAGGCTTCTGACCCTGTTCGACCATATTCTCCGGCTTTCCGATCCGTCCCTGGATCCGTGAAGCAATCGTGCTTCCTGGCTACCGCCTGCCGTTCGTGAGTAAAAATTTGTCTCTCAAGGGGTGTGAGGCTCAATCCTGGCGAAAACTCTCCGATACAGTATCACGAAGGACGGAGAAGCGGCCCTGGAGTGGGCCTCGTTCCTGTGGTAGGAACCGCCGTCACTTCGGGCTTGGCCTGCTATAATTGGTGATGTATGCCACGTTCCTCCTGGTCTGCTCCGAATCCTCTCCCTGACAGTCTGCGCGGCAGTCTCAAAGATCTTCGCCACGGTCTGCTGGACTTGCACAAGTCTCTGATTGTCTCCGAACAGCTCACCTACGAGCGCATCTACGGTCGCGTAACCTCGTCCGGCCAGCTGCTGCAGCTCGTCATGAACGATCCCTGGTTCGCCTGGCTTCACCCACTGTCGCACCTCGTCGTGCGCATCGATGTCGTCCTGGAAGATCAAGACGACACCACCGTAGAGGCCGCCCAGGAGCTCCTCTCGGAGGCCCGTGCGATGCTTCGCCCTTCTGAGAAAGGTGATGGCTTCGAACGCAGTTACTATGAGGCACTGCAACGGACGCCTGATGTTGTCCTTGCGCACGCCATGGTAAAAAAACTGCTGAGCATGGCATGCATGGCAGCCGCTGCCTGAATCCCGGGACTGTCACGCTCCGGCTCAAAATAGAGGATGGTGGGGGGATGAAGAAAACGGCGCCGATTGGGGCACGCCACCTTTATTTCCAACAAATCGCCACCCGCCTTTATCCCGAACCAGGTAGTGAACTTCCTGAAACCAGCTATCCAGCGTAATACGCGTTCCGGATTGCACCTCGGTGCCATATAACCCCCCGGTGCAAGTCACCTCCACCCTTGTCCCCTCACTCGTCTGTACAACCTGCATATCGGAAAATAGATGTGTCGAGGACAATTGCCGATAATGCTCGAATACCTCGCTCCAAATTCGCTCCACATCAGCGACATGTAAAGCATGGTAATTGTAACCACGCGCGTAAAACTGCATGAGTGCCACAAGGTCCTGTTTCTGTAACGCCTTCTCCGCATGATCGAATGCCAGGAGAACACCCGTCACGGCGGGATCGGCTCGAATTGCTTTAGCATCGGTGATGGTCTGTCCCTCCCGCTTCAGCCGCATTTCAGGGAGCAGCTGCACCGTGGCCTGAGCCGACTGACTCAGCACGAGCATCAGGCCCACTGCCACGGATCCTACCCGTCGCGCTCCTCTCCTCAACACGTGCCTCCATAAGTAAGACCCCTCCATCCGTCGCTGCCGCATGTTCGCTCCTCTCGTTCGATCGATGGTCAAGACAGATGCAGCCGTGCACCGAATCATGCAAAGCCAGTACCCAAGCACTTGAGGACAGCTGCTCTCTCAGCTGTCTCTCGAACCGTCACCAGGCATGGGGATTGACAAGAACCACTCAACTGCCGGCCCCTCTCGATGACGACCACTGAAGTGATTTACCACAGCCCTGTCTCCGCACTGTTGCATGAAGCAACAGCGTAACGTCGCCGCTGCTGGACTCCTCGGCCCATGCCGTCTCACCACTGACCATCGCCCATGGGAATGGGCCCGCTGGATTCGTGCTTTTGCTTTGGCCGAAGGAGTGTGAGCGCTAGACTACAGCGAGCGCACCCTGGCAAGTCGAAGGACGCACGACAAGGAGCCGCCTATGCCTTCGTTAATCAGATCCCTTCTGTTTGGAGTGTTGATCTGCGTTGTCTTGTCCATCACTCTCGCTTCCGCAAATGAAGCACGACATATTGCGACGGTCGCCCTGGTTGAAAAGCCCTGGGCGGTGGCACTGGACATTACGGGGTACAACATTCATATCGACGGGGTGACACCGGACGGTCGACGGTACCTCTTTGCGACCAATGCCGCGACATCGATGACGCTCTCGGTGACCCTGGAGATGATCGGGAGGCAAGCAACAGGGCAAGGATGCCTCGTCCATCTCCAACAAATCGCACAAGCCTCGCTGGCTAACAACAGTCAGAACTTTAGGCAATATGAAGTGCGGCACATGCCCGTGATCGAATATGTTGGTCCGGCGGTGCGCGGGAGAGATGTAAATCAATTCCATGTGTTTGCCTGCGCGGGAAAAGAGAACGTCTACACCGACGTTCACATTTCGAAAAAGGGCTTTACATCCGGAGACGAATCGCTGGTGCGCGACGTGTTGGCCAGCCTCGATATCGTCGCCGCTGCGCCAGCCAGCAGTCTCGACCACTTTCGTGCGGGAAGTGCACCCTACCTTCAGGAACAGTATGCACAAGCCATCCCGCACTATGAACAGGCGCTCGCACTCGAGCAATCCAATCCCACCCTCGACAAGTCGCTCTGGCATCTTCTCATCCACAACTTAGGGATGGCCTACCGCATGACTGGAGACCTCCCCCAGGCTAGAACGGTCTTCGAATATGGGATCTCACAAGACCCGGACAATCCCCTGTATCACTACAATCTCGCTCGTACCTATGCCGGAATGAACGATCGAGACCACGCGATGCAGTCTCTTCACGCGGCTTTTTACAACCGTCATCAACTCGGGAACGAAAAGCTCCCGGACCCTCGGCAGGACATCTCCTTCAGGCGATTCATGTTGGATCCCTCCTTCAGAACTTTGGCGGAATCTCTCATGCAGCCGGCGATCTGATCGAGCAACCGAGTGTTACTCCCCACATAGCACGTTCTCTTTTACTCTGCCCCAACCAAGCCTTCAGCACTTCTTCGGCACCTATTCATGAGCCTACTAGAAGATCCACCGACCCACCGTCTCAACCGCCACCAAATAGGCCACTCTCTTGCCCTTCCTTTGAGGTACTCCCTCCAGGGCTTATCGAAACATCACATTGTTGGTACTGTTGAAGACAGTCGAACCACACAGGGGGGACATCGATGGCCAAGCGAAAAAATACCCGGGTAGAGATGAATCGAACCGTCGAGCTTCAGGGCTCACGCGGCCGCAGCCAGGGTATCGTGCAGGACTTTTCCCCAAGCGGCTGTTGTATCCATCAGGTAGCCGCCACTGTTCATTGCGGCATGCGATTGACGCTGCGGATCTCACTGCCGGATCGAATAGAACCCATCGAAATCAAGCCGGCCGTCGTCACCTGGATACAGCAGAACGCTTTCGGGGTCGAGTTCTTAACACCGTCGCCGGAAACACGACTCCGCATGAAACAAGTACACGATCAGCTCTTGGAGGCCCAAACGGCGGAAGATATGGAACGGGTGATCTCCCTCCCTGCCTTTGCCTGGAAATAAGCGCCGAACCAGGCGCCGCCTCTCGCAACACTCACCTCTCACCTCCATTCAATTCCCTGGGTAACGGCGCCGCACACCCTGCGGCGCCGTCCTTCAAGGTCGCATCCAGAGAATATGGGGCACAGCGCAGAAGAGACACATGCGCATCGCGTCGCACTGGAATGTGCACGCGACGCGTTCTGACTTAGAGAATTGGGGAGACAGTCATCGCGACTGGGGCGCAGGCAGAAGCAATTCGGCAACTTTTTCTATCAGGGCCTGGGGAAGAAATGGTTTTTGGAGATAGGCGGCCTGCGCGTTCACCCCGTGCGACACCAACATATCACCGGCATACCCGGAGATGTAGAGCACTTTGATCTGAGGAAACATCGTCTTCGCCCCCTGCACCAGCACGGCTGCTTTCATTCTCGGCAAAATCACATCCGTGATTAGCACGTCGCATCCGCTTTTCCGAACTTGCAACATTTGCAAGGCCTCGACACCATCAGACGCCGCCAGCACTTCATACCCCTGATCACGAAGCACGGCTGCCACGAGTCGTCGAATGCCCTCGTCGTCTTCAACCAGGAGGATAGCGGCCGAGGTCGCCGGCACGGAGTGCGCGGAAGCCACGGGTTCAGCCTCTGATTGCTGACTCAAAACCCGTGGCAACATCACGGTAAACTTGGTGCCGCGAGCTGGTTGACTGGTCACCTCGACATAGCCCCGGTTCTCTTTCACGATGCCATAGACCGTGGCCAGCCCCAAGCCAGTCCCCTGGCCGGACTCCTTCGTGCTGAAAAACGGTTCAAAGATATGTGCCAGGGTTTCAGCATCGATCCCGCACCCGGTGTCCTCCACAACCAACTTGACATAGGGTCCTGGAACCGCCCCGGGGTGGGCCTGAGCATAGGCTTGGTCAAGATCAACATTGCCCGTCTCAATCGTTAGGATGCCTCCTTCCGCCATGGCATCGCGTCCATTGAGCGCCAGATTGAGAAGTACCTGTTCAATTTGTACGGAATCCCCTAATACATGCCCGGCCTGAGGATCCAGGACGATAACCGTTTGAATCTGCTCGCCGATCAAACGGCGCAGAATATCTTCCATTTCGCGAATCAATGTATTGAGCGGCACGTCGCGCTGTTCCAGCAGCTGACGGCGACTGAAGGTGAGCAATTTTTTCGTCAGAGCTGCCGCCCGGGAGCCGGCCTGGCCGATCATCTCTACCTCATGGTGGCATGGATGAGACCCGAGTTGCTGCGCGACACGCTGGGCATGGCCGATCACCACCATGAGCAGATTGTTAAAATCATGGGCAATGCCGGCCGCCAGACGCCCGAGCGCCTCCATCTTTTGTGACTGCCGCACGCTCTGTTCGTCTTGCTTGCGTTTCGTAACGTCCACGATGGTTTCAATGATATGCACCCGTCCGTCTATCGTCGGCGCCTTGGCCCAGTGGATCAGGAGATGGCGGCCATTCGGCATCGCCACCTCCTCAGACACCACACCCTCTTGGGCCAACGCCTCAGGCATGCGGCAGAATTCGCATGGGCTGGCCAGTGCGGCAATCTTCTCGTGACAGCTGGCGCCTGCCATGTCGCCAAATGCGGCCAGACAAGTTCGGTTTTGAAACTGTACGGTATAGTCTACGGGATCGATGACCGACACGATGACCGGCTGAGAGTTCAGCAGCACCTGCGGATCATATGAGGGGCGGTGGGAAGACTGTTTGGAACCAGCCATGGGCGTTCTCATGCGGAACGGATAAAAATGGACGAAAGCGGGATCGAGCCCTCCTAAGGTTTTACTACATCACCACAGACAGTCAAGGAGATGATGGAATACATGAGAAGGCACCTGGCTATCGGCACCTCCCTCTAGGGTGGCACGATAGAAATCATTGTGCGCTCCCTCAGCCGCTATTCTCCACACGCTGGTAGAATTGCTTCTTTACCAGCTCCGCCGCCAGGACATAGGCACCAAGAATCCCCAGGAGCGCCAACCAGAAGATGGGTGGCAACGGTTCGAATCCCAAGAACCTTCCGACCGGCGTCATCGGCAACAGCATGGTCGCGCAGCACGTCAGGAGCGTCGTGATGAGCAAGGCAGCGGAAGGCCGACTGGTATAACAGGGACGGCGCGTACGGATCACGAGCACGATCAACGACGCCGAGAGAACGGATTCGACAAACCACCCCGTGCGAAACTGTCCAGTAGTCGAGTGCAAACCCAGTAGCAACACCCCAAATGTCAGGTAGTCGAAGATGGAACTCACAAAACCGAACGTGAGCATGTAGCGTCGAATGAACGGAATGTCCCACCGGCGAGGCCGTTCGATCAATTCATGATCAACCCGGTCTGTGGCGACCGTCATTTCGGGAAGATCCGTGAGTATATTCGTCAGCAAGATCTGTTTCGGCAACAACGGCAGAAAGGGCAAGAACAATGAGGCACCGGCCATGCTGAACATGTTGCCGAAATTCGCGCTGGTGGCCATAAACACATATTTCAATGTATTGGCAAAGGTGGTGCGCCCCTCGCGAACGCCTTGCACCAGCACGCTCAGGTCGTGCTCCAGCAGCACGAGATCGGCCGCTTCCTTGGCCACATCAACGGCACTGTCGACCGAAATGCCCACATCAGCCGCGTGAAGCGCCGGAGCGTCGTTGATGCCGTCGCCGAGGTATCCGACCACGTTTCCCGACGCGCGAAGGGCAAGAATGATGCGATCTTTTTGATTGGGTTCGATTTCTGCAAAGATGTCCACGTCATTGGCGCGCGCGCGAAGCGCATCGTCACTCATTCCTCGCAGGTCGCTGCCGGTGAGCAGCCGAGGATTCGCCAGCCCCACGTGCCTCCCCACATAGGCGGCCACCAGCGCCTGATCGCCTGTCACCATTTTCAATGCCACTCCCAGGCCTTTGAGCGTCGCAATGGTCTCGGCGATGCCGGGCTTCGGAGGATCGAAAAAAACCAGGAGGCCCAGGAAGGTCATGCCGGACTCTTGCTCTCTGGAGACAAGATCGATCGTTCCCATGTCCCGAGAGGCAATCGCCAGCGTGCGGAAACCTTGCGCGCTCCATTCGCAAACCTGCTGCCGGACGGACGACTCAACTTGATTGATCGGCACCAGAGTGCCGTCTGACCGCTCTGCATCGAGACAGGCAGCCAACATGGTTTCGACGGCGCCTTTGGTGATCAACAGATGGGTCAGCGGGGTCGCCACCAAAATCGAGAGTCGCTTGCGCACGAAGTCATACGGCTCTTCTTCGAGCTTACGATAGCCGGAGAGATCGAACGATCGATGCCCCCGCAACGCTTCATCCAGCGGATTTGGAAATCCGGTTTCGAGCATCGCGTTCAAATGAGCGAGGAATAACACCTTCTCACTCGACTGGCCCTCGAGATTCAGGGCGGCGTGGACCCGCATGGAGCCTTCAGTCAACGTGCCGGTTTTGTCGGAGCACAACACATTCATGCTGCCGAAATTTTCGATGGAGGCAAGACGTTTGACCACCACCTTCTGTTGCGCCATCCGCTTCGCGCCATGCGACAGATTGACGCTGATGATCGCCGGCAACAGCTGCGGTGTCAGACCTACCGCCAACGCCATGGAGAAGAGGAATGATTCGAGGACCGGTCGCGCGAGATAGACGTTCACCGCAAAAATGGCGAAGACGAGGAGCAGCGTCACTTCGAGCAAGAGGTAGCCGAAGCGTCGCACGCCCCGTTCAAACTCTGTTTCTGGCGCCCGCAACCGCATTCGATGGGCGATGTGGCCGAATTCCGTCTCCTTGCCCACAGCCACGATCACCGCCCGGGCCTGCCCGCTCACCACATGAGTTCCCAAGAATAGGCTGTTCCTTCTCTTCTGCAGCGAGGTGTCTGCCGCGAGCGTCGCCGCCGATTTTTCAATTGGATAGGTTTCTCCCGTCAACGTGGCTTCGTCAACGAATAGATCCTTCGCATCGAGCAGGCGCGCGTCACCGGGAAGGCTCGATCCCGCAGAAAGTTGCACCACATCGCCCGGCACGATGTCATCGGCAGGCACTTCACCCAACAGGCCATCCCGCCACGTCTGAGCGGTAATCTGTACCAGAGCCAGCAAACCGGCCACTGATCGAGCCGCACTGTATTCCTGCCAGAAACTCAAGAACGCGCTGGCAAAAATGATGCTTAAAATAATCAGCGCATCACTGTGCTCTGCGAGGAAAAACGACACGCCCGAGGCAAACAGTAAAATCAGAATGATGGGACTTTTAAACTGAGCCAATAGCAGCCTGACCGGCTGAGCGGTATGCTGCGGTTTCAGTTTGGCGAAAGCATAGGTCGCTTGCCGTTGCTCAGCATCGGCCGTACTCATTCCCACTTGCGTGGTGCGCAACTCGCTGAGCAGTTCATCCGGGGGAACCGCCCAGAAGGATCGTCCGTTCACCATAAGGGCATTATGCTCATCCATCACACCCATTCCGGCGCATGTTCCTTGGCCAGCTGTTGCTCGGCGAAACTACGATACAAGGCCGGCAGTACCAGCAGCGTCAACACAGTCGAGGTGAACAGACCACCCACGACGACCGTGGCCAACGGCCGCTGCACTTCCGCGCCGATACCCTGTGCCAGGACCAGCGGCAAGAGGCCAAGCAACGTGGTCATCATCGTCATGACGACCGGGCGAAGTCGTAAGACACAGCCCGTCATGATCGCCGTCTCCGTCGACTGCCCTTCGTTTCGCAACTGATTGATGTAGGACACGAGCACGATGCCGTTTCCCACCGCCAGCCCGAACAGTTCAATAAACCCGATCGAGGCGGGCACACTCAGATACTGGCCGCTGAGCCACAGCGCCACGAGACCACCGATCAAGGCGAACGGCAGGTTCAAAATGATCAAGGTGGCATAACGCAGCGAGTGAAACGCCCAGAAGAGCAGAAAGAACACCAGCCCGAGCGTGATCGGCACCACCACCAGCAGCCGCGCATTCGCGCGTTCCATATTCTCGAATGCCCCGCCCCACGCCACCGTATAACCTTGCGGCAACCGAATCTGCTGAGTTAATTTCTTCCGACCTTCGTCAACCACGCTGCCGATGTCCCGCCCCACCACATTAAAACCGATATAGATCCGCCGCTTCGCCTGCTCACGACTAATGCGGGCGGGACCTTCGCGCATATCGATGGTCGCGAGCTCACTCAACGGAATCGGCGCGCCGGAGGCCGACCGCACCTTTATGTCGCCGATGGCCCCGGTGCTGTTCCGATAGGATTCCGGAAACCGGATGGTCAGCTGAAATCGACGCTCGCCTTCATACACCTGCGTTGCCGACTTGCCGCCCACCGCCGTCGTAATGATGTCGTGCACATCCGACACGTTGATCCCGTAACGGGCGATCTTCTGCCGATCGATGTCGATCGTCAGATAGGGTTGCCCCGCGACCTGCTCGACCTTGACGTCTTTCACGCCTTCCACGGTACGCATCAGCTCCGCAATGGCCTCGGCGTTCTGATAGAGCAGATCCAGATCATCCCCGAACAGCTTGATCGCGCATTCCGTCCTGATGCCGGAGATCAGCTCGTCGACCCGCTCCTGAATCGGCTGGCTCATCAGGACGGAGATACCGGGAATTTCCGCAAGACGCGTCCGGATCGCATCGACCAGGCCCGATTGTGTCTGTGCCGTGGTCCAGGTGCTTCGCGGACGCAGCGTCACGATCGGATCACTCTCATTCGGCTCCTCCGGACCGACGGCAATGTCGGGGCGCCCGATCTTGCTCACCGACATCTGCACTTCCGGGAACTCCAGCATGACTTTCTGCGTTTGCTTCTCAATCGCGATCGACTCCGGCAACGAAACACTCGGCAGCCGCACGATTTGCGGCGTCAACGCGCCCTCCTCCAGAATCGGAATAAATTCCCGCCCCACGAACGGCAGCAGGCTCAGACTCCCCAACACCACCGTTGTCGATCCCAGTAACACCGGCACCCGATGGTCGAGCGTCCAACGGAGCACCGGCTGATAGCGGGCCTTCATCCAGCGGGTGAGCCGGGTCTCCTCCGGATGGTCGCCACGCAGGATCAGGGACGCCAGAACCGGCGAGAGGGTCAAGGTGACAACCACCGACATCAGCAGCGAAATCACCAGCGTATAGGCCAAAGGAGCGAACATTTTCCCTTCCATACCGTGCAGAGTCATGAGGGGAAGGAAGACGACACTGATGATCAGGATCCCGAACACGATCGGCCGCCCCACCTCGCTTGTGGCCCGGAAAATCACCTCAAGCCGGGACCGCTGATGCACATGATTTTCGGAGAGATGCCGATAGACGTTCTCCACCACGACCAACGATCCGTCGGCAATTTCACCGATACCGATCGCCAAGCCACCCAATGTCATGAGGTTGGCGGAGAGCCCCACGCGCTGCATCACCAGGAAGGTCATCAGCGGCGTGACCAACAGAGATACGGTGACGACGATCGCGCTCCGCACATGGCCCAGAAACAGGAAAAACACGACGGTCACCAGGACGATGCCCTCGATCAACGCATCGCGCACGGTATTGATGGCCGCCGTCACGAGCTCGATCCGGTCATAAAATGGGATGATCTTGAGGCCTTCGGACAACAACCCGTCCCGCTGAATCGTCTCGACCCGGCGTTTCACCGCCTGGACGACTTCACGTGCATTGCCTCCGCGCAGCATCAGCACCGTGCCCGCCACCACCTCCCGCTCGCCGTTCAACACGGCCGCGCCATGGCGTACCGCATGACCGATACGAACCTCCGCCACATCACGGACGAACACAGGTGTGCCGCCCGCTTCCTTCACGACGATACGCTCGATGTCGGGCAGGGTTTTGATGAGTCCCAGCCCCCGCACAATGGCGCGTTCGGCATGCCGCTCCAGCACGTTGCCGCCGGAATTGGCATTGTTCTTCTGCACCGCGTCATAGATGTCGTGCAGCGTCAGGCTGTATTTGCGCAACTTGTCGGGATCCACCAGCACTTGAAACTGCTTCACGAACCCGCCCAGGCCGTTCACATCGATCACGCCCGGCACACTCTTCAGCAAGGGACGGAGCACCCAGTCCTGCACCGTCCGCTGATTCGTCAGCTCCGCCTCCACGAGCGCGGTATCGGTCGCATGGGCTTGCGGGCCTTCGAGATAGTATTGGTAGATCTCTCCCAGCCCGGTCGTGACCGGCGCCAGGACCGGATCGATACCCGCCGGCAACCGTTCCTTCACCGCCATGATCCGCTCCAACACCAACTGGCGGGCAAAGTACACATCCACATCGTCTTTGAACACCACCGTCAGCTGGGAGAGCGCGAACTTGGACAACGAGCGGATTTCCGTCAGGCTCGGCAGCCCGTTCATCTGCAGTTCGATCGGATAGGTGATGAAGCGTTCCACTTCAACCGGAGAGAGGCCCGGCGCTTCCGTCAACACCTGCACCTGCACATTAGTCACATCGGGGTAGGCATCGATGGGAATGGATTGAAAGGCGAACAGCCCTGCCACGGAGAACATACAGGCCAGTCCGATGACCAGGATCGGCTGGCGGAGCGAGAACTCCAACAGTGAGGCAATCATGGCGTGGGCTCGATTTTGTGGATATCGAACTCCGACTTGATTGCAAAGGCCCCTTTTACGACCACCTCTTCGCCTTCGTGCAGCCCCTCCAGGACGATGGTCTTGCCGTCCAGCTCGTCTCCCAGGAGAATCCGGCGGGATTCGAATCGATTGTCCGGCTGCCGCACGAACAGCAATTTGCCCGTCCCGTCCTGCTGCACGGCCGTGAGCGGCACCACCAGCGCCTCCGGTTGAGGCGACGCGAAAACACGCACCATGGCGAACATCTCCGGCTTCAAGGTCCGATCGGGATTGAGCACGGTGACACGGACGCGCATCGTCCTGGTCGATGGGTCGAGTACATCACTGATGTAGGTCACGGTGCCGGAGAACAGCCCGTGCGGATAGGCGGGAATCATCACGTGAACCCGGTCCTTCGGACGAATAAAACGCACGTCCTTTTCCGGCACGTTGGCCACCACCCAGACATCGGACAGGTCGGCGATCGTGAAACAGTTCCGCGCGGTCTCCACCACTTCACCACGCGTGATATTACGCATGATTACGCGGCCTGCAAACGGCGCTCGAATCGCCACGTCGGACCGGATCGTCTGCTCGCGATCAAGGCGCTGCACCTCCTGCGCCGGTACACCCAGGAGCGCAAGACGGCTGGACGCCTCACGCGCGTCCGCCCGCACGGTTTTCATCTCCGCTTCCCGGCGTTGGAGTTCCGCCAGGCTGATGGCCCGATGTTCATGGAGATTTGCCGCCCGCTCATACGCCAACTGCGCTTCGTGTTGTCTGGCCGCCGCCTTGAGGTACGCGCCTTCGGCCATACCGAGATCGGTACTGTCGAGCAACGCCAGCCGCTCGCTTTTCTTCACATCCTTCCCCACATCGACCAGCACCTCGACGACCCTCCCTCGAATAAGGGTCGTGACCTCCGCCAGTTCATTCTCATTGGCTTGAACGGTCGCAGGAAATTCGCGATAGAAGGCAAACGGTTCCTTTTTGACCGTCATCACCTCAATGCCGGCCCGGGCGATTTCCTGCAGGGTGAGGTGCACGACTCCCTCGCCGGTCCTGTCAGCCGGCTTGTCCTCAGGCAACCCCGTTGCCGGATCTCGCCCGCAGCCCGTTCCGATCACCAGGACCACCACGGCAAGCAAGTGCACCGCCCAGCGCCGGCGCGACACATCAACCTGCCACGGTTCCGCGTAGAACCTCCACTTCGGACTAGTGCCCGGTTGTTTCATACTCTTTTCATCCAGACAGCACACTCCCGCTGTTTTTGAGAACAGCAGGGAGCATGCCGCGCGAGAACCGTTATTTCACAGGAATAGGAAGTCCGTAGCAGCGTTTTGCCACGTTACGGAGAAGGAGAGCGGGGTGAAATGCCACAACTTGGTTGCTTGACCAGAGATGCGCGTCCACACAATCGACCTTAACGGACCACAAGGACCGAGCAAGAGCTGTGCTGCACGATCTTCGTCGAGATACTGCCGAGCAAGAACCGTGCAACCGCGCCCATCCCTTTGGCTCCGGTCACAATGAGATCGACCTTCTTTTTGGAGGCCACCTTCAGGATTTCTTCGGCCGGCTTGCCCAGTCGGACCACTTCGTCGACCACGTACCCCGCCTTGATCAATTTATTCGCACAGCCCTCGACGAGGCGACCGCCGGCTTCTTTTAATTCCGGATAGTTGAGAAAGGGCATGGCATGGGTGACCACGACATCGATCGGCTCCAGCCCTTCACGCGCGTCCGGCTGCAGCTTGGTCAAGAGAAACCGCAAGGCCTTGTCCGACTCTTTGGAGCCGTCGGTCGCGAACAGAATACGGCTCAAGGGGCGAGGCTCCTCCTTGACAATGAGGACTGAACAGGGCGCATGCAGCGTGACTTGCGTGGAGACGCTGCCGAGCATGAATCGATCCAGCGCATCTAACCCCCGACTACCCAGCACGACGAGTCCGTCGCGTTTCGCCGCCTGTTTGAGAATCGTCGGACCGACCGTGCCACGCTCCGATACTAGCTTGCCCTTCATTTTGAGCGAAGCCATCTGGGCCTTCGCCTCGGCCATGGTAATCTTTCCTTTCGCTTCGACGCGCTTGATTTCCTCCTGAATGAACGGCTCGTTGCCGATCACCACCGGCTGAAACATGAAGGGCGCACGCAACGCCCCAACATCCATCACATGCAGTACCGTGATGTCGGGCTTGTCCGCGAATGGCATCCGCGCCACCCATTCCGTCGCCCACTTGCCATACTTCGATCCATCGGTCGCAATCAATGTTTTCATAGGTCGTCCCTCATCGTTCGATCTGTTCCTGAATAGGATCTGCAGGCTCTGTGCCACGCTGCCGCATCTTCGCCTCAACAGATCGGGGGGTCAAGAGGTTCGTTTGCGTTCAGGTCGGTCTGAGGAAGGCTGAAGGGGTACGACGGAAATGAAGGGAATAGCAACGACCTGTCCCGCAGGAAGGAAAAGCCCTGTTGAGCTCCCAAGTGGCGTGGCGCGCTACAGGAGTTCACAAATCGCCTGGTGCAATTGCTCCGCGGCCGATTCTTTGGTGAGGTAGCCGGACGCGCCGGCCTGTCGCATCGCTTCCTCGGCTTCCCGGTCGTTCCGAACCGACAGCCCGATGACGATGATCGACGGGCTGGA
>CAZBNV010000070.1:0-22553 GCA_964493335.1 uncultured Nitrospira sp.
GTCGAGAGCACGATGGACAGGAGCGACATTCTCCAGCTTGATGAGGTGAGCATCGAGGTCGGCGGACGACCGATCCTCCACGATGTCAGCTTGCGGATCAGACCGGGCGAGACGCATGTGCTCTTCGGGCCGAATGGATCAGGGAAATCCTCGTTGCTGATGGCCATCATGGGACTGAGCCGCTATCGCGTCACCAAGGGCCGTATCCTGTTTCAAGGTCAGGATGTGACCCATCTTCCTGTCGATGAGCGTGCGCGCCTGGGGATCGGCCTCATGCAGCAGCGTCCGCCGAGTGTCCGTGGCATTCCATTGGGACAACTCGCTGAAGTCTCGGCACAGGGGAAGAACGGCACACGCGTGGCGGAACTGGCCGACCAGCTTGGATGCACAGGCCTGCTTACGCGTGATGTGAACGTGGGGTTTTCCGGCGGTGAGATCAAGAAGGCCGAACTGCTGCAGCTCATGGCCCAGCAGTCGGCCCTCGCGTTGGTCGATGAACCGGACGCCGGTGTTGATCTGGATAGCATCGCGGTGGTGGGGCAAGCGCTCGCCTGCCTGGTGAAGCAGCCAAGTGCCGGGGCCGTGGCTCCGGCGGCGCTCATTATCACGCATACCGGCCACATTCTCAATTATCTGCGGGCAGACGTGGGGCATGTGCTCTACGGCGGGACGCTTGTCGGCGAAGGCGACGGGCTCCAGTTGCTGGAGGAGATTCGCAAACACGGGTACGGGAAATGTCCGATCTGTCGCTCACACATACCGGTTCAGTAGGCGCAAAAGTGGAAGCGCTCCATGCTCGGGCGATCCAGGCCCAGGCACGGCCGTCAGCCTATGGGCCCGATCTGGACCTGAGCACGTTCAGTCATCCTGCCGAGCAGCAACGCCAGCGGGTCGAGGCGTTACATTCGCTGGAGCAGCAGGTGCGGGAAGCCGCGTTGCTGGCCGGCATCGACAGCGAGGAAGTCGGCCGCGCCGGGTCCTATTTCCAGATTGATTACTCGGCAATCTATGAGCGCATCCAGCGTCGCTATGAGGGCCAGATCGAGCTCATGACCATGGCCGAGGCTCTCAAGTCCTATGACTGGTTACGGGACTATTGGTGGCAGGCGGTCGCCGTCGATCAGGACAAGTACACGGCGGCGGTGGAATTGGCTCCAACGGGCGGCTTCTTCTTGCGGGTGCTAGCCGGCCAGCGCGTCAAGGAGCCTATCCAGGCCTGCCTGCTCGTGCAGGAAAACAACATCAGTCAGAACATACATAATATGATCATCATTGAAGAAGGCGCCGACGCCCAACTCATTACCGGATGTACGCTGCATCCGCGCGTCGAAACGGGCCTGCACATCGGCGTGACCGAAGTGTTCCTCAAGAAGGGCGCGACGCTGTCGGAGACGATGATCCATAACTGGGCGGAAGGGTTTCACGTCCGGCCACGGACCGGCGTCATCGCCGAGGAGGGCGCGACCTTCGTCAGTAACTACATTTTGCTCCGTCCCGTACGTTCGGTGCAGGCCTATCCACGCGTCTTCCTCCGTGGAGCGGGCGCGCGGGCTCAGTTCAACAGCATCATGGTGGGCCTCAAAGAGTCTCTCATCGATATGGGGACCTATGTGGAGCTGACGGGCCAGGGCACCCGAGCCGATGCGATCTCACGGGCCGTTGCCAGAGACCGATCCACGATGTATTTGCGCGGTGAACTAGTCGGCCAGCACAACGAAAGCCGTGGGCATCTGGATTGCCGCGGCATGTTGCTCTCGGAGCACGCCAGGATGCATGCCATCCCCGAATTGCTGGCCGACTCGGCGCCGCGTAGTCAGTTGTCGCATGAAGCTGCCGTCGGCCCGATCGCGGAAGAGGCAGTGGAATATCTTATGACAAGGGGGCTCTCGCGCGACGTCGCGATTTCGACTCTGGTCCGTGGCTTCATGCAGATCGACCTGCCGGGCCTTCCGGAGATCCTGAGCAAGCACATTCAGCGCGTGCTCGCGGCGACGGCTGAGCACTCCCTCTAACAGAGACGAAAGACGCGGATGATTACGAAAGAATCGGTGCTTGACGCGCTGCGAACGGTGCAAGAGCCGAAACTGGGAGATGACCTGGTCAGTCTCGACATGATTCGGGACGTTGAGATCGACGGGGACAAGGTCCGGTTCATCTTGGTCCTCACCACTTCGTTCTGTCCGCTGGGTATGGAGATCCAGGAACGTTGTGAGGAAGCGGTCCGGCGACTGCCCGAGGTACGACAGGTGACAATCACCGTCAGCGACAGCGAAACGATGGATGGGGCTTCGTAACCAGAAACATGTATCCAGACCGTCGACATGTGGCGGCGGTGAAGATTGTGATGGGCGGGGGGAGGCAGGGGAGGAGCACTGACTGTGTCACCGGTGCGGGTCATGTCGCTGTAGCGTCTCGCAACAGCAGGGCTCATATGAATGTGTCATTCCTCCTCGCTGCACGAGATGCAGCGGTAGACCCATAGCTTCTCATTCATCTTTCTTTTCAACTGCTTGGCCAAATATTCCATCACCGAGTTCCCCCCTCGTCGCTTGGCACTATACCTGTAATACTGGGCTGGAGGACTTGATTGCTTCAGGAATTCTCCCTCGGCTTTCTGCGCATGGTCCACGATCAAGAGGGCAGAGGTTGATTCGGTGAGCAGCCGTGTCATTCGAGCCCTCCCCTTATGGAGGTCGGGACGACAGAACAGGAACCGTTCACCCGGAGCGAGCCGGAGCACTGGGGAGCCGCATGAAGGCCATTTTTGAATGGGCCGGTTTGTCTAAGGCGCGCCTGGGTGAACATGTCTCAGGCTCGATCAGGAGGGCCAGGAGCCTTCACGATGAACGCACGACGAGTCCTTACAATAGACGGCAATGAAGCCGTGGCCTCGGTCGCCTATCGGACGAACGAGGTGATCGCCATCTATCCGATCACGCCCGCCTCCACGATGGGCGAGCTCGCCGACGAGTGGGCGACGCAACAGAAGCCGAATCTCTGGGGAACCGTTCCCAAGATTGCGCAGATGCAGTCGGAAGGCGGAGCCGCCGGGGCGGTCCACGGTGCCCTGCAAGCCGGCGCATTGACCACGACCTTTACAGCCTCGCAGGGCCTCCTGCTCATGATTCCCAATCTGTACAAGATCGCCGGGGAACTCACGGCTTTCTGTATGCACGTGGCCACTCGCACCGTCGCCACCCATGCCCTGTCGATCTTCGGCGATCATTCCGATGTCATGGCTTGCCGCCAGACGGGGTTCGCCCTGCTGACCTCCGGCTCAGTGCAGGAAGCGCATGACCTGGCCTGTGTCGCCCAGGCCGCGACCCTGGCCACCAGGATTCCCTTCATCCATTGCTTCGATGGCTTCCGCACGTCCCATGAAATCGCCAAGATCGAGGAATTGACCGATGCCGATCTCCTCGCCATGCTCGATGAGCACTCCATCCAGGCACACCGGGAGCGAGCCTTGACCCCGGACCGGCCGGTCCTCCGCGGCACGGCCCAGAATCCGGATACTTTCTTCCAGGCACGCGAAGCCTGCGAGCCGTTTTACTCGGCCTGTCCCGACCGCGTGCAAGGAGTCATGGATCAATTCGCCGCGCTGACCGGCCGTCAATATCACTTGTTCGACTACGCCGGCCATCCTGACGCCGAACGCGTGATCGTACTGATGGGCTCAGGCGCTGAGACCGTTCATGAGACGGTCGACTGGCTGCTCGAACGTGGCGAGCGCATTGGCGTGTTGAAGGTCCGTCTCTATCGTCCGTTCGCCGTTCAGCAATTCCTGGCCGCGCTTCCATCGACCACCCGTGCCCTCGCGGTGCTGGATCGGACGAAAGAGCCTGGTTCGGTGGGTGAGCCGCTCTATCTCGATGTGGTCGCCGCCTTGCACGAGGGCCGTGCCGAGGGACTGAGCAGCTTTACGGAAGAGCCGACCGTCATCGGTGGGCGGTATGGACTCTCCTCGAAAGAGTTCACGCCGGCCATGGTCAAGGCCGTCTTCGATGAACTGGCCAAGGTCCGTCCGACGCGTCATTTTACCGTCGGGATCACGGACGACGTCAGCCGGACCTCGTTGCCGGTCGATCCAGCATTCGACATCGAACCTCCTGAGGTGCTCCGCGCGGTGTTCTTCGGACTCGGCTCCGACGGAACGGTCGGCGCCAACAAAAACTCGATCAAGATTATCGGCGAAGGCACGGACCGCTGGGTGCAAGGTTACTTCGTCTACGACTCGCGCAAGGCCGGCGCGATGACAATCTCGCATCTGCGGATGAGCCCCCATCCGATCCGCTCGGCCTCGCTCATTCGACAGGCGGGCTTTCTGGCCTGCCATCAGTTCGACTTTCTCGATCGCTACGATGTGCTGGAGTACGCGGCCCCTGGCGGAACCTTCTTGTTGAACGCGCCTGCTCCTGCCGACAAGGTCTGGGATCAGCTTCCGCGTGAAGCCCAGACCCACATCCTCGGCAAGCAACTCCGGTTCTATGTGATCGATGCCTATCGCGTCGCTGACGACGCAGGACTGGGCCGACGTATCAATACGATCATGCAAATGTGCTTCTTTTCCCTTTCCGGGATCCTCCCCATTGAGCGGGCGCTCGCCGAGATCAAACAGACGATCGAGGAGACCTATGGCAAATGGGGAGCCGACACGGTGCAGAAGAATCTGGCCGCCGTGGATCAGGCCCTCGCGCATCTGCATGAAGTCCCTCTGCCCGACCACGTCAGGGCGACTCGCTCATTCGCGCCATTAGTCCCTGATGAGGCACCGGACTTTGTCAAAGCGGTCACGTCGCTCATGCTGGCCGGCAAGGGCGACTGGTTGCCGGTGAGCGCCTTTCCGGTGGACGGAACCTGGCCCGTGGGCACGGCCAAATGGGACAAGCGCAACCTGGCCCAGGAAATGCCGATCTGGGATCCCGCCATCTGCATCCAGTGCAACAAGTGCGCGATGGTCTGTCCCCATGCAGCCATTCGCGCCAAGGTCTATGCGCCCGCAGCCTTAGCGGGAGCGCCCCCGACCTTCAAGGCCGTGGATTACAAAGCCCACGAGTTTCCTGGGTTCCGCTATACGATCCAGGTCGCTCCCGAGGATTGCACTGGCTGCAACCTCTGCGTGATGGTCTGCCCCGCCAAAGACAAATCTAATCCGAAGCACAAGGCCATCGACATGCGGCCGCAACGTCCGCTGCGAGAGGCCGAACGGCACAACTATGCCTTCTTTCTCCAGCTTCCCGAGGCCGACCGGACGGTCGTCAAACAGGATGTGAAGGGAATTCAGTTTTTGGAACCCCTGTTTGAATACTCGAGCGCCTGTCCGGGCTGCGGCGAAACGCCCTACATCAAGCTCTTAACGCAGCTCTTCGGTGACCGGGCCTTGATTGCCAATGCCACCGGTTGCTCATCGATCTACGGAGGTAATCTGCCGACGACCCCGTACAGCGTCAATCAGGACGGACGCGGGCCGGCCTGGTCGAACTCTCTTTTCGAGGACAATGCGGAATTCGGGTTCGGCTTCCGGCTGGCACTCGACCAGCACCGCGAGCAGGCGCGAGCCCTGCTCACTCGATTCGTCCCACAACTTGGGACGACGTTGGTCGATGACCTCCTCAAGGTCGATCAGCACAGCGAGGCCGGTCTCGCTGCCCAACGGCAGCGGGTCGCGGCCCTGAAGCAGAAGTTGTCGGCGTTGGCGTCCCCGGAGGCGCGTCGGCTGACGACGCTGGCGGACTATCTGGTGCGAAAGAGCGTCTGGATCGTCGGCGGCGACGGCTGGGCCTATGACATCGGCTACGGAGGACTGGACCATGTGCTGGCGATGGGGCAGGACGTCAATATCCTCGTGCTCGATACCGAGGTCTACTCCAATACCGGAGGGCAGCAGTCGAAGGCGACACCGATGGGCGCAGCCGCGAAGTTCGCGGCCTCAGGCAAGGCGACGCCCAAGAAGGATCTTGGCTTACTGGCCATGACGTACGGCACAGCCTACGTGGCACGAATCGCCTTCGGCGGCAAAGATACCCAGACCGTGCGCGCGTTTCAGGAAGCGGAATCGTTTCCCGGCCCGTCCCTCCTGATTGCCTACAGCCCCTGCATCGCCCATGGGTACGATTTGAAGTTTGGTCTCGATCAGCAGAAGCTGGCGGTGGAATCAGGCTATTGGCCGCTGTATCGATTCGACCCGCGCCGGATCGAGCAAGGAGTGCCCGCCTTGCAGCTTGACTCAGTAACTACCCGATCGGATCTGACAGAGTTCATGCGCAACGAGACCAGATTTCGGATCGTCGAGCATCAAGATCCGGAGCGCTTTCGCGAATTGGCGGCCGCGGCTCAGCGGCAGAACGCCTACCGTATGGCGCTCTACCAACAGCTTGCCGCACTGGTACCGCCGACTGCCGCGCGACGCGGCGATCGGCCATCTTCGGGATAGAGAGGGAGCGCAGCATGGACCTGTCCACGACCTACCTCGGCTTGTCGTTACCGCATCCGTTCATGCCCGGCGCATCGCCTCTGGTCGATGACCTGGACATGGTCAAACGCCTTGAAGATGCAGGCGCGGCGGCGATTGTTATGCATTCGCTCTTTTAAGAGCAGATTACCGGGGAGCGCGCGCAGACGCTCCGTCAGATCGAAGCGCATACCGAATCCTTCTCGGAAGCGCCCTCGTACTTTCCTTGTTGCGATGAACTCTCAGTCGGCCCGGAGCCCTATCTAGAGCAGATCAGCCGGATCAAAGCCGCCGTCCGTGTGCCGGTCATCGGCTCCTTGAACGGCACCACGGCGACCGGCTGGCTAGACTATGCGCGCATGATCCAACAGGCCGGCGCGGATGCGCTCGAACTCAACTTCTACGTCGTCGCCACCGATCCGCTGGAAAATGGACAGATGGTCGAGCAACGGGCGATGGACATCCTGCGCAAGGTCAAAGCCTCCGTCACGATGCCGGTCGCCGTCAAGCTCTCTCCATTCTTCGGCTCCTTCGCCCACATGGCCTCGCAGCTCGACAGCCTCGGCGCAGACGGACTCGTGCTGTTCAATCGCTTCTACCAGCCGGATATCGACATTGAGACGTTGGAGGTCGTGCCCCGGTTACAACTCTCCGATTCGTCAGAACTCTTGCTCCGCCTGCGCTGGCTCGCGGTTCTGTCCGGACACCTTCGCGCCTCCCTTGCAGTGACCGGTGGTGTGCACACTGCGGTTGATGCGATCAAAGCCGTCATGGCCGGAGCCCATGCGGTGCAGCTGGTATCGGCGCTGCTCCTGCACGGACCGGAGCATCTCACCACGATTCGAGAGGAGATGGTCCGCTGGATGGAAGCACACGAGTATCACTCGTTGAGCCAGATGCAGGGCAGCATGAACCTCACGCGCTGTCCCGATCCAGCGGCCTTTGAGCGGGCCAACTACATGCGCGTGCTGCACGGCTGGCATCCCTCACCACAAGTGTACGAACGAGGGTTATGACAGTGACGGTCTTTCCCACTGTGGTGTCGTCGCCATGGGGGTTGGTCAACACTCGTCTGTCGCAATTATCTCTCAAGGGATTACTTCAACAATCGCGGCGAAGCGCGCGCAAGGGGAGTGAGGGTTGTCGTCTGGTGATTGGGACGATAAGATCACTCATTCCTAGCAGGTTGCGGAAAAACTCGATTGCGGGAAGAGTGGTTTGCTGTTAGCAAAGTGATAAATGAGGCTCTTTTGACGTTTCGACACCTACCTGTTCTCTGCATTTTGAAACGATCCAAGCAGTCGCGGCTCCGCTTTGCATCGATAGATAAGGGAAAACGAATCATCCTCGGCGGAACCGCCTGGATCTTAGCCCTGGGGGCCATCATGTCTGCTTCAGGTTGCGTGGATCATGGCGCCGGATCGCAGAGGGACGACCCCCCTCCTGTTCACCTTCCGGATGTGCGGACGCCGATCCCGCTCGCCACCGAGGCTCGTCAAGAACATCGCGCTGTCATGCTGCAACATTTGGAGACGATGCAGGCGATCGTTGCGGCGCTGGCCGACGAAGATTACAGGCTCGCGCAGGGCCTGACCGAAACGCATGTGGGATTTTCCATGCACCGGCACGCGATGGCTCGCCAGCAGCCGGAGAACTTTCCGCCGGCCTACCATGACCTGGCGATGGCGCATCATGAAGCGGCCGAGAAGCTGGCCGATGCGATGCCGTCGCACGATCTGAAGAAAATACTCCCGCAGTTGAACAATGTGCTGAAAGCCTGCGTCGCCTGTCATCTGGAATACAAACTGCGTAGTTCATAACCAAGGAGAGTGGCATGTCCGAAGGAAAGATCAGTGTCACGTTCGAGCAGGATCACGACCGTCTCGATGCCCTGTTCACTACGTTTCAGGAGCAGAAGCGCAAGGACTTTGCTCAGGCCAAAGAGGCGTTCGTCGCGTTTAAGTTCGGGTTACAGCGCCACATCGTGTGGGAGGAAGATATTCTATTCCCCAAGTGGGAGGAGAATTCCGGCATGGCGGAAGGTGGCCCCACGCAGGTCATGCGGACGGAGCATCGACTCATCGGTGATTGTTTGGAAGCCATTCATCGGAACGTCCTGAAGCAGAATCCAGACAGCGACAATGATGAACAGAGGCTGCTGGAACTATTGAAGTCGCACAACATGAAAGAAGAACGCATCCTCTATCCCTCCATCGATCAAGTGATCAGCGATGAGGAGCGCGCGGCGGTGTATCAAGCCATGAAGGATATTCCCGAAGAACGGTATCGCGTGTGCTGCGGGAGTGAGCATCCATGAAGCGATGGGCAGCAGTCATTCTGCTCTGGGCGATGTGCGTCCTCTCGGCAGTGGGAGCAGAACAGATTGTTGCGGATCCAGACGGCTCGACGGTGAATCCTCACAGCGATTTGATCTTTCGCGCGACCGGCGCGACGTCATGCCTGGACTGTCACCGCGCAGATAAAGCGGGGCGAGTAAACGTGCAGGTCTTGGACAATGCGCTGGTCCAGGATCTCAAGGCGAAGGCCAGAGGCGTTCACGGGCCCGGTCGATTCGCAGATTGTTTGCGTTGTCATGCCGGCGGCAACAAAGGCGTGGAGAAGTATCGGAAGTGATTAAGCGCAATGAGCGATTGGCGTATGGCTGAGAGCGGGAATGACGAGCTGCGGGACGTATTGAGGTCCTCGTTTCACTTCTGACTCTTCGAAATAAGCCATACGCGCTACGTTATCAGCATCAGCTTTCCTTTTCTAAAGACGAGTGTCCATCATGACAACGGTGCAGCGTCGCGCCCTGGTGATCAGTGTCGTTGTGGTCGCGGCGGTGGCCGGAGCGTTGATCTTCGAGGCCGTACTCAGTGTCGAGCCCGCTTCTCCGTTTGGTCATACGCGTAATGGGCATGCCATCGGTTGGTTGGGTCTGGCCAGTATCCTGTTGGTGTTCGTCTACCCGATCCGAAAACGATATAGTCCCGCTCGTCGGTGGCCGAGCGGCTGGTTTCGAGTACACATGGTCGCGGGAATCCTGGGGCCGTTGCTGATTTTTCTCCACTCCGGCGCGCATTATCACGCGTTGGTTCCGGTGCTGGCGATGGTCTCCATGGTGATCGTGGTGTTGAGTGGCATTGTCGGCCAAGCGGTGCATGCCATGGCTGTGCGGGCACTCAACGATCAACGCCGCCGATTCCAACAGGAAGGACTTTCCGAGCACGATATCGACAGCAAGCTGCACAGCATGGCGTCGCAAGAGGAAGCGTTCCGCATCTGGCAGGCGATCCATGCCCCCATGACCCTGATGTTTGTCGCGCTGACCGCCCTGCACGTCGTGGGCGCACTGTTCTTTGCGGGGGTCTTGTCGTAGCGATGCGCTATCACCCCTTGCCAAGAACCGCGATGCCGGTGGTGGCTCTGGCCACCCTGGTGCTGATCATTTGGATCGGGTGGGGAACAGTCCGATCTCCTGCCGCCCTCTGGGCGCCAGGAGATCTGAGCCGATATCATGTCGATATTGCCGGCTGTACCCACTGCCACGAGCCATTCCGTGGCCCCAGTCCCGCGCGCTGTGTGACCTGTCATTCCGACCGCTCGTTTGAGAGTCGGTCTACCCCCGCCGTCATGACCTGGCACCGCGAGATGGTGACACAGCAAACGGCATGCATCGCCTGCCATACCGAACATCGCGGCGCACTGGCTCACATCACCGACCGAGCGAAAGGGAACCCACACGGGGAATTCGTCTTCCGGGCGACGGGCACCAATTCCTGCAATACCTGTCATGAATTCGGTGCGAGGGTCGCCGAACGTCCTGCACTGAAAGATGCCGCTCCCGTGAAACACTTACTTGCGGCAGGCGGTGGCGCCCATCAGTCGGGGCGAATGGCGGACTGTCTCACATGCCATATGACGGAAAGAAATTAGGAATGAGGAGGCAGTAGGAAGATACAGGAGCACCTTGGCCCGTTCCGGAATATTCACATCCTGAGGGGCAAGCAGTGATGAGGGGTTTGAAGCCATTCGTGAGGGGAGGAGCGCTGTCAGATACTCTCGCTTGACTGTGACGCCCCGATGTCTCCGCTTCCGGAAGCGCTGCGGGCTATGACAATTGCTTTTTGCTTGGAAGTGGGTCAATCCATGGAGTACATACAGGATCGTCTCGAATTCGAAGCGTGCGAGCGGCAGGGCGCAGACAAAGGTGCGGAGCTAGTCTGCGGGCGACCGCGCGAGGATGTTTTCGCCGGGCGCGCAGTGAGAGCGAGCGATTGTGGTGTCGGTCGTGGGTCTTCCAGCCTGCTCGACTGCTGCAGGCCGCTGAACGAGCCCGCTGCCGGGAGACTTGGCGGACGTTGGTCGAAGCCGGAGACTCTATTTTGATGAACAGGCACGAAGGCCCGTCCGGAGAGCAACGTGCACTCTGCCCAAGCCTGCTCACCGGTATTGAACGACAAGAAGAGACCCCGATCACCGGCGCTGCGCACTCGGTCAGTGTTGCAGCTTCCTTCTCCCAGTCGGAAGCAAGCAGTGAAGGGTGGCGCCTCTTCAAGCAAAAGGATTTCCTGTTTCTATGGGTCGGTCAGAGTATTTCCCAGATCGGAGACGGGATAAACAAGGTGGCTCTGCTGTGGTTTGTGTACACGCTGACCGGCTCGGCGCTCATGATGACCGTGGTCGGCCTGTTACAGACTCTCCCGCCACTTGTGCTCGGCCCCCTGATCGGCGTCTATCTCGATCGACTTCCCAAAAAGCCGGTCATGATCTGCATTGACCTCATTCAAGCCGTATTGATCCTCCTCATCCCGGTGCTGCACGCCGCTCAGGTCCTGACGCTGGAGGGACTCTATGCATTGGTCTTCCTTATCGCCGTCTTCGGGACCGTGTTTGGCCCGGCACTAGCCTCTGCCGTGCCGTTGGTTGTCCCGCGACCTCAGCTCACAGCCGCCAACGCGCTGCTTCAAAGTACGGCCAACATTGGTGTTCTGGCAGGGCCGGCGATCAGCGGGCTGGGGATCTCCCTGTTCGGGGCCCAGAATGTGCTCTACGCCGATGCCGCCTGTAACCTGATTTCCGCCCTACTCCTCATGCCCATCCGGGTACGAGAGACAATAATCCTGGCCGGGCAACCTGGCTCACCAGGCACAGTGATGGCCGACTTGCTTATCGGAGTTCGCTTCGTGTTCATACGCCACCGCATGATCCTCAACCTCATGATCACCTCGACCCTCTATACCGTGGCCGCCAGCGCCTTCATCTTTCTGCTGCCTGTGTATGCCAAGCAAGGCCTCCAGGTCGGTCCTGTTGAACTCGGTTGGTTATGGTCTGGTCTTGGCATCGGCATGCTGGGGGGGTCGGTATGGCTCGTCTGGATGAAGGTACGACAGTTCGAGATGCGGTTTCGCATCATGTCCATCTCGATGGCTATCGGAGGATTCTCGGTGGCCCTCTTGAGCGCTCAGAAATGGCCTCCCCTGGCGGCCCTTCTGCTGGTGATCATCGGTGCCAGCAAGGCCATGTTCATGCCCATTGTCTGGGCCATGCTTCAGGAGTTGACGCCCGATAATCTCCGGGGACGGGTGTTCACGACGTTCAGCGTCGGCGGGATGGCAGCCGCTATGGTCGGAATGGCCGGATTCGGCTGGATGGCTGACAGACTCGGTCCGGAGCCGAGCATCCTGGGCGCCGGAGCGTTCCTCATCGCGGCAGCTATTTCGGCGGAGCATCTGAGGCGGCATGGCGCCTGGCCATCTGATCCCGGCTCGTTGCCCCCTGCTTGCACTCCTGGCCAATGAGTGGCTGTGGCATTTCAGTTTGTATTGCCTTGCCGCCGGCTCTTCGTGCCACGGAACAAGTCGAGCCAGACCGGCCCGGCAGTCAGGTGCTTGGCCGCAGAGGATGCCGGACATCGATGGTTCAGCGTCGATCTGTTTGCGAGACGATGACTTCTTCGGAACAGAAGCACGGAGGGATACGTGTTCAGTGAATGTGAAGATTGTCGATGTGCTGAAGGTCCGTGCCCAAGTCCGTGCAGTCACGATCTGCGTCATTCATGTGCGCAGGACCTGTGCAGCCGAATGTAGATGCTGAAGCAGCGTTATCTTTGCGCCGGGCAAGAGCGAGTGATTCACGCAGTGCCTTCAGGGCAGAAAGGACGAGAGACGATGAAGGTCGTGCTCGCAGTGGATCTGTCGAGAGACTCGAGAGCTGCGGTTCGCTTTCTGGAACGGATGCGGATCCCAGTCGGCTCAGTGGTGTCGGTTCTCCACGTGCTGACGGTGCCGCCCGTGCCTCTCCAGGGTCCTGCTATCCCACTGCAGCTCGCTGCTTGGTGCAAGGAAGCGGTGGGCTACGCGCGACGGTTCCTCGATAGGATCGAAAGACGGTTTGCGGGTCAAGGCATTCGGGTAGGAACCCTTATCAAGCAGGGACTGCCGGAGATCCACATTTTGCAGACTATCAAGCGGGTGGATGCTGATCTGGTTGTGCTGGGGTCCCACGGTCTCACCGGTATCCCCCACTTCCTGTTGGGGAGCGTGAGCGAGAAGATACTGAGCCATGCCCCCTGTTCCGTCCTGGTGGTGCGAGTTCCGCGTCCGGCTCATCGTGACTCGAGGCGAGGCCTGCGAATCGTTCTGGCCATGGATGAATCTCCTGATGCTAAGGCTTCCCTGGAGTTTTTAGAGAAGGTGAATCTTCCGCCGGCTTCGCGTGTTATGCTCCTTCACGTGACGGAAAAGAGAGAGGGCACGGCTGCATGGCTGGTGGCGAAAGGGCGTTCCGAGTTCCATCACGCCATCGAGCAGGCAATTCTGGCTGAGCGGCAGCAGAAGGCGAACCGGTTGGAGCGGATGCTGCAACGGCTGAGGGCTCGCGGGATTTCGGTGGAGGTCTCGTTGGCCGAGGGGCATCCCGCAGAAGAGATTCTCAAGGTGGCCAAGCGGCAGCGTGCGCATGTGATCGTGATGGGGTCTCGTGGCCTCGCCGGGGTCAAACGCTTCCTGATGGGAGGCGTGTCACAGCAGGTGGCACGGCACGCGCCCTGTTCGGTGCTGCTGGTCAGACGCTGAGCGGCTGATTGCCGTAACTCGTCATCATGCCGAGAGGACACGATTGGGAGTAGCGTGAGGAATGTGAGGGCGAGAGAAGATCGCAACAACACTTGTTCCTGACCGTGCTCAGCGTGCCGTCATGACTATCCAATTGAATCTCGAAAAGGCGTTTCCCACCGAGCAAGCCCTACGCGACATGATCGTGACGCGCAAAGTCTGTTTTGACCACGATCCGTTCTACGTCAAGACCGGTGCCGGCGATGTGGTCCAGATTGGATTTCAGCTGAACCTCTATGCAGCGTTTCACGATCCGACCCAGTTGCCGTTCAATGATGATGCCGAACATCGTGAAATTCTGGGTGACCTGCAACGGCTCTGCCGGGTGTTCTTCCAGACGCTGGATCTTTTGAAGCCCTGCGAGCATCCTCAGCCTCCCGCGCATCGCATCGTATTCTCCCCGGAGCGAAACAATCGAGCGGAGGTCTGTCTTCAGATCCCGATCTTCGACCTGGCGCATTATGCCGACCGTTCCGCCGGTCAGGTGCAGGAACTGCTTACGACGGCAGAATGTCTGCTGACGCATGTCGGCGCCAGACGTCGGGTGTGGGATGAAGAGGGCCACAAGTCGGAGTCCTCCACCGGTGGTTGCGAGGCCCGTGCAAGTGCGGAGGGAGGCTAGGGCTGCGTTCGTGTGCGAAACCGTATTGAGGTTGAATCATTCTCTATAATCGCCATATGTAGATATGGCAGGAAGTGCCGCCTATCGAGTCTCGATTATTCGAATCATCGGCGCCAGGTGTTGCGGAAGGGCAAGGACGGTTATGAGTACAAAAATACGATATAGGGATGAGCCTCTGGGAGAGATCCGTGTCGTTCCAGATTTTCTCCCTTCTCCCGCCGAATTGGCGTTTCCTGATGAGGGCGTCAAAGCGACATCAGCATTCAGAAAAAAAGCGCGGAATTCTTCAAGGTCGAAGCATCCCGGCACCACACGCAATACCAGCGCATGATTCGCCGCTTGCTCGATGCCTATGTCGAGAGGGAGCCCTAGGACCTTCCCTCACGTTCCACGCGGACCGCACGTGGACGGGCGGCTCGTAAGCACGGTGCTGCGTAACTCACGCCTACCATACTATGGGATCAATTAAGATTGCCCGATAGGACGTGGCCGAACGCTTACGGACTCCGGAGGAGATGGCTGCGTATTTGGAGGCGTGTTTAGAAGCAGCCGATGGCGATGCGGCCCTCATCGCCAAGGCGTTGGGTGATATTGCCCGCGCCAAGGGTATGGCACAGGTTGCCGAGCTTTCAGACCAGAGTCTGCAATAGACGCTATTTGGTGACCAAGGTCTCGTTTCGAAACGATATTTCACGACGCAGCACTCGTTCTCACTCTGATCCTCGCATCCACAATTCTGCATCCCTGGCCTGGCGGCAGCGCGATGATCGGGTTGAGATCCAGTTCTACGATTTCAGGCACCTCTTCGACCAGTCGTGACAACCTGAGCAACAGTTCTTGGATCGCGTCGACGTCACCCGGCGGATGGCCGCGATAGCCTTGCAGGAGGCGGTAGCCTTTGATGCCGCGAATCAGGTCGGCGGCGTCCAGTTCCGTCAGCGGCGTGATGCGAAAGCGCACGTCCCCAAGAATCTCGACGTGAATGCCGCCGAGTCCGAACCCGATCAACGGTCCGAATGACGGATCCTGGACCATGCCGGCCATGACTTCGACGCCGCCTGTTACCATCGGTTGGACCAACACTCCTTCCATGGCCTCAAGGTTGCCGTCTTGCGTGATGCGGGCCGCGATCTTGTCATAGGCCACGCGCACCTCAGCCTCGCGGTTCAGGTTCAACTGCACGCCGCCGATCTCGGTCTTATGGACGAGCGTGTGCGAGGCCAGTTTGACGGCGACAGGAAACCCGATCTGCGCGGCGATTGCGGCGGCTTCCTCGGCGGTCGTCGCAACTCCTCCCGGCGGCAGCGGGATCGACATGGCGGTGAGGAGCGCGCGCGTTTCGGCGGTGGTCAGCCAGCCGTCTCCTCGCTTGGCGAGCGCCTCGCGACAAATCGTCCTCGCGGCAGGAAGGTTCAGGTCGTCGAAGTCGGGCACCATGCCGACGGGGCGGTCGCGCCACTGCACATAGCCGGTGATTTTGCTCAAGACGCGGGCCGGGAGTTCAGGCAGCCCAAAGGTCGGAACGGTTTCGTTCAAGAACGAAAATCTGCGCTCACGATCCGTTTCCACCATCCAGCCCACATAGACTGGTTTCTTCGTCTCCGCGGTTGCCCGTGCCGACATGATGCCTTTTCTGATGCCGGCAGCGATCGGGTCTATGTCCATGGCGGTCACCGCGATATAGAGGATGATGAGGGCGTCGATGTCGTCGGAGGCAAGCAGGGTGACGATGGCCTGCTCGTATTGCTCCGGGGTGGCCGAGGCGATTAGATCGACGGGGTTGCGAAGTGCGGCAGCCGAGGGCAGAAAAGATGCAAGGGTCGCGATCGTGGCCTGCGACAGTTCCGGCACCTCAAGCCCGCCCGACTCACAGGCATCCGCGCAGAGGATGGCCGGCCCGCCGGCATTGGTCAGGATGCCGACTCGTTTCCCTTTCGGCAAGGGTTGTTCCGACAGTCCCGCTGCCAACGCGAACACGTCTTCCAGTGTATCGGCGCGCAGGATACCGGTCTGTAGAAATAGCGCATCCACCGCCACTTCATTGGAGGCTAACGCGGCCGTATGAGAACTGGCGGCGCGCTTGCCTGAAGACGTGCGGCCGGCTTTGAGGACCACGATCGGCTTCTTGCGGCTGACGCGCCGGGCGATTCGTCCAAAACGTCTGGGATTGCCGAATGACTCTACGTAGAGCAGGATGACCGTCGTCGCGGGATCGTTTTCCCAGTACTGCAAGAGATCGTTGACCGATACGTCCGCCTTGTTGCCGACGCTGACGAAGGTCGAGATACCCAATTGCAGGCGTTCCGAAGCGGCAAGCAGGGCGATGCCCAAGGCTCCGCTCTGCGAAGACATGGCGATCGAGCCTGCGGGAGGGAAGGTGGAGGTAAAGGTGGCATTGAGCCGTACCGTCGGATCGGTGTTCAGAATGCCGAAGCAGTTGGGGCCGACCATGCGCATGCCCTGCTGGCGAACGGTTTCCAGCACCTGGTCCTGTAGCCGGCGCCCTTCTTCTCCGACCTCGGCGAATCCGGCGGTGATGACCACGAGCGCGCGGACGCCGGTTGCGGCACAGTCATCGAGCACCGACAAGACGGCGTCTTTGGGGACGACGATCACCGCTAAATCCACTGGCTCCGGCAGGGCGCGAAGAGACGGATAGGTGTTCATTCCGGCGATGGTAGAGGGATGGGGATTGATCGCATAACAACGACCGTGAAACTGGTTGCTGCGGAGCGCGTCGAGCAACCGATAGCCGATGCTCTGGGGATTGCGCGAGGCGCCGATGACAGCTACGGATTGGGGATGGAACAGCGGGTGAAGCGAGGCCGTGGTGGCGACCCGTTCGCGCCACTCGGATTGCCGCACGCTCTGATCGGTCGGAACCAGCGACAGTTCCACCTCCATGTCGCCGCCTTCGACATGTTCTTCCATGGTGAATCCGGATGAAGCAAACACCTCGCGCATCGCCAGGTTGTCGGCGTGGGTGATGGCCCAGAGTTTTGTGAAACCATGACGGATCGCCAAGAGCGCCAGCCGCTCCAGGAGAATGGTGCCCAGCCCATGTCCATGGAGTCGATCATCGACGGCCATGGCTACTTCGGCCTGGTGTGGGTCTCTCGCATGGTAGGAACCGGATGCGATCACGCGCAACGCGCCTTCCTGCCGACGAAGGGCGATGACGGTCAGACTGCGCCGCGGGTCTGACGCATCACAGAGCGAGCGGATGACCTCTGGGGGAGGAGCCGTCTCAGAAAAAAAACGGTGACGCGTGGCTGCCGGTGAGAGGCGATCGATGAAGCCCTGTAATTCTTCGGCATCGCTCGGCTGGGCGATGCGTAGGAGCGCGGTTGTGCCATCGCTCAATATCGCCCGGCCGGAGTCGGGATCATCGTCTTGTATGCGGGCGATGTGGAGTGGGCGCATTCGTTGCATCAGTTTATCGTGCCATCAGGTCCGGCTTCATGATGAGCAGCACACCGAGTCCGATCATGACCGCGCCGCTGACCAGTTTCAACCAGCGGCCTTCTCGCTCTTCCAGCTTGTGGCGGCCGAAGGACACCACGGCGATCGTCACCATCAGCGCGTCATCGAACATATAGGCCAGATTGTACAGGCCGAGGTAGCCATAATATTGCCACGTGGACAGTGATTGCGCCGTCAGGATGTGAGTGTAGAGCGCCGGAAAGCCCGCGGTACAAAGAAGCTCGACGACATTCACCAGCCCGGCGAGAACGACGATGCCGATCAAGGCCCCGGTGAGGTTCTCAGCCTGGACGATTCGTCGCAGCTGCGCATAGAGTCCTGGCTTTGCGGCATCCGGAATGCTGAGGGACGGTCCTTGCCGGAACGCAAAGAAATCCTTCACATTGACCGCGCCGATGATGGTTGCGACGCCCCCCAGCGTGAGCTGAACTGCGCGGGACAGGCCGATCAAAAGAAAGACGTTCAACCACGCCGCCATGAAGGCAAAATACAGCAGCCCGCTGACCAGGACGAACGTGCCGGCCACGAGACTCATCTTGACGCGGTCACGCAAGGTAACCAGGAGTGACAGTAGGAATAACAGTACCCACATCGCGCAGGGGTTGAACCCATCGAGCAATCCAATGGCAAGCGTGAAAAGGGGAAGTCCGACCTCGCGGAAACTGACGCGTCCGAACCAGGGAAGAACCACGCTGTCTTCCCCCGGGGGGACCTGAACGGCTGCAGCATTGCAATCCGATTGTGCCGGACGACAGGCGGCCGCGGGTTCAGCGTCGAAGGCCGCGGGGTTCGCGTCGAGAAGGGCTAGGAGGCGGGCGCCGGTTGTCTGCGCGTCTTGATAGCCGATGATCAGTTCATCCTGCAGGTAGAAGGCGGGGACCCCGATCGGAGTCACTGCATACCGCCTCGCGAGCATTCCAAGCCGGGCCAGTGCAGCCTGGTCTTGACCAACATCCTGAATCAGAATGCGAAGCGCAGGCCGGCGTCGTTCGAGCTCATGTAAGAAGGTCTTCGCCGCCTCGCAGTGCGGGCAACCGGCTCGGACGAAGACCTCTAGATTCACAGCAGATTCGGACGCGCGAGCAGTGACGGCCTCACCGACCAGCCCGAGCAGCATGAGCAGCAGGCTGGCGCGGAGGATGCCCTGTCGAATCATTGCCTGGCCCACAATGCCGGTGGCCTAACTCACGAATTCCGGAGTCGCCATGGTCCGGATATAGGACAGCACATCCATCATCTGTTGGTCCGTGAGTTTTCCCCGATACCCATGCATGGGGCTGAACAGGGCGCCGTTCGCGATCGTAATCAACAGTTCCCAATCGGTTTTGGCTCGTGAGTTGACGGATTGGAGATTGGCCGGCCGCACGATCAGGTATTGTCCATCCGGTCCGGCACCGTCAAGTTTCTCCCCATGACAGCGCAGACACTGTTTTTCATAAATAGCCTGACCATCCCGCGGATTGCCTCGATTGGTCTGCCCGGCCGCCAATGAACTTCCCAGAATGACGAGACAGATCGCAAACAAGATGCTGAGATTTTTCATGCGCAAGACTCCTTTATGGTTTCAGCGTAGAACACTCCACATGCCTTTGACTCAGCGTACGACCAGGATCGGGCAGGGCACCCCATGCAAGAGCGCGTGGGAAATGCTGCCCAGGAGAAACCGTTCGAGCCCTTTGCGTCCGTGCGACCCGATAATAAGCAGGTCTGCCGAACGAGCGCGCTCCGTCAACAGGTCGGTCGGATCGCCTATCGTCACCTGTGTGCCCACGGTATAGTGGTGATCCATGACCGCCGCCGCCAGACCTTTCACCAGATCCTCGGCAGAGCGTCTCGCGATCTCGGTCCAGTCTTGGAGTGGAAAAAGGCTGAACGGATCGGTGGAGGGGATCGGGCGCACGACGCTGACGATCGTGAGATCTACCGGATTCTTAAACGGATGGGCGAGCAGCCAGGCCTTGATCCGGGCGCCATCTTCATGCCCTTCGACGGCCACCACGACACGTTTGACGGGGCCGCTGTGATCCTTCACGATGAGCGTGGAACAGCCGGCATGCAAGGCCACGCGATGGGAGACGCTGCCCAGGACGAGCTCACCGACGCGCCCTCGCCCCCGGGCGCCGATCACAATCAGGTCCGTTCCCATATCCCGAGCCTTGTCCAGAATCAGCGACGCCGGTTTGGCAAACTCACACACGCGCGTGATCGAGAGTCCCTCGGAGGGCAACATAGTGGTGGTGTGATCGAGCAATTGTTGGCCCGCGTTCTCCATCGCCCTTCGGAACTCTTCATATCCCTGCATGTTGCTCAGTTCCGCGACGACCGGATATTGAAACATGCCCAGGTCGATGCCGTGCACCAGCATGACGTCCTGTAGCTCATACAGATAGGCGACTTCTCGAACTGCCGCGAACGCCTGTTCCGACCAGTCGAGTGCGATCAGGACACGCATAGGGCTCCTCCTAAAAGAGCGGATGTGGTGATGTGCCGAACGGCATGATCCGTGGCTGGTCGTCGACGTTGCCACGAATGCGCCACTGCCCCTCTTCAAAGGTCAGGTAGTGCACTTCCTCATACCAACTATCGATCGGCACGCGTAAGCCCCCGGTTTTTGAGAGACCGGACAGATTGCCCGTGCAGGTCACCTCCACGATGGTTTGTGAACCGGAGCCGACTTTAGTGAATCGAGACAAGTGATGCACGTTGGAGAGTTCCTTGAACTCGTCGAACAGATTATTCCAGATCTTGCGCATGTCGGCTTTTTTGAGCCCGTGATAGTTGTACTGCTCTGAATAGATGACCATCAGCCCATCCACATCGCGTGCCTGGAGCGCCTCGTCGGCATGCCGGAACATGGCCATGACCGTCTGGATTGTCGCCTTATCCAGTTCGGACGAGGATTCGTGGAGCATCTGAACTTCGGCCGTCGCCGGCGATAGGCTCACGATGACCAACAAGAGTCCTGCCGCCAGAGCCCCACTCAATCGACCCCTTATCCCTGTCCATTCGTTCATATCCGCTCCTGTTCGAGGGTCAGGCCGCTGGAATTTCCAACAGCAACAACTCGCCTTTCATCTGAGGATGCAAATCACAATGAAAGGTCAGATGCCCGCTTTGTTCAGGCACAAAATGCACGGCCAGGGTTTTGCCCGGGTCGATGTGAAAGCCTTCGATGCCGGTGCCATAGGCGGCCAATCCCTCGCCATGCGCGCGTATTTTAAGCTGAGGCAGGGCCGATGACTGAAACCCATGGGGCACGATGTCCTGATTCCTGAGAATGATGACGGTGGGGATACCGAAACGGATTGGGAATGGGTGGGTGACAACGAAATCGTAATTGCGGATGAGCAACTCAATTCGCTGTTCGTTCTGGGCTTGAGCCGGAGCCTCGTCTGCCGATTGAGAGACCGGTGGGATCGGAACGATCAGAAGGACAAGCAAGACCATAGGAAATAGTCTATAGCGCGGTCGCTTCGTGCGTGTCTTTGTCACAATGATCCCGTTCTGGAGCTAACTCGTCCACGTGACACGGACAAACTCCTCATCCTTTTCGTAGTGGACTGCCAGTTCCCCGTGATGCGCATGTTTCAGCGCTGCACCGATGCGTCGGGGAAGATGGGTGCCGGTGGTGGAGAGGACCAGTCCCTCCGGCTGGTCCTCAATCGTCATAATACGGGCCAGGGGGTGTTCCTGTTTTTCCTTCGCTTCGGTGTTGTGAATCACGCCCATCACCTGCTCGCGATGGTCGTCTTTGTAGGATCCTTTCAGGGTGAGGAATCCCTTGGGGTATTTGTCCTGGATACGCAGACAGGCCGGACAGACGATTTCCTCGGCTCCCGCTGGTTTGACTCCCCATGTCCAGCGACCCTTATGGTAGAGGGCGCCGCATGTGGTGCAGACCGTGGGCTCCTTCAGTGTGCCCGGCAGTTTGTAGGAGTCATGTTGATATTCTTGAAGGAATCGGTCGTGGCGAGCGCCGTGGCCACCCTCGGTTGGGTTCTTCATCCGTGAGATTTCCTTTCCGTGCCGGGTTGGCCACCTTGCGGCGACTCCAGCGATGGCTGCTTCCGGGTCAGGAACGCTTCTTCGGCCAAGTTGAGGTATTGCAGCACTTCTCGATCTTCGACCTGTTCGAAGTTCCGGTAGAAATTGCCGACGGCATAGAACGGTTCCGGCACCCTCAGCACAATCAATTGGTCGACCAGGCTCCAAGCCTCCTGCACGGTCGTGCGTGGCCCGACCGGTACGGCTCCGATCACGCGACGTGGGTTTCCCTGGCGAGCCGTCGCCACTGAGGCAAAGAATGTGGCACCGGTTGCCAAGCCATCATCCACGAGAATGACCGTTCGATCCGTGAGATCGGGGAACGCGCGTCCTTGCCGGTACAGCGCGACACGCCTGGCGACCTCTTTCTCTTGTGCGCGCACGGCGGACGCAAGCTCCCGCTCCGAGAGGGACAGGCCTAAGAGCGCCTCGCGATTCCAGTAGACGGCCCCCGTCTCACTGACCGCGCCGAGCGCGTATTCAGGATTTCCCGGTGCGCCGATCTTGCGCGTGATCAACACGTCCAGCGGCAGGTGCAGCGCCAGACTCAGTTGATACCCCAGTACAACTCCCCCTCGCGGCAGCGCGAGGAGAATTGCGTGGGGATCGTCTCGAAACGCCGCAAGTTCCTGTGCGAGGAGTTCGCCGGCTTCTTCCCGGTTCTTGAACATACAATCCCAGTCCGCTGACCGCCTCGTCTGTCGCACGAGGCAGTCAGCATCGAGCTACAACAGTCCGCTGGTCACTCCTACTCCGATCAGGAACAGGGCCACGATCACCACGAGCAATATCAGCCACCAGTGATGGCGAGACGGGATTTCCGGGCGCCAGTGGATTT
>CAZBNV010000070.1:22653-24268 GCA_964493335.1 uncultured Nitrospira sp.
CTCCGCTGGGGCGTTACGGGACAGTGCCATCGTGAAGCAATGTTGCCAATTACCTCATTGATTTCGGCAGGGGCATGATTAAGTTGATGAGTGAAGGGAGGTGGAGCCAGGATAAGTTCAGAACCCCCGCTTCCGTGCCGCATAAGTGGGTTCGGGGGTTGCGCCTGTGGCGGTTTCGGGATCAGTTCCGAAGGGACGCGCTTCCATCTCGGTGCCAGTATGAGGCACGGCTCTCCCAAAGAGCCCGATGAATGGGGAGCGCGGGACATCTAGTGTGGGTGACCCGCTGGGATGTTCGGATGGGTCTCGCTCGGTCGGCAGGCCTGATCTCCACACGGAAGCGGGTTGTTTTATGGCACGAGTAGGACGCTGACAGCGTTCGTGAGGAGTGTTTCCATGTTGCTTGAGGGCTAACCTTCCAAATTTCAAGAATAATTTCAGACCTACGTTTTGTCCGTTCTGTGGTTCAATTTTAACCGCTGTTCTCCTCCCCTCCGTGGCGTTGCATCACAAGGGTATAGTGATGTGGGGCAGATGGCCCCCCTCCATTCACTCAGTTCGCTCCCTTCTATGACATGCAGAGGTCCGCTCCATCAGGAAGTACAGCTCGAAGAGCCTAAGAATGGCTGCACCAGTAAGGGTATGGGCGTTGCATAGGTTATCAGTGTACCGCATACGACTCGAGGAGCTGCGCGAAGCGGGCGGATTTTGATGGCCGGACCAGAGGGAAGTCCTCTGAAGCCAGCGACGACAGTCGTGCTCACTTTCAACCACAGGAGGGTGCTATGAAGAGGTCGAAGTACACATTTCGAGGGTTATTGGTTCCACTAGCGCTGGGTCTGGTCTCGGTCGCCGGGATGAGTATCGGAACGTCATCGACTGCGCGGGCCGAGGAGGGGAAGATCGAGGTCACCATTACCGACAAGGGATACACCGTGGACGGACACACGACGCCTGGTGCGATCACGAAGATTATCCTCCATAACAAGGGCACGATGACGCACGGATTTAGCTCACGGATCATGAAGGACACGCCGGTTCGCGTGGAAGGTGATGGGAAGGAAGTGATGGCTTACGGCGTCAAGTCGATTCATGTGGATGCGGGAAAGACCGCGACGCTGATATTCAGCAAGCCGTCCAAGCACGATCCTGCGACCGGCATCAGTGAGACCCAACAATATGGCTTCTGGTGTGACATCCACCCGCACATGAGGGGTGAATTTTTGATCTTGGAGACCAAGGGCGAGGTGGGTGGCGGCTGAATCCTGCATCTGAGCGGGAACTGTAGAGGAGGGATCGTCTCGAAAGAGGCGGTCCCTCTTTTTTTGGCTTCTGGCATTCTCGACCCTTGCGTGCCAGCGGCGCTGGAAGCGGCCACATAGCCGGGATGACGTGCCTGTTGTAGCGCCGGCTCGCGTCTTTTGCCTGCTGGCTTGGGCTTGGGTACCGGGACGGCTGGAGGTTCCTATGAGCTAGCGGAGAAAGCCCTTGCGAAGTTTAATGAGGAACGCATCGGCCAGATCAGGACGGGCTTGCTGTGGGCAGGTGCTGAGCCGGCGCGTGGCTTGTTCGGTCCAATATTCTCCCAGGTCGATCACCTCGCCGACACGATACT
>CAZBNV010000071.1:0-24199 GCA_964493335.1 uncultured Nitrospira sp.
CCCGGCGGGCTTCAGTCTCGAATACCTCGCGACGGCATTCATGAATAATCCGGGCTAAGTGTGAGCAGAGGGCGAGATATGGTTGCAGTGCCGGCAGGTGATGTATCCGGATGATATGAAAGAGGTTCAAGCCGTCAGTGCAGACAATGACCAGCCGCTCTCCCGAGAGCTGCCGTCAGACATATGGCTTGATTGGAAATTTGGAAAGGGAGGAGAGCAAGCGAGTTCGCTTATACCGTGGGACGAGGCATGTACATGATGACGGCCATCCCGATCATGCAGATAGCAGCACCGATCACGTCGAATCGATCCGGCCTGGTGCCGTCCGCACCCCATCCCCATAACAACGAGAGCACGATGAACATGCCGCCATAGGCTGCATACACCCGCCCGAAATGAGCCGTTTGCAGCGTTGGAATCACCCCGTAGAGGATCAACAACATCGTTCCCGCCGCCGCATATCCGAACGGCTTTCCCTCACGGAGCCAGAGCCAGACGAGATAGCCGCCGCCGATTTCACACAATCCAGCCATGACGAAGAGACTCATCGACAGAGCGAATGACATCACCGGTCCTCACAATGAAGGTTAGGCCAGGACCCTGAAGGGTTTCATCTGCCGTGGCTGCCCTGGCGCAGCTGAGAGAACCATTGATCTACTATAGGGCGCGATCGACAGGCAAGCGTGTGATGATGGGCAGGAAGAAATTCCCACTGGCGCGGCGCCTCTAGGCACAGGGCTGGTCGGAGAACAGGACGATGGGAATTTCTCTATTCTGAACATGAAGAATCACGCCCCCGAATAATCGCGGCAGGAAGGAGAGATCCTGCTGGGTGCGGTCAGTCAGGCTCGCTCGAACTCTCATCGCCCAGGAGTCGAATTCCGGGTGATTCTCAGGCGTCGACAGATGTAAGAGTCGGCCCTGCTGCCAAGCTTGGACCGGGCCCTGTGGAGCGCTCTCAGATGTGAAGCCATTCAGCTTGCTGGTCCCCAGCTTCAGTTGCTCCGTTTTCAGCGCGGTCACGACAGCATTGCGCAGGTCCGAACAATTCACCCGCACCGCTCGGACATGGTGCAATGTTGTAAATGCCGGTTCGTCGACTAGGAATTGGCGATATTCATCCAGACTCGAAATTGTGTAGGTCTGGATATGGAGTACACGGCAGGCGTCCGGCGGACACCAGGCAAGAGAGATCACGACGACCAGCGCTGCCAGCCCGGCAATAAGAACCAGGGTGATGTGCTGCCGCTTCATCTGGTGCTTTCCTGCGACACGTGATCATCGCTGCCGTGGATGCTGCTCCGAGCAGGCACGCGGCCTCCGAAGGTCGCTCGGAATGGTCGTGGTCTCATTCAGACAGGCCACATCGAGTTGAGCCTGCACGAGGCCCAGGGCACCGCCCAGATTCGCTCCTCGCAGATTGGCATGCTGCAAATCCGCGTTGTTAAGTTGGGCTCCCGTGAAATCCGCTGCGCTCACGTTCGTTCCACGGAGATTGGCTTCCTGCAGGTTGGCTTGAACCAGGATAGCATGGCTGAGGTCGGCCTGACTCAGGTTGCCTGCCACCAGGTTGGCCAGCTCTAGATTCGCTTCCCCCAGCCGAGCCTGTGGCAGCGACGCATTCGGCGCGTACACCTCAGACAGGTCGGCCTTTCGGAGATCCGCCCGCGGGAGTTGGGCATCGACCAGCACGGCACGATTCATTTTGGCACCGTGAAGATCAGCCCCGGACAAGTTAGCCTTATACAGGATGGTCATGACCAGCGTGGCTGAGTTCAGCCGGGCTTTGGCGAGATTGGCGCCTTCCATGTTGGCACTTTCCAGATCGGCGCGCTGCAGAATGGCGCCGCCAAAATGGGTGTGACGAAGGTCTGCCCCTCGTAGGCTCGCCTCTCGCAGATCGGCGTTCGCAAGCGAGGCCTCCTCTAAAAATGCGCTATCGAGGGTTGCTTCCGTAAGAGAAGCGCCCTCCAGGTTGGCGTAGTCCAGCAAGGCGCCCTCCAGATTGGCTTGGCGAAGGTTGGCCAGTCGAAGATTGGTTCTGCGCAGGTCGGCGCCGCCGAAGTCGGCATCCCTCAGGATGGCCCGATACAGATTCGCACCGTAAAAATAGCCATCCACCAGGCTGGCGCCGCTGAAGTCGGCGAATTGCAAATCTGCATCTTCGAAATGAGCTCGTTCGAGCGTCGCTTCCTGCAAGAGCGCGCCCTGGAGGTTGGCTCCATACAAGGCGGTTTCATCTGCGGCGGCTCGATTGAGATGGGCCTTGACGAGCAGCGCTTTACGCAGATCGGCACCCTCCAGCACGGCGTCGTCGAGTATGGCCTGCGAGAGGTTGGCGCCCGTAAGGTGCGCTTGCATCAAATTCGCGGTGCGCAGATTCGTGCCCGTCAGAATGGCTCCTTCAAGATTACTACGTTCAAGATTGGCTCCCGCCAGACGAAGCCCGCGTAGGTCCGTCCGGCAAAGGTTCGCTCGCCGTCCGTTGGGGGACTCTCGATCCTGCAACCAGCGCGCGTGGGATTGCAGCACGCCGTTCACGGTTTTTATCGAAGGTCGCGAGTGCTTGAAGGTACTCTCGCACGTACCGGCCGGCGAGGCCTTGGGGGAGGACTTCGCCGCGGCCTCGATACCGGTCGGAGAGGCGAGAATCGCCGCCATCACCACACCCGTTAAGACGGTGACGAAAAGAGGAGGCTGGTTCATCAATGGGTCTCCTTCAGAAAGAATGGTGAGAGAATAGGTTTCATGCTCGAAAGACGAGAAGTCATGAGTTCAAGTCGACTTGCTGCGCGAGTTCAGTAAGACTCGGTGCAATACGTACTTCATAGGGGACCGCAGGGCCCAACTGTCGCAACGGTTCTGGAAGTTCGGCCAATGACACCTTAGCACGCTGACGTGGTTCTTGTAGGGATAGAGGGGGGGCGAGACGCAGACCTTTCCGCATCACCTGAACCAGAAGCGGCTGGCCTGGCTGGACGTCATCCTCGACGGTGATGACGTCGCTGTGCAGATGTGCGTCCATGCCGATGTGGCGGTAGACTTGCTTCCGGCCCGGCCAGGTGGCTTTGCCCTCGGATCGTTTGCGGCAGGGTCTGCCCGCATATTCTTGGAGTTTGTAGGCGCAGTCCAAGAACGGGGCATCCGCGGAGGTGGTCATGGCTGTGCCGACGGCGAAACTGTCGATCGGAGCCTGGCCATGCACAAGTGCTAGGACGCGGTCTTCGTCAAGGTTCCCGCTCGCGAGAATCCGAGTTTCTGTAAGGCCCCCACGATCCAGAATCTTCCGCACCTTGCGCGCATGGTCTGCTAGGTCACCGCTATCGAGCCGGACCCCATGGATGACGATTCCCTGTTCCTTCAGGCGTACTGCCAAGGCCACCACTTTTTCTGCCGCGGCCTCCGTATCATACGTGTCGATGAGTAGAACGACACGCCCAGGTTGTGCCTCGGCAATGTGTGCGAAGGCCTGAGCCTCGTCTTGATGGGCCTGGACAAAGGAGTGGGCCATCGTGCCATAGGTTGGAATGCCAAAGCGGGCGCCGGCCAGCACATTTGATGTTCCCGCAAATCCGGCGAGATAGGCCGCGCGAGCGGCAAACAACCCAGCTTCAGCGCCCTGCGCACGCCGTAGGCCGAAATCGATCAGGGCTCGGCCACCCGCAACGAGGACCGAGCGGCAGGCTTTGGACGCGACCATGGTTTGGAAATTCAAGAGATTCATGAGGCGTGTTTCAACGAGCTGCGCGTGAGGCAGTGGCGCGGTGATGCGGAGGATCGGTTCGTTTGGGAAAAAGATGGTGCCTTCCGGCATCGCGTGGACATCACCCGTGAAGCGTAAGGTGCTGAGAATTGCGAGAAACGACGGGGTGAACCCACCGGCCCGTTCGAGGTAATCGATATCCTCCTCGGAGAAGTGAAAAGCTTCCAGATATGACAGCACCTGGTCCAGACCCGCAGCCATGAAGAAATTCCGTCGCGGAGGCAGTTTTCGCACAAAGAACTCGAAGACCGCCTCTTCCGTCATGCCCTGGGCGAAGTAGGCCTGCGCCATGGTGAGCTCATAGAGGTCGGTGAGGAGAGCGTCCGAGGTAGAGTTCATGCAGCTAATTGGCCATAGCGAAGAGGGAGTGCACCGAGTCGCATCATCTCTGTCTCCGCTTTCTGGCCGTCCTCTGGATGCAGGTTCACTGCCCGTACCGCGTCGAGCAATAGACTTACGGCGTACCCCAGCACGCGGGCATCCCGCACGGTTTGGAGGACGCAATAGTCGGTGGTGAGTCCCCCAATAAATAAACGTCTGATGCCGGAGGATTGGAGGCATTGGTGCAATGCCGTGTCTTGAAAGCCGGAATAGGCCTCCCGTTTGGGGTCGGTGCCTTTGGAGATCACGATGGTCGAGGGGAGCGGTTGGAGCTCTTCCGGAAACTGGGCGCCGGGTGTTTCTGCGACGCAGTGTGTCGGCCACGACCCTCCTTGTTGCCGAAAGGAACAATGGTCGGGCGGGTGCCAGTCGCGGGTCACGATGATGGGGAGGCCTTTTGAATGAAAGAGGGCGCAATAGTTGGACAGCACAGGAATCACCGCTGCTCCGTCCGGGACGGCCAGCGCACCACCGGGCAGAAAGTCCCGCTGGACATCCACCACCAACAATGCATCACCTGGGCCAATGGGTTCCATGAGGGGCTGCAATCAGTCATATGGTTGACGAGCTTTTCTATCGCCCTTGTTGCACGAGTAGCCGAATGTACGCGAGCGCATCCTGCCTCTCGGTCTCGGTCAGTATGCCCTGCCATGAATGCATAGGGCTGAAGACGACGCCATGCTCGATGGTTCGGAGTAATTCTTCGTCCGACTTGAGGACGGAGGTAAAGCGGTGAAAATTCATCGGCGGGACCCGCAGGGCTGCGGCATCGGGGCCGTCGCCCCATCCCCCGGTACCATGGCAGGCAAGACAATGGCGTTCGTACACGGCCTTCCCTCTGGTGACATCTGCCGGAAAGTCCTGCGCGGCGGCAGGAGTGAGCGCTGCCGCCATTGCCACCACGAGGGAGATGGTGAGGTAGCCGTAGCTGGTCGCGGTGCCCGTCGCGATCTGCATCATTGTGCTCAGTCCCTTCAGCTCTTCTTGGTCGTGTGCGCGATGAACGATGAAAAATGTTGTTGCAGCTTGGTGCTGCCGCAAGCCGGACATTGTACCTCACCCTTCTCGTGTTGCTTCAGCGTCACGACGATCAGCGATTCTTTCCCGCAATCCAGACAGGTGTAGTCGTACATAGGCATGTGAACCTCAGTGGTCGTTATTCGTCGAGTCACCAGTTGCGATGATTATGCTTTTCTAACCTGCAGGTGTTTTCTTCAACTCTTTACCTTGTCTTCGGCTTCTTCTCCTTCTCCCCAGCAGGCCACGATCTGCGCCATTTCCTCCAATCGTATGGCGGCTCGGCCGTAGATGCTCTGAGGAGGGAAGGTCCCCTCAGACCCGCGTTCCCCGGCAGGGACACCGGTGAGCAGTTCAAGCGCCTGCTCGATGGTGTCGACGCCATACACGGAGAACTTTCCCCCGTCCACGGCCTCTACCACTTCTCGGTTCAAGGCCAGGTGTTTCACGTTTCGCGTAGGGATGATCACGCCTTGCGTGCCGGTCAGGCCGTGCCGCTTGCACGACTCGAAGAATCCCTCGATCTTTTCGTTGACGCCGCCAATGGGTTGGATTTCGCCAAGTTGATTGACTGATCCGGTGACGGCCAGGGATTGCCGGACCGGAAGGTCGGCCAAGCTGGAGAGTACGGCGGTCAATTCGGCGACCGCGGCGCTATCACCTTCCACTTCGGAATAGGTCTGCTCAAATGTCAGGGTCGCACTGAGCGCGAATGGCTGTGCATCGGCGAATGTTCCTGCGAGAAATCCGGCCAGCGTCATCACACCCTTGCTGTGAATATGGCCGGCCAATTCGACTTCGCGTTGAATGTCGATGACGCCTTTGGTGCCGACGTAGGTGCGGGCTGTAATTCTGTTGGGCCGACCGAAGGAAAAATCGCCGAGCTGATAGACGGACAATCCGTTCACCTGCCCGACGACCTCGCCCTGCAAATCGACCATCAGTGTGCCTTCGCGGATTTCGTCTTGGATCCATTGCTCGGGGAGGTCGACGCGATGCCGCTGGTGCGACAAGGCGGCTTCGACATCCGCGCTCGTGACGAGCGCATGCTCGTTTTTCTTGGCCCAATAACCGGCTTCGCGAATGAGGTCGCTGATCAGGCTGAAACGCAACGACAGCCGGTCATGGCGATCGGCGAAGCGGAACCCCTGGCGAATGACTTCTGCCACGGCGTCGGCGCCGAAGTGCGGCAGGGCTTCCTCCCGGCAGAGCTTGGCAACAAAGCGCGCATATTGCCGCTCCTGCCGTTCATCGTGCGGGACCTCCACATCGAAATCCGCCTTCACCTTGAAGAGTTTGGGAAAATCCTCTTCATAGGCTTGCAATAGGTGGTACATGCCGGTCGTACCAACCAGGATCACTTTGACCGACACGGGAATCGGCTCGGGGCGCAGTCCCGCGGTCGCGAATCCGTAGAACTCCGCGGGATCTTCGATGGTGACGGCCCCGGTCTTGATGACGCGGCGCAAGGCATCCCAGGAGAAGGGTTGGCGGAGTACGTCCAGTGCCTGCAGAATCAAATAGCCTCCGTTGGCCTGCAGCATGGCCCCGGCTTTGATCTCGGTGAAGTCGGTGTACATGACTCCCAGATGGGCTCTACGCTCGATCTTGCCGATGAGATTGCTGTAGGTCGGATGGGATTCGTCTACCACCGGCGCACCGGCGCTTGCCTCGTGGGCCACGATGAGGTTGACAGAGAATCGTGTCATGTCCGGGTGACGTGTCTGCTCCAGCCCTGGAATCGGCAGTGCCGGACCGCTGTGGGGCAAGAAGTCGGTATATTGATCAATAATGTTGTCATGGACACGCTGGAGATAGGCGGTCACGGGTGGCAACGTATGATAGGTGCGCAGAAGGCTCTCGTATGGCCCTTGCATGACGTTGTCGACGATTTGGTGGTCGAGGTGATGCAACGCCTGTTCGGCTTCCCGCCCGACCGCGTGCATGTGGACGTGAAACTCGCGCAGGTCGCTTTCAAGCGACTGCCGTCGTTCGGTCAGTTCTTGCTGAACTTGTTCGGAGAGTTCTTCCATCTCTTTTTCGCTCATCGGGCGGTCGTCTTTGAGGGGCATCAGCCCGAAGCCAACCGGCGTTTCCTCGAACCCGAACCCGCGTTCGTGGCAGAGTGCGGTGAGTGTGTGGAACAGCGCTTTCTTCTTCCCTTCTGTTTCCTCGATGATCCTCGCTTTGGCATCGAGATATTTCTTTCCTTCGAAAGCGGCGGGAATGTCTCGGCGCAGGCTTTCGATCAATGTGCCTATTTCTCGCTTGAAGGATGCACCTTGCCCGGCGGGAAATGAAACGCATATGGGCCGTGAGGCATCCTGAAAGTTGTGGACGTAGCACCAGTCGGAGGGCGCCGGCGCCGTATGGGCCAACTGCTTCACCATTTGTCTCACAAGCGTCCCCTTGCCGGTTCCCACCGGCCCGGAGACAAAAATGTTAAAGCCGGGGCTCTTCATCTGCAGGCCGAACTCCAAGGCCTCGACGGCCCTTTCTTGCCCGATGGTTTCGTCCAGAGACTCGATCTCGCTCGTATCCTTGAACCCCAGGCGATTGGGATCCACAGCCGGGGCCAGCAGACTGGCCGGGAGTTTTTGTTTGCCTGACATCGCGTAGACCCCTAGAGTTCCAGCGCGAGGGGTGGTTGAACGATGGTGGCGTGAAGGCCCTTCTCGCCCGGTTCGGTTTCGAACATGACCTCCAGTCCGTCCTCCAGTTCCTTAAACAGAATGCCTTTGAGTGCATTTTTGTGGAAATAGACTTCCCCGCCGCCGTCTTTGAGGATAAATCCATATCCTTCTGTCGGAAATACTTTACTGACGACGCCACGCAGCGACGGGAGCGGTTCGGTCCGGACGACTTTGTCGGCGCGTTTTTCCCGGTACTTCCGCAGCTCGATTGCCACGGCATCAAAGGCGGCGCGGATCGCTTCCTCGAAGGTCTTATCCTCCTTGCGGGCGGTCATGGTATGGCGGGTCGGCACCGTGACGAGAACGAGCGCCTCGGCCACATTGTCGAGCTTCTTATGGTGGCGGTTCTTGGTGAGGGTCACGCGTCCATGAATGATGTCGTCATGGCCACGCTGCAGGAGGGCCATACGTTCTTCAATCTCGGTTTTCCAACGGGGAGTCATCGCGATGTTACGGCTCTCGATTTCTAGGTTCATTCTTCCTCCGTTCGATTCAGGCTGGACATCAGCTTCAGTCCCTGTATCAGCAAGGCACGTGCCTTCGTCGAGAAGGGGAGGTGGCTGGATGGTAGGCTTCGAATCGAGTGAAAGTGGGCCATTTGCCGGACCGGCGTAGCAGAACCCTCTCTGCTAGGCGGGGCAGTGGCGCATAATTCCTCACTCGTCTCAGGCCGGCTGAAGCTCAATGCGCCAGCTGGGGTTTCCCTGACAACGAAGAGTGGCGAATTTTCTGGAACATGTTTTGCCTATAGGGTCAGTATGCCGATCCTGAGAAAGTCCGCGCTCGAAGCCTATCTCAAAACCCAGTTCGGTCCCACCACGACCTTAGTTGCCTATGGACCGATCGGCAAGGAAACCACCGGGGCTCGCTACAAACAATACGGGTATGGCGCGCCGATTCGTCTGACCTTTCGCGTGGAGGGCGCGACCCGCCAGGTGGTGCTTGGCACCATGAGCCCCGGTCCATTCGGCCATGAACATCCGGCTGATCGCGCGCAGGCGATGCTCTGGGACTATGACTGTTATGGCCGCCTGCCGGGCCACATTGCAGCGCTGGATGTGGGGGCCTTTACCGACCAGGGTGAGTTGATGTCCATGGCGTCGGCGAAAGAATTCTTTTTGCTCACGCAATGGTCGGAGGGTGAGACGTACCATAAAGATCTCGAACGACTAGCCGGCGCGACAAGGCCTACGGTGCTCGACAGGAAGCGCGTGGAGACGTTGGCGGGATATCTCGCGACCATCCACCGAGTGAAACATACAGACCCGCAGCTCTATCGTCGCCGTCTTCGTGAATTACTGGGCCATGGGGAATGCATCATGGGGCTCACCGATAGTTACCCGGATCACTTCGCCTTCATTTCGGATGATCTGCTGCAATCGATTGAAGTGGCCTGCAATACATGGCGTTGGCGGTTGCGTCGGAAACACGCGCGATTATCTCAAGTGCATGGCGATTTTCATCCGTGGAATGTGTTGTTCCGCAAAGGGACAGACTTTTCCGTGCTTGACCGGTCACGCGGCGAGTGGGGAGAGCCGGCCGACGACGTCACCTCGATGTCGATCAACTATTTCTTTTTCTCGCTCTGCCGGCATGGGAGATTAAAGGGGCCGTTGGAGGTGCTGTTTCGTTCGTTCTGGGAGACCTACCTTGCACGCAGCCGTGATCGCGGGGTGCTGGACACGACGGCGCCGTTTTTCGCCTTTCGAGGGCTCGTGCTCGCCAGTCCTCTATGGTACCCCAAGTTGACGGTCACCGTGCGCCGGAAGATATTCCGGTTCATCGAAAATGTGCTGGCGGTGGATCGGTTCGATCCGGCGGACGCGAATCGGTATTGTGAATCATGAATCTTGTGACACAGGCGCCTTTTGCCCTCTGGATCACCGGACTCCCGGCTTCTGGAAAGAGTTCAATTGTGGCGCGACTGACACCGAAACTGCAGGCCCTCGGCATCGAAGCGGAGGTGTTGGAGTCCGACGCGGTACGCCGCATCCTCACGCCTTCGCCGACCTATTCGATTGAAGAGCGGGATCTGTTCTATCGCTCACTAGCGTTTATGGGGTCGCGATTGCTGGCGCATGGGGTGAACGTGATCTTCGACGCCACGGCGAGCCGACGCGCCTATCGGGAGTTTGCCAAGACACTCATGCCTCAACTGCTGGAGGTGTCGATCGAATGTCCGCTGGAGGTCTGCATGCAGCGCGATAAAAAGGGAACCTACCGGCGCGGATTGGAAGGCAAGTCTGCTACGGTGCCGGGGCTGCAAGAACCTTACGAAGCCCCGCTCTCACCGGATTTGGCCATCGATACGACGGTCGTCTCGTCGGAGGCAGCAGCAGGCCAGACCCTCGCACTGATCCGATCCTGGCGTATGGGGTGATCCACCTGCTTTGATATGTTTCCGCGCTCTGCAGTGCATGCATCCACCTCAGAACCGCCATGGGGGTATCAGCTCCAAGGCATCGGCTCCTCCGAATCTCCATCCCGGCCCTTGCTCAGTTCGATAGCCTTCTATAGGATGAGGCGTTGTTGGCACTCACCCCAGAGGGGTATCCATGCCCGCCTCGCTCGACCACATTCATCCCGGCACCCCGATGGGCGCCAACCTGATTGCCGACGGCGCGACGTTTCGCTGCTGGGCGCCGCAGGCCCGCTCCGTCCACGTCGTCGGCGACTTCAACGATCATCAGCGCCGGGATGCCGGCCTGCTCACGCGTGATGAGCACGGACATTGGCGAGGCTTCGTTCCCGGCGCGAAGGATCGCCAGCGCTATATGTTTTATGTTGTGGGTGAGGGGAGTGAAGGGCCTAAGCGTGATCCCTATGCCCGGGAGTTGGAGTCGCCTTTTCCGAGCAAGTGCATCATCCGCCGCACCGACTTTCCCTGGCACCAGAGCGGATATGTCACCCCGCCCTTCCACGAGTTCGTGATTTACCAACTCCACGTCGGGACGTTCTTCACGCCGAACCTGCCGCGCAAGGGCGGCACCTTCCTCGATGTCGCGCGCAAGCTGCCGCATCTCGCCGATCTGGGTATTACGGCGCTGCAGCTCATGCCGATCCAGGAATTTCAAACCAGCTTCAGCCTCGGCTACAACGGCACCGATTATTTTTCACCCGAGATGGATTTTGCAGTCGCGGATGCCGATCTCGCCCCCTACGTCGCAGAGGTCAACGGGGTGCTGGCTGCGAAGGGCCTTCGTCCATATCAGGTGGACGACCTGCACGGAGAAATGAATCAGCTCAAAGCGCTGGTGGATCTCGCCCATCTGCATGGGCTGGCCGTGCTCCTCGACGTGGTCTACAACCACGCAGGCGGGGATTTCGGCGACCAGAGTCTCTACTTCTTCGATCGACAAGCGACCGCCGGCGGGCAAGCGAACTCGCTCTACTTCACGCACAAGGGGCATGCGGGTGGGCTGGTATTCGATTTCGCCAAGCCGGAGGTGCGCGACTTTCTGATTCAGAACGCCACATTTTTTCTCGACGAATACCATGTGGACGGGTTCCGCTATGACCAGGTGAGCGTCATCGATCACGATGGCGCACCGCAGGGCTGGCGGTTTTGTCAGGATCTCACCTCGACAGTGCATGCGCAGCGGCCGGCGTCACTCCACCATGCTGAATACTGGAGTGTGAATCCGTACATCGTGAAGACTCCGCCGGACGGCGCCGGGTTCGATACCACATTGACCGATGGTCTCCGCATCGCCATCCGCGATGTGATCGGGAATGCGAGCGCCCCTGACGAGCGTCCGCTCAACATGACGGGTCTCGCCCAAAGCCTCTGGCCGGAAGGATTCGGCCAGCAGTGGCGCTTCGTCCAGGGACCGGAAAATCATGACATCGTCTATCGCGAACGGGAGCAGCGCATTGCCAGGCTGGGTGATCCTGAGCACCCGCGTTCCTGGTTTGCCCGCAGCCGGGCAAGAGTCGCAACAGGGCTGAGCCTGACCGCCCCCGGCATTCCGATGTTCTTCATGGGGCAGGAATTTTTGGAAGACAAACAGTGGGCCGATGACTTCGTCGCGCATCCTGACCTGCTGCTCTATTGGGCTGGGCTTGACCAAGGCGACAAACAGATGCTCGATCACCTGCGATGCATTCGAGAGCTGTTGGGAGTGCGCCGCGTGGCCACCGGGCTGCGCGGAGAGGGCTTTCGTGTGGTGCATACCCACGATGAGAATCGTGTGGTGGCATTTCACCGCTGGGTCGTAGGCCAAGGCCATGACGTAATTGTGGTGGCGCATCTCGCAAATTTCACGCGCGTCGGCTATCGCGTCGGTTTTCCGGGAGGCGGAGACTGGCTCGAAGTCTTCAACAGCGACGTGTACGAGCACTGGGTCAATGCCGGGGTGATAGGGAATGGCGGGCGCGTCGTGGCCGATTCACAACCGTTGCACGGATTCGACTATTCTGCTAGCCTCGTGCTGCCTGCCAACAGCCTCATGGTATTTTCCCGCTAAGGTTATGTACTCTTCTCGCATCGTCCTCTGGTTAATAGCCCGTCTAAGCGAATAGCAGACTTCTTATCGGAATTCCTACCCTCTGCTTTGGGCCTCGCCGCTTGGCCAGGTATGACGCAGGCCGTGGCAGAGTGGACCTCACCGTAGGGCAATTGCCGCCACTCCAGAATCATAGAAACGTCGACAGACCATCTGAACGATGACTCGTACAGTGAAGGTCTGTGCTCCTCGTAACCCTGTTACGTCTCGACGGAGGAGACTGAAAAGGAGGCGGCGATGAACAGAACCATTTCTTTGGCTCTCATGCTCATGTGGGTGATGGGGACGGTGGAAGCGGCTCGGGCGACTGAGGCCGCTGCGGTCTTTCCGATGAGTTCGGTGGAAAGTGTCGATGTCCGCAACCAACTGCTGACCTTCAAAAGCAACGATGGGCGGCTGTGGCTCATGCGGGTGGCTGACCCAGCGGCGATGAAGCGCGAATCGCTGGTCAAGGGGGACGTGGTGAGCATCGAGGTCGGTCTCGACGATCAAATCGTCCGCATCGAAAAAGTTGCGCCTCCCGCCGAATCAACCCGTCGTGGATCGCGATTCAAATGAAGGTTTGCAGTCTCGTCATGCCCAAGACGATCGGGAGGCCGTCGAAGGCATCGTCCCCATAGCGCATAAGTCTCGCTGGCCCGGTCGGCTATGCCAATGAAAAACTGAAAGCCAACGACGGCGAACGGTGTGGCAGCAGCACATCGGCGTCGTAACGTTAAAGTCTCGATGGGCGTGCTGTTTAACCCGCGAGGTCAAGAGGGCGGCCGGTGATGAAGTTGTTGAGCAGCCGACAACCGGCGAAGAGGGTGGCCTCCTCGTTCCTGATCCAGCGGCTGATGGCTCCCATATAGACCAGCCGATCCGCAACGCTCTTGATATCGTCGATGCCGGTCTCAGCGCCTGCCTTCGTGGGATTTACCGGCTGACCACAATCAATCAGGTAGTGCAACAATTGTCGCTCGGCTCCCTCGCCTATCTCCTCCGTTAACTGTCGAACAAACGGCTCCCATTGCTGCCGGCCTTCTGAGAGCATCGCATCACCATAGTGCAGAAAGAGCTTGGCGAGGTAGGGATGGTTGCCCGTCCACATCGCAATGGACCGATCCATGTTGCGGCCGACCAACTGGCGGAGTTCTCCATCCAGCAAGACGGAGAGCGGGTAGAGGCGGACGGTCGGCTTCGGCAGCAGTGAAGGGGTGCTCAACAAGGCTCTCAGCCGATGGCCACCGGTGAGAATCATACTGCTGGGTTCCGCGGTGGAAACCTGAGCAAGGAGGGCGGTGATCTTCTGAAGGGGCACATGGTCGAGATTGTCCAAAACGAGGGTGGCACCGGACATCTCTTCACCTGTGAGCGACGCTGTCTCGCGAGGATCTCTCTCGATCACCTTGCGGCCCGCCAAGCCTTCGAGTGCGTTGCGTAGCAGCGAGGTCTTCCCGAGTTTTGGTCCGCCGATCACCGCCACGGATTCGCCTTGCGCGATCCGTCCGCGCAAGTTTCGGACAAGTCCTTGGCGTCCGATAAAATCACCGCCCTTCACAGGGCGAGGAATGAAAGGGGGCACTGGCATGGCCCACTGTATCATGCTTGCCTGAGTTGGTATTCCTTCACGAGTCCGCCGACTCATCAGTTTTCATCTGGTTGTCGGTAGGCAGCTCCCTGAGAATTGGAGCCACGGAGTGCGTGTACGCTCTTTACTCTCTGTAAGCATAAGACTAGACTTGTCTGCTATGACTACTCTTTTCTGGCAATTCGCTCCTCGGTTAACCCATTCATGATCACACACATCCCTTTCCTGGCAGAGCCTAACTTTACCGATATAAGGTGCAGCGTCAGACCGTAGATTCCCTGCAGCAGGGCTGTCCTGTCTCGTTGCAGTCGTAAACGTGTGAGTAAATCAAGCGAGCCAGTGTGATAGGTACAGACTGCCACCCTGCGCTTCGACGGCCAGACTTTTGATGAGGGACAAGCATCGATGAACGGTGTGGCATTGCTCCGGCGTGTGATCAGCCAGATCACGACACATTACCTGGATACGCGACGAGATCGGGATGAGCTGGCCTCGGCCGCCGTCGGCCTGTGCGAGACACTCCTGAAGACCCTATCCCCGCTGTTGGGAAAGGGGGGCAGCCTGGCGCTCTTTCGCCGGAGCCTCAAGCTCACGGAAGAGACATTCCCCTGCTATAGTGAGGCGCGAAGCGCCGAAGAAGACGGCATCCTCAATGCCGTGGGCGCCTGTTTGAGACGGCAGAAGCTGGATGCCGCGCGAGAGGCCACTATCACACTGCTGTTGACGTTTGTGGAGTTGCTGGCGACGTTTATCGGTGAGCGGTTGACCTGGCAGCTCTTGCAGGAGGCCTGGCCAGACATTCTTACCGTGTCCTCAAAGGAGAAGTCCCAATGAACGACAAAGTGCCCATCGTCCAACTCGATACCGGTGTCCCCGGACTCAATGAGGTATTGGGCGGAGGGTTGCCTGAGTTTTCCTTCAATCTGCTCGCGGGTGGCCCAGGGGCCGGGAAGACGACCCTGGTGCAACAAATCTGTTTTGCCTTGGCCACTCCCGAGCGCCCGGCGCTCTACATCACGGTCCTCGGCGAACCCCCCCTCAAGTTGCTCCGTTATCAGCAACAGTTTGCCTTCTTCGATGCGGCCAAGGTGAATCGAAGTATCCGCTTTGTTTCGATCGAGCACGAGACTCTGGAAGCGGGACTGGGGAAGGTGTTGGAGGGGATCGTGGCGGAGGTGGAGGCGACGAATCCGAGCCTCGTGGTAGTCGATTCTTTCCGGTCGGTCATCCGTGCTGCTCAGGTTCCTGAGCTCAGCGCAGAGTTGTCATTGCAGGCCTTCGTGCAGCGCCTCGCGCTGCAGCTCACGACCTGGCAAGCCACCACGTTTCTGGTGGGAGAATATCAGGATTTCGAAAAGGAGGATAATCCGATCTTTACGGTGGCCGATGGGATCCTCTGGCTGAACCAAAGTGTCGAGCGCAATTCCATCGTACGGAAGCTCCACATCGTAAAAATGCGTGGACAAGCGCCCATCCCTGGGTTGCAGACATTTCGAATCACCGCGAAGGGCGTGCAGGTGTTTCCTCGTGTGCCGGTTCCGAAAGAGATCAGCGCGCAGGAGCAGATCAGGATGATTGCGGAAGGTCGGACGGCCAAGACGGGCGCGCGCCTGTCCACCGGGGTGAGTGAACTCGACCGGATGCTGGGCGGCGGGATTCCCGCCGGATCGTCGCTGCTCGTGGCTGGCCCGTCCGGCTCGGGCAAGACGGTCTTGTCGATGCAGTTTATCGCCGAGGGCGTCAAACATGGGGAACCCGGTCTGCTCGCCATCTTCGAGAAGCGCCCGTCGGATTATCTCCAGACCTCTCCCTTGGGCGGAGAAGTCGCGAGACGGATTCAGGAAGGCAAACTGCATGTCATTTACCTGCGCCCGCTGGATCTCTCCTTGGACGAGACGCTGCAGGAAATTCGGGATGCGGTGGTGGCGCATGGTGTGAAACGCATCGTGATCGACTCGCTCTCGGGTTTGGAGCTGGCGCTCGCCCCGGCATTCCGTGAAGATTTCCGTGAGACACTGCACCGGATGTCCTCCATGCTGACGGCTATGGGCGTGACCCTGCTCCTGACGGTCGAAATGGTGGACTCGTACATTGATTTGCGCTTCAGCCCGCATGGGACCGCCTTTCTGACCGACGGCATCATCTTGATGCGGTACATCGAACTCGAGGGGCAACTCCAACGCCTGATGGCAGTGGTCAAGCTGCGCGGCAGCCAACATAGTAAGGAGCTCCGACGGTACGAAATCACAGATGAGGGCCTCGTCCTTGGGACCGGGCTCAAGGGCTACGAGGGGCTGATGACCGGCACTCCGAGGCGGTTGGCCATTCAGAGCCGAAGGAGGATTGATGACTTCACCGAAGGATCGAGTGATGACGAATGAGGGACCTCGCGAGGCTCCAGATCGTCCTCCGAACACGGCGAACGATCGTCTGCGGGATGCCAATGAGCAGCTCACCCTGACGTCGCTTCAGGCCCTGCAGCGGGCGGAGGAGTCAGCGCAGAGTTGTCAGGATCAGGCTCGGATCTTGTTCAGAAAACAGGAAGACTTGCGTGCACTGGCCTCAGAATTGACGTTAACCGAATACCGGGAACGCAAGCACCTCGCCACGGAGCTACACGACTATCTGGCGCAGATGCTGGTGCTGGGGCGGTTAAAGATCGGGCAGGCACGCCCCCAGACGGCGTCAGCCGATCCGGCGTTGGTGAAATTGATCGGTGACCTCGACGACATCTTCAGCAAGTCACTCGACTATACACGGACACTCATGGCCGAGTTGCGGCCACCCACCTTGCGCGAATCAGGCTTGCTTGTCGCCCTCACAGGGCTAGGCGAGCAGATGGCGAAACACGGTCTGAGAGTCGATGTCCACGCATCGCACGACTACGTGCCGCTGCCAGACGATCAGGCGATGCTGCTCTATCAATCGGTGCGTGAGCTGTTGCTGAACGTGGTGAAACACCCCCATGACGCGCATGAGAGGGTGTTGGAACCGTTCCATGCGGGCAAGGCATTGACTCTCTCAGAGACAGTTCAGGGGTCGGGATTCGATGTCGCTTTACTCCGAGTCATAGCAGGGGGTCAACATTTCGGACTCTTAAGCGTCCTGGAGCGCATTGAGGCCATGGGCGGTTCGTTCGAAGCGGATAGTGGTCCCGGCCGGGGGACGACGATCACGTTAGGATTGTCGCTCAGGCCCACCGTGGAATCGGTGCCCTTGTCTGTAGCAGTGAACAGGCGTCTCACCACGATCAATCAGGCATGCGGTGTGATTCGAGTCCTACTCGTGGATGATCATGCGATGGTCCGTCAGGGTCTCCGGACAGTTTTGGATCGGTATCCGGATGTGACGATCGTTGGCGAAGCTGGGAACGGGTTGGAGGCCGTGACAATGGCCGCCGAGCTGATGCCTGACGTGATTCTCATGGACATCAAGCTGCCGTTGATGGACGGGATCGAAGCGACCAAACGGATTAAGGCCGCGCAGCCGGGGGTCGTCGTCATCGGGCTCTCGGTCAATAATTCCGCACAAGGCATCAGGGCGATGAAGGAAGCGGGTGCCGCCACCTTTATCTCAAAAGACGCCGCGGTAGAACAATTACACAACACCATTGCGGCACTGGCGCCACGGCCGCCCGGAACCCGCCGGCTCGAATAGCCGGCCGGTGCCTCATGACCTTCCTCTGATTGAATCAGAAAGATCTCGACGCGCATAGCTCTTTGCGCCTGCGCGTCTTCGAAGGGTGCTCCTTCCATGCGGACCTTTGCGCGCCGAGTCTTTCGTTTCCGCTACCAATGCGATCTCCTCTATTCGGATGCTCAGTCGAGAGAGTGGTTACCGGGGTGCGACATACCGGAGGAGGCTTTCGCCGGCGGCCAATCGGGCAAACTTTCGCTTCATGTCATTCACTCGATCGAGATAACTCCTGGCACCGTGGTCCCCGCACCGTTGATGCGGGGCCAGCCGAAAGCCCCGTGCAACATACGCGTGGCCGGCACCGGCCCCACAGAGATGGATCACGGCGGCCAAGTCTTGTTTCTGCTGGAACGTGGGATGGGCTTTTCGCGGCTGTCTGGTTGCGCTGACCACCGCACGGTCGAGCAGGGCCGCCGTCAGCTCGATGGCATGGCTCGGCAGGACGCGGCTATAGAGGCTGTTGAACCAGCAGGAGTGTAGGTCGTGCCAGCGGCCGTCTTGAACCACCCGATGGTCGTGAATGCAGTACCGTTTTCCTTCCTGAAAGGTCGCATCGGTGATCTGGAACATGCCGACCGCGCTCGACGCCGGTCGATAGAGTTCCAGAGGATTCCAGGTCAGTCGCCATCGCCAGTATGTCCGTGCGACCGGGTTGCCGGCGCTTTCAACCTGCGCGAGCGCGGCGAGCAGATCAGGAGTGATGACGGCGGTCGCATGCTCGCGGAACAAGGAGCCGTACTCGCGCCAGGTTTCAAATGGTTGTTTGTCGAGTGCATTCGTCAGCGGAAAGAAGGCTTCCGTCGGTTTGCGGATGGTGTGATATGCCCAGTTCACACCGAGTCCGACAAACAAAATGGCAGCCACTGTAATGAGGATTTGGGCTACGGTCGGCAATGTCCGTAGGGCGGCCAGCAGGGCACGAAACCTGTGCCGCCACGCACGCGCGCGACGCCGAATGGCGGCCACCGTGATCCTGCTACCGCGTCTCCGTCTGGGACCGACCGCGGCAACATGCGGGTGTGGGCGAGGACTCATCGGACCACTATACCCGCAAACTCAATGTTTGTAATAATCCTGAGAGTCGCCGGGCTATCCTCAGTATAGAAATGAACGCGAGCTTGGAAGAGGGAATGACGAAGTAGCTGGTATGGTCTCTGGGCTCGCAGACCGCGCACGATCAGAATGTGCTCCGCCGATGCGCGCAATGGTGACCATACCAGCCACTTCGCCTATGAGAAGAGGGAGGCGAAGGAAAATGAAGCATTCGTTTGACGCGCGCAGTCGAGGACCGATTAGTCCTCTTGCGGGAGAAACGAGCGAACCTTGAAGGGAGTATTGGTAGTCGGATGTGCGCACCGGAGAACCAATCGGGCCACTCTACAAGATGGTTAAGGCGACGGATACCTCGCTTTTTCGGTCATGTTCATGATGGCCGAAGGCATCCTTGAGTGGAAAGAGAAATGGGCGGCTGGGCGGCCAGCGGGAACGTGTAGGCAAGAGGGCGAGGCAGCCGGCTTAGGCTGGGGAAGGCGTCGCTGTCTTCGTCGGCTCGCGATATTTTGCGAAACAGATGAGATCCAGGTGGTGGTAGTGGTTGGGAAGCACGGTTTCCGCCTTGTAGCCGAGACTCAAGAAAAAGCCAATATTCCTGGCTGTGCGCAGCATGGTGCAGGCGTAGAACTTATGAGCATCGGCCGTAACCTGTTCGATTTCTCGTATCAGCGCTTTTCCCGCTCCATGCTTCTGGTGGTCGGGACCCACCGATAACAAACGGATCACGCAGACCCCGGCCACGGTCCAAAAACGCACCGATCCGACAACAAGACCATCCTTCTCAGCTATGAAGATACGCTTCTCCTTGGCATCTTCCCTGAGACTGTCCAGCGTTTCCGTGGTCCAGGCGCTCACTTCATAGACCGTGGCATATTCGCCAAAGGCGGCCTGCTGCACCTTGAGGATCGCCTCGAAATCAGTTTCGGTGGCCGGTCTGATGCGAATCATGGATGAAGATAGCAGAGCCCGACCCCCTTCTTCCATCTGAACGTGCATGTGAGGATTGACCGGACTCCCTCTAGGTAGGCTTTTGGTGTTGATGGTGCAGGTGACGGTGTGGTGTAAAGCCTGCGAGACTCGGTCGCCGCTCGTGAATGTGTAATTGCATGATTTGACTTCAACAGTCGACTGGTAAAGATTGTAGTCAAGTCCTACGGCCAGGCTGATGAGCGGGAAGCCAGTTGGGTAGGTAGCCGGCTTGAGGTTCAGGTAGGCCGTTGTATCTTCTACAGAGACTCTATTTTCTTTTCCTTGACTGCCCCAAAAAGGTGACGACGTGACCTCTGAGCGCAGCCACGAACCGGTGAAACGTGAGGTCATCAGCAGGTTGCGAGATTGTTGTCCTGGGTGAATTCGTCGCCATCCTGAAACAGGCTGAAGTATACAGCCGCTCTAATACCAAGCGGCGACAGAGCAGGTCGTACCGCCTGCTATAGGAGACTCCTTTATGCTGTGGGAGGCTCTTAGTGCTTTTGAGGTGAGCTTCGCCACGGAACTCCGGATCAACTTGGAAATACAAGCCTTTGTTTGAGACCGGCGTTTTTACGTGATCGCGATCCTCCAGCAAGAACACGTAACCAAGGAAAGGAGTAGGGGACTGACCAAAGCGGCCTTCTCGAAATGCAGTCCAGATATCCTTGGCACTGCCGACTGCTTCCTCCGTGCGGGCCGTGGGCTCAGCTCGTTAAAAACGTGTCCAGTGACAGCTTTCAATAGGGGAGCTGGGACGCCGATTCCAGCGGGGAGGAGCGGGATCATCACCGCTCCGGCTCGACCTTCGGCAACGACAGCTCCTTCACCATTCTCCGATGTGAAATACCGGCGTCGATGAAGGGTTCGCCGACGGCGTGAAACCCCGCTCGTTCGTAAAAGCCCAGAGCGTGGGTTTGCGCCGACAAGGTCACGCGCGAAAGTCCCTGCTTCGTTGCCAGGTTCAGCAACCTCTGAAGAATGGCCTGTCCGACCGCGCGCCCGCGCCAGCCCTTGAGCACCGCCATCCGGCCGATGGTGCCCGTCGCCTGCATGCGCGCCGTGCCGATGGCCTCACCCGAAGCATTCCACGCCAGCACGTGGGTGCAGAGCGGATCGAGTCCGTCCCACTCCAATTCCACGGGCACCGCCTGCTCGCGGATGAAGACCGTTTCGCGGATCGCCCGAATGGCCGGTTCCTCCTTGCCCCATTCGACAAGTTCCACCCGCAGATTCTCGTGATGTTGCGTCATGGATTCTTTCGATTCCTCGACCTTCCGATTGATCTGCATCTGACCCCAAATCCATGTGCGAATCAAGCACATGAGTCACCGGTGATGTGATCCCCTGTGGAACGCGCGTCAAAACTAATTTCTGTTTTGGCGGAACGTTGTTCGCGTGATACGGTTCAGCAATGTCGAATGAGTCAAGCATGCGCAGACGAACTACGGAGTTGTCTTCCACACTGTTGAGAGGTCATCTGTGAGAGCTCACCGTCGGATCTATACTGTCGTGGCGGGGAAGAGGGTACGGCCTGGACTGTGGTGTTCCTGGTGTCGGGTTGAGGGGAAGCCGGAGCGCCCTCGACTGTTCAGCTGGGACTTCTTCCGGTCGGTCTGGTCGCTGCTGAGCCGAGGGACGTGGCGCCGACCTGCGCATCGCGATGGGGCGCGATCCCATTGGGGACACGAATCCATCGGATGTTCTGCTCCTCGCGCGTCGGCGATCTATGGCCGTATCAACTAATCGCCGCTGCCTGTTCGGTTCCTGCTCCCATTCAGATCACCGGGTGTATCTCCAGCGCGCTGTGCGCCCTGCACCAACGCGTTCGCCTCTCACGCAGACCTTATGGAAGAGCCAGGCACCCCGCCGACCCTGCCTTGCGAATGGGCAGGGGCCGGATCAGCCGGCGGGCCGTGCGTTCGCCATGTGAGCCTCTTGCGGCAGTTCCTAGGGATCTTCCCAGTGGCGACAGTTGCGTTCATTTTGATACACCTGCAGCCGGAGATATCGGAGTGATTCAACAGACCAACCTTGCCATGGCTGCCCGCGAGCCGAAAACCCGTTATCCGGAATTGGTGCATGGCCTTCCCGTTGCCATTTACTGTACCGACGAAAACGGCCTGATTACCATGTACAACGAGGCGGCAGTCGAGTTATGGGGGCGACGTCCTGCGCTCGGCACAGATGTCTGGTGTGGTGCTCATAGAATCTTGCGGACAGATTTGTCCGAGCTCCCTCTGAGTCAATCCCCCATGGCAGTGGTCGTACAGACGAAAGCGCCACTGGCGCCGCAAGAAATCATCGTTGAACGGCCCGATGGGAGTCGTCGGCATGTGCTGGCGCATCCCCAGTTGCTGGAGGATCCCGCAGGGAGATCGATCGGTGCGTTCAATTTGTTGGTCGACATTTCGGATCAAAAGCAGGCCGAGTCGGCAAGGGCGCATCTCGCGGCGATCGTGACATCCTCAGATGACGCCATCATCAGTAAGGATCTGAATGGTGTGATCACCTCTTGGAACGCGGGTGCCCAGCAGCTGTTTGGGTATAGTGCCGAAGAAATGCTCGGACGGCCGATTACTCACCTCATTCCGGCGGATCGGCAGCATGAGGAACGTGCGCTACTTGACCGGATCAGAGGAGGAGAACGCGTCCATCATTACGAAACGGTTCGTCGCCGGAAAGACGGACGACTGGTCGACATTTCAATTACCGTCTCCCCCGTTCGAGACGGAAACGGGCATATCATTGGGGCCTCCAAGATTGCTCGGGACATCACACAGGAGAAGAGTCGCCGCGATCAGCAACATCAACTCTACGAGTTAGCCACGCAGGTCAACCGGGCCGAATCTCTCCCTACCCTCTATGACAAGGCCCTCGACGCCATCATTCGATCCCTCAAGGCGGACCGCGCCTCCATTCTGCTGTTCGGTGCAGAAGACGTCATGCGCTTCAAGGCCTGGCGGGGGTTGTCGGACGGCTATCGCCACGCCGTCGAGGGCCATTCACCTTGGAAGAAGGACGATCCGGCGCCCAGTCCTATTCTCATCAGCGACATCTCCCAGTGGGAGGGGGACGGCGGGCTTAAAAACATCGTCATCGGCGAAGGGATCGGTAGCCTGGCCTTTATCCCCTTAACTTACGGTGGGCGGTTACTCGGGAAGTTCATGGTGTACTTTGACCGGCCCTACGCCATGCCTGTGGAAGAGGTGGAGTTGGCTCAAGCCATCGCCCGGACCTTGGCGCTCGGCATAGAGCGAAAGGCTGCGGAGGACTGCCTCAGGGAAAGTGAAGCCCAATTGCGCTTAGCGCTCGACGCAGGCCGTATGGGATCGTGGGAATGGATCATCACGACCAACCAGGTCAGCTGGTCAGCCGGACTCGAAGCGATTCATGGGCTTGCTCCTGGGACGTTTCCCGGCACATTCGAAGGCTACCAGCAGGACATCCATCCCGAGGACCGGGAGGCGGTGCTTCGTGCCATCTCGCAAATCCTGGAATGCGACAGTCCCTATCAGATCGAGTACCGCATTATTCGTCCGGACGGGGCCATCCACTGGGTCGAAGGGAAGGGCAAGCTCTATCGTACGCCGGCTGGTGTGCCGACCCGCATGATCGGCGTCTGCACTGACATCACCGAACGGAAGCAGGCCGAACAGGCGCTGCGCGCAAGTGAAGACGAGCTGCGGAGGCTGGCCGGCCAGTTGGAGCAGCTGGTCGTGGAGCGTACCGCCCGCCTCCGCGCATTGGCGACTGAACTCAACCTGACGGAGCAGCGAGAGCGCCAGCGGTTAGCGACAGAGTTGCACGACCATCTTCAACAGCTCTTGGTGTTGGGCAAGTTAAAACTGGGTCAGGGAAAACGGTTGGCTGAGTCGCTCCCGCCCTGCGTCGAGCTCATGAAACAGACCGACGAGGTGTTAAGCCAGGCCTTGACCTATACCCGAACGCTAGTGGCTGAACTCTCTCCTCCCGTTCTGAAGGAGTTCGGTTTGTCGGCCGCGCTCACCTGGTTGGCGGAACAGATGCGCCAGCACCAACTCACCGTTCTCGTCCAGACCTTGATCGACGAACCGCACGTGCCTGAGGAACATGCCGTGCTGTTGTTCCAGTCAGTGCGGGAGTTGCTGATTAATTCGGCTAAATATGCCGGAACCGGTGTCGCCACCGTGTCTGTGCGGTGCGAGAGGAATTCTCTCTGTGTCGAGGTCCGAGATGAAGGCAAGGGCTTTGACACGGCTTGTGCCTGGCAGCATGAAGCGACCGCTCTCTCCTCCAAATTCGGACTATTTTCGATTCGCGAACGGATGAAGGCGCTGGGGGGAATGTTTGAGCTCCAGTCGGAGCCGGATAAAGGGACGAGCGCAAGGCTCATACTGCCGCTCACACTGAACGATGGTAGCGAAGCTCCGCCCCCCGAGGCCCCGAGTAGTAAGGTCCAGGACGCGGTCAGCGTCATGCCCCAACCTCAGCGGCAACCCCAGGCGGTGATCCGGGTACTGCTGGTCGACGATCATGCCATGATGCGGCAAGGGTTGCGCTCGGTGCTGGA
>CAZBNV010000072.1:0-23974 GCA_964493335.1 uncultured Nitrospira sp.
GTTGGTGCATGAGCTGGGACGGGAGCCCCGGACTGAGGAAGTGGCCGCCAAGCTGAAAACCAGCGAGGCAGAAGTCGACGATCTCAAGCAATTAGTCCGCACGACCTGCTCGCTCGACAGCCCGATCAGCGACCGCCAAGACACATTTCTGCGGGATGTGATCGAAGACCCGCTCTGCCTCACTCCGGCGGAGACGACCGAAGGGGTCATGCGACGGGCGGAGCTCATGGCGTGGGTGAAGGAGTTGCCTGAAAAAGAGCGCACGGTGATTCTGGCGCGATTTGGACTTGACGGAGCCGAGTCGCGGACGTTAGAAGAGATCGGCCGTGAGATGGGACTGACTCGCGAGCGGGTCCGCCAGATCGAAACGGCCGCACTGGTCAGGCTCCGCGGAATCATAGAACGGAAAACCATGAAGCGGGCGGATCTCCTATGAGAACGTCCCGATCCGATTGCCCCCATGAACTACAAAGCGCTCATCCGAGAAGTTCCCAACTTTCCTAAGCCCGGCATTCTTTTCTACGACATCACGACACTCCTCAAGGACCCCCAGGCTTTCCGGACGATCGCCGACGAGCTCGCGGCACGTTACCAGGGACAAGGCATTGCGAAAGTGATCGGGATCGAGTCGCGGGGCTTCATCATGGGCGGGACCTTGGCCGACCGTCTCGGCGCCGGCTTCGTTCCCGTGCGAAAGCCAGGGAAGCTGCCGGCCGATATCTTCGAAGTGAAATATAATCTTGAATATGGGGCTAGTGCTCTGGCGATCCATCGAGATGCCGTGGCGATCGGGGAGCGCGTGCTCATAGTGGACGACCTTCTGGCCACCGGTGGAACGGCGGCGGCGACCGTGCACCTGATCCGCCAACTCGGCGGTGAAATCGCAGGGCTGGATTTTCTCATTGAGTTAAAAGGCCTGAATGGACGCGACCGACTCACTGGTTACGACGTACATTCGATGATCATCTATCCATAAGTCCCCAAGATCTAGGGGAGCCAGGTACTTGTCAAACGATCTGTAGCGTGATATACCAGCCAAACTTTTTCGCCTTGCACTCATCACGAAAGGGTATGAGACTCTATGGCGACGAAAGTCCACGCGAAGAAAAAAACACCAAACACGAAAGTAAAAGCCCTCGCTCCTGAGAAGCCTGTTAAAAAGGAACGACCGGCGCCGGTGACCCCTATGACTCAAAAAGACGAAGACAGTGTAGCTGCGCGTGTTGTCGCGGCGCTTACACTGAAGGAAACGCCGAAAGAACGGGAAGAGCGCCAGCATCGGCGTGAAGTCTTGCAGCGGATGCTGCTCGCCAAGCGCCAGGAAATCATGCGCGAGATCGAGGGCAATCTCGGTCAATCCCTGACGGAAGATCAACAGCGCCGCTTGGAATCCGCCCGTGACGTGGGCGATCAAGCTCTCATGGACCTGGATCGCGAGCTGGGTATCTCGTTGATGGAGATGCGGAACCGGAAGCGCCAGGCAATCGATGAGGCCTTGATGCGGCTGAACGAGGGGACCTACGGGATTTGCGCAGAATGCGGCATCGAGGTCAGTGAAAAGCGCTTAGAGGCGGTGCCGTTCGCCAAGTTATGCGTCCAATGCCAGTCTCGACAGGAACTTCTTGAAAAGATCGAGAAGGAAGAGGATCGCGACTAGTCATCCAGACTGGTCGCCACTCCCTCCGTTCCGGTGTTTGTGCTGCACGGGTGGTGTAGCATCAGTGACCTCTCGCCGTTGTGAGTGATCCGCCTGTGCCGTTCCTCTACCTATGACTCAGGTCGTTCCGAAGGCAGTCGTTTTGCTGAGTGGTGGGTTGGATTCCACCGTGACGGCCGCCATAGCCCAGCGGGACGGATTTCGCATTTATTGTGTGACCATTTCCTACGGACAGCGCCATGCTGTTGAAGTGAAGCGGGCACAGTCAGTTGCTCGAGCATTGGGTGCGGCGAGCCATGTCGTGGTCGAGGTGAATCTAAGAGCGTTTGGAGGTTCTGCCCTCACCGCTGACGTCGAGGTTCCCAAAGACCGCACCCATGAAGAGCGGTCTGGGGCTATTCCCGTCACCTATGTTCCAGCCCGCAATACCATCTTTCTGTCACTGGCCCTGGCCTATGCCGAGACCCTGGATGCGCAGACGATCTACTTTGGAGCGAATGTATTAGACTATTCCGGCTATCCGGACTGCCGGCCGGAGTTTCTCCATGCGTTTGAGACCGTTGCGCGGTGTGGAACGAAAATGGGTGTCGAGGGCCGGGCGATCGAGGTGCGTGCGCCTCTGCTCATGCGGTCCAAGGCCGATATTGTGCGATGTGGTCAGGAACTCCGAGTTCCGTTCGAACTCACGCACAGTTGTTACGACCCGAGTGATGACGGGATTGCATGCGGCCGATGTGACAGTTGCCGCATCCGACGAGAGGGCTTTCGTCAGGCCGGAGTTGTGGACCCTATTCCCTATGCGATACCTTAGCCGAACGCTGACAATGAAACGTCGGGGAAACGCACGCGGCCGATGTGATGGGTGTCGGAACCTATTTTGTCACCGCCATGCCGCTAATGGTGCCATGGCGCAATTGTGTGGAGAAATGTGACTATGACACCTGAAGAATTCTTTATGTACCTGATCATTGCCCTGGTGATCATTGCCCCGATCGGTGCACGAGTCTACCGACGATTGACGTTGAATCGCACAACGCGGATGTTGCGCGAGCAGTTGAACCAGTCACAGGGCGGCCGGTCGACGATGCCTCCGCCGAAGCCCCCACGATGAGGCAAATTATGCAAGGTGGTATCGAAACGAACGTGTGGCCGCGCGGAGCCGGACTGGGGCTGCTGATTGCTGTACTGGCAGCCTGTGAGTCCGGTGCCACCAATCCCGAGGCGGCCAAACCTGCCGGGGCTACTGCGGCGCCGGCAGAAGTTCAGGTGGGTGAGGCGAAGTTCACCGCCAACTGCGCGGGCTGTCATGGTGTTCGAGCTATTGGGACGAAGCAAGGCCCTCCACTGGTGCATAAGATTTATGAACCGAATCATCACGCGGATGTCGCATTCCAACGGGCGGCTGAAAACGGCGTCCGCGCTCACCACTGGGAGTTCGGCAACATGCCGAAGATCGAAGGGGTGACGGCGGGAGACATCGAGCATATCATTCGGTATGTGCGATGGCTGCAACGCGAGGCCGGGATTTACTAGCGTCGACGGCCTCCTGCTCTCTCGGTTCCCTCCTCCGTTATGGCCGTGGTCCATACGCCAGCGTGATCGATTGACAATATGCCTCTGTGGTTCGTAATGTATTTGCATGGCCTCGCGAGCCCGTTAGAACGCTCAGGACACCACAGGGCACGACTCTGGCCCGCCCTAATTACAGGAGGAATCTATGCGACAGGGAACCTGGTCCATGATGGCAATCATGGGGGCCGTGGGGGCCTTGCTGTTCACATCGGGCTGTGTAGCGATCGAAGCGGGCCACGAAGGGGTCTTGGTCGAACAACCGTTTTTCTTCGGTCATGGGGGAGTGGACCCTGTGCCCTCGAAGACCGGCCGGGTGTGGGTGGCGCCGACCACGAAGGTAGTGGAAGTCGACGTGCGACCCCTGCAGTATTCTGAACATTTCGACATCATCTCGGCGGAAAATGCCCCCGTATCCTTTGATGCCTTCATGATCGCCCACGTCCTCGAGGGGCGCTCGCCTGAGGTCATCAGCCGCTTCGGGACCAACTGGTATCAAAACAATGTGAAGGAAGCCTTCCGTACCTTCGTGCGGGAAGAGGTTCAACGGTACCCACTCTTTCAGCTGACGACCGACCCGACGACCAGGACGAAGTTGCAGGATGCCATCGCGCGCGAGGTTCAGAGCAAGCTGATTGATAAGCAAAACATGCCGATCCGACTCAATCGCGTCGTCGTCGGCAGCATCCTCCCCCCGAAGGGGGTGGTGGAGCAGACGACCCAGACCATTGTTCAGGAACAGCGGAAGATCACCATGGTCGAGTTTCAAAAAGCCGAAGAAGCCCGCGAAAAAGCCGAGAAGCAGCGTGGAATCGCAGATCGTGCCTATCGGGAATCGTTGGGATTGACCGCCCCGGAATTTGTGGATCTACGCCGCATCGAGGTGCAAAAAGAAATCGTCCAGCACTCGCCGGCGGCCTTGACGGTCATTATGGGACTGGAGCGTTTCGGTATCAACCTGCCCTCCCCCGGTGCTGAACGGTAATGCGTGTGAGTGGTGTGGTGAGCCGTCACAGGGCTGAAGAGCGGGGCCGGTATCGCTCTTCAGCTGGTTATTTCACAAGCCAGACGCGATAGGTTTTCGCATTGAGGGGTTGGGCCACCTTCAACGTGCCGACTTCTCCCGGATTCATCACATCCTCACCGGTGGCCGTTTTTCTGGCTGGGTGGCGCGTACTCCGCAGCAGCATGCCCTGCTCATCGTAGAAATCCACCATCACGTCCGCCGCTTCTCGCAGCGTCCCTTGATAGGCCGTGCCGAGCCAATCGAGACGTTTCAGCGCTTGGTAGGCGATGACGACCGTGCCGTCGGGATCTTCGCGTGTGCTGAGAATCTTCAGCGCTCTATTTTGATCTACACCGAGTTCACTTCCAACCGCTGCTTGTGCCACGAGGACTCGTTCAACCTCCTCCGGATGGAAGAGCGCCTTTACCTTGCAGTACACCGTCCGGCCCTTTTCGCTCTGTTGCAGGATCTGCTGGCCGCTGGTGTGCTGTGCGGCCAAGGTGTGAATGAGGCTGTGAAAGGACTTCGAATCAACGATCGATGCCGTCCGTTCGCGCACCGCCGTAGTGGTGCTGATGGCCTGACGAAGGGCTTCTAAGCAAGCCACCTGTTTGGCTTCCGCGACGGTTTCTGGCTCGTGATAGGCGTATCGATAATCGCCGACAATTTCGACCGTGGGACTTTCGGGAAAAGCCAGCGGTGGCGCAACGAACACCAGAGATTGCGCCATGAAGGCAAGCATGACACTGTTTCCTGACATGGTCCGTAGCGGGGTCATACAAGCCACCTCCTGTTCTGTGGCACGCTCCACACCGGCCGCAGCCCGGCCGTCGCAGAGAGATGTCTGTTTATGCTACCACGCGTGGAGGCCTGCAGCAAAGCGACTCAGTCCGGCAGGGCCGTGAGGTGCTCGATGATCGCTTGAATCGTCAGCGGCGCATTGCCTTCTGCGCGATTGTTGACGAGCACATAGGGCAAGACGCCGTGAGCCGAGGCATCGTGAATAAGGATGGCGGCGTCCCGTCGCATCTGAGGTTGGGGCAACACGATCCGGTTATAGGGAGCATATCGCTCTACGGCTGTGGCATAGGCGAGCCCGAGTGGCGTCAACAGGCGCATCACGAGAAAGGGGGCCGTAAAGCTGTCTCCAAGCAAATGGTGTTGCATGAGGAGCGGCGGCATGCCGGTCCAGTGGTTGTAGGTATGACCCACTCCATGCGCAAGGAGGATCTCTCGATACCGCGGGGTGAGGAGCGCCGAATTCCGAATCTCCACCGCATAGGGAAATCCGGATGGCAGTGTATCCAGAAAACGATCCAGCGCGGCTAGAAAGTCCGCCGGCTCCAGCCCGGACCGCTGAAATTCGAAAATGAACGGTCCGATACGGTTAGGAAGCACCTCGGTAAAGGGTTGCAGCACGAGGTCGCGAAACACGCTGCCATCGAGAAATCGCGGGTTGGTTTTCCCGGCTTTGGTGCCATAACGAGGGAGATTCGCATAGTTGGGAACGGTGAGCTCTTCCCAGACCTTCGAGCAAAAATGAAAATCGGCCGGGACCTGGCTCCCATAATGCGCAAGTTGTGCCGCGCTTACGGGCCGGTAGAAGGAGTGGTCGATACCGACGGTACGAAAAAGCGGCGCCTCGCCGGGAGAGTATGAAGCATATTCAGCCAGGCTGTCCTTGGAGAATCGGCTTTTCGAATAGCTTCCTCGATAGACTTGCTGACACCAACCTTCGTAGGCCCAGGAACTCGTGCCAAAACGAGGGATGGGCCGGGCGATCATTGGCACCACCTTCGGAGCGACATATCCAGGTGTCTCCCGGTCATAGCGCAGGACCCTCTCCATGAAAGCGTGAGCCGTAGCACCACGTGGATCAGGACGAGAATTGTAGCGTAACGTGGTCAGAAACCCTAGGATGCCTTGACTTGATCGAGGTCTTCACTCACACTCTGCCATCACACTATGTACGATGGCACCGAGCAAGACCTGCTTCGCCTCCTCGCCTCGAGGGCCGGAATTTCCCCTGAGTTTCACGACATCGCGGGCATCCTTCACGTCACCAGTGACGACACCACGCGAGCCATTTTGTCCGCCATGGGGTTTTGTGTCGACTCGCGAGAGGCGTTGGCGCAAGAACTCACCACCTGGGACGAGGCGGCTTGGCGACAGCCATGTGATCCCATTCTCATCCTCCAGCAGGGGTATGAGGATGTGCAGTGGTCACTGCGGCTTTTGTGGGAGCCGGGAGATGAGCATCGGCTGGTTGTGGCATGGCACCTGACCGATGAAAAAGGCACGGTCATTCACCGTGGGGAAGCCGGTCCGCACTTGGTCCCGCAAGAGGAGCAGGTTGTGGCGGGCTGCCGTGCCGGGCGTTTTCAACTGCCGCTGTGTCCCGATTTGCCGCTCGGCTATTATGACCTGATGGTGGTGGCCCGAGGAGGCAAGGGTGACACCAAGGGATCGCTCCGCGTCGTGGTCGCTCCACCGCACTGTTATGTGCCGGAAGGTATGGCGGAAGGCGGACGTGTGTGGGGCCTCGCAGTGCAACTGTACTCGCTACGATCCCATGCCAATTGGGGTGTCGGCGACTTTTCCGATTTGTCCCGGTTGGTTGAATGGGCGGGCAAGGATTTGGGCGTCGGGATCATTGGTTTGAATCCGTTGCACGCGCTGAAGAACTCGCGTCCCCACCATCTCAGCCCCTATTCGCCGACCAGCCGACTCTTCTTGAACGAACTCTATATCGATCTCGAATGCTTGCCTGAATACCGCACTTCGCCGGACGCGCAGCGGCTGCGGAGTAGTCCGGAGTTTCAGAAGGAATTGGAGCGGGTCCGTCAGGCCGACCGCGTGGATTCTGAGGCGGTCGTGAAGGCGAAGCGCACGATGCTGGATTTCGCCTACCGGCAGTTTCTCAAAGACAACTACACAGGCACTGAGCCTTCGCTGCAGCCGACCAGCGCGCGGGGGTGGTTGTTGGAACGATTCATTCGGGATGAAGGGGATTCGCTGGAACGGTTTGCGTTGTTTCAGGTGCTGGAAGAAGAGCGGCGTTTGGTCGAACTGGCTCCCAAGCTTTGGCCCGAGTGGCCCGAACAGTATCGGTCTCCTGGTTCACCGGCTCTGCGAGAATTCGCGAAACGCCATCGTAAACGGGTCCGATTCTTTCAATATATGCAGTGGGTGGCAGCCGATCAACTCAGGGAGGCCAAGGCTCGCGCGGCCCAGGTCAACATGACCGTCGGGCTGTATCCCGATCTGGCGCTGGGGAGCGATCGCAATGGTGGCGAGGCGTGGATGCTGCAAGATGTCTTGGCGTTGGGTGCGGACTGCGGTGCCCCTCCGGATGCTTTTGCCCCGCAAGGTCAGAATTGGGGCTTCGCGCCGTTTCACCCGCTCCGGCTCAAAGCTACGGGCTATCGCTCTTTCATAGAACTGCTTCGAAAAACGCTTCGTCAAGGAGGAGCGATTCGTATCGACCATGTCATGATGTTGTTTCGATTGTTTTGGGTGCCCCGCGGGTTGTCTGCCGCGGTGGGGGCCTATGTGCAATATCCCGCGGAAGACTTGCTGCGTCTTCTTGCGCTGGAAAGCATGCGCGCTCAGACCCTGGTCATCGGAGAGGATTTGGGCACGGTGCCCGATTACGTGCGGGAGCAGTTGGCGCGCTATAAGATCCTGTCCTACCGTGTGTTCTACTTTGAGCGGAACTGGAATGATGGGTCCTTCAATCCTCCATCGGCCTACCCGGAGCAATCCTTGGCGGTCGTCACCACGCATGATCTTCCCACGCTGTCCGGGTACTGGACAGGGGAAGACATCCGATTACGCGCGAGTCTCGGCATGTATCCGAGTGAAGAGACTCAACAGCAGGCACAGGAAGAGCGGACACGGGACAAGGGACATATGCTCGCGGCTCTGCAGCGGACAGGCCTGTTGCCCTCGGGTGTGACCGATCAGCTGGAGCAGGTGCCTGTGATGACGCCGGAACTGTGCCGGGCGATCCATATGTACCTGGCGACCTCGCGGGCCTGGATTGTGATGGCCAACCTTGACGATGTGATCGGCGAAGTGACACAAATGAACCTGCCTGGCACTCTCGATGCGTATCCGAATTGGTCTCGAAAGTTATCGCTGTCGCTGGAGGAGCTTCAACAGGATGCACGTGTGCAAATGCTCGCCGCGGCCGTGCGCGCTCTCCGTTCTCCTGCTGCCACCTCATAGGCCGTGGATTCTGCGCGGTCCGGAATCTCGATGAAGAGCCGGAATCAAGTCGTCCTCGCCATCGCCGCGTTCTTATTCCTCCTCATCGTCTTGATGGAATGGATGTTCCCTCTCAACGTGGTGGGGGCATTTGGATTCGTGCTGCCCATTCTGCTGGTGGCGACCCTTCGCAGTCGCCGTCTCATGATCGTCACGCTGGCGTTGTGTGTGCTGGTAACGTTTATCGGGCTTCTCCAACCGGGGAAAAAACGGGAGCGATTCACTGCCGTGGTATTCAACCGCACCATGGTGGTCTGTGTCTTGGTGGGGGTGGCCTATATCGGCGTGACGTGGGAAGAGCGCAAAGCTCGTGAAGAGGCGGCTCGCTCCGCCCTGGCGACGCAAACGGAACATTTGCTGCGTGCCAATACGCAACTGGTCGAGATCAAGGATACACTCGCGCGGTCGGAACGGTTGGCGGCGCTGGGGCAACTGGTGGCCTCGGTGGCGCATGAGGTGGGCACGCCGTTGCATTCGATCGCGTGGCATGTGGAAGCGTTGGCGGAAGAGCCTGGGGTGACCGCCGAGATGCAGAAACGAATCGGCATCATCGATGAGCAGTTGAATCGCGTCGTGCGCATCATTCAAGATCTTCTGTCGTCGACCAGGCAACGGAAGCCGGAGCCGACGTGGTATCCTGCTGAGCGGTTGATTGAGCCGGTTATGGCGTTGATCGAACCGGCTTATCATGCCAAAGGTGTCACGCTTCAGGCCGCGGTGGCACCTCCAGTGCTGGTGTGGGCGGATGCCGAAAAGATTCACCAAGTATTGGTCAATCTCTTGACCAATGCGCTGGCTGCCACCGCGGTGGGAGGACACGTGACGGTGACTGTCGCGACCCGTCCGGCTTCGACAGAGGAGAGGGATCGTGCGTCTGGCACGGGCCGGTTCGATCTTGACACCATGGTCACGCTGGCGGTGTGCGATTCCGGTTGTGGAATGCCGCAGGAGGATATGGCGCGAGCGTTCCAGCCGTTCTTTACGACCAAGGCGATTGGCAAAGGAACCGGCTTGGGGTTGTTCCTGAGTCGCGAAGCCGTCGTTGCCCACGGGGGTCAGTTGCTGCTGGAAAGCGAAGTGGGAGTAGGGACGACGGTGACCGTGGTGCTGCCTGGCCTCCGCTCAGACACTGCCTCAGTCTAGCAGGCTGTTGAAAACGTCTGCCAGCGCCGCGCTTGCGGCCTGTAACGGCTCTCCGTAGGGCAAATGTACGCAGCGGAGACTCGTCACTGGCTGTTGCCTTCTTGAACAGCCTGCGCGCAATGCTGAGACCATCCGTGAATTCTGTGGTTTGGATTTCCGAAGCTCCAAAACTGTTTTTCAAGCTTGCGAGGAGACACATACCGATGAGCCAAGCGAAACTCTTCGTGGTCGATGACGACGATGCCGCGCGCACATTGTTGACTGAGGCGCTGCTGAAGGAAGGGTATGAGGTCGAAGCGTTTTCCAGCGGCCAGGCCGCCGTTGAACGTGGCAAGCAATCAAGCGTGGATGTGGTTCTGACCGATATACGCATGGAGCAAGGTGACGGCTTTCTCGTGCTGAAGGAGTTCAAACGGTTCAGCCCGGATACGTCGATCGTGTTGTTGACCGCCTTTGGGTCCTTGGAGGGCGCGATCGAAGCCATCAAGCAAGGGGCCTATGATTACCTCGCCAAGCCGTTCAAGAAGGAAGACATCCGCTTGGTGGTGCAACGCAGCTTGGAACATTGTCGACTGGTTCGAGAAAATGCCCGCTTTCGAGACGATGCGCGCGCGCGCGAACCCTGGTCGCAATTGGTGGGCAGCAGCCCGGCGATGTTGGAGGTATACAAGCTGGTGGCTCGCGTTTCCGAAGGGCGAAGCACGGTCCTCCTTGAGGGGGAAAGCGGCACCGGAAAAGAATTGATTGCGCGAGCCGTGCATTTGAACAGTCTCCGTCGCGATAAACCGTTTATTCCCGTCAACTGCGGCGCGTTGCCTGATCATCTGCTGGAATCGGAAATGTTTGGATATGAAAAGGGCGCATTTACGGGAGCCGTGGGCGCCAAGACGGGTCTTTTTGAAGCGGCTCACGGCGGCACGCTGTTTCTCGATGAGATCGGCGATCTGGGCCAGGCGCTCCAGGTGAAATTGTTGCGGGTCATGCAAGAGCAGGAAGTGCGACGTGTCGGCAGTACTTCGTCGGTCAAGGTTGATGTGCGCATCATTGCCGCGACGAATCGCGATCTAGCGACATTGGTGAAAGAGGGAAAGTTTCGCGACGATTTGTACTATCGTCTCAACGTGGTGCGCATTGCCCTGCCATCGCTGGCCCAGCGACGGGAAGACATTACGATGCTCGCCCATCATTTCCTGCAGAAGTATGCCAAGCAATCGTTGCGCGTGAGGGGATTTCTGCCGGAAACGATGGCGCTCCTGAAGCGCTACCATTGGCCGGGGAATGTGCGTGAACTGGAAAATGCCGTGGAGCGGGCGGTCTCACTCAGTCACGGCCCGCTGCTGTTGCCGGAAGATCTACCGGAGTCGATCCGAGCTGAACCCGACCCAGCCGACGCGCTCGAGGCGGCGCAGACCGGCGCGGACCCGGACGCATTACTGACCTTGGACGAGGTTGAAAAGCGGCACCTGACGCGTGTGTTGAAGGAGACGCGAGGCAATAAGGTCAAGGCGGCGAAAATTCTTGGGATTGACCGACGCACGCTGTATCGGATGGCGGAACGATTTGGGTTGGATTTTGGCGATGAGGCCGAAGAGAAATAGATCGGTGTGTCAGAGCACTCGAAGAGCGTTCTTGATGAGTCGAATTTCATTTGCCGCGCTCTGTGGCAACGGCGTCTCCGCCTCTTCCCACGAATCGAAGAGCCCATCCTTCCCACGATAAAACACCTGGAGCCGTAGGCGGGTGGTGCTGTCGTCTTGCGGGACGACCCGAGCGTCCACCCGGCTCTTGCCTACTCCGAATCTCCAGCGCAGAAGTCCGTTCCACGGGCTTCTGATCTCCTGTCGCATGCCGGTCGTCAGGTTGCCGGCATCGTCTTGATCGACCGTGTAGCCGCCTTGAGTTAGCACATCTGCAACAGCGGTTTTGACTTGATCGGCAGGAATCGGGAGCAACACTTCCATGACATCCGGCTCTGGGAGAGGCGTCCCTCCCGCACATCCGGAGACGATTGCAGCGAAGGCCAGCACCCAGGCGATGGCGGCTCTGGATTTCATTTCGGTTTTCCTTCTTGCAGGCGGTAGACCATATGGGTATCGGTCTGGTCGACACCGGGGATCGCATGAATCTTGGCGAGCACCAGTTGGGTAAGCGCATCCTGGTGGGGGATTTCGACGATGGTGAAGATGTCTGGCTTTCCCCAGCAAGGGTCGATTTGTTTGATTTCCTTGATCGTCGTCAAGGCCTTCACCACATCCGCCGTTTGACCGGGATGCACGTTGATCAACACATAGGCTTTGTCCGGCATGCAAGGGATCTCCCGTGGTGTGAGCGGTCGTGGCGGCAACGCCTGCCCGTGATGCGAAACCTAGCGGATTGCCTCGGATGAAGTCAATCAACCGCGACTGTTCTGTGCGCTGCGACCGTGCTGCGCGTACTATTTGGGGGCGACGATGACCTCCACCATGTATGCATCGCTGACCGACGTGAGGTCAGCTTCCAGTCCGCGAGGATTTCCGACTCGGCCTTCAGGATCGTAGATGAAGCAGAGCAGGGTGATTCCGTTCGGTCGTGTAGAGTAATGGGCCGCGTCCGACTTCACCTGTTCAGAAAGGTCCTTCGTACTGAGGCCCGACCTAGTTTGTTTCACGACGACGACAATCCTATCCCAATCGAGCCGATAACTGGTCCGTCTTGCGCCATTCGCATAGCCCGGGGCCCACTCTTCTGTCCCCACCTCATCGAATTGCAGACGTAGGAGCGCGTAAAACAGGTCCTGCAGGTCATATTCGTCGGTGATTTCGATCGTCGGGCGGTATTCTTTTCGCAGCCGAAGTTGCCGGGCCACCAAGTGAAATCGCGCACAGATTCTGCGAAGCATGTCGAGCGTGCCGGTTTCTGTTTCGTTGCTCTGCGCGGTCGTTTTCTGGGGGACTTCGAACGTCTGAGGCGTGACCAATCGTTCCACAGCAGGTGTCACAGATTCTGCCGCCGTGGGGCCAGGGGCCGAGGGTGGCTCAGTGGGCAGGGGCTCGATGGTGCGCTTGGAGACAGTAGCATTGACCGTGTCCTGTGGCGGACTTTCGATCAAAGCTGGTGCGAGGGGTTCGATCGACGCGGGCGGCGGTGGGAGGATTGGCGTCGGCGTGGATACCAGGGGGTCTGCTGCTTCTGGGGCGGTTCGCAATGGTAGGAGCGGCTCGGTCTGCAATGCCGACGCAATCGCAGCGTGCTGAGTTGCCGGAGGGATAGGAGGAATGGTTTGCTGTGGAATCACTGGCCGGTGCGATGCAGCTGTCTGAATCAGCGCTGTCGTGGTTGATGGCTGTTCCAAAAGATTTGACGAGGCAGCGACGCTTTCTTGAGCCGGTGGAGTCGAAGTTTTTGGCTCAGGCGTCGTGGCTAGGACGGACTTCTTCTCATCAAGATCGCCCGGCCCCGATCCAGACTGCGTGGCCTCAGAGTGCGGTGACGACGCAAGGGGCTGGCGAGGCATCGATGTGTCGCCAACGGGTTGGGGGTAACCCGCTGAAGCCGTACATGTGGAGACGGGATTTGCGGAAAACGGCGCGGTCATGATTATCGGAGCAATGGCTTGGGCCGGCGAGCTGAGGTTAGTCGTCATCGCAACTGAAACCGTCAGTGGCGCGCTGTGCATAGCCACAGCGGCGGGAGGCGCGGCCTTGGGCGGCACGAGGGAATCGGAAGGTGAGCCCGGAGGCACTGCCGACAGCGCAGGTCGTTCGGGTACTGTGGGCGGGGTCGTCACCGGTGAGGCGGACTTGAGGCCCAAGATATCCGCTTTCTGATTCTCCAGCTCGGTGATCAGTTGCTTGATGAGGGCCGTACTCTGCGCGGACTCGGCACGACTTCCGACCCGTAGCTTGTGGTTCTTATGCGCCTGGTATTCCGGCGATTTTTCGCCGAAGAGGCGCCGAATGGTTTCACGAAAAGATAGCTCGGTTCTGGCGCGGCCCGCTTCGCGGTAGGGAAATCCATCACGGCCAAGGTCGTCGATTTGCGTGCTCAGTTCGCGCAATTTCGCGATGCCGTGAGTGAGTTCGTCTGCAACGGTTGGTTTTGCCTTGCGCTGTGGGTCACTTGCTTTTGCTCGTGCCATAGGTCGTGCGCCTCTGTTCGGATGTATTGAAAGGGGCCTGCAACCACGAAATACTTTATCGGTCGTTCGGTGACTTGAACATAGGGACGCGTGCGCTAGTCAAACCACTCGACATCACCGGTTCCCGATGGCGCCGATTTCTTGGGATTTGCCGCGGTGGGCGGGCCGGCCAGGACTTGCTGCACCAGGGTCAGTAGCGCGTCACTGGTGAAGGGTTTCCTCAAAAACGGCAATGCGTCTCGGACAAGTCCGCGGCTGCGCAAATCAAGACTGGGACTGCTGGACATGAGAATCACCCGGATGTCCGGATGTTCCTCCAGTAACCGCTCGACCATCTCAAGACCGTTTACACGGGGATAGGGATTCTTGTCGACGGACAGCTGGAATCCTGGCGGTGGCAGGAAGATATCGGCGAGGACGAGATCCAGGGGCTTGGTACGTTCCGCACAGAGCCTGAGAGCTTCGGAGCTTCCGGGCGCTTGGAAAACGGTATATCCGGCCTCTTGCAGCGGTTTCGCGCTCAGTAGAAGAGTGGAGGGGTCATCATCGACAATCAAAAGAGTCGCAGGCTGTATCGATTTGGTGGTCATGGTAGCCTCTTCACTGGGCTCTCGATGTCACGCGGTATTAGAATGGATGGCGTTGCTCCTTGAGGCGTTCATATTCCCGCTGTTCGCAGCTGCCCTGTTTGGCTCGTAGAGATTCCGGGACCTCCGCAAAGCGCAAGGTGCAATAGCGCTGAGCCTGGTGCCGCCGATCGAGATCCTGCTGTTCTTCCAGCTGCTGAAGCCGGGAAGTAAGGTCGATGGCTGGAAGGTCTTGTCCCATCGCCTTGTCTTGCCGAGAAGTCAGGGACGGTTCGTCACTGGAACGTGGGTGCGGGCCATTCAACCGCCAATGCGTCAGCACATCGTCTTGGTTGAAGACAATGGTCAAGCCGAATTGGGAATACTCCCAAATCAGTTCGCCTCTCTCCGGATGTGCCCAGATAGAACGAGGCAGTCCATATCGGTTCCACACCTCATCTCGCAGCATGCCCACGCGCGGCGTGAGATTTCGGATTGCTATGATCTGCGCACGAATCGGAGACATATCCGTCTGCCTGCCGGAGGGTGCGTGCTTGGTGAGGGATTCCAGCGAGGTGCGCGGGGCTCGTAAGAGTCGCCACACCGTGACCAGTCCCGGCGCGCAGTCGGAAGGGCGCGGGTCTTCGAACACCATTTGGGTATCCAGTGGAAATCCGCCGATTTCTTGGGCGCGGGTGAAATTCTTGACCTCTTGCACAGCGGCCACATAGGCACGTTGGCGCCCCTCTTCCACGTTGGGCGCGCAGGAAGCGCGCCCAGTGAAGAAAACGTCATCACCAAAGTGGAATAAGGCTTGTTCAGTCCAGAACGGACGATTCTCGGCGGCCCTTCCCATTGAGGTCGTAAGGAGACTGAGGCTGAGAAGTGCGGTCACAATGCGAGGGACCATACGCCTGCATGATGAACGATATTGCGTGGCGGTACGTTTGCAGTATAGCGCGCAGGCCGGCAAAATCGACAAAGAAGCAATTTTTTGCTCATGTTCTCGCTGGAGGAGACCCGGCGGTTCTGTGGGGACTGATAGTGAAAGGATCGGTGGCGCAGATGTTGGAAGAAGCAGAAGGGAAACAGTCAGTAGTTCGTGGAGGTGTTTGAGCTCTGGCTGCTGGAGGCAGGGGAAGAGGTTTGAGGTTTCGGGAGACTCACCTCGCTCGTCATGAGGCCGGACCCGGGAGGGCAGATATTCTCCGGTGCAATAGTGCCGGGGTTGCGCATGCCCCAGGCTGTCGCAAGAGCATGGCAGGTGAGGAGGCTGATTCCTTCTTCGATATTCCCGAATCGTTCAGTCGACTGGGCCTTGCCGCTCCATTCAATTTCACCGGTATTCACGTCGACGGCCCTGAGAGCTACCGTGGCTGAGTAAACTCGCTGGCTGCGGGGAAACCCCGTGCTCCAATCTAACGCCTCCCACGATCCCACTTCCGCATTGCTAAAGACCACCAGCCGTGCGCCAACTAATTTGGCCATTCGGAGTACGTCTGTTTCCAGATATTGGTACCCTGTGAGGCTCACTTTTTGATCGGCCGCGGCCTGAAGCACCTTGGTTTGATCTACGACGAGAATCCCCTTCTTTAACAGCCATGTGCTGGCGCTCTGGATCGTATCAGGGCGGCCCCCCCAGACCACTGCTCGGGTATAAGGAGACGGGAGTTTTGAATGAAAGCCGTCGGTCGTGGGAGTGTCCACAAACGCATATCCTCTGCAACCAGGGGTAGCTAAGAGGATGGCGCAGAGAACCAGGAGCAGATTCAACGTTTTCATAGGCTTCTTATGTGCAGGATTCGTCGGAAGTCGTCAACGGGAACTGTTTCATTCCAGGCACACAGCGCTGGGAGTAGGAGACGCACTTGCTGTTGGGCAACAGTATACATGAACAATTCTACACAGGTCTTCGGTATTCGTCGAGACGATTGCTGGAAGCAGCGACACGGCCCCAGGTCCCGACAGGAGTCGGCACGCGGTGTCTCTTCATGAGAGTTCGATGGTGAGGTCTTGCAGTGAATTTCTACGATTACCCGAGGCCGCGCATGAGCTGCAAGGAGAGTCGTGTCATGGAAAAAGGCATGAGGCAGACGGGCTGCATGCCCGAGCAAACGGCGGTTCTACTTGTGGCTAGTAGAACCGCCGTGGACTCACAGGATTTCGACCTGCGGGAAGGCACTCTGATCAGAGCTCTCATGTGGCCGGTCCGCCATGACCATTACCAGGATAGCGATAAACGGGACAAGGGCATAGCCGATCAGAATTAACGGGAACTCAATCATGGGATGGACTCCTTTTTGTTATTAGGAGTGCCTTAATGCAATGTCGGGACCTCTTAGTCGCCCGTCCCCTAAGGCTTTGATTCCCATAAGAACGTGCGTAGGTTTGTCGGAAAGACGCGTGAAGTAGGGCCACAGCGAGTGGAAGAACTTGTGCAATCAGAACACTTTGCGCTGAGCCAGAAGGCCTAAGGGTGGTTGGGCGAGTGCAGATAGCGAGTGCCTGGAATCGGGAAATCACGTATTGAACATACCGGGGTTGGAGAAGCGCGGGTGGATCTGTCAGGCGCTGCGGAATAGGAAGGCGACGACGCAGCTGTCTAAAATATTGAACATGGATGAGACGGGTGTCACCGCCCAGTTGTACCGGGCAATCTTTCAGCTCCTATGATTTCCGAAAAATTCCGGGCACAGTCAGCGTAGAGTTCACCCGCCGGCTCCCTCAGTTACTGCTGTTTCCTTGGTCACAGTACAGGCCAGGGCTGACTCGGCCAGCAACCCATTTCCAGTACAGGCAAAAATCGGTGCGGTGTGATTCGTTGAAAATGTCCCGATAACAGACTCTGCCGTGCAAATACACTGCGGCTTTTCCGCCCTTAATGGCTTCGACCTCGCTCGCTGTGAACGGCCCCTCCCGTACTATTTCCGGGCGAGAAGCTTTTCCGATGAACCACTTACTCGCCTTTGGATTCGTGCTGACATGGCTACACTCGTCGTTGACTAGTTTGTTGATCAGTGGGTATTCCGCCACCGTAAGACGGGAAAATGCCCCGTCGTCATATGCAGGGGTTCGCCCGATGTTCTGAAAACTATCATGAACGCGCGGCATGATGCCTTCGTCGATAGTCGTCATTCCCTTGGGCCGCACGTCGATATAAGCCCGCAACTGTCGCTTAGCCGCCTCTTGAGCAATATAATTTTCCCAGCCAGGATAACCTACCGCGAAGGCCGCAATAATCGCCGCGATGACTCCCACCCAAAAAAGTGTAAGCTTAACCCGGAACTGCTTGTCCTCGGCATCTGGAGTTGAGGAAGGAGGGGAAGTCGTCTGTAGGTAGCTTCCGCCAGTTTCCTGCACGGAGGCGCGGCTAGGTTCATTTGGTGAATCTGCTGAGTTGCCGTCGTTTGGTTCCGTTTTATCCATAGTCGTCTGGTAAGTCTCTCTCCCTTACGAAGTCATGTGTCGATCAGTGCGCCTGGACAGGGAACCTATATGCCTCACTATAATAAATAAATACCGGAGCGTAGTTTGTAGGAGCACTGGGAGTAGCCCTCGGTGCCCCCGATTACCCTTATAAGATCCTATAAAAGCGCTGCGTGACGCAACTCAGGCTAAAGGAGCATCCTGTGAGGGGCAATAAAGGGTGGCGAGTCCCACGGGACCGAACCCATTGACGGTCCGTTCAGTACAAGTCCTCGAGCGTGAGCTACCATTATGCCCATCCCTATCTGAAAAGGTTGCGGAACGATGTGGGGCCAGAACAGAGAGCGATATGATGGTTTCCCCGTTTAAGCTCTAGAAACGACTCCTTGGGCGTTCTAGTGAATCGATAGATTCGAGAAGAATTGATGTCGCTCGTCATCATGAGCTGGCCATTCCTACGACGTGGTCGCATGTGAAGAGCGTTCGTCCTCAGAGATCTCAGTATCGGCTGAGGACGCCCTTTTGATCGATTTTAGAGTTCTGGCTCGACGGGCGCATAATAACTCACCTCGCCATACTGACCGCACCTGCCACAGTGGCCTTGCCGCTGTTTAAGCTTCCCCCCGGGGGTCCAGGAATCCAGGAGAGCGTCCAGGCGTACACGATCCTCGGGAACCTCCGCCATCGCCACTTTGATCAGACAGGCTCGGCAATAGGCTAAAAGCTGCATGATTAATAGCTGTATATGCAATTGTCGAGGGCCAACGACAGGCCGGACGGGCTGCAAAGGCATTGAAAGGACTTTTGGACATTTCGGCTGCGAGGCGAGCGGGAATGAGGACATTGCTAAACGACTCATCCATGTCAGGCCCTCACCTGAATTTGTCGCGTCAGTGCCTCGGATGTCGGATGCAATAATGAGTACACCGCATGTCATAGTTTGCTCTACATGCCAACGCATTGCTAGTTAAAAAACCAGCATGTCCCACTGCCAGTCGTAGTGGGTCTTGCCTACTTGACCACATATTATCCTCGCCTAGGTTTACGCAAGCATGGTCGGGTTCAATCCAGCGGGCTCAGTCTTTCGAGCAGAGCATCGTACGAAGCTCGTCCGCCGGCATGACTCCCCCTCTCTGCCAGGAGATATGCTGTATACGAACAATCCCATCCAGAGGTCCGATTCAGGGTAGGAGGTCACGCCTGATCGTTCTGATATTCCTGCAGGCGTTGATCCGCCAACCGGTTCCCGCGCGTCGGCGCTGCCGGATGGGAAAGAGACGGCTGAAATCCTCGCGGCATGGCTGCAGAAACCACAGCTCTCGAAGCTGAGATAGCGCGACGGCAAGTCTTAGAAGCCGACCTTCGGCGGTGGGACGCGGCACTCGATGACTTTTTTGAAAATGCGGCGGAATGCCTGCATCAAGTCGGGGCAGATGGCACGCTTATGTGGGCCAGCAAGGCCGAATTGAATATGCTGGGCTACGAAGTTCACCAATACATTGGAAATAACAGTACTGAATTTCATGCAGACCAGGCCGCCATCACGGATAGTGACATCGACTACTACAGGGAGAAACACTACACAACTACCCGACCCGCTTACAGTGCAAGGACGGCTCGGTCAAAGACGTGCTTATCCATTCGAATGTGCGGTGGGACAATGGCGCTTTCAGCTCTACACGGTGTGTCACGCGAGATATTACCGAACGCAAGCGCTGGGAAACGGAATTGGATCGACGGGTGGAAGCTCGCACGCGAGAGCTAGTGGAGTCTCAGCTACTCTTCCATTGCACTCGGGAATTGCTGATGAATGTTGCCAAACAGGTTAACACCGACCGGGCCACCATTCCCCTGACCCGTGACGCTGAGACCCTGTCCCTTCGGGTAAGCGATAAAGGAAGGGGCTTCAGCGCGGCGACGATACCCACTACGCTGGCTACCGACCAATCGCTGACACAGTTCGGCCTCTGTAGCATTCGAGAACGGATGGAGCCATTGGGTGGTCGTTTCGACGTGCGATCCGGCCCGAATCAAGGGACGCGAGCAAGTTTGATTCTGCCGTTGGCGCAGGAGGACGTCCCGCTCCCTAGGCAGACCATTCTGCAAGAGCAGGGCAGCACGGTTGGTATGAAACCGAGGGACGCCGGCACCACCCTTCGCAGACTTCTTATCGATGGCCACGCGATGGTTCGAGAGGGTTTGCGCGGAGTACTGGACGGGTATGCGGATATACAAGTCGTAGGAGAGCAGCCGATGGGGAAGAGGCGATCACTCTCGCCGAAACCCTTGTCCCTGACGTCGTCGTCATGGACATCATTTTGCCCAAGGTCAGTGGGATCGAAGCGATCCGGCAGATTAAGTCACGCCGACCGCAGACCGTCGTGATCGGCCTGTCCGTGCACCAAGCGAGCTAAGTTGAACGCGCGCTTAAGGAAGCGGGCGGGTCTGCTTACGTCAGGAAAGATTCTGCGGCAGCATCGCTGTATGAGGCCAGTCAAATTCTAGTGCGGGAAACACGCGTGCAAATCGTTGCCAGCGTCCCCGTAGCAGATAGTCGTCGCTGAACCGTGGCGAGAGTGAGCATGATTTCATTAGTTCACGCACGAAACTGCCGAAACGTAGTTCAATCCGTCTCCCGTTGTGAAGCGGCCTTCGCCACCGAAACCCTCCCGGTCTTTCCACCTCCCCAGGGGAAAATGGTGGAACAATCCCTCCTCACTCAGGCCATTGATCTGCCCTGGTCCTTTTCCATATTTCTCGTCATGGGGCAACAGATGCTGTGGGACACACACCCGGCCTGCAATCACGGTCGGAACGACCGCGCTCGCAATCACAGCTGCGACCAGAAACGAATATTGCTCCTGTGTCACGATGCCATGTGCGAGACCATAGAGCGAGGAGATGGTCCCGAAGGTCAACCCTGTCGACATCATCAGCGTGTAATACCACCGCTCGTTCCGCTCCTGCCGAAACAGTCCAATAATGGGATACAGCCCGAATATTTTGGATACGACTTTCCCCGCCAGCAGGGCGAGGAACAACAGTGGAGCTGAAAGGCAACACCGGCAGCGAGACGAGGGTGCCGGCACGAATGAAGTAGAAGGGGATCAGAAATCCCACGGTGGGCGTACGCAGTCGACGAATCCAGTGCGAATCCTTTGCGGCACTTCCCGCCAGAACCATGCCTGCGATATACGTTGGTAAAACGGCTTCGCTGCCCGACCACAAGGCCAACGAACCCAACCCAAGCAATATGAGCATCACCCATTTCGTCCGAATGGCGGCGGTCCGATAGGCTAAGCCGCGAGTCATCATGCAGTGACCGTCGGCAATACTATCAGGACTCATGCAATCCCGACGACAAACACAACAGTCTTATAGGTAAATGGCGCGAAGAGCAGACCGAGGACGATCACCGTTCCCAGATCATTGATGAAACATGAACTGAGCATCCCTTTGCCATACTCGATCTTGTTAAAGCCTGTTTCAAGCATGACCGCATAGACGACAGCCATCGAGGTGGTCGAAAGGGCCACGCCACAGAGCCAACTCCCTCGGGAATCCCACCCGAGCACATAGTGGGCGAGTGCCGCACAACCGAAGAAGGGCGCCGCGAAACCAACTAGACCGAGCACGCTGACCTCCCTCAGTTCGACCGGCATTCTGGAAGCCCAAGCGCAACCCGTGAGCGATCCTCAATATCCTCAAGATAGGGGAGCGAGGGGTAGCTTTGAGGATTCTGAGGATTGTGAGGACACAAAATCCGATTCACATTCTTCGATCCCAGGGGGAATGCCCTTGTCCAAAGTGTGGGGAGCGGCTTGTGGTTTCGAGCTCATCCCGACCCGGCCCCGCGGCAGTGCCATCCATGCCTGAATCCTGGCGCTCAAAAATGGTGGGAGTTGCTTTATGTGCCGGAAGGCTGGAAGCCCATGAAAGCAGCCGAACCAGGGTTGTCGCTCCATTGCCCTGTTGTCTTTGTGCTGTGGCCACACTCATGCAATGTTCCAGGGGCCAATGGCGACGCAAGGAGTGCTGCAGGCCATCGAGCCCAGATGAAAACAGGCAAGGTGGAACAGCCGTTGAGCCTGAAAATTGAGAACATTTCCCAGGGAACGGGGAACACTAACGGTGGATCGGATGTCAGAGCCTCCCCGCGTCTTCATGGCAAGAGGCGTGCATATCGGACCCTCGACTTTCTATTTGTGGGCACGCGATTACGACCTCCCTGCGACGAGGACCCCAGATGGAAGATGGGTAACCTGCACGGCTATGATCGACGATTGGATTCGGGAACGGTTAGCACGTGAGCGGGAGGCCGACGCCATGGAGGCGATGGACAGTGTCGAAAGCGAGAGAGCCCATGGGTGAGACGACTGGCCTCATGCGGCTCATTGATATCAAGGCCGCTGCTCCATACACTGGCCGCTCAGCTCACACGATCTATGCCATGCTGAGTCAGCGGGGGGTTCCCTATGTGAAGGTGGGACGGCTCGTGAAGTTCAATGTGGCCCTGCTCGATGCTTGGATCAAGCAGAGCACGATGATGCCGATGCCATCACGGCGGCCATGACATTTATTCCAGTAGATAGCTTATTAAGAGACTTCCGGCGAGGAGAGCGCTGGCGAGTGCGAGCCACCGGTACCATCGGTTGTTATAGTCGGTCCGATCATAGAAAGGCCTGCGACGATTGCGTCCATTCATGGGACCATGCCTCCGCCCGCATTATACCGGATTGAGCATACGGGGCAGGACCGAGGCTATTGCAGGAGATAGAACGCTAAGACGCCTAAAAAAAGGATAAAGCTGGCAAGGGCAATCCAGCGGTACCGTCGGTCAATACTTGCGCTCTGGTTGAAGGTGTTCTCGTACAGTGGGCGATCTTGCATGGGTTGTGCGCCTCCTTCAGCCATTGTACGGGAGTGCTTTGGGGTTGCAATGAGTTAGCGGTTTCTCTTCGTCAACTGGTAGGGGTGGCCAAAACGCCACAGAAAGGAGGGTGGTCCTACTGGGCTCACCAAACGGCAGGAAAGTTATTTTGTAGAGTTTCCCGTGCTGGACGACGGAAAGGTGCTTAAATTGGCGCGTGTAGTCGTGGGAGCCAAGCTCAAGCGCTGGAAGGTCTGGTCAGTCAATCGGACGGTAGCGAGACAGCAAGAAGCACTCATCAAACTGAGCTTATGAAAGGCCTTATCCCGTGCAGGCAGGCTCAACCGGTGCTCTTTAAACACTGGGGGCTTCGATATCTCGAATTGGAGCAAGTGAAAGCGGCTGCGATCCTATCGAGACCGGCAGCGGATTGTCAGACAACAGCTCATTCCATTCTTCGGGTCCACCTTGATCCAAGAGATCACGTCCGGACAGGTGGAAGCCTACCGGGCACAGCGTCGTAAGGAAGATGGAGGGAGGCCGAGTTTACAGACGGTCAGCAATGACCACATCGGCTTGAAGCATTGCCTGAATGTGGCGGTTCGGCGAGGGCTGTTTATCACCAATCCCGCCTGTAAGGTGCCTCTTCCTGAGGCTCACAATGAGCGAGATCGAGTACTGAGTGATAGTGAATGGAATGGGCTCTATGACGCGGCAGCCCTCACATCTTATGCCTATTCTGCTGCTCGCCTATTACTTAGGGCAGCGGTTCGGAGAGATTGTGCAGCTCACGTGGGATCGTGTCGACCTTCAGCGAGGATTCATTGCCCTGCGACCCATCGACACGAAAACCAAGAAGCCTCGACAACTGCCTATCACACCAGCCGTCCGCACGGCCTTAGCCGATCTCGCCAAGGTGAGACGCCTCAATACTAACCATGTGTTTCTCTACGAGGGGCAGCCCATCAGGGGCATTAAGCGAGGATGCAATACGGCCAAAAGCTGGCGGGAGTGGCAGACTTTCATTCTCACGATTTACGGCATTGCGCGGCCACTAACCTGAGAAGGGCAGGGGTGGATACTGCCACGGCCATGAAAATCGTGGGTCATAAGTCTGAGAAGAAGAAGTGGCCCCGAGAATTTGAACAAGCCGTTAAGTGGAGAATCTGCTACCGTTGATGCCCTGACAGGGCGATGAAATGGAGCAGACGATGGCAAAACGAACGAGACGGACACACTCAGCGGTGTTCAAGGCCCAAGTGGCGCTGGCCGCGATGCACGGCGACAAAACGCTGGCCGAACTGGCTCAGCGGTTTGATGTGCATCCCAACCAGATTACGGAGTGGAAACG
>CAZBNV010000073.1:0-23471 GCA_964493335.1 uncultured Nitrospira sp.
ACTGTAGAAACCCAGCCGCGACTATGATCAGCAGAGCGCCAACTGCTTCCACACGCCCGAGGTGTTCTCGAAAGAGAAGCACGGCCAACACAATGGTGAAGGGTGCTTCCAGGTTCAACAGCAGCGAGCCGAGCACTCCCGTTATGCGCTGTAATCCCCACAGCATGAAGATAGGCCCTACAATGCCGCCGGTTAGAACGATGCCCGCCAATAGCCATCGGTCGGTTGTTGCCACCTGCGCCTCTCGCCGCGAGGCATCAGACCCACGGTAGAACAACCGCTCAAAGATATAGAGTCCCAACCCGGCTCCAAGGTAGAGCAGACTGGCAATAAGAAGAGGGCTGGCTTCAGGCAGCAAGAGCTTGGCGAGGGGAAGACCGAGGCCGAACAGAGCTGCCGCGGCGAGACCATACCCAGCGCCTTTATAGGTTGTGTTGTGGTAGGCGTGCATGACCTTTCTTTCTCACGGACTTCTCTTGGCAGTCCTTCGACCAGCGCCACTCCTCGTAGGTGTTTATGGAACTCCAGAATCAACCACGCCCCGGGTACGCATCCAGTTTACGCCTCTGCGCCATGAGGTATGGTATGACCGGCGTCGGCTTCCCTGGTTCGTCGGCATCACCCGAGGCGCCGGCTAACTGTAGCCGAGGGATTTTCTCGTATCACCAAACCCGATTGAGAGAATCCGGAGTTGTGGAGGCATCGACCGCCGGTAAAACTGGTCGAGGAGGGGGAGCTCTCGTTGGCATACATTGCATCAGGGTGCCCAAAAAAATCCGCAGGTCGGTTCGCCTTGTAGCGCCTTATCGGTGAAGACCTCGCCCCAAAAGTCACTAATACGAAGCTTGGAATCGCCGAATCCGCCTGCTTCAGAGACGAGCATATTGGTGTGCGGACCATTTACTATTAGGATCGCGATGCTGACGACCTAGATCATAGGCTCGCGACTGCTGTATGATCCTGCGCCAATGGTACAGCTGGGCGGAATGAACGCGCGATTACTTCTTCTCCTTACCGGATGTATCGGCTCCTTCGCGTGCATGATCACCTCAATTGATCTCATCGTATCCTCCTTCTCTGTCTTCCTCCATCCGCCATCCCATCATTTCGAATTCTCCTTTAAAGCGGGAGTGCTAGCTCTTTTGTACATCGCGATGGCATTCGCACTAGGCACCGCGTCGGCCTTGCTGTGGAATGAGAACACCATCCAAGGTCGAATCGTTCGGGAATGGTCATGGCTCAGCGTATTAAGCTGGCTTGCTGGAGCCTCTTTAATCGCCGCCATGTATTATCCTGTACCATATGTCAACCACCACGCCGATGCACTCTATATCCTCCTCTTCATCCTCGGGATATGGCTCTATGGGTTCATCTTCCGACCCCGCTGGCTGTCAAGGGGTCTCGATTCCACGGCCTTCCTATACGCGCGGGTATCCCTGATGAATCTCGTGGCAGTCATCCTACTGAGCGAATTCGTGTTGCATGCCGCCGGGCCACTCTTGTCCCGACATGGGACGTTCGATGCGCAGAGTCACGTCCCGTTTGGTCTTGCCCCCCATCGGCCAACCGTGGGATCAATCCAGCGATTGAACGCCCAAGGATTTCGCGACGCCGAGCGGAGCGTACTCCCACGCACGTCCGCCCCTCGTTTGTTGGCCTTGGGCGATTCGTTTACGGTCGGAGTCGGTGTCTCCTACGATGAAGGATTCATGGCTCGAACCGAGAAAGGGCTCCAACAGATCGCGCCAGGAGCGGAATTGATTAATTTAGGAGTGGGCGGTTTTCAGCCCGACGAATATCTCTCCGTCCTGAAAGTCATCGGGCTGGGCTACAAGCCCGATTTGGTCCTCCTCAATTTCTACATGGGCAATGATTTTGAACCGAGTCCAAGGGACTATATTCTGTTTGCAGGACTGCGCTGGAAAGTGCACGTGAACGGGAACTGGATGCACGATCATTTTGCCCCCGACCACTGGAACCTCGCACACGCGCTCACCTATATCTACCGTGTGGGACGGAGTCGTATTTCCTACTGGCTCGGCCTTCAACCCGCTGGATTTTGGGACAGCACTGACGGGACCCCTATGGGAACGCTCCCCTCGGAAGCTTTCCAAGGGTGAAGTTCCGCATACCTGTCGATGTTCAGAGAGCATGCTATTCAATACCGCAAGGACAGTCCTCGGGCGTTTCAGTCGCAGTGGGAACGCACGCGTCATACACTGGACAAGTTTAAGCAGATCCTCGACTCTCACCAGATTCCGTGGATACTGGTATTGCTTCCAGCGGAGCCGCAGGTTGATGCCCGGTTGCAATCGGTCTGTGCGGAATTCCCCGGGATGTCGCCGCATGAGTTGAACTTCGAAAAGCCACAAGAGATGTTAGAGGCGTGGGCCCATTCGAATTCTGTAGCGGTGCTCGATCTAACTCCAGCGTTTAAAACAGCATCATCAACTCACCGGCTCTACCTGAACAACGATATCCATTGGAATCGGGATGGCCATGTCACGGCGGCTGCGACCTTGCTGCCCGTCCGTAGGGAGTGGCTTGTCGCGCATCAAGTTCCCACAAAGTTAGTAGAAGGAAAGAAATACCCGCATCTTGACCCATGATAGCTATGCACGAGAGTGCACTCTTGGCATTCGCCACGCATTAGATCAACGACTAATCGTCCTACTTTGACCATAGAGCAAGTGAAGCGGAGGCTGCGCCCCCGAACCCCCCGGTCGTTTGGTCCGCTTGCTCCGGAGCGGCCGGCGGATCCTTCGGGGCGACGTTCCTGCGTTACTTGCAGCCCCATAATCAGCGTTCTTCATTTTTATCAGATAATCAGACATCGATTGGGGGGAGGGCGATCAAACTGACATATCGCCGTCACTTTGGAGGGCGAGCCTACAAGTTTTCCTGGCACCCGTGGGGACAGTACGGGTCCCACGCGTGCGGTTAACTCGAGCTGACTGACTGGAACTCGAAGAAACTAACCTTTCTTTCGGCCAGATGCCTTCTTTGCCTTCTTAGGCCTTCGTTTCACGGGTGGGGGCTTGGGCGGGATCACGTCCCCCTCGGGAACAACTACAGGATTAAGAGCTGCTGCCGGTTTCCTTGACAGTATCCTAAGCTCACCGGTTTAGGCGATTTTTTGTTGTAAGCTGAAACATGCCGATGACATGTAGGGTTTCTATCTAGAAATGTTTTGATTTAAATTCACAATGGGAAAACTCCGGTTTTTCCTATAGGCACCCAGACCCCAATTATAGAGTTATTATAGAGTTCACACTTCGATTTTTATGGCATTTCGGCGTGTGCTCCCGCGGTTTGCGGGCTAGCTCATTCGGTGGAGGACCTAGCGGTTAGGGTAGGTCACCTTGCGGGCACATTTTAAAAGTGGTAAGGTCTCCATATTCTGGAGACGCTTCCATGCGCCGCTTCCATTCCCTCCTCTCAACGACCTTGGTGTTGCTCCTTGTCGTGTTGAGCTTCAATGCCTATGCCTGCCTCTTGCCGGTGAGTAGCAGTTCAAGCACGGAGATGGGCAATGGCTGCTCCACACCTGTGGAGCAACCGGCACGGCAGGTCTGCGACGCGTTTAAGACGTTTAAGGCTGAGGCGTCTGGTCAGAGCCAGTCCACGTTTGATAGCCAGATGCTCTGGTTCGGAGAAATTGTCTCGAGTGTTCATCTCTCGTTAGTCCCCACAAACGGCGTCCTCAAGTATCCTTTCCCTTCAGACAGTTCGTCCCAGCTTCTCCGGACAAGCACGACCGTTCTTCGCATTTGATTCTCCCGTCCTGAGTTTTCTCAACCCTTTTCTCTAAATCATACTGCTCAGTCCTCGCTCTGAACGAGCTCGGCCATTGCGCGTGGCCGTTAGCACCAATGGCCGGTTTCTCAGTTGGAGTGCTGAGCCAAGAGTTTGTGAAGGGAGGATTCTCATGAGATGGAATCCATTGCGCCAGTGCCTCACGATGGCCGTGGCCGGAGTGATGTGTGTTTGTGGGCTCCCAGGCCGTGCCGATGCGGATGAACGCGTTCAGCCAGCGACGTTGGGCTTGTCAGGGTTGATCCAGGAAGTCTTGGCGCGGAATCCTGAAATCCAGGCGGCGCGGCAGCAAGTGGAAGCGGCCACACAACGGGTGCCGCAAGCGCGGTCGCTGGATGATCCGACGCTATCGGTTCAGCTCTGGAATTTCCCCCAGACCTTCAACGTGACACAAACGCAGAATGCGATCTTTGGTGTGTCGCAAACATTTCCGTTCCCAGGCAAGCTGGCCCTCAAGGGGGAAGTGGCCAGTCGCTCAGCCGACATGACTGAGCAGGCCTTGCGCGCGAAGGAACGAGGCCTGATCGCCCGCCTCAAGCAGGCTTACTACGACCTGTTTTTTGCACACAAGGCGCTCCAAATCCACCACGAACAAATCGACCTGCTCAAACAGTTGTTTGAGATCGCAACGGCGAAGTTCCGCACGGGGAAGGGCAGTCAGGTCGATGTCCTGAAAGCCCAGGTCGAGCTCTCCACCCTGTATCAGCAACTCCCCGTTCTGGAACAGCGTCGCGACAGCGCCCAGGGTGGACTGAACACCCTGTTGGATCGGGATCCACGGTTTCCGTTGGGGCCTCCACAGGGGCCGCGTGAGGGGCGGTTCGAGAAAGACCTTGAGGACCTGTATCCGATGGCGGTGCAGGCCAGACCGGAACTGAAGGCTGCCGAATTGTCCATTCAGCGGAATGAACAGTCTCGTGCGCTGGCCCAGCGCCAGTATTACCCGGATGTCAGTGTAGCGTTCCAGCGTTTCCAGAACTTTCATGCGAACGACGGGTTCGGCGCCGTGGTGTCCATCAACATGCCGTTCGCCTTCTGGACCAAGCCGAAGTACGACGCCAGAGTGCGAGAGGCTGGGGCGGCGGTCGCGGCGGCACGCGCAGACCTCCACACCGCGGAAAACCTGACCCGCTTCCAGATCCGGGACCTGCTGGCAAAAGTCCGGGCGAGTTGGGAAGTGGCGGTGCTGTACCGGACCACGGTGCTGCCGCAGGCCGAGCAGGGCGTGGAAGCCGCGCGGGCCAGCTATCGCGCGGGCAGGACGTCCTTTCTGGATCTCATCGACGCAGACCGGGCCTTGCGGGAGTTTCAACTGGCGTACTGGCGAGTGCTGGTCGATCGCGAAGCTCGCGTGGCTGAGCTCGAACAGGTCGTCGGCACGGAATTGTAAAAAGTGAGGGATGTCATGATGACGAAAATGTGGAGTCAAAAACGAACCATGTGGATGGCGACCGGAGCTGGAATCGTGATGCTGACGCTCGGGTCATGGTTCATGACCGGAGGGGAGCGACACCAAGTCCTTCCCCCTGACGAGAAGACGTCCGATCAAAGCCAGACGGAACAGAAGGAGCGCAGCCTGCAGGGGATGCCGATGTCTCCGAGCGAGGAAAGCGGTCCTGCCCAGGCCTATGCCATGGTGACGCCGACGAAGCAGCAGTTGATTGGCGTGAAGACAGCGGTGGTCGAGACACGTCCGCTTGAGACCACCGTCCGGGCGGTCGGCAGAGTGGACTATAACGAAGAACGCATTACGCATATCAACTTGCGGGTCTCGGGATGGGTGGAAGAACTCTTTGTGGACTATACGGGACAGGTCGTGCGCAAAGGTCAGGCGCTGTTCACGCTGTACAGCCCTGACTTGGTCGCCAGCCAGGATGAGTACCTGCTGGCGCTGCGAACGCAAGCCAAGGTGAAAGACAGTCCTCTTGCCGAAGTGCAAGAGCAGGCGGAGCACATAGTGGACGCGGCACGCGACCGGTTACGCCTGTGGACGGTCTCGGATCAACAGCTCGACGAGTTGGCTCGGAGGGGCAAGGCTAAGACCGCGATATCGATCTATTCGCCCTTCAGCGGCTACGTCACCGAGAAAAAAGTCTTCAGGGGGATGTTTGTGGAGCCCGGGATGAGGCTCTACACGATCGCGGACTTGTCGACCGTCTGGGTGAATGCCGAGATCTACGAGTTCGAGGTCCCGTTTGTCAAGGTCGATCAGCAAGCCGCGATCACCTTTTCCTCGTATCCAGGACAACCTTTTTATGGACGCGTCTCGTACATCTACCCCTACCTAAACGAGCAAGCTCGTACCGTCAAAGTCCGCGTGGAATTACCGAACCCGGGTTTACGACTCAAGCCGGAGATGTACGGAGACGTGCTGCTCAAGATCAATCGCGGAAACCAGGTCGCGGTTCCCGAACAGGCCGTGCTGGACTCTGGAACGCGGAAGCAGGTCTTTCTGGTTCGCGGGGAAGGGCTTTTTGAACCACGGGAAGTCAAGGTGGGAGCGAAAATAGGAGCCTTTTATGAGGTTCAGGAAGGGATCGAGGCAGGTGACCGGGTGGTGACATCCGGAAACTTTCTGATCGATTCGGAGAGCAAGCTCATGGCCGCCATGGACACGATGGGTTCGCTCGGGATGGGCGGTATCAAAATGGAACAGGCGCAGATGGGACAAATGGACATGGGTGGCATGCCAAGGGGAGACACACCGCCGGAGAAGACTACGCAAATGGCGAAGGCGTCGGGAGAAAAGACGGCAGGGGGACTGATTCTTGCGCTCTCGACAGAGCCCGCCTCACCGCGGATTGGCGAGAATCTCATCCGAGTCACCGTGAAAGGTGCGGGAGGCAAGCCGGTGCCAAACGCAAAAGTTCAGCTCACCTACACGATGCCTATGCCGGGTATGATGCCGGCCACGGTGCCAATGAAACCCGGTAAGGACGGGGCCTATGAGGCGAAGGTCAATCTTGGCATGGGTGGCCGGTGGGACCTGGCCGTCAGCGTGCAGCGTGCTGGCGAGGTCGATGTGAAGGAAACGTTATCCGTCACCGCACGCGGCCACGGGGGTATGTCTGGCATGCAGGGAATGTGAAAAGGAGACGACCATGGAAAGCATCTGGCGAATGAGACTTCTCAACATGTGTGTATTGCTGGTCGCGATGGGATTGTCAGCCTGCTCATTCCTCGCCACTCCTCCTGCTGAGCTGTTAGCCAGGAATGATCATGTGACGTTGGCCGCTTGGTATGAGAATGAAGCAGCCGGGCTCCGCCAGAAGGCACAGGAGATGGACCAGATGGTGGAAGCCTATCAACGCGATCCAGAGCGTGCCAGGCAGATGATGACCCACGGCAGTCCTAAGATTGATTTTGTCCCGCAATGTCACATCCTCGCCGCGGCCTATAGGAATGCTGCGACCCAGGCTGAGACGTTGGCCACATCTCATCGTGAGTTCATCCCGTGATGCGACAGAGAGAAGGGCATTCGGCCTTCGGTCTTATCAGAGGCATTCGGAACGAGATGGGTGAAAAATGATTGAGCGGGTCATCGAGTGGAGTACAAAAAATCCATTTCTGGTCTCGCTCGCGCTGCTCTTCCTAATGGGCTGGGGGGGATGGGCCGTCTATCACACGCCATTAGATGCGATTCCGGACCTGTCTGATGTGCAGGTGATCGTCTTCACCGAGTGGCCGGGACGCAGCCCAGACCTCGTGGAGGATCAAATCACCTATCCGATTATTACCTCGATGCTGGGGGCGCCCCGAGTCACAAATGTCCGGGGACAATCCTTTCTTGGGCTGTCGTTTGTCTACATCATTTTCCAGGACGGAACGGACATCTACTGGGCCAGAAGCCGAGTCGTGGAGTACATGCAAGGGGTGAAGGGAAAGCTGCCGGATGGCGTCTCGCCCACCCTTGGCCCGGATGCCACAGGGGTCGGCTGGGTGTTTCAATATGCCCTCGTCGATAAGTCCGGCCAGCACGATCTCGCCGAGCTACGGACCTTTCAGGACTGGCATCTGCGTTACTGGTTACAAAGCGTGCCCGGTGTTGCGCAGGTCGCGTCCATTGGTGGGTTCGTAAAGCAATATCAGGTGCAGGTGGACCCCACGAAGCTCCTTGGGTATCACATTCCGCTCAAAAAGGTCATCGAGGCCATCCAGCGGAGTAACAACGATGTCGGAGGACGGGTATTGGAGGTGACCGAGCGCGAATATATGGTACGCGGACGCGGGTATATCCGGTCGTTGGATGATATCCGCAAGATCGCCGTGGGGACGGATCAGCGGGGAACACCGATTACGGTGCAGGATCTCGGCTCGGTTACGCTGGGGCCCGATATGCGTCGGGGGGTGGCCGAACTGGACGGCGAAGGGGAAGCGGTAGGCGGGATCATCGTCATGCGCTATGGGGAGAACGCGCTGGCGGTGATCGAGGGGGTCAAGGACAAGTTAGTCGAAATCGGCCCGTCGCTCCCTCCGGGCATGGAGATCATTCCGGTCTACGACCGGTCGGAATTGATCCGTCGAGCCATCGGCACGCTGAAGGAAAAACTGATTGAAGTGAGCGTGGTCGTCAGTCTGGTCTGCCTGTTGTTTCTGTTTCATCTCCGCTCGGCCCTCGTGGCCATCCTGACATTGCCGGTGGCAATACTGCTAGCATTTCTCGCCATGTACTACCTTGGGGTCAGCTCCAACATCATGTCGTTGTCCGGTATAGCGATTGCTATCGGTGCCATGGTTGATGCCGTCATCGTCATGATCGAAAATGCCCACAAACGTTTGGAGCAATGGGAACGCGGCGGCTGCGAAGGCTCTCGGGCAGCCGTCATCGTGCAGGCCGCGCAGGAGGTCGGCAAGCCGCTGTTCTTCTCGCTCCTCATCATTACGATCTCCTTTCTGCCGGTCTTCACCCTGGAAGCCCAGGAGGGGCGTCTGTTCAAGCCGCTCGCGTTCACCAAGACGGCGGCCATGTTCTTTGCGGCCGTTGTCTCGATCACAGTTGCGCCGCTCTTGATGGTATGGCTGCTGAAGGGAAAGATCCGTCCAGAAGAGAGCAATCCGATCAATCGGGTCTTGCTACGACTGTACCGGCCCGTCGTCTCCGGTGCGTTGCGCATCAGGTGGCTCGTCATCATCCTCGCCGTCCTGGCGATGGCCGTCACTGTCCCCTTGTACGCACGGCTTGGCTCCGAATTCATGCCGCCACTCAACGAAGGGACGATCCTCTTCATGCCGACGGCGTTGCCGGGGATTTCGGTGACCGAGGCGACACGGCTCTTACAGCGACAAGACCAGCTTCTCAAGCAGTTTCCGGAGGTGGACCATGTGTTCGGAAAAGTCGGCCGGGCGGAAACGCCGACGGATCCGGCCCATTTCAGTATGGCGGAGACCACGGTGACCTTGAAGCCCGAAGATCAGTGGCGACCAGGCGTCACATGGGATTCACTGATCGCGGAGATGGACCCGCGGCTGAAATTTCCCGGGATGCCGAACATCTGGTGGATGCCGATTCAGACTCGGACCGAGATGCTGGCCACAGGGATACGCAGCAATCTCGGGATTAAAATCCTTGGCCCGGACCTTCCTGAAATCGAGCGGATTGGGCTCAAGCTTGAAAGCCTGTTGCAAGGCCTTCGTGGGACACGGAGCGCCTATTCCGAACGGGTCACGGGGGGCTATTATCTGGACTTTCAGGTCGATCGTGATGCGATCGCCCGGTACGGGTTGACGGTCGAAGATGTCGAGGATGTCATCGAATCGGCTATCGGGGGGAAAAACATCTCACAGACGGTCGAGGGCCGGGAACGGTATCCCATTAACGTCCGGTATGCTCGGGCCCTGCGGGACGATCCGGAATCCCTAAGACGCGTCCTGGTGGAGACCCCGGGTGGAGTGACGATCCCAATGGCTCACCTTGCACAGATTTCGATGGTGACCGGGCCCCCCACGATTCGCGATGAACGAGGCTCCCTGTCCGGCATCGTGTTCGTGGACGTGGCCGGTAGGGATCTGGCCGGGTATGTCGCTGAGGCGCAGCGGGTGGTGCGTGAGCAAGTTCGACTGAAACCCGGCTATCGGCTGGAATGGGGCGGGCAGTTTCAATATCTGGAGCGGGCCAAGGCCCGCCTCAGGATTGTGATGCCAGTGACCATTTTTCTGATCTTCGTCTTGCTCTACATCAATTTTTATTCAGTCACACGGAGTCTGATCGTGCTGCTGTCGGTGCCATTTGGGGTGATCGGAGCGATTGTCTATCTGTACCTGCTCAATTATCACTTGAGCGTGGCTGTCTGGGTGGGGATCATTGCCTTGGCCGGCGTCGCGGCTGAGACGGGGGTGATCATGATTATCTTTCTCGACGAAGCCTATGAACGATGGGAACGGGAGGGGCGGCTTCACTCCATAGCGGATCTCCACCTGGCGATTATCGAAGGCGCGGTACAGCGTGTGAGGCCGAAGGTGATGACGGCGTCGGCCATCTTGATCGGGCTGTTGCCGATTATGTGGAGCCATGGATCCGGCGCGGATGTCATGAAACGGATCGCGGCACCGATGATCGGCGGCATGGTGTCGTCCACCCTGTTAACGTTGGTGGTGATTCCGGTGCTGTATGCCTTGTGGCGGGGGAGGTCTCTGCCGGCCGAGGCGGAGACACGTCTCGTCCCGTTAGCGAATCCCCAGTCATGATAACTCCAAGGAGAGAAGTGCTATGAAATTGCAGTTTCAATATGATGCGGCGCAGGTAGAAGAACGGGCCAAAAAAATCAAAGTGAGGACTTTTGCGGATGCGGTTCATGCGTGAGGAGAAGAGGGCGCGGAAACAGGCTGCTGTTGAGACGGTCTCGACATTGCACGGTTGGCACATTGTATAGCTTCCATACCGAGACCATGACCCTGCCAGCCTTCAGCCCGCGTGTAACTGGGTTTTCCCACGGGTGTGCATGCACGAGGGGTCGCTACCGCGGTGACCCGGGTGTGACGCGTTCGTTCGGACAATGGCGCACCCACATCAACGTGGGATATACATTTTTGGGATCGCCGCGGACTCAAGCACGGAGCGGAGCGTACCAAGTCGTGGCGCGGTCAGTTATCCCGTCGGGTATCCCACAAGCGATCGGTCACTATTTTTCAGCGCTATTGGGTTATCTGTGGGTTTTTAAAAAAAAGGAGGAATTTATGGCACGTACGACGTCCGGACTCCGAATGGCCCTCGTCGCGATGGCTCTGTGGGGAAGTGCGGGTTGTCAGTCTTCGCCCACACCACAGCAGACTGTCATGCCCGCTCCAGACGGCACTCCTAGTGCTGCCGCTCGCCATAACGATGAAGGCCTGCTCGCGTTTCAAGAGGGGCAGTGGGTAAATGCCAAGCAACATTTTCAAGCGGCCATCATGGCCGCCTCTGATTTGGCGGAGGCACATTATAATCTTGGCATGACCTTGTACCGCTTGGGAAACGTCACCGACGGGGATCACCATTTCATCGAAGCGGCCAATTTGGCCCCTGGCAACAAGGTGATTTGGAACTCGCCTCCGCTCAGGAATGCGGCGCCTCGTGAAAAGGACTTGATCCCCGGAGGCTCCGACGGGCATACGCACAAACATTAATGATGGAATGGGAGGGGGTTGGCCGAACAAAAACATGGCAAGAGTGGCTCCGCGAAAACACTGAGATTGGCGCAATGGGACGGGGCCCGTGCGAGCCGGGCGCTAGCGTCCCTGACAAAAAATAACTTCAGCTCTCAGACTCTATCTGGGTCAAGAATGTCCGTGCGATCCGAAGTATTCACGGACTGCCCGTTCAGCATTCATGCCCACCATAAGCAGCGCCGCGCAGGCAGCTGTGCAAGAAGCGACGGCGGAGGAGGGCCGAGCAGATTGCGCGCGAGCCCAGCCATCGAGACGTTTAAGCAGTCCTACTGGCAAAAAACGGGTCCATATATCTAGTAAAGCCAGGCATTCGGGACTTCGGTGATCAACGACGTGGAGTCGGCACAACCGCGATCGTTCCTATGACCCAGGGTACCCTACAAGCTTGGGCTTCACGGCCTACCCAACCCAATTCACCTGACCGTTGGTGCTCGTCTGCGAGGGAGCTGAACTGAATGCGGCGTGGTGCTGATACGTGGCCACCACATGATCGGTTATCCTAGTCGCGAACCCGTCATTAATGGCCCCACCCGCCGCGTTCGTACTCGCCGAACTCGCCACGCTCGATGTGCCACCTCCCGTGGCCTGCTGAAGATTTGTGACACTCGCCGGGTCGAGAGGATTGATGAAGGCTTTGACATCCTGTCCCCTCCCAAGGGGTTGATGTTGGTCGTGATACCGTCCTTGTGGCCCATAGATGTCTGAGACTTGAGGGAGACCCCTATCATCCCGAGTTTGGCTCACATTCCGCTCGATTGCTTCCTGAGAAATAGAAATTGTATCGCTCAAGGCGAAAGGGCAGCTCGAGCCGGTGGTTCCCTCGGCCGTGGCGACACTCGAGGCTACACGCTGCAGCGCCTGAAGGCTGGGGAGAGACTCCACGTTTGCGAGAGACATAATGCCCTCTGACCATAGACTTCTGCGATCCGTGGTGACGGCGTGATTGGGATCGCGGCCACTCCATACGCCGGTACGACAGACCATCTGTCGCGTTGACCTGAAACAGAGAGAAGCAAATATCGAGCCGAGGACGCGCCGCAGTAAATGCGGTTTTAAATGGGATTCGGCACTTTAAAAATGACCGGCCCGGCAAGTCCGCCAGCGGTTGACGCAGAAACATACTCTTGCCCGGCAAAAGCTACCTAACCCCCACTGCACTTGTGTTTGTTGTGACTTCTCTGTTTCTCCTCATCCGCGGAATCGAGGCTTGGGCGGTTGGTCACCAGGGTAACCCCCAGTAGGTACGAGGCCCGAGTAGAGTATGCTCTAGCAAGAGAGATGTGGTCCTCGTTTCAGAGGCCCATCAGGCGCCTGGAGTTGCTCCAACAATTCTGATGTCACCCTCAGAAAGAGGGTTGTAAGGAGGTGTTATGAAGGTATCCGTGTCAGCACAACGTGGAGGAATCGGGCTCTGTCTCCTAGCGGTGAGTCTCGTCCTGGGAGCTTGTAACACGACAGAGGCCACGTCGCACACGACGAAAGACTTCTTCTCGAGCACGAGTCCGCACGATCTGTTCACTGGCGATGGGATGGTAGTGAAAGAACAGAAGATCAATCTGTTCGCGGGGGTAAACTATGAAAACCTACGGCAAGAAGCTGCGGCCGGCGGAGGCCAATACGTGAGCGCGCTCGCCTCGCTGTATGGGATTCCAGTTGCGAAAGAGCAAGCGTTTGGAGAGGTCCTACAACGCAAGCATTCCGACTTATTTGCAGCTGGATTAGAAGAAGATCGCACTGCATATCTGAAAATGGTTAACGGCTTAAACCACGAGCTGGTGGCGGCGTCTTTACTGCCTTAAGCCACGGCTTTTAGGAGAGGCGGGGAAGGGACATCTAACCAGCCTCATTGGAATCCTTCCTTTCTATACTGATGCGTTCGCCGCCGCAGCCCTCATGTAGAAGGCTGCGGCGGACTTTTGCTATACGGAGGGGGTCCTGATTTGTGAGCATATGCGGTCGAGTGTTTTCGCAATCTCAGTTCATCTCTAAAAGCTCCAGCGCGCCCCTGCTTGCACCATGAGTGGAAGCCCGGGATAGATACCTCTTGTTCGGTCGACCATAAACATTTGGTCTAACAGGTTTTTTCCCGTGATAAACAACGTGGTATTGATTGGCTTCACATACTGATTCACTGCTGCATTAAGCACACACCACCCACGGACCACTCCCCGCAGACCATTCGGGGTTGGATTGACGGTATTGCGATCATCGCCAAACATGTCACTGATACATTGCGTCTCGACTCTCGCATTAAAACCCACGGGTCGATTGTAATAGCCGAGTCCAGCTGTCAGCATATGCTTGGGAGAGTATGGTACACGATTCCCACTCACATTAAAGAGTGCAGCCTCGCCTGGCAACAGTGCAGCACCCGTAATTGAGCTGTTTCTAATTCCTTTGAATTCTGCGTCAGCTACCCACGTATAGTTGAAATCCAATATAACGTCTTGGTCTCTGTTTTGGCCGGTTATCATGTCCAAGACGTCCGCCTTCACCGCGAATTCCACTCCTCGCTGCCGAGTTCGCCCACCGTTCGTCAACGTGGCGCCTACGCCACCTGCCACGGATTGCGACACGATTTGGTTTTGGAAGTCCATCTGGAATAGTGTCATTTCATAGCCAAGCCATTGAAGCGGGGTGCTGCGGAGACCCAGTTCGTAGTTCCAGCTTAACTCGGGGTCTAGATCAACGACCGCGCCCGTTCCCGTAATAGCATCGGAGACTTGTGGTGGTGCAAATCCACGATGGACACCGGCGAAGAGGGTATAATTCTTGACGGGTGTATAAGTAGCTCCTATTCCGGGCAATACCTCGGTGATTCCGGTTTTACCGAACGCCTCGCCTGTAGCGGGAAGTTTATTAAACTGCTCATAGTTGACGTTCTCAATGCGCAGGCCCGGTGTAATAGTGAAATCATCTGTGATGAAAAATCGGTTTTGAAAAAACATGGCATAGGCAGCCGTTTTGCGGATATTGTTTTCTCCCAGACAAGTCGCTGCCGCCGGGGAAGCGAAGCACGATGAGGTACCGCCCACACCTGAAATTTGGTTTAGGAACTGCTTACGATCTGATTGTTCGTACATCGCCCTTGCACCGAAGTCGGCCTCACTAGCTATGCCGAACAGGCGATGCGTCAAGTGGAAGCGAGGCTCGACTCCATAGACCCAATACTCACGCTCGTTTGTAAACCGCTGATTTGCGGGTACGACGCTAAACGCTGTTGCTGGGACGCTATTTCCCGTCTGGATGCCTCCAACCGGGGCTCCCGTCTCACTTACACCTTGTTGGCTCTGCCGAGCCCAATCCCGCTGAATGTAATGGCCAAATAAGTTGGTAGTCATCGTTAGATTGGCGTTGAACATGTGTTGAACCGCTACATGCATACCGACCCTACGGAAATCAAAATTATCGTTCGTGAAGGGTGTTTTTCGGTCGCGACCACGAGCTGCCCAGTCTGCCTGCGTAAGACCCTGATAACCAAGGCCTGAATCCTCCCGGTAATAGTTAAACTTGGCTAGAACGGTGGTGCGATCCGACAGCTCCTGCACAGTCTTAAATGTAAAATCGTCCACCTTGGCACGTATGTTGGTAAAACGGGGCGAGTCGCTCTGAAAATGGGTGTAGTCCGCGAGATAGCCGCTCTTGCCCCAGGTGCCCCCATAGTCGAAGTGTGTATTGAAATAGTTTAGGTTACCCCCCCGGAACTCGACATTGCCCTGCGGTGTAGCGGGAGGCATGCGCGTAATTAAGTTCATCACCCCACCAATTGTCTGTGGGCCGTAAAGCAATTGGCCACTTCCTTTCAGGACCTCAATGCGATCAAACCGAAAGACGGGTGGGAAGTAATAGGAGGAGGGATCCCCGTAAGGCATCAGCATGATTGGTACCCCATCCTCCATAATGTGTATTTTCCTGCTTCGGGTAGGATCGAGACCGCGGATCCCAATGTTGGGCCGAATCCCGAGCCCATCCTCATCGCGCACGTTAACGCCGGGTACTTCCCGTAACGCCTCATTGATCGTAAGCCGGCGATTCTGGGAAAGACTTTCCTGGGTCACGACGCGGCCCGAGCCGGGAATATGTTCAAGTGCTTCAGGCGAAGTACCGATTATTTCCGTAAGAGGAGCCCGTAAGGGTTCCTCAGAGCGGACTAATGGCGGAGGTCCGACTGGCTCGGCCTCAGCGCTTGGGGCCGATTCACGGATTTCCTCAGAAGGTCGAGGCGCGGCCGGATCAGGAGTGAGTATTTGCGCGGCTGCTTGAGCGCCGGTGAAAAAAAATGCGGCGATCAATATAAAAAGGCAAAGCCAAGGGGCGTCGATTATAGCTATGGTTCTAATTATCATTCTCAATTGATATTCACAGAACTTCATCACTGAGTCTCCTCCGTTATTCTTAAGGTCTTGAATGAAAGGTGCGGCACGCGCCGCGAGTGGTAGACGAATTGGTTCTGACAGGAGAGTGTTGCATTATTTGAAGACGATCTTTGCTAGCCCACTGGTTGGGAATTCGATATCTCCGAAGTCAGATATTCCTTTGAAACTCCCTTTCACTGCGAACGTGAACTCTCCCGTCTTGCCATTCGACAGGGTAATCACCATATGGGGGAGAGCCGAATCCACAGAGGGCTTCAGATCAATCTGCTTGATCTGATCAAACCTGATTCTGATGGTCGCCGAGCCTCGTTTTACGGGCACTTCTCGTAGTTCGTGGGGCACGAAGGCGGTTTCACTGACCTTCTCCTCCCAGTAAAAGATCACATTTTTTATTTCTGCATCCCCACCCTGCGAGTCCGTCACTACTGCAGTGAATGCGCGCTCAACTTTGCCCGATGTTTCCGACCAGACGAAGTCACTGGCGAACAATCCTGACAGGGTCATGAGGCCTACCAGGATGTAGAACCGCTGACGTTGCAAATGTTTCACGTTCATAACTCGCCCCTAAAAAAATGCCTAGGATTAATGAAGCTTATAATTGATTGGAATGTTGACGACAACTTGTGACCTGCCCAACGGATGTTCCAAATGGAGCGGGCACGATTTTCTCATGACATCCATCGCATCTTGGTCGAGTAATTGATGGCCGGAACTTTCCGCGACCCTAAGGTTCAGGAGTTCTCCTTCCTTACTTATAACTGCTTCCAACACCACCATACCTTCCCATCTATTAGTTCTCGCGATATAGGGATATCGCTTGAACCGCTCGACTCGGCTCCATAGGGCATCAACCAACCAGCCATAGTCCGGTTTAGTGACATGTTTGACCTGCGCTGGTGTACTCTGAATTGAGGCCTGAAGTGTGGGTTCGACAACTGCAGGGGGAACGGGCGACTGTTCTATGGGGGACACCTTCTGTATCACAGGCACTTCAGCGTCTACGGGACTACTCTCACTGAGTGGGGTGTGAATCGTCTCGACCGAATGGTCCGAAAGAGACACGCGTTCAATGGGCGAAGAGTCGGTTGTTTTAATCCCCTGCTCGGATTCTACCGCAGCCGCCTTCGCGACCACGTTAGAAGAATGATCGATTAACGGCGGGGTGTCCGATTGCGCGAGAGGCTCTGGTGTTACGACCGGCCTCTCGACGCTCTTGACGTCGACCTCCTGTTCATAGATGGGCTGAGAATAGGTAGCATTAGCGGCCACTGTCTCGATTTGTTTAACGGGCTCCGTGGCACGAACTTCCTGGTGCATCACCTGTGGCTTGCTTTGAATGACTTGGGTGGTCTGTTGCGTTTTCGTTATTGGCTGCTCGTGTGCTGAAGAGGCGGCACGTTTTGGAGGTGTAAGAGGTTCACTGATTTTCGGTGGGATAGGCGTGGGGTGTGGGGTTGATGGCTTATTAGCGATCTGTGGTACGGGAGGCTGGACCATCGAAATGTCCCAACGAAAAGGCTCGGGTTGAAGCGCGTGGCGAAGATCCGCCATAAAAAACGCGATCGAGGCCACCACGATCAGGTGCGCGGTCAGCGAGGCGACCCACCCCCATGATCGGCTGGTCAGAATACTGTGATTTACAGAGAGTGCGCTCACGGTCATACAGCCCCTGGCGGAATTTATTGACGAAGTACCCCCCACCTCGCGTCGCTTTCTTTGGAAGTACGCATTCGAGAATGAGTGATATTGATAATGGTTATCACAACTAGTAGTCAAGCAAAAAAACCTGGAAGACCATTAAATAATAGAGGGTCGGGGTGGACGCGGTTTCAAGGACGACTCGCGCTTTCTGCAGAGTTTGCACGTTCCGAAAAATTCGAGCTTGTACCTTTCTATTTGAAACCCATGTTGGGAAGCCACCATCGCATTGATCCTTTCTAATTTCTCATAAACAAAATTCAAGACTTGTCCGCAAGACGTGCAGATGAGAAGATTGTTAGGAGCCCTTCGGAGAAAGGCAATGTCATAATAGGTTTGCTTGTTGTAGCGCCGGGTTTTTGCCACGCCAGCTTTGCATAACTGGCCAAGTGTCCGATAGACGGCGGTCAATCCGATGCCCGGAACACTGTTTTTAATGTGTTGGTGAAGTTGTTTGGCTGTGACATGGTCATGGCGAGTAAAAAAAAGCCAAACTTTGGCACGTAGAGGACTGATTCTGAGACCATGGGCGTTTAGCTGTTTTTCCAGCAGCGACAGCTTACTTTGGCCTCCTTGCTCAATTTGTAGACCCGCTTTCAATGAGGCGACCTTGCGTAGATCCGGTAAACTAGAAACCTGTTTGGAGATAATGCCAAGTTCGCCAAGCTACTTGCTTCTGTGTGAAGCACCTTTGGAACAGGCGGCCATGGTCTCCGGCCCGCACTGTTACTTTGGCCAGTGGTTGACTCTTCCATGAGGTTTGACTCGGGAGCATTAGTGCTTTTGTCCTTCGACGGACTGGGATCGTTCCCGTAGTTGTCGCTGTCCCGGATGGTGCCATCTTTCGATAAATAACGACTTAAGGGCCTGCCTTTTTCGCCGCTTCAACTGCCTTGTCAATTGCCGCATTCTGTGTTTTTGCCTGGAGCTTACTCGCTCTGATCTTTCTGTTCTTGTTGCCAAATCCGGCTCATGCTGCACCACATGGATATCTCGTTTCTTCGACATAGACCCTCCTATTGTTCAGCCACCACTTCCTTAGCCTTTGCCAGAAACTGTCTTGCCTTGACCTTCCCCCCCTTTCTTACGCCAAGGCCAACGAAGGTGACTCCTGGGCTGCCTGGGTCCGGTCTTGATGGTTTTGGATGAACTCCATCGGAGTCACATCCCCAATCGTACTGTGTGTTCGCTCCTCATTATATTCCCGCCGCCAGGCCTCAATCACGATTTGCGCCTCTTGTAACGTGAGAAACCAGTGCTCGTTCAAGCACTCATCTCGAAACTTGCCGTTGAAGCTTTCAATAAACGCGTTCTGGACCGGCTTCCCCGGTTGGATGAAGTGCAGCCGCACCCCATGCTGGCCGGCCCCACGCATCCAACGCCGTCCCTGAGAATTCCAGTCCGTTGTCCAGGATCACGGTCTCGGGCAACGGGCGTGCAATAAAGAGCCGATCCAGAATGCGGCAGACCCGTTCCCCTCCGATTGAGGCCTCCACTTCAATCACTGGCACTTCCTTCGAGCAGAGATCGGTCATTGTCAAGCACTTGAACCGCCGACCAGTGGCCAGCCGGTCATGGACAAAATCCATCGCATAGCAGCGCCCTGGCTCGCTAGGCAGAGGCAGCGCGACGCGGGGGACGGCCGTGGTCTTCTTCCGCGCCCGGCGGCGCAACGAGAGCCTTTCCTCCCGATAGAGCCGTTCGCTCTTTTTGTGCTTCACCCGCCATCCTTCTCGTCGCAGCCGTACGTAGATCCGCGGACACCCCTAGCGCCGCTTGCTCTCGGCAATTTCTCGCATCCTCGCCCGGAGCCCAGAGTCGTCTAATCGACAACTCTGGTACCGGAGCGTGTTCCGATCCAGTGTCACTAACCGACACACTCGCCGCTGGCTGAGCCCAAAGCGCTTACCATCCAGATGGTCGCCGTCCGTTTCGCCTTGGGCCCTACCAGTTTTTTGCGGTGATCGCCTTCAGCGCCTGGATATCCAGCGCTTGCTCCGCCACCATCTGTTTTAACCGCCGGTTTTCCTCTTCCAACTGGCGCAGCTTCTTCACGTCGCTGACTTCCAGGCCGGCATATTTCGTCCGCCACTTATAGAACGTCGCATCCGAGATTCCCTGCTTCCGGCAGAGGTCCTGGACACTGACCCCGGCTTGGGCGTCTTTCAGCACCGCAATGATTTGCTCCTCGGTATGGCGTTTTCGAGTCATAGGCCTTCTCCTTGGGGCCCATGACAGCACAGTCGCGCTTCTTAGCCAATGGTGTAGTTTTCGGGGGGAAGGTCAATCACTACAATTGTCCGGACGCGGAGCAGCCCGATCTTGACTAGATCTCTGTAATTGGTAGACACTGACGTATGCTGACTAAATGGCTCAGTGCAAAACTGTGTGATGATCTAGGAAGGAATGTGCAGTCCATCGGGCTCATACTCGTTTTCGTGCTCTGCCAAGTGGTCGGTATCATGTGCGCTCTGCCCGACGTTGCCATTGCGGAACAGCCCGCATCGTTCGTGCAGGACGTGATGGTCTGCCCGATGGATGGAACTCTTATGTGTCCACCATCGGCGATCTCATCTCCCGAACGTCAGGAAAAGCAGGGGTCGGCCGCGGATGTCGATCATGCAGCGATTCTTTCGGCTACCTCTCTGGGTCTCCTGAAACGAGCAATGCCGACGCTGGGCTCCTCGAGCAGTACAGTACCTATAGTCCCTATCTCCATAAGCTCCTCCTCCGTTCTCCGGATTTGATCCCACACCTCCAGTAGATTCACTGCTTGGCCGCATACGCTGAGCGGCCGGTCATTCATTACATTTTTTCTGCACATGCCTTTGCAGGTGCTGTTGTGACACGAGTACATGCTCGTCGCAATATGTGCCCTCTTGTTGGTGGTCTCCTCTTCGTTTGCACGAGAAAGGAGCGAGACATGGGCGTTCTAGTAATCGTTGTGACTTGTGTAGTGCTGCTCCTGGGCGGCTATTGGTGGGCGCACACCTCAGTGCCTCTCGCCCCAATCTTGGACCAACTCACGGCGATCGACGAAGGCTTGTACCCGCAAGCATACAATTATTTGAGCTCCTCCGCGCAGGCAACATTGTCCTTTAGGGAGTTCGTGACGCAGATAGAGGGAAATAGCGTGGTAAGGGAGAACTGTTCTAGCACCTTTCCATCACGGAAGACGGCCGGTCGAACAGCCACGGTGAGCGGTATCCTGCAAGGATGCCCTCACCTCACCAGCGAGGTCGAATATCGGCTGGTGAAGGAGGGCGATGAGTGGAAGATCGAGTGGTTTCAGTGGGGAAGGGCGAGATTGGTGAAAGAGTAGGTCACGAAACCGATGGGATCTCTGTCTCCACTGCGCCTCGTGAATATCGGGTTGCTCCTGGTCGGCCTCATGACGCTCCTGAGCATCATGGCCTATATCGGGCCGTCGAAGATTTACGACGTGGGCGCGAACTTAGGCCCGATCGCTATTGCACTGATGCTCGTACCGTCGACCGTCATGTATGTGCTGGATGGTCTCGGTTGGCGCTTCACGTTGGGGCAATATCAAACAACGGTGCCGTTTTTTCGACTCCTCATGGTGCGCACCGCGGGGGAGTTTCTAAACACCGCGACGCCCACGGCCAGTGTAGGAGGAGAACCACTTAAGGCAGCCCTTCTCAAGAGATTTTCGATTCCCATCGGCGAAGGCCTCGCTTCTGTCATTGTGGCCAAAACGACCATGACGCTGGCTCAGATCATGTACATCTTCCTCGGCCTTGCGCTATGGCTGTTCCTACTGGGGGACTCTCCGCAGTCACGGCCTCTGCCAGGCTGGACTATTGCTGGCACGGCCGCTGCGCTTTTGTTCGGGACTGGCCTCTTTGTGGTGCTGCAACAGCGAGGGCTTTTCGCGGTCCTCTTCTCGATTGTGGATAAGTTTCCTTTCCGCATTGCGTATCTCGCAAGCCGACGTGAAGAGCTTCGCAGCCTGGATACGCTGGTTGCGGCCTTCTACAGTCATCGTCGAGCGCTGTTTGCCTGGTCGGCCGTCACGTTTTTCGGTGGATGGTTGATGGAAGCGGCAGAGGTGTATGTGATGCTCCGATATCTCGGGGAACCCATCGATGTGGTGACGGCAATCTCAATTGATGCCCTATGCACACTCATAAAGGGGGGAACCTTTTTCATCCCTGGAAGCGTCGGTGTGCAGGAAGGGGGCATTGTCTTGCTGCTCAAAGCGTTTGGCTACAGTGACGTGACCGGGATTTCCTTCGCTTTGCTTCGCCGGCTGAGGGAATTGGTCTGGATGGCAGTCGGCGTGGCGTGCTTTGCACTGTTGAGCCGCGGCGTCGCCGCAAGGGAGCGTTGAAATGCCTGATGCCATGGTTGTGAGAGACGTTCAGCGTGACGGCGTAGTGCTTCGTCGGGAGATGAGCGTCGGTCACGTGCATCGGCTTCTAGTCCGTGGTTGCATTCGTGTTCATCAATATGAGGTGACGCCTTAGACGAACAAGGGACAGGGTATGTGAGAGAGCCTGCTCGTCTTCCAAGGAGACCGCTAATTGCGAGAAGAAGGTCCTGCAACCTCATCAAAAGAGAGGTAACGTTATGGATAACCGACGCATCATTCAGATAGTTCCTGTCGATGGATGGAGCGCAGTGTACGCGATTCGTCCCGATCGGAATGATGGCGATCCGGTATGGATCGGTCGTTTAGCCTGTTGGGCTCTCGTGCAACAGGGGCAAGATCGGTATGTAGTCGGTATTGATTCGACCTTATCGTTCTGCGACCAAGGTGGTAATTTTCTCGGCTATGCTCCCCCTGGAAAGATTTGTACGACATGGACAGACAAGGCGCTGACCTACCTGAGAAAGCCAAGGGCAAAGACGTGCCTGCTCCGAGGCGAGGCCGGTCAAGATGTCCCGTAGCTTAAGGAAAACATTTTGGTTGCCGCATATCCGACTGTCCGCTCTTACGGTGGCCGACGGAGAGAAAGGGAAGAACATGGGTACGATATGGATCATCGTTGCTACGGCGCTTACCCTGGCGCTGAGTGCCTGTGCGGCGAAGGCTCCGTCCCAGTTATTGGCAGCGCCATCGATCGCGCGGGAAGGCGCGCAAGTGCAGAACGAGAGAGGGATTCGCGCCTATCAGCAGGGTGGCATGGACCAAGCACGGCAACACTTCGAGGCGGCGATCACGGTCGACCCTGAGTTGGCTGAGGCCCATTACAATCTTGGCATGACGCTATACCGTCTAGGAAGGGTCGGGGACGGAGATCACCATTTTATCCAAGCGGCTAACTTGGCCCCTGGCAACAGAACCATTTGGGACGCTCCGCCACTCCGGGCCGCGGCCCCGGGCGACAAAGACCTGATCCGTGGGGGCTCCGATGGCCATATGCATAGCCATTAGCTGGCGCCTGGGCACAGTGGGATGGTACCAGCATCCGCTTTGGGTTAGGCATGTCTGTCTGAGCGTCGAACGCCGTCGGAAACGTTGTCCGTCAGTCCCCAGATCGCTCGCCCTTGTGGTGCAAAGGAGGAATTATGATTATCCAACCGAGAGACGTGTTCCCGGTCGTGTGGTTCGTGCTTGTCGGACTTTCGTCAGTGCCAGGCAGGTCAGCCCTGTATGGCATGGAACAGGGTAGGTCATGGTGAGGCGGAGGGATCAAAGCCACAATCAGCGCGTACAGGCTCATAGTGGGCAGGACCCGATTCAACAAATCCTGAATGCGAAGGCCGCCTTCCTATCTTTTTTGCGCAACCGAATTGGGGATACCGGCGTTGCGCAGGACCTCTTTCAGCAGAGTGTTCTCCGAGCCGTAGAACGCCGAGCCTCTTTACGGCGTCGTGAGGATGCCGTGGCTTGGTTCTGCAGCATCCTCCGCCATACCCTTGTCGACTATCTGCGGAAGCATGCAGTCGAAGCGAGGGGAAAGAAAGCCTATC
>CAZBNV010000074.1:0-22898 GCA_964493335.1 uncultured Nitrospira sp.
GCTCGGCGTTGGTCACGAAGTAGGGGGAGATGTAACCGCGATCGAACTGCATGCCTTCGACGACGTCCAGCGAGGTGGTCATCGACTTGGCTTCTTCGACGGTGATCACGCCATCTTTGCCGACCTTCTCCATTGCTTCCGCAATGAGGTCGCCGATGGTCTTATCGTTGTTGGCTGAAATGGTACCGACTTGGGAGATTTCCGTCTTGTTCTGGCAGGGCTTGCTGATCTTCTTCAACTCGCTGATCACCACTTCCACGGCCTTGTTGATGCCCCGCTGGATTTCCATCGGGTTCGCGCCGGCAGTGATGTTCTTCACGCCCTCGCGGAAGATCGCCTGGGCCAACACCGTCGCCGTCGTCGTGCCGTCACCGGCGGTGTCGCTGGTCTTGCTGGCGACTTCGCGGACAAGCTGGGCGCCCATGTTCTCGTACGGGTTCTTGAGTTCGATTTCCTTGGCGACGGTCACGCCGTCCTTGGTGATCGTCGGTGCGCCGAACTTCTTATCCAAAATCGCGTTCCGGCCCTTAGGGCCGAGCGTGGCCTTGACGGCATCGGCGAGCTGGTTCACCCCTCGCAGGATGGCCGCCCGTGCCGCTTCGCTATACAGTAGTTGCTTTGCCATAATCGTCCTCCGTTAATCGTCTAGTAGTCGTTTTTCGGGTGTTTGGGGGTCAATCAGAATTAGTTGGTGAAGATGCCCAGGATGTCTTCTTCCTTGAGAATCAAGCAATCTTCGTCTTCGATGCGGAGCTTGCTGCCGGAATACTTGTCGAACAGCACTTGGTCGCCGACCTTGATGTTTTCGACCTTCTTCCCGATGGCTTGTACGATACCCCGTTGCGGCTTTTCCTTTGCGGAGTCAGGGACATAGATCCCGCCGGAGGTCCGTTCCATTTCCTCAGTGTAGGTGACGAACAAACGGTCACCAAGCGGCTGAAAATTCTTCGCAGCCGTGGACTTCTTGTCTTTCGCTTCCGTAGCCATACCCAATCCTCCTTCTGGTAGTGAGCGTCGAGGCCCTAATGTACAGTTGTGTGAAAGCTGGCAAATCAGCTTTGACGTGTTACCGCAAGGGCTACCTGCAGTAAACTCGAAGCATAGATAGCGCTAGCACGAGGCAAGTCAATGGTTGGAACCATAAAATTATTTTAGGAGCAGATACAATTAAATAATAATTCGCAAACGCTTGATTCTATGCGATATGGCTCCTGATTGCTGTCTGTCCGAATGGAAAAATGCCTCGCCATCGATTGCCTGGAGACTGCCCAGGCCTCCACTTGAGTGTGGACGGCCACCTTAGGGAGCGTCTGCGGGCGCAATTCCGGCAAGTAACCCTAAGACACGGTAGGTCATCTGTTGGGCGGCCTCGCTGGACCGTGCGGTTCGCAACGATGGGGCGTTGTAGTCGTCGAGCCCCCAGCTCCATTGGATGGTTCCCGTTGCAAACACGCGAGATCCGCTGAGTGTTTCATAAAGAGTCATGTCCCCATAGACGATCTGTCCGTCGGCTGCATAGGGAGAATGGGCAAGGATGGTCAGGCCGGCTGGTCCGTTCGGGAACGCCCGATCAATTTCATAGCCAAGCAGGCCTGGTAGCCGATGATCGGACGAGAACTTCACGCCGGCGAACAGGGGGTGGGACGGCAATGCGACAATGACATCCCCATCCACCGGCACCGTCTCGTACATGACCCCGATCAGCTTGTGTTCCGGTCGGTTCACCGGCTGGTCGCGCCATTGCACCGTGATCAAATGATCATTTGATGCATCTGCATCCAGAGCATAGGGATCTTCCGTCATGGCCATCTCTTTATATGCGACCATGGTCCGGTTCGGTTCGCCCGTGATCGAGCTAGGCTCCAGCCGGATCTGCCAGTAGCAGGTATTGGCGGAGAAGAAGCCGAGTCCTACCCCTCGGTCGCGGGCCTCTTCCACATGGCGCCGCATCTCCTGGGACCAGTACTCATCGTGGCCCACCGACAGCCAGGCCTTGTGTCCCTTCCAGAAGTCTGCGCGACTATGGGTGTCGATATCGGTGCTATAGGTCACGTCATACCCGTTCCGCTCCAGCCACCGCACCATATTGTATTCCCAGCCCGCCGTTGAAAGTGAACGGGTGGGATGGATCGACATGGCGGTCAGAAATTCCCCGGCCCCGGTTCCGCTACCCCCGCGGGGATGTTGGCTACGGGCATAGGGGCGGTTGAACGACACCGTTCGAGCCCATTGTTCATTGAGGCTGTTGGAAGGGTAGGTTGATTTGCCGCCCCAGTTGTTGTAGGCCTGGAACGTTGTGACGCTGGACTGTAAGAGGAAATCGGAACCCCGGTCGTCTTCACGGACGACAAAGATAATGTAGCTCTGTTTGCCGCTGATCGTGCCCGTCAACTTGGCCAGATAGACACCGCTCAGCCATTCATGCGGATCGTCCGTCCGCGTGGACAACGTATAGGACACCTGCCAGTTGCACTCAATGAGGCCGGTCACCGGGTCCGGTACCGGCATGGGTTGTTGCATCCCCGGCAGGACAATGCCCCCCTGCACTAACCGTGCACCGGTGCCTCCGTACCAGCCCATGCGGTACACCGCGACCGTCACACTTGGGTCGGTGCTGTGGATGTAGAGACGAAGTACGTCGCCGCGCTGGATGCTGGTAGCCGAGGCATACCCTTCGACCTCGTGGTCGGCAGGATCGGCGAGGACCCAGTCGGAGCTTCCCGGTCGTGCATTTTCCAGGGCGACCAGCGAAGCGGCTTGTGCTTGTGATGGAATGGGGAACAGGGCTGCGATGGTCGCCGTCAGCAATAAGACGGCCGCGAGAACGGAGCGGACCGTTTTACATCCGAAGCCGGTCAAAGTCCTTGACGTCCTTCTTGATGTAATCGCGAAGCCGTTTGATGATGCGCGCCTCCAGCTGTCGCGTGCGTTCTTTGGTAATGCCATATTTGGCGCCCATATCCTCGAGCGTCAACGGGGTTTCAGAGAGGATTCGGTTGCGCAGAATGTCTTCCTCGCGCTCGTCGAGGGTCTTCGTGAATTCGGCCAGTTTCCGTCGAAACAGCACCTTGAGTTGCGTGTCGGCCAATTTCTCGTCCGCCGGCTGCTCATGACCAGGCAGCACATCCATTAACGTTCCGTCATTTTCTTGGCCGATCGGTTGATCGAGCGAGAGTTCCCAGCTACCCAGGCGCTGGTCCATCTCAATGACGTCGCGCTCACGGACGTTCAGGCGGTCAGCCAGGAGCTTGCTGTCCGGTGCGAAGCCCTCACGTTCAAGCTTGGCCTTTTCTTTTTTTAAATTATAGAACAGCTTCCGCTGGTCTTGCGTGGTGCCGATCTTGATCAAGCGATAGGTGTTTAGCAGGTACCGGAGAATATAGGCCCTGGCCCACCAGGCGGCATAGGCATAAAATCGAACGTTTTTGGTGGGGTCGAACTTCTTAATGGCCTGCAAGAGCCCGACGTTGCCCTCCTGGATCAAATCCATATGGTCGGCGCCGGTGTGGAGATATTCGGATGCGATGGAGACGGATACCCGCAGGTTGGCGAGAATGAGCTTCATGGCTGCATCACGACTGCCGCGCTGCTGATATTCCTCGAAGAGGCGAAGCTCCTCTTCCTTGGAGAGATAGGGATACCGCCGGATTTCCGTCAGGTATTGCTGAATGGTGGTGACGGGAACCAGAGAGGTCGAGAGCGGAGCGTCCTCAGGTTCTTTTGACGCATGCCGGTCGGCCGCATCGTGTTCTTCCGTCACCTCTTCGTCCGTCGGCTCCAGGTGGTCAGGCTCGACGGCGTCTTCGGCCAGGTCTTCGTCGGATTCGTGCGTCTGCTTATGCTCTGCCATGAAAATCGAAACCGTGGGTTGCTAAGGTGTGACTATACCAGATGTCAGGCGCGGGACAACACGAGACTTGCCAGGGCGACCTTCACGGTCCCTTGCGTCTCTGAAATCCTGCCTCGTATATTGCGCCTGGTGCGCGATGGGTCTGTCAGCATCGCATGGAAATGAAACTCAGTCGGATAAGGTCATAGATGGGTGTGAAAAAGTTAGGCGGAGCGCTGCGCACGGGACATTGGCCGACGCTGCTGGGTGCCTGGCTACATCTCACCGTGAGTTTCATGGTGTGGCTGCTGTTTGGGGCGTTGGCGGTCGCCATCGCAGAGGAACTTCAGCTCTCGGCGACCCAGCGGAGTGTGCTGGTGGCGCTTCCCCTTCTGGGCGGCGCACTGTTGCGGATTGCCGCGGGGTGGGCCTGCGATTGGTATGGCGCCAAACGGACCGGCCTTCTGGTGCTGGGGCTCCAGCTGATCGCGGTCTCGTGGGCGGCTCTCGGCGGAACCAGTTATGCTGAGCTGCTCGGCATTGGTCTTCTGCTCGGCGCCGGGGGGGCGAGTTTTGCAGTCGCTATGCCGGTTGCCAGTCGAGCATATCCCACGGCGCATCAGGGCCTGGTCTTGGGATTGGTCGCCTCTGGCAATATCGGGACAGTCTTGATCCTCTTCTTGGCTCCCCGATGGGAATCCGGCCTGGGGTGGCATGGTGCCTGTGGGATCATGCTGCTCCCTCTCCTGCTCACGATCAGTCTATTCGCCGGAGTGGTGCGGGATGAGCCGCTCGCGCGCTCCGTTGACGGTGGCACCTGGTGGCAGGCGGCGCTAGAAATGATGCGTGTTCCCTCGGTCTATTGGCTCTGTCTGATCTATGGCATCACGTTCGGCGGCTTCGTCGGACTGACGAGTTTTCTTCCCCTGCTGTTACATGATCACTATGGCAGCGATCCCATTGTCGGTGGTTCCATCGCGGCTCTCTGCGGATTGATGGGGAGCGTGATTCGTCCGGTGGGCGGGTATGTGGCCGACCGGTGGGGCGGGCGGCACGTGCTGGTGGCGGTGTTCGTGGTCCTCGCCCTGATGAGTACGCTTACGGGGTTGCTTCCCAGCCTGATATGGGCCATTGCCTTGCTTGTGGGAACGATTGCCGTCATGGGGTTCGGCAACGGGGTGATCTTTCAGATTGTCTCCGAGTGGTTTCCCGCGGATATTGGTCTGGCGTCTGGCTTGGTGGGAGCGGCCGGAGGGATCGGCGGGTTTCTCTTGCCTATCTGGTTCGGGTTGTTGCGCGAAAGCACAGGGACCTTCATGCCTGGGTTCATCGGGCTCGCGCTGGTCAGTATCGTCGCGGCGATGACGGTCAATCCTGCCGTGTGCTGGCGTCTGCGCACGATGGCACAGCCGCCCAACGCCGGCAGCTTTTCTCGTTGACAGGTGTTGCGTGAAAAGAGTTAGCTGGGCGACCGAGAGCAGGCGGGTGAGTTGACTGTCGGCGTTGATCATCAAGAGGCAGTGCGAGGCATACGATTGAGGAGCTATGGCGACACCGTTTAATTCGATCGAAGACGCGATCAAGGATATCAAGAAAGGCAAGTTCATCATTCTTGTCGATGATGAAGATCGCGAAAACGAAGGTGATCTTGTCATGGCGGCGGGCAAAGTGACTCCGCACGCCATTAATTTTATGGCTAAGCATGCGCGTGGCTTGATTTGCCTGGCGCTCACACCGGAACGTGTGGAGGAATTGCAGCTGTCGCCGCAAGCGGTGGAGAATACGGCGACGTTCGGGACTGCTTTCACCGTTTCCATTGATGCCCGCAAGGGGATCACGACCGGCATTTCCGCCGCCGATCGGGCCGCGACGATTCAAGTGGCGATCGATCCCCGCTCGAAGCCTGTCGATCTGGCTCGGCCCGGTCACATTTTCCCGCTCAAATCACAAGTCGGTGGTGTGCTTCGACGCGCGGGACAAACCGAAGGGTCGGTGGATCTCGCCCGCTTGGCCGGGCTCTATCCCGCAGGCGTCATCTGTGAAATTATGAATGAAGACGGCACGATGGCTCGCGTGCCTGAGTTGACCAAGTTCGCCAAGCAGCACAAGTTGAAGATGGTGACGATCAAATCGTTGATCGAATACCGCATGCATCGTGAAACGTTTGTGCGACGGGCGGCCAGCGCGTTCTTGCCCACCATGTTCGGCGACTTCGAGGCGATCGCCTTCGAAAGTGAAATCGATGGCGCGACGCACATTGCGCTGCTGAAAGGGCAGGTGGATGCCCCGACACCGATGCTCGTCCGGGTCCACTCCGGCTGTCTCACGGCGGATGTGTTGGGATCGTTACGCTGTGATTGCCGCGAGCAGCTCCACCGTGCGATGGAGATCATTCAAAAGGACGGCCGCGGCGTCCTGCTCTATCTCAATCAAGAGGGACGCGGGATTGGCCTGCTGAATAAGATCCGAGCCTATGGCTTGCAGGACCAGGGCAGCGATACCGTTGAAGCGAATCTGCAGCTCGGCTTCAAGGCCGATTTACGCGACTATGGCGTCGGCGCGCAAATTTTGGTGCAACTCGGGCTGCATCGAATCAGGCTGATTACCAACAATCCGCGTAAGATCGTCGGCATCGAGGGGTACGGGTTGAAAGTCGTCGAACGGGTGCCGATTGAAATCGCCCCCCGCGCCGACAACGAAAAATATCTCCGCACGAAGAAGGCCAAGCTCGGCCACCTGCTGAAAAAAGTTTAGCCACGCCCATTCATTTCACTCCTACATCATCTATTTGCAGTGAATCGGTGTTCGAAGGCGGCCTGAAACGTGTAGCCATTTGGGACCGATTCCAGGTATGATCTCCGTTCTTTCTTCAGCACGCACACAATTCATGAGACGTCCGAACCGTCACGCAATCTAATGAAGCTCCGCAAAGGGTCCCATGACGCGACGGGTCTGACGTTTGGCATTGTTGCGAGCAAATTTAATAAATTTGTGACCAGCCGGTTGCTGGCGGAATGCGTGAAGGCCTTGACCAAGGCCGGAGCTAGGGACGAGGCCATTGAGGTGGTTCGGGTGCCGGGTGCGTTCGAAATACCACTGGTGGCACGCCAACTCGCACGATGCGGCCGATTTGATGCGGTGATCTGTCTTGGCGCCGTCATTCGCGGTGATACGCCCCATTTTGAATACATCAGTACCGAAGTCAGCCGAGGGATTATGCAGGCCTCCATGGAGGCGAATGTGCCGGTGGTGTTCGGCGTCTTGACGACCGAAACTGTGGCCCAGGCGATCGAGCGCGCGGATCCGATGAAGATGAATCGCGGTGCCGATGCGGCGAAAACGGCGGTCGAAATGGTGAATGTCATGCGGTTGCTTGGTAAAGAAGCGGGCGGGGAGGTGCCACCATCAGCGGCCACTCCTCCGCGACGTGCCGCGCGAACCGCCACGAGGCAAAAGCGCTGACCGGCGCTGCACTATGGCCTCTCGACATCAAGCCCGTGAACGGGCGGTACAGGTTCTCTTTCAATACGACATTCATGGCCAAGCCGGCCCGTGGCTGGACGATTTCTGGATCCAGTATCCCCTTGCCGAGGAGTTACGGGTCTTTGCGGAACGATTGGTCGAGGGCGTCCGGACCCATAGAAAAGAGTTGGACGCACTGATCAGTAGTTATGCGACCAACTGGAAAATCGGTCGTATGCCGATCATCGACCGCAATATCTTGCGTATGGGCTGTTTTGAGTTGTTGCACGTCCCCGAGGTGCCAGCCAAGGTAACGTTGAATGAATCGATCGAGCTGGCCAAAAGTTTCGGCGATGACGAGGCCTCCAAGTTCGTGAATGGGATTCTTGATAAGGTGCTCAGCTCTGATGCTCGCCTCGAACGGAAGCGCGCCTTTCCCGAACTGCCGGTCGTGGGGAATGACTGGAACGTGAAGCGCGAAGTGTGAAGCGTATCTCGGGGGACATCCCCGGCGGATTTCCCGAACGAACGACGCGTCACGAGATACCAACGACGAGAAAAAAAGATGATTGATCGCTATACCCGTCCCCGCATGAGTGCCATTTGGGACCTTCAGCACAAGTACGAAATCTGGTTGGAAGTGGAGTTGCAAGCCTGTGCGGCCTTCGAGCGCGAGGGGCAGATTCCCCGTGGAACTAGCGCCCGCATTCGCAAGAAAGCCACCATCGATGTGGCGCGCATTGCGGAGATTGAAAAGATCACGAAGCACGATGTCATCGCTTTCCTGGAATCGCTCATGGATTCCGTGGGGCCGGAGCATCGCTTCCTCCACATGGGTTTGACCTCATCGGACATTGTCGATACCTCGCTGGCAGTACAAATGACCGAGGCGCTGGATCTGATCCTCGAAGATCTCGACGAGTTGATCGTCGTCTTGAAGCAGCGGGCGCTGGAGCATCGCCATACGGTGATGGTGGGACGCTCACACGGCATCCATGGCGAACCGGTGTCGTTCGGCTCCAAGCTGGCGATCTGGTATGAGGAAGCCTGCCGGCACCGGACTCGGCTCCAGGCGGCTCGAAAAGATATCGCGGTGGGCAAACTGTCGGGGGCGATGGGGACTTTTGCGCATCAAGGTCCGGAAATCGAAGAGTATGTCTGCGCCAAGATGGGCCTGGAGTCGGACCCGGTCTCGAATCAAATCGTGCAACGTGACCGGCATGCGGCCTATGCTTCGGCCTTGGCGCTATTGGCCGCCAGCATCGAAAAAATCGCGACGGAGATTCGCCACCTGCAGCGGACCGAAGTGTTGGAGGCGGAAGAATACTTTTCCGAGGGTCAGAAGGGTTCATCGGCCATGCCGCATAAGCGGAATCCGATTGCCTCGGAAAATCTGTGCGGCTTGGCCCGCTTGGTGCGCGGCAACAGTCTGGCGGCGATGGAAAATGTGGCCCTCTGGCACGAGCGTGATATCAGTCATTCCTCGGTGGAGCGGGTAATCATGCCGGACAGCACGATTCTAGTCGACTACATGCTGGCCCGTGTGACCGATGTGGTGAAAAACCTGATCGTGTATCCCGAGCGGATGAAGCGAAATATGGAACTGACCGGGGGGCTGGTGTTCTCTCAGCGACTGCTGCTGGCACTCATCGAGAAGGGGGCGCAACGAAAAGAGTCCTACGAGGCCGTGCAACGCAACGCCATGACGGCCTGGAAAGGCGGGATCGGATTCCAAGAGCTGGTCAGCCAGGACGCCTTCATTACGACCCATTTGAAAGCCAGCGAGATCACGGCCTGTTTCGATCCCATGTATTATTTGCGGCACCTCGATCAGGTGTTCCGTCGCGTGTTCGGGGCCGGCGCGGTGGCATCGACGCGGCGCAAAAGGAGGCGGGCATGAATGTGTGGGCGACTGGAAGAATGACGCTGATGGTTGCACTGCTCATGGTGACGACGGCCTGGCCGGCGCGGGCGACTGATCGGGAGAAACTACTGACCGACCCTGGTGTGTACGGAACCTTCGCCGCATTTCAAATGGATCATGACTGGTGGGATCTCCCGGGAGATGCCCGTGTCATTGCGGTGTCGGAAGCGAAGAAGTTGATCGAGCAATTCTCGAGTCAGCTGGTGATCGAGTCCTATCTTCTCCGCGGGCTTTCGGATCATGCTGATTTCATGTTCAGAGTACATGCCCATGCCCTGTCGGATACCCAACAGTTTCTGACGTCACTGTTGGGGACACGGTTCGGGAGGCATCTCGTCGCCACCAGCTATTTGCATGGGCTCACCAAAAAGGCGGCTTATGTGCCGGGGTTTCCCGACCAGATGAAGAAGGAATTGCAATCGCCAAGCGATGTGCCGACGAAATCCTATGCGATCGTGATTCCGATCAGAAAAGATGCGGATTGGTGGGCTCTGGGCCAGGATACCCGTCTCGCGCTTATGCAGGAACACACTCAAGCCGCGCTTCCCTATCTCAACGTGGTGAAACGAAAGCTGTATCATTCCAGCGGACTGGATGACTTTGATTTCCTTACCTATTTCGAGACAGAAAAGCTCGAAGAATTTCACAGCCTGATCCGTGCGCTCGAGCAGGTGAAGGAATACCGTCATAATCGACGCTTCGGACATCCAACATTGCTGGGGACCGTCAGGCCGCTGGACGATATTCTTGAATTGTTCGCGCGGTAGTGGAGGGTAGAGAATGACTGGCGAACCTACAGGCACCATGATTTACGAGGGGAAGGCCAAGAAGATTTTCACGACCGATCGGCCTGATCAGGTCTTGCAGTACTTCAAAGACGACGCCACGGCCTTCAATGCGCAGAAGCGCGGCACCATCCTCGACAAGGGGATCATCAACAACAAGGTCTCGGAGCGGCTGTTTCGCCTGTTGGAGCAGCAGAGTATTCCCACCCATTTCATCGAACGGGTGAGCGACCGCGAGATGCGCACCAAGAAGGTGACGATTGTGCCGGTCGAGGTAGTGGTGCGGAACATCGTCGCGGGGAGTTTGGCCAAACGGCTGGGCTTAAAAGAAGGGGTGGCCATCGAGCCGGCAATCATCGAGTTCTATTATAAGGACGACGCGTTGGGTGATCCGCTCGTGAACGACGATCACCTTCGCCTGTTGAATATAGCGACTCCGGCGGTGCTGCGGGAGATGCGTGAACTGGGTCACAAGATTAATGCGGTGTTGCTGCCGTTCTTTAAAGAGCGACATATGCTGCTGGTTGATTTCAAATTGGAGTTCGGCGTCTTTCACAATCGGCTTATCCTGGCCGATGAAATCTCTCCTGACACTTGTCGATTTTGGGACCAGACCACGAAGGAATCGATGGATAAAGATCGGTTCCGGAAGGATATGGGGAAGATCGAGGAGGCATATCAGGAGGTGTTGAAACGGGTGTGCGGATAAGAGCAGAGGGACGCCGTGAGGGCTTTCTTACTCGCAGCGCGCGTACGATGAAGCGCTGCTCGTTCTGTGCGCGCAGGCGAAACCATTCATGGTATCCCTCTGAGTCACCTCCTGATGTATGTAGTGCGGAGCGATAAGAGACATGACCCGATTCCTACAGTTGTTCTTAAACTATGGCCTGGTGGCGGCGATTTTGGTGTGGGCCGTTACGGTGGCGTTGATGGCCTATAACCTTAAGGGTTGGGCCTGGGGTTAGGCCTTTATGCTGTTGTCGCTTGCAGGACTAGGAACGATCGGCGTCATTTTTTGGATTCGGAAGTACGTCAACAGGGTATCCAAAGCGCAGCAGGAAGTGGGGAAGGCACAATGAAAGCCAAGATTCATGTGACGCTGAAGCAGGGGATTCTTGATCCGCAGGGCAAGGCGATCGAGCATGCGCTGGACTCGCTCGGATTTAAGAATGCAACGAATATGCGGGTGGGCAAGTATATGGAAGTGGATGTGAACGAAACGGATAGGACCAAGGCTGACTCACAAGTGAAGGCCATGTGCGAGAAGCTTCTGGCGAATACGGTGATTGAGGACTATCGGTACGAGTTGCAGTGAGATAGCGCGACGGTAGGGCCTGGTTTGTGCTCGCGCCACGCGCGGCCTCGGAAGGCCTTCGTTGGACGCGCGCAGTAAAACCAACTCCTACCATCTCGCTACAACAGGGTGAGGGTGAGTGAAATGAAAATCGGCGTGGTGGTGTTTCCCGGTAGCAATTGTGATCACGACTGCCAGTACATCTTCAAGGATGTGCTCGGCCAGCATGTGGAGATGATCTGGCATAAGGAAACGTTGCCGACGGGACTCGACGGGATTGTGCTGCCGGGGGGTTTTCTTACGGGGACTATCTGCGGACCGGCGCCATCGCGCGCTTCTCGCCCGTCATGGGTGCGGTGAAGGAATTTGCCGGCAAAGGCGGGCTGGTCATTGGCATTTGTAATGGTTTTCAGATTCTCTTGGAGGCCGGTCTGTTGCCCGGTGTGATGTTGCGGAACACCTCGCTGAATTTTATCTGCAAAGATGTCTATGTGAAGGTAGAGAATGCCGCGACCCGCTTTACGAATCGCTGCGAATCCGGTCAAGTGCTGAAGATTCCCATCGCGCATGCAGACGGCAACTATTACACCGATCCGGTCACTCTCGGCGGCATCAAAGCCAATGCCCAGGTGATTTTTCGTTACTGTACGGACGAGGGAAAAGTGACGCCGGAGTCGAACCCGAACGGTTCGTTGGACAACATTGCCGGGATCATGAATGCCGAGGGCAACGTGCTGGGCATGATGCCGCATCCTGAGCGCAGTGCAGAAGCGGTGTTGGGCAACGAAGATGGTCGCCTGATTTTCTTGTCGATGTTGGAGACGCTAAAAACACCACAGTTAACGGTGGTGTGACGTGTCGAGAGTCACACGGGATTCGGAATGAGTCATCCATGAACAGCGTAGTGATTACCAAAGCGGTCCTCGAGCAACATAAGTTGAGCGACGAGGAATATAAGAAAATTCTTGAGATTCTGGGCCGCGAGCCGAACTGGACAGAATTGGGAATGTTCTCGGCCATGTGGAGCGAACATTGTTCCTATAAGAGTTCGCGTATTCACCTCAAGAAGTTACCGACGACGGGACCGCGCGTGGTGCAGGGACCGGGTGAAAATGCCGGGGCGGTGGATATCGGCGATGGTCTTTGCGCGGTCTTCAAGATGGAGTCTCACAACCATCCCTCGTTCATTGAACCCTATCAAGGCGCGGCGACGGGCGTTGGCGGAATCTTGCGCGATATCTTCACGATGGGCGCGCGGCCGATTGCATTGTTGAACTCCCTGCGATTCGGCGAATTGGACAATGCCAATACCCGTCATCTCCTCAAAGGCGTGGTGTCCGGTATCGCGGGTTATGGGAATTGCATGGGTGTGCCGACGGTCGGCGGGGAGATCGTCTTCAACGATATCTATGCACTCAATCCTTTGGTGAATGTGTTCTGTCTGGGGATTGCCAAGAAGGATAAAATTTTTCTGGGCAAGGCGGCGGGAGTCGGCAATCCGGTGATCTATTTCGGTTCGAAGACGGGGCGTGATGGGATTCATGGCGCCACGATGGCCTCGGATTCGTTCGATGAACAAGCCGCGCAGAAGCGGCCCACCGTGCAGGTCGGCGACCCGTTCACTGAAAAACTTTTACTTGAAGCTTGTTTGGAACTGATGTCCGGCGATTTCTTGGTCGGGATTCAAGACATGGGGGCCGCAGGGTTGACGAGTTCGGCCTGTGAAATGGCGTCGCGAGAAGGGACAGGCGTGGAATTGGAACTGGCGCATGTGCCGCGCCGTGAACCTGGTATGACGCCCTACGAGGTGATGCTCTCCGAATCGCAAGAGCGCATGTTAATGGTCGCCAAGGCCGGTCGTGAAGACGAGGTCATCAGGATTTGCCGGAAATGGGACTTGGATGTGGCGGTGATCGGACGGGTCACCGGCACAGGCAAGGTCGTTCTCAAGGAGAACGGCCAAGTGGTGGCTGAAATTCCAGCCAAGGCGCTTGCCGACGAAGGCCCGCGGTATGACCGGCCCAGCGCGCCGCCGGCGTATCAGGATATGTTGCAGGCGTTGAACTACGATGCGTTACCGGATGTGAAGGAAGCGAATGCAGCGCTGCTGGCGCTGTTGGATTCGCCCACGATCGCCAGCAAACGCTGGGTCTATGAACAGTACGACCACATGGTACGGACCAATACAATGGTGCGACCTGGTTCAGATGCGGCGGTTTTGCGCATCAAAGGAACGGACAAGGCTCTCGCCTTGTCCATCGATTGCAATGCACGCTATTGCCTGCTCAATCCCTATGAAGGCGCCAAGATCGCCATTGCGGAATGTGCGCGCAACCTGGCCTGCTCTGGCGCGGAACCGATTGGAGTCACCGACTGCTTGAATTTTGGGAACCCGCAGCGCCCCGAGGTCATGTGGCAATTCGTGCTCGCCATTGAAGGATTGAAAGATGCGTGCGAGGCGTTGAGCGTGCCCATCGTGAGCGGTAACGTGAGTTTGTATAATGAGACGAACGACCTGTCGATCTATCCCACACCGATGATAGGGATGGTCGGATTGATCGAGCCAGCCGACCGCGCGGCCACTCAATGGTTCAAGCAGAGCGGCGACGTTATTATTTTGCTGGGAAACACGCGCGAGGACCTCGGGGGTACCGAATATTTAAAAGTGCTGCACCATCGCGAGCAGGGCTCCCCGCCGTTGCTGAATCTTGAGGCTGAAAAGGCGTTGCATGCCTGTACGATTCAACTCATTCGCGAGAGGCTCGTGCAGTCGGCCCACGATTGTTCCGACGGCGGATTGGCTGTTGCCCTCACGGAATGTTGCATCTCTGGCTCAGACCAGCGACTGGGGGCTATGGTACACTTACCTCTCAATGGTCTTCGGCGCGATGCGTTGCTGTTTGGAGAAAGCCAATCGCGCGTTGTGCTTTCTGTGGAGCCCAATCAAGTCGAACGAGTGCTGAGCCTCGCGAATGATGCCGGTGTGCCAGCTGCGCAGATCGGTACCGTCGGAGGACATCGATTCGTGATGCAGATAGAAGGTGATAAGTCTGCTGCGGGTTGCACCATCGATCTGGAGTTGACGACATTGTATGAGCAATGGGCGATGGCCATTCCCAGGGCGTTAGGTCAAGACTAGGTACAGAGTGATGCCCAAAGATTTAGCGCTTATTTCTCCCGACAAATTCCACGACGAATGCGCCGTTTTCGGCATATACGGCCACAAAGAAGCCGCCAATCTTGCCTATCTCGGCCTCTACGCGCTCCAACATCGCGGACAGGAAGCGTCCGGAATCGTGTCCAATGACGGCGAGCAGTTTCATATTGAAAAAGGCCAGGGCCATGTCGCGGATGTATTCTCCCAACAAGCGCTGGCGCGGCTGCCGGGGACGATGGCGATCGGACATAACCGCTATTCTACGGCAGGCGGAGCCGGTCTCAAGAACGTGCAGCCGCTGAATGTCAATTTCGCTTTTGGCAATCTGGCCGTGGCGCACAATGGAAACTTGATCAATGCCACCATGCTTCGCAGCGAGCTGGAGGCCTATGGCGCCATTTTCCAATCGACCTCTGACACGGAAGTCATTATCCATCTCATCGCACATTCACGGGCCGATACGTTGCTTGAGCGTGTGATTGATTCCCTGACCCAGGTTCGCGGCGCGTTCTCAGTGGTCCTCATGACGGATCAAGGCGTGATCGCAGCGCGCGATCCGCATGGGTTCCGTCCGCTTTGTTTGGGACGTTTTCGCGATGCCTGGATCGTCGCCTCCGAGAGCTGTGCGTTTGACTTATTGGACGCCGAGTATGTGCGTGAAATCGAGCCAGGCGAGCTGGTTGTGCTGGATCACCAGGGTGTCACGAGTTACAAGCCGTTTGCACCGACCAAGCCGGCGATGTGCGTGTTTGAGTATGTCTATTTCGCCCGGCCCGATAGTCGAATTTTTGGAGGGCGCGCCGTCTACTCCATCCGCAAAGCCTTCGGGCGGCAATTGGCGCAAGAATCCATGGTGGAGGCGGACATTGTGATCCCGGTGCCGGATTCGGGCGTACCGGCGGCGTTGGGCTATTCCGAGGGATCGGGGATTCGCTTCGAGACCGGACTCATCCGGAATCATTACGTGGGCCGTACGTTTATCGAGCCTGAACAGTCGATTCGTCACTTTGGTGTCAAAGTAAAGCTCAATGCTGTTCCAGAAGTTCTTGAAGGCAAGCGAGTCGTCGTAGTGGATGATTCGCTGGTTCGTGGGACGACGAGTCGAAAGATTGTGAAGATGTTGCGTCATGCTGGGGCGAAAGAAGTGCACATGCGCATCAGTTCTCCACCGATTGTGTCGCCCTGTTTTTACGGGATCGATACGCCGACCAAAAAGGAATTGATTGCCTCCAGTCATACGACCGAAGAAATCCGCAAGTACATCACGGCCGATAGTCTGGCCTATCTAAGCTTAGATGGGATGTTGAAAGCGTCGCCAGGCATCCCAGAGCAGTATTGCAATGCATGCTTTACCGAACGCTACCCCATTTCTTTTACCCGCGCAGAAGAGCTACAGTTAGGACTTTTCGAATCCTCTCGCTAAGTCATCCTCTCCCGCCTCATTCGTGAGGGAAAACCATGATCGTCTGGACTTCTCTTCCTGCCTTGTTACACTCATTGGAATGTGCGTTGTAAAGAAATATTGTTTAATCGCCGGCACGGGACTGGTGGTGGTTGTGATTCGATTAGCGCTGCGGCTGGTCAGTCTTCCGCGACTGCTGAACTGGTTGACCTGCAAGCCTGGAGCAGGGGCTCACGATCAAAATGTCATGGAAGATATAGCGTATTACGTCGATCGTTGGCTCGCGCTGGTTCCGTATAATCCCAAAGGCAATTGTTTCCCTCGTGCGCTGACCCTCTATTGGTTTGCCCGCCGAGCCGGCTTTTGCGTCCAATTCCACTGTGGTGTGATGAAGCACAACCAGACTCTTGAAGGGCATGCGTGGCTGATGTTGGATGGGCGGGAGTTTTTTGAGCCCACTCCGCAGTGGCGTGCATTCACCGTGACGGTCAGGTTCCCCCCAACGCCCGTCCCGTCTAACTATCCACCATCGAATTACCAGTAAACCTTTCTCTCTCCGTCTGTGCCCGCTGCTGTTGTTCTCCGACTCCAATCGTCCCGCTCAGAAACGTTTCCGTTGAAATCGGCCTTATCCCCTGCATCTCTGGGGGAAATTGTTTTCTCCCATCCATCCTCTTTGATCTTGACCGAATTGAAGACCCTGATCCCCCGAAAGGGAGATACCACCCAACCTCACTGGGAATAGAGAAGGTAGGCGTGAGGATGTATCTTCGCCTCAACCCGGGGACGATCGTATCTATCGCTCGGCAGGTCGAATTGTCACGAATCGTCTTACAGCGGGTGGAAGATGTCTCGTGGAATGAGTCGGGATTTTATCAAGGGTCTCATCAGGAGGTACCTATGCCTGCCACAGCGCATGTATTAAATGACAGGACGGTTGATCTATCTCATCTGTTTCTAAAACAGAAGGAAGATGTTCATAGCACGGTGTTGGATGGAGAAAGCGTACTCCTGAACCTCAGTACCGGCCGCTATTACACGCTGAACATCGTCGGGTCAATTGTGTGGGATCTGTCCACGGGAGATCGGTCGCTCGCTCAGGTTGTCTCTACTATCTGCGAAAAATTCGATGTGACAGCGCAGCAAGCCCAAGACGATCTGCTTGATCTGGTCGGTGAGCTTGGTCAGGAAGGGCTCATTTATACTGAAAGGAGGTGAGGCAAGATGAATCAACAGAAGAGAGAGGCCTATGTAAAGCCAGAACTTGTGAAGCACGAGTTACTGCGCGACGTAACGGCACAACAGCTTTCTCGCATCGTGCGTAATCAGTAATGCATTGCTGAGGAGGCTGCCTGGGAAGTAGTTAGATTCTAAATGGCACAGCCGTTGTCGATGCAATCATAACAGGAGGTGTGTCGCATGGATCATCAGAACAAGAGCCAATACGTGAAACCGAAACTCGTCAAGCATGAGTTACTGCGCGATGTGACGGCGATCCAGCTTTCCCGCGTAGTGAGGGTATCCTAGCAGCATTGTTGTAACGCTCCAGTGAGAGTCGGGGGCTGGCTGGAATCGAACGCCGGCCAGCCCGCCCTTGAGCCGATACCATCCAGTAGTGGGTATAGGTCAGAATAGGAGAGATTGCGATGTCGATGACGATTGCAGCGAATGAGCTTCTGCTTTCCGTACACGGCATGGAGATAAAATTCGTCACCAACTCAACCGCGTTGGCCATGTCGGTCGCAACGTTACTTGGCCCTTTTGAGTGCAGCGTCTTCGATGGCTGTCCGATGCTCATGCAATTCGATGCAGTGGACCGGCGCGCAAACGTTCCCATAGAGATCTCTGCTTCTGCCACACGGTTGTACGAGGGCTCGGGCCTGGCAGTTGGCCCCGACCGTCAGATGAGCTGGCTCTGCGACATCTATTTGGATCGTGGACTATTGATTGCCGACTTTCACGAAGAAGGACTAGTCGTCATCGATGGAGCGTTGCAGTCGGTCCATGGGTACTTGGTGCGGCCGGACGAAATGGACTCCGATATCCGTGTGAGTTTTGTCCATTTCGCTATGACCGAACTCTTGAAACGGCGTGGACTCTATACCTTTCATGCCACGGCATTGGAAAAAAATGGGCGAGGCATTCTAATCCCTGGGTTCAGTGGGCGAGGGAAAACCACTTCATTCTTGTCACTGCTTCGATCGGGATACCGCTATCTTTCAGACGACCATCCATTTTTCCGCCTGAACAATACGCGTGTGGAGATTCTACCCTATCCTCTCAAGATCAACGTGACCGATCAGACGGTGGCATTCTTTCCGGAGTTGCGTGATGCGCCGCCATCCATTCTGCACTCCGGTGTTCCTAAGCGGTACTTCTACGCCGAAAAGGTTTATCCAGGCCCGTTAGGGACGGCCTGCGAACCTGCCGTAATTCTGTTTCCGCAGGTTGTTGATACTCCACATAGTTGCTTAGAACCCCTCTCGAAGAGGCTGGCGCTGGAACTGATTCTCCCGCATTCGCTGCTTGTCTACGACGCAGAAGTTGCCCGTCGTGAATTTCAAGCGCTTGTGCGATTGGTCGAGCAGACGGACTGCTACCGGCTTCACTTTGGCCGCGATGTCATGGACTTGCCTAGGCTGGTGACGCCTCTCTTGGAAAAAGCACAAGAGAGACGAGAGCACTGAGATGAGAAAAAACCTGAAGCCTACGGCTGCACGATCGAAGCACGCTCATCCGAACAGGCTCTTTTTCCGTCGGCAAACATCCTCCCCAGGGGTATCTCAGATGCATGCGGAAGGCCGCTTGCTTGTACTCTGCGCACGACTGACGATCAACGACTTTATTCGAGTGGAAATAGAGGATTTGGTCAGTGGGGCGCTTGATTGGGACCTGGTGTGGAGGCTATCGAGAGTCCACGGAGTGACGCCTCTCGTATATCGAACACTGTCCGCAATCTGCCCAACGGCAGTGCCTTCCGCCATCCATGACGTGTTTCGCCGGCGCATCCAGGCCAATGCCCTCTTGAATACGTTGCTCGCCAAAGAGCTTGTCGCTGTACTCGACGCTTTGGCTGCGAAGGGCGTTCGCGCTATCCCCTTTAAAGGTGTGACGCTGGCCCAAACCGCCTATGGCGATCTCAGCCTGCGTGAATGCGCGGACTTGGATCTGATCGTTGATCAAGCGTCGATTCCTCAGGCCAGACAGGTCCTCTGGTCACAGGGATATCAACTCACCAGTCAGGATATGGGGGACGGGAAGGAGTCTGATGAGCCGTATCACTTCTTCCAGAAGAAGAACGGCATTGTTGCCGTGGATCTTCAGTGGATCATGGCCCGACGCCATTTTGGCTTTCGACTGGATCGAGGCGTATTCTGGGACAGACTAAAGCCGGTTCATTTGCCGACAAAAATGGTCATGGGCCTCTGTCCAGAGGACTTGTTGATTCTGCTCTGTGTGCACGGATCGAAACACGCATGGGAACAGTTGAAGTGGACCTGTGATGTGGCCGAACTAGTGCGCCGACGACCGACATTGGATTGGAGCCGGATATTGTTTCAGGCAGATGAATGGGGCTGCCGGCGGATGGTGCTGCTGGGCCTGGGTATGGCGAAGAGCTTGTTTGACATTGTCCTGCCGCGTGCCGTTCTTCACGAGATAGGGGCCGACGCAGACATTCCCACGCTTGTCCGTCTTATGCCGAAACAGCTGCTGAAGAGTTCTGGTCAGGGCATCGATGAAGATTGCGCGGAGGCTCTGTACATGACTCTAAAAGATTCCTGGTGGGAACGGTGGAAGCTTGGTGTGGCGCTGTGTCGGGCTGAGTCGGACACGATTACCAGACCATTGCCCTGGTTTCGGTTCCAGAGGAGGCTTCGAGGGCTGTTTGTCTGTCTCAAGCCCTTGCATTCGTTTGCGAGTAAGTGTGTCCCTTCCGTTCGTATGCGCCAAGCTGTGGTCCGGTGGCTCCAGAGCGCTAATTGAGCGCAGTTCTTCCTCCATGAAAGGCTCCTTCATCGTCAACGTCTAATTTCTCCCCTTCCTAAGTGGTTGCTCTCGAAAAAAATCGCGTGCTAGGATGCCTCGTGTCTCAAGCAAGGTTCGCTGTTGACTGCTGAGGACCGAATTAAGTGAGGCTGATTCCTTACTCGACAGTTCGGCTTCAGGAAGGAGGTTCTAATGAAGCGCATTGTGATAGCTGTAGCAATCGCACTCGCACCCTTCTGGGCGACCCACGTGATCTGGGCCGCTGGATTCTTTAAGGTGGGTGAAAAGGCACCGGCCTTTGCTCTGACTTCCGTGACGGGCGATGCCGTCGCGCTTGAGAATTTAAAGGGCAAGGTGGTCGTGCTGGGACTGTTCCATATCTGCGACCCCTGTATGATGCAAGGGACGAATTTACAAAAAGTTCATCAAGCTATGACCGGCAAGAATGTCGCCGTCGTAGGCATTAATTCATCCGGGAATACCAAACGGGACGTGGGTGAGTTTTTGAGCGCATTTCCGGTAAAAGTCACCTATCCATACTTGCTTGACCCGAACAAGTCCACCGACAAACTCTATGGCGGGGGGAAGTTCATCCCAAACGTGTATGTGATTGATCAGCAAGGGGTAATCAGGTGGCAACGCGTGGGTAATATGGAGTTGGCCGGGGACGAGGTGATTATGCAAGAAGTAGAAAAACTATTAGCGTCCGTGCCGGCCTCGGATGCAGGAGCCATGTAAGAGGGAAGAGGGGATCGATGGACGAGTGGGAAGAAGGCAAACAGAAGTTTCTCGAAGTGGTGCGTGGAATTAATGGAGCTGTTGAGGTTGTGATTCCGACGAAGCCGACGAACAGTATGTTTCTCATCTCCTTGACAAAAGGCCCGAATCGCAAATTCATCACTGTGTCAGAAGACGATATTATCGATCTTCCTAGCGAAGCCAGCATCCGCACGAAAGTCACGAAGACCCTGCAGGATGCAATTACAGCGTTGTAATTCCGATAGGACGGGCGACGACTTGCAACAGCTTCTTTCTGGTATTTGGCAATGGTCTTGGTTCTCCGACGAGAAACAGATCGATTTTAACGGACTGTTTCTCAATGTCGGTGAGCATAAGATTCTTATTGACCCTCCGCCCATGACGGCCGAGGCCAGCACATTGATTCGACGCCAGGGAGGCCTCGACTACATTATCGTCACCAATCGAGACCATGCTCGGGAGGCGGCAACGTATCAGGCTGAGTTTCGTTGTCAGATGCAAGTGCCTGATCTCGATGCGCCGCACATAGATCTAAAGCCGACCAGGACATTCAAGGATGGCGAACTCTTGCCTGGTGGTATTTGGGTTATTCAACTCAACCATCAAAAATCTCCAGGTGAATCAGCCTTATATATTCAGCAGGGAAAAGGTGTGCTTATCGTCGGGGATGCGCTCATTGGGAAACCGTCGGGGGCCTTGAGACTGTTGGCACCGGAGAAATATAGTGATGCGGGGAAGGCAAAAGAGGGACTGCAGCGCCTGCTGAAATACAACTTCGACTCGATTCTTGTCGGGGATGGCGCTAGCATCGTAGGCGGAGCTAAACAAGCAGTGGAGCGAGCCCTGCAGGCATAGGGAATGATGGCGCTTCGAAACGGACTCTCAGAGGAACTCAACCGCCAAGGCAACGAGCATTTTGCGCGAGGGCATTACACCGATGCCTACACCTGTTACGCGAAAGCGCTGGAATGTGATCGCTTGACGGGCGATCATCGAGCGCTAAGCACGACATTGGGCAATCTCGGAAACATTTGTGCGGTCAGCGGTCGTCGCGAGTCGGCACAGAGCTATTATCAAGAAGTGCTGGAGTTGCAGAAGGTCTTGGGTGATGAAAAGGGTATTGGTACGACTTTGGCCAATCTGGGTAATTTGCGCGCCGATGCCGGGGAATGGGATCGTGCCAGAGCCTACTATCTCGAGGCACTCGACATCATGACGCGCGTGCATGATGAACTCGGAAAAGCCGTATTGTTTTCAGATCTCGGCCTTGTGGCGCGCGAGACCGGTCAGTTCGAGGATGCCCTTCGATACTATGAACAGTCGCTGGTGCTCATGCGCCGGTTGAACAATCAAGGCGGTGTCGCCGATGCTTGGCGAATGATGGGCCGAACTTTCGCCATCCAGAAGCGATATGAAGACGCTATCGCCTGCTGCCATACCAGTCAATCGATAGCGGAGCGGAGTCGTGATGAGTTGCGTACAGGCGGAGCTCGTTACGTGCTGGCCCAATGTTACGAGGATCTCGGTCAGTTGCAGATGGCGGTTGAGTTACTGGAGCAAGTTGTGCGCATGGACCGAAAGTACGAACTTCCCAAATTGGCCGAGAACACCACCAGACTTGAACGGCTTCGCGCTCGCCTGGCCGCAGAAGATCCGACTCCTCAACCTCGGCGGTCACGCGCATGACTATCGTTGCCTCCCCATCATGGAATCAGGCTCGATCGCACCTGCTGGCAACGGTCCCAGAATTTTATGAGTTGGAGCCTGGAGGCGCCCTCGCGCTTGATCTAGGGGATGGCGACTGGTTGCTGGAGGTTAGATCGGATGGGCAGCTCCTATGTCAACACGGAATTGATATGGACGATGTGAAGAGTCTGATGTGTGACGGGACGCCGGAGGATTTGGGAACCGATGAGGTGGCGAAACAGGCCAAGTACTTTCTGGGTCCCGCGGTGTCAAAAATGCGTCCAACCCTCCGCAATGCCGGCTTTGTGGAGCAGACGGATATGAATGATGACTTCGTTGCCATAATTTTCCTTAAGAACATCGACTTTCAGCGGCCTGACGAGGTCGTTGCCGCCGTGCACTGGTGCCAGAACCTCTTCAAGAATCGGGTATAGCGAAAATCGGACCGTGCTGGCATCTGTAGGACTCTTCCCTCCATCAAGACCATCGAAGGCTTCCGTGCTGTTCTGGCCGCGTATCGATTGCCACGGGTCATTGTGACCGCACGTGCATTGATCTTCACAGCGATTGCAGCTCGATCCCGGTCTATTCCAAAAATGGTCGAGACTTTCGA
>CAZBNV010000075.1:0-22417 GCA_964493335.1 uncultured Nitrospira sp.
CAAACCGAAACCGCTTGTTCCATTGGAACTCACCTCTGGAGCCAACGCTCAGGCCATCGCACTCAATACCCAAGGCACGCAGGCGTTTCAGGGCGGCCAACTCGCGGAGGCCAAGAACTATTTCGCGCAGGCGATCAAAGCGGTTCCGGATTCAGGCCAGGCGCACTACAATTATGCGCTGACCTTGAATGCGTTGGGTGAGACCGACTCGGCCCGTCAGCACTTTATTGAGGCAGCGAATTTGGCGCCGGGCGATAAGGTGATCTGGGACTCTCCGGCATTGCGGCCGTTCGGAAGCCCGGCAGTACAAAAGGGACCGCCTAAGGAACATCCGTACGGTACGAGAAAGCCGGATATCGGCAGTGGGCCGCGCTAGGCGGATGATCCAATGCCTTTTCAGAGGGAGAGGGGCACATGGCGAGTGAGTTAGAGGTGGGCATGAAGGCGCCGGACTTTTCTTTGCCGGATCAAGACGGCAGCATGGTGTCGCTGAAGAGCCTCAAAGGCAAGCAGGTCGTGCTGTATTTTTATCCCAAGGATGATACCTCGGGCTGTACGAAAGAGGCGTGCGACTTCCGGGACTCCCTCGCGCCGATCAAAAAAACAGGGGCAGTGGTGCTCGGGGTCAGCATGGATGGGAAAGGGTCGCACCAGAAGTTTATCGCGAAGTATGGGCTGCCCTTTGCACTCCTGAGCGATGAGGAGGCAGTCACGTCCAAGGTATACGGGGTCTACAAAGAGAAAAGCATGTACGGCCGGAAGTACTGGGGTATTGAGCGGAGCACCTTTGTGATCGATGCTACTGGACGACTGAAGGGCTTGTTCCGGAAGGTGAAGGTGCCAGGCCATGTCGACGAAGTGTTGGCGGTGCTCAAGGCCTAATCATGGGGTCTGAGAGCCAGCTATGAACCGCCCTGACCATTATGGACCCGCTTGAGAAAACCTCACACGCCTGCCGTGCCGCCGCCCTGTCCATCCTGCCGGGCATGGGCCATCTCTATATTGGGGAAAAGCGCGGAGGCCCCTTACTCCTCGCGGGAATAGTGCTGATTGTCCTCTGGCTGTTTGCATTCTCCGTGGCCTCCGTGCCCTTGGTCGGGCTGGTCGTGTATTGTATGGTTGATACCTATCTCACCGTCAGCCGGGACCGCGGTCTCCTTCTCTAACCAAGTCCCACTCGCTTCACAAGGGAGCCGGACAGCTACTATGTCAGAATCGCTCCGTCTTGGGTTGCACAGCGTTCTGATTGGGTTTCTGCTCTGCTGGGTGATGAGTGTGCCCGGTGAAGCGGCCGGCCAGGCCTCGGGCATTCTTACGGTTAAGGATGTGATGGCCTTGCCGAATCAGACCGCCCGAATCGAAGCCCAACTTTCAGGCAAGACGCCAGCCGGAGGTGCGGCATGGGCCGGTGTTTCGTTACGGCTATCCATCGACGGTAAGCCAGTCGCGACCGGCAAGACCAATGAAGGCGGGCGGGCCATCTTTGACTATATGCCGAAGATGCGGGGTACCTACGTCATCACTGTTTCAATCGATGGCACGGCTCCGGTCTCGGCGGAAACGACCCAGGCGACCTTGTGTGTGTGGGAACGCCGACGGCCAATCCTATTGGTCGAACTGGCGGCGATCATGCAGCCCAACCTCTCGGCAACGGCTGCTGGTTCTCTCGCCTCGACCGGACCCCTGACGGAGCCACCGGCACAACCGGTTCCCGATGCGGCCGAGGAACTGTCGCGTCTCACGCAGTATTACTATAACGTGGTCTATGTGCCGACCGGCGAGCAGTCGTCCGCAGGGGCTGCGTCGGTTGCAGGGGTACGCCGCTGGCTGGAGACCCATAAGTTTCCTGCGGGCTTTGTGATGACGTCGGCTTCCGGAGATTTGAACGCAGCAATCGAGGCCGTCAAACAAGGTGGCTGGACGACCATGAAAACCGGTATCGGGCGCACCCGGTCGTTCGCGGAGACGTTGCTCCATCACAGGATGGAGGTGGTCGTGGTGCCGGAACTCCCTAAGGGCGAGTTGCCACGAAAGGCTAAGGCCGCGAAGGAGTGGAAAGAGGTCAGAAAGAAATTGTGAGAGCGACGGCCATCCCTTTCTTGCGCGCGCAATGCGCGGCTTGAGAAAGCCCTCGTTAGACGCGCGCGTGGAGGGGGTTCTTAGTCGCCTCCCACAGTGATCAGCGGCGATTGCTAAGAATGTTTTGCTGAGAAACTCGTGGCTGAAGACGATTCACTCCCAGATCGAATCATGGTATGTTCAGCGCCCCACAGGGCGTCATCTCATTGAAGGAGTAGGAGCCGGTATGTTGTTAGAAGGGAAGAAGGGGCTGATTATCGGTGTGGCCAACAAGCATAGCATCGCCTGGGCGATCGCGCAGTCTGCGGCGCGTGAAGGCGCGCAGATGCTGTTCAGCTATCAGAGCGAGCGGTTGCGCGAAAATGTCGAAGAATTAGTCCAGACCCTGCCTGGCGCGTCGTCCTGCGTGTGCGATGTCGGAGACGACAGCCAGATTGATGCGATGATGAAGCAAGTTGGACAGAAGTTGGGACGCCTGGATTTTCTCGTGCATTCCCTGGCCTTTGCTCCGCGAGAAGAACTCACGGGAGAGTTTGTGAATACCACCCGTCAGGGTTTTGCGACGGCCCTTGATGTCAGCGCCTATTCCCTCGTGGCTGTCACCCGAGCAGCTGTGCCGCTGATGACGGAGGGTGGGTCCGTCGTCACGCTGACCTATCTTGGCAGCGAACGGGTCGTCCCGCACTACAATGTGATGGGTGTGGCCAAGGCGGCGCTTGAGGCGACGGTGCGTTATCTGGCCCACGATCTGGGGCCGAAGAATATTCGGGTGAATGCTGTGTCTGCCGGGCCGATCAAGACCTTGGCGGCACGCGGTGTGTCCGGGATCAGCAAAATGGTCGACCACCACCGCGCGTTCGCTCCACTCCGGCGGGCGACGGAGCAGGGCGAGGTGGGTGACACGGCGATGTTCCTGGTGAGCCCACTGGGCCGTGGTATCACCGGAGAGGTGATCTACGTTGATGGGGGATACCATATTCTCGGGTCGCTGGCGTCCGTCGATTAGGAGGCCGACGCCTCTGTTCATACGATCCTTTCCGATCCACTCACCTCAGCGGTTCAACGGCATGTCTTGGCTCAGACGGGCGCTTCCCTTCCCGCCACGTCACCTCACTCTGATCCTGCTCGGCATCCTGCTCTGTGCGCTTCCGGCTACCTCGGGGCTTCCTGTCGAACGATCAGAGCGAGAAGAGGAGGGCTTGGCAGGGCCTGTTCGGTCGGTTGAAACCAGGGAAAGTTTGCTGGTGCAGACGGATCGATTCGATTTACAGGGACGCCTGACCGAGCGCATTCAGGGCGGCGTGGAAACCTCTCAGGGCCTGTGGCCGTTACGATTTTTATATAGCTACGACCAGGCGGGCAGGCGGATGACTGAAACGGTGCGAGACGCGCGCGGCGAACTCGTGAAAGAAACGCGCTTCGCCTATGATGATTATGGCCATCGATCGGCCGAGGTCGCGACGTGGGGCGATGGTACGTTTGAGAACGCGTCGCTCTACGATTATGACCGGGCGCACCGGCTGATACGAGGCCTTCACTACAATGCGCAGCAGGTCATCAATCGAAACCTCTATACCTTCGACGGCGCGGGGCGTCTCATGCGTGAGCGGTTCGAACGCAACTATCAATACGATGCCGGCGGGCGCCAGGTGATCAGGTCCGATCGATTCGATATGGGGTATGAGGTGGTCATGCGGTATGACGACCAGGGACGAATTCGTGAAAAGGTCGTGTTCGATCTCGCGGGATTGGTGCAAGGCCGCTCGGAGTTTCATTACGATGAGCACGGCAACCAGAACGAAGAGCGCATCTTCAATGCCGAGGGAAGAGCCACCGACCGAAAAGGCTATCGGTATGAATATGATGCCATGGGGAACTGGATCCTGGAGGCGCTCCAGTGGTGGGACGTACGAGACGGCCGCGAGACACTCAAGCAGTTTCACATCCGTGAGCGCAGCCTCACCTACTACACGCTTCCCTAACGATGAATCCTGACACGCTTCTTCTGCTAGACGGGGCTGAAGTAGATCCTCTCCTGTTCCGCTTTGCGGTGAACTTCCGGGACCCTCGAACTCTTGCATTCAGCCAATGGTCAAGCGGTTCGTTCGGAGGCGCCGCCACCATCTGCCCGACATTGTCCTTGGCGATCACCTGCCCAAGAACGAACTGCCCTCTTGCATTAGAATCGCTCCTCCCGTACTGGTAGACAGACTCTATCGCGACCTCAATTTTTACGTACTGCGGGTCCAGGGCGCCGCGCGCATGTGCGTGGGCCGCACGCAGGCATGATGAGAGCAGGAAGACCATGTCGTACTGTTATATCGGATGGTTTCGAGCGGGATGGCTCGTCGCAATCATCGGTGGAGCTTGTTTCCTGTCCGGCGTCAATGTCGCGGATGGCTCCGTTTCTGACAGCGTCGAGAAAGATTCTGCGGCGATGCAGGGACCCGAAGTCCCCGGAACATTCCAAGAACCGGCGTCTGAATCGCGGCAAGGTCCGACAGCCTCCTCATCGACATCCGAAGGATCTCAATTTTCATTGGCCTGGGAAATGCGGCCTGGCCGGAGCTATCTGATCCCGGCGCTTGAGATCCCCGTTTATCTGTTGCTCCTGAATCAGTATGACCGGCACTTCACCGAGCCGAAGGATGACTATCGCACGACCGCTAATACATTCCGGACCCATGTGACCGATTCGAAGTGGGTCCTCGACAATGACCAGTTTTCCGTGAATCAGTTCCTGCATCCCTACGGTGGAACGGTTTACTATGGGCTGGCTCGATCGGCAGGCCTCAATTTCTGGGAATCATGGCTCTATACGGAGGCCGGCAGTCTGCTTTGGGAACTTGGAGGAGAGAAAACGCCGCCTTCCATCAATGACCAGATCACGACTACCTTCGGCGGGACGTTCCTGGGTGAGCCGCTGTTCAGAATGGCCAACCTGTTATTGGAGAGCGATGACGAGAGCAAGCCAGGTTTCTTGCGGGAACTCGCCGCGGGGATCATCTCGCCGCCCACCGCATTCAACCGCCTCGTGTTCGGCAATCGGTTTGACGAAGTGTATCCCAGCCACAAGCCGGCCACGTTTATGCGTCTCCAAGTGGGTGGGACGCTGACCGCGAGCAGCAACAACGTGTCCTCGACCGTCAAAGAACGTGGCGCGATCGGGGATTTCACGTTAACGTATGGGCTTCCGGGAAAGCCCGGCTATACGTATGCGCGGCCCTTCGACTACTTTGATTTCCATCTCACCGCCGTCACGGCGAACACCCTGGAGAGCATCGATACCCGCGGGCTTCTGATCGGCTCGACCTATGCGCCGAATGATTCCACGCGCGGAATCTGGGGACTATACGGAAGCTACGACTACATTTCACCCCAAGTCTTTCGTGTTTCGACCACCGCGCTGTCCCTCGGGACCACCTGGCAGACCTGGCTGTCGCAGGATGTGGCGCTCCAGGGCACGGCCCTCGGTGGCGTCGGCTACGGCGCAGCAGGCAGCATCCAGCGAACGGGCGACCGAGACTATCACTATGGCGCCAGCCCGCAGGCGCTGCTCGCACTCCGGCTCATTCTTGGCGATCGAGCGATGTTCGATGTCACCGGGCGCGAGTACTATGTCACCGGGATACTCTCTCCGGAGCCACAAGGGAGGGAAAACATCATGCGCGCGGACGCCTCTTTCACGGTCAGGCTCTTCGACCGGCATGGAGTGGCGCTTCGATACGCGGTCTCACATCGTGACGCGAGTTATCCCAACATCGAATATCGAAATCAGACGGTCGGGACCGCCAGCCTCATGTATGTATTGCTTGGAAAGAGCGGGTTCGGTGCGGTCGACTGGCGCTAAGCTTAATCAATCAGTGGTGGGACAAACCAGTGAAAGAAGGCATCGCGGTTAGAAGGATCCTGGTTCAGTTGCGCTCAGCAGCTCCGCAGGCCAGCAAGCCAGATGCGTGGGAATGCCAGGGCCCAGAGCCTGGGTGGTCGTTCACCTGAGGAGAGTGTGCGATTGGATCATCTGGGCAGAAGGCCCGCCGCAGTGCTTCGTTGCCGTGTGATTCACGGCATCCAGAGTTGGATGGCTGCAGGGATGCTACCCGGTTCCCTTGGATAAACTATGCGGTCGCTGCTTTCTTCGCCACCGACACCGCCCTTTGATCGGTGAGCAGTTCAGAATGAGAACCGGTCTTGCCCGTTAGGGCGTCAACGGCCCAGTCAGCGGACTTCTGTTTTCTGTCCCATCCAGCGTGGCCATGCCTTCTTGCGGCAGGATGCGGAAGTGGGTCACGGCGAAGGAGACGGCTTGGCCCACGGTAAAGCGGCACCGACGAAACTCTTCCTTGTTCATGCGAGATCGTAAGATCAGGCCATCGGGAGTTTCAATCTCCAGCCGGTAGGCGACGCCAAGAAAATAGATATGACGCAGTTTGGCCTGTTGGCGGTAGCGGGCCGGATCTTCCGCCACCTTGAGGTAATAGGGGCGAAATCCTACCTGCAGTTTCCGGCCGTCGTGAAAGCCGGGTGCCGGAAACTCGAGCGAGCCGACCTGGACTTGTTCGTGCCGCACGACCCCTTCCACGATATTCATCGAACCGATGAACCGGGCCACGAATTCAGTGGCCGGTTCTTCATAGACGTCCGCGGGGGACCCAGCCTGTTCCAGCTTGCCTTTGGAGAACACGATGATGCGGCCGGAAACTTCCATCGCTTCCTCCTGATCGTGGGTGACGAACAGGCTGGTGACATTCAAGTCCGTATGCAAGCGGATCAGCCATTCGCGGAGTTCCTGCCGTACCTTCGCATCGACGGCACCGAAGGGCTCATCCATCAACAATACCGCGGGCCGGGGCGCCAGTGCGCGGGCAATGGCGACGCGCTGGCGTTGTCCACCGGACAGTTGATGTGGATAGCGGCCGCCCAATCCTTCCAGACTCATGAGCGTGAGCAGTTCCTGGACGCGCTGTTCGCTGTCCGGCCGGCTCCATTTTTTGATCTTCAGCCCAAACGCAATGTTGTCGAACACCGTCAGATGTTTGAAGAGCGCGTAATGCTGGAAAACGAATCCAATATTGCGCTCCTGCACGGTCAAGTCGTTGACCCGTGTGCCGTCGATGAAAATATCTCCGGCGGTCGGGACTTCCAGTCCGGCGATCAAGCGCAGGACCGTGGTTTTTCCGCTGCCGCTCGGCCCGAGTAAGCCAAGCAGTTCTCCTTCGTGCACCACGAACGAGACGTTGCCGACCGCCGTTCCGGACCCGAACTTTTTGGTGAGCCCACGCACTTCGATTTTCACTGGGTTACTGCGCTCCCGCCTCTGCCACGGTCGTTTCTGCCCTGGCCTTGGCGATCTCCAGCACCGTCAAGATCGCGAATGAGACCGCCAGCAGTGTTAGCGCGACGGCATTCGCCGCCACATAATTGAAGTCGACGTAGCTTTGATAGATGTGCAAGGTGGCGGTCTGTGTGAGTAATAAGATATTGCCGGAGACGACCAGCACGGCGCCGAACTCGCCGATCGCCCGCGCCACGGTGAGGGTCGCGCCATAGACTAACCCCCAGCGAAGCGCCGGCAGTGTGACCTTCAGAAAGACTTGCCATTCGCCGGCTCCCAACGTTCTCGCCGCTTCCTCCTCTTCTGTGCCCAGCGTTTGTAACAGCGGCGTGAGTTCGCGCACCATAAAAGGAAACGTCACGAAGAGGGTGGCAAGGATCATCGCCGGCAACGCAAACAGCACCTTGATCTGTGCCTGGCCGAAGAACGTGCCCAGTAATGTGTCCGGTCCGAACAGCAGAATCAACATGAAGCCCGCGATGACCGGCGAGACGGCAAAGGGCAGATCGATCACCCCACTGACCAGGCTGCGGCCCCAAAATTGTTGGCGTGCCAGCACTAGTGCGGTCATGGTGCCGAAGAAAAGATTCAGCACCAACACGATGACCGTAATTTCAGCCGTGAGGGTAAACCCGTGCAGCGATTCCGGCCGTGAGATCTCCGTCCAAAATGCTTCGATGCCTTGGCTGAAACTCTGGTTGGCCAGGTACAGAATCGGCCCGACCAGCAGGACCAGAAAATAAAGCCAAACGATCCCGATCAGCACCCGACGCATGTCGACGCTCCGATTACAGTCATGCCATGTTTCACTGCCAGATTCACACTTTCAGATTGCGACTGTCGATACGGCCGAACCATCTTCACGTCCGTCTTGGGCGCGCGCCCACTGAAACCACCGAGGCAATCGCTCTCCCGGTCGGCGGGTCAATCGCTCCAGCAGCAGGAGGACGACAAAGGACATCAACAAAATGAACACTGAGACCGACGTGGCGGCTTGCGGGTTGTAGCTTTCGATCTCGCCATAGACATACACCGAGGCGACCTGTGTCTTCATCGGGATATTGCCCGCTACGATCACGATCGAGCCGAACTCGCCGAGCGCCCGCACGAAGGTGAGGAATATCCCGGTCAGGAGGCCCGGCAGGACCGACGGCACCGTCACCTTCCAAAAGGTCATCCAGGGGCTGGCGCCCAAGGTGAAAGCAGCTTCTTCCTGATCACGGTCCAATCCCATTAACACCGGCTGTAGGGAGCGGATCGTAAAGGGCATGGTGACGAACAGCATGGCGAGGATGATGCCGGGTTGGTTATACAGCACTGCCATGCCGCCCTGTTGGAGCCACGTGCCCAGCAGGCTGGTCGGACCATAGATGGCCGCGATCATCAATCCCGCCACGAGGGTGGGAATGGCAAAAGGCAGATCGACCAGCGCGTTCAACAGCCAGCGCCCCGGGAATTCATACCGCACGAGCACCAGGGCCGAGAGCGTCCCGAACACGGCATTGATAGCGGTGGCGATAGCAGCGGTTTCTACCGTGAGCCAGAGGGCTGCCGCGGCTTGCGGCGCCGCGAGGTCTTGAATGAATCGGTCTAGTCCAGCCGCAATCGATTGCTGAGCTAAGGCTGCGAGCGGAAGAAAAATCAGCACCAGCACATATCCCACCGCAGTCGATCGGAGCGCCAGACTCAGTAACATGTGAGAGGTCACGCGAACACTCCGTGTATTATTTCTTGGCCAAGTCTTCGACGACCTTGGTCCAGAGGCCCTGCGCGCCGAATAATCGATTGCTCACTTTATCCCAGCCGCCGAGGTCCGCGATGGTAAAGAGCTGTGCCGGTTGAGGGAGCGATGCCGAGGCGCTGGCATTATGGTCAAGTGGACGAAAGCCCAATTCGAGAAAGGCCGCTTGCGCTTCCGGCCCGTGAAGGAAGGCGACGAAGGCGTCGGCGACGTCTCTGACCTTGTGACGATCGGCATATTTGTCGACGACCGCGGCGGGGTTCTCGATCCACACGGTTTCGGCCGGCACGATGATTTCGTACGGACGCTGACTCTTCACACGGGGGAGCAATTCGTTCTCATAGGTGACGATCACATCGCCGACGCCACGCTCGAACGTGGTCACTGATTCTCGCCCGCTCTTGTCCATGACCTTCACATTGCGTTGAATGCGGGTGAGCAAGTCCACCGCCTGCGCGTCGGCGGCGTCTGGTGCGACTGGTTTACCTGCCGCGCGTTGCTCGGCCAGCTTCAACCCGGCTCCATAGATCGCGATGACATCCCACATCGCGCCGCCGGAGGTTTTGGGGTTTGGATAGAGCACCTCTACCCCGGGGCGCGCGATATCTTCCCAACCCTTGATCCCTTTCGGATTACCCTTACGGACGCCGAGTGCCACGACCGATGCGGAGATCATGCCGCCGTGAGGCGTCTTTCTCCAATCATGGGCAATCAAACCGGCCTTGGCGATTTGATCGACATCGCCCTCAAGCGACAACACGGCGACATCTGCGTCGAAGCCCCCGATGATTGCCCGGGCCTGGGCGCCGGAGGCGCCATAGGAACTGCGTATCCGCACGTCTTGGCCGGTCTTTTGTTTCCAATGTCGCTGGAAGGCGGGAATGATGTGCCGTTCGTAGGCTTCCTTCGGGACGCTGTAGGCCGCGAGGATGAGCTCACGCGTTTCAGCGGCCTGGAGGGGAGCAGACCATAGCGCGAGGACGGAGAGCAAGGCGCCGAATGCCAGGCGTAGGGTCGCGATTTTATGACCGGTCATGATGGGCATAGGATCCTTCCGTTTGCTTAGAAAGGGCGAAACGGCTCAAGGTGTAATGGTCAAGAATGTTGGCAATGGCATCACGCACTTCTCCCATGGCTTCTTGCAGGGGACAGGAGGCCTTGGTGGCATAGGGACAATCCGAACATTTTTGGTAGGCGGTCTTGCTGACACAGCTGATCGGGGCCAACGGGCCGTCCAAAATGCGGATGACTTGGCCGAGCGTGATCTCTTCGGGAGACTTGATGAGAGAATACCCGCCTCGGATACCACGGCGGCTGGCCAGCAGGCCGGCGCGTTTCAACGCGAGCAAGATTTGTTCGAGAAACTCCACGGGTATGTTTTGACGCTCCGCGATCTCATGGCGCTGGAGCACGCGTCCGCCATAGGTCTCGCACAGTTCGAGCAGCGCGCGCAGGCCATATTCACTTTTTTTAGAAAATTTCATCGCGAACCGATTTTGTCTAGTGAGTTGCTCAAGAATTCCCAGAATAAACCAGCGCGTGATGTGATTCAAGCGTCTCCTGTGCGACAGGGGCTCAGCGAATCGCTCGCTCTCTGTCGGGATGATCCCTGCAACCCATTGAAATCGGACGCTCTGTTTCTTGACACCCCGTAACCGTTCTTGCTAGCTTCAGCCTGCTTTTCATCAGCCTTCATGAGCAGCCCGCTGCTAGATCTGGACATCCGGTGAATTTCCAAGACCTCATTTTGACCCTGCATCGATTTTGGGCGGATCGTGGATGTGTGATCCATCAACCATACGATTTAGAAATGGGCGCAGGGACTTTTCACCCGGCGACGTTCTTACGCTCACTTGGTCCCGAACCCTGGCGTGCCGCCTATCCGCAGGCCTGCCGTCGTCCAACCGACGGTCGTTACGGCGACAATCCCAACCGCATGCAGCACTACTACCAATATCAGGTCGTGTTAAAGCCTGCGCCCGACAATATTCAAGGCCTTTATCTGGAGAGCCTCAAACAGCTGGGGATTGATCCCAAGAAGCACGACATTCGATTCGTGCAGGACGATTGGGAGTCGCCCACCCTTGGTGCCTGGGGACTGGGCTGGGAAGTCCGGCTTGACGGCATGGAGATTACCCAGTTCACCTATTTTCAGGAGATCGGTGGGATTCCGCTGAATCCTATCACCGGCGAAATCACCTATGGGACTGAACGCATCGCGATGTACCTCCAGCAGGTCGACAATGTGTACGACCTGACGTGGACCGACGGCGTCACCTACGGCGATGTCCACCACCGCAGCGAGGTAGAGTTCTCGCGGTACAACTTCGAAGAAGGGGATGTGCCCATGCTCATGGCCACCTTCCAGTCCTTTGAGGGAGAGTGCAAGCGCCTGTTGGACAAGAACCTGACATTGCCGGCCTACGATTACTGCATTAAAACCTCGCACATGTTCAATTTACTCGATGCGCGGGGTGCGATCAGCGTGACCGAACGGACTTCGTACATCGGCAGGGTGCGGGCATTGGCTCGACGCTGCGCGGAATCGTATCTTGCCGATCGAGAAGCGATGGGGCACCCGTTGATCAAGCCGCCTGTTCGAACGGGCAAGCACGCGACCACCCATTCATCCGTGTCGACAACCTAGACCGCAGGCCGCACGCCACCATGCCATCAAAAAAACCCGCGATCAAAAAACCCGTACGCGTCAAAATTACGGCCATCACGGAGGTGCTGCTCGAAATCGGCACCGAGGAATTACCCTATCAATTCGTCGGCCCGACCCTACGCACCTTGCAGCAAGCGGCGGAGACTCTGCTGAAGGACCTCCGTCTCACCTACGGCTCCGTCCGTACGATGGGCACTCCGCGACGGTTGGTGCTGTTGATCGAAGGCCTTGCGAGGCAACAAGCCTCTGCTGTGAAAGAGGCGATGGGCCCGTCCAAGGCGGTGGCGTTCGACCAAGCCGGCCAACCCACCAGGGCGGCGATAGGCTTTGCCGCAGGCCAGGGCATTCCGGTTGACCAACTGCAAGTGCGGCAGACCCCAAAGGGCGAGTATCTCTTTGCAGTGAAGCAAGAAAAGGGACAGCCGGTCACCACGGTGCTGACGCAAGCCCTGCCGCAGCTTCTCGCCAAACTGTCGTTTCCCAAGGCCATGCATTGGGACCAGACCATCGTTCGCTTCGCCAGACCCGTGCGTTGGTTGGTGGCGTTATGTGGCGGGAAGGTCCTTCCGATTCAGTTCGCGACGATCAAGGCCGGTCATGCGAGCCAGGGCCATCGGGTATTGGGGGCGAAGGCTGTTGGCGGGAAGGGCTTCGTGGTGAAGTCGATCGCGCAGTACTTCAAGGAGACGGAACGCCATGGCGTGATGGTGGATCAGGAACGGCGGCGCGCGATGATCCTCGATCAGCTTGCCTCGCTGGCCAAGTCTGCGCGAGGCCATCTGCATCAGGATGACGACCTGCTTGAACAGGCTGTCTACATGGTGGAGTATCCGCATACGATCTTGGGTTCGTTCAAGCCACACTATCTCGCGCTTCCCAAAGAAATCCTGATGACCTCTATGAAGGAGCATCAAGGCTACTTCTCGTTGGTCGATCAGAAGGGCGCGCTGTTGCCGAATTTTCTCGCCGTCACCAACATGAAGTTGTCGAACATGCAGTTGATCCGCGAGGGGAATGAGCGGGTGCTTGCCGCGCGTTTGGCCGATGCGAAGTTTTTCTTCGACGAGGATCGCAAGACGCCGCTAGCCGACCGAGTGGCCAAGCAACAGGTAGTGACCTTTCATCAAAAGCTCGGCAGCCTCCACCAGAAAACACAGCGCGTGGTCGCCATGGCAGCGTATGTGGCGGGACAGGTGGGCGATGATCAGCTGATTCAGGATTGCCGCCGAGCGGCGGAGCTCAGCAAGGCGGACTTGCTCACCGGGATTGTCGGTGAGTTTCCGACTCTGCAAGGTATCATGGGCGGGGAGTATGCCAAGCATGACGGCGAGTCACCGGCTGTCAGCACTGCGATTCGCGAACAGTACATGCCCCGTGCGATGGAAGGGGAGTTGCCGGAGTCGCTGGCCGGAAAGGTCCTGTCACTGGCCGATCGCTTGGACAGCATTGCCGGTTTTTTTCTCGTCGGCCTGGTCCCCAGCGGATCTGAAGATCCTTTTGCACTCCGTCGCCATGCCACGGCCATTGTACGCATTTTGATTGAGGGTACGCTGCGGCTCAATCTCGCAAAGGCCCTCCGGCAGGCACTGGATGTGCTGAACGGACAACAGATCTCGGCTGCGCCACACACCGGCAAGGGTGGGCCGCCGGACGTCATTGGCTTTCTGTTCGAACGGGTCCGCTTCTACGGCAAAAGCGCACAGCAATTGCGTGACGATGTCATGCTGGCGGTGTTGACGTCGGCGGATCGCCAGGCCATCGACATCGTGGATCTCTTCGACAAGATGAAGGCGCTGCAGCAGATTACTGTGAGGGCGGAGTTTGATCCGTTGATTGTCGGGTTCAAGCGGGCGCATCGACTCACTGAGAAAGAACAGTGGGATCGCAAGCCGGTCGAGGCCGGGTTATTTCAGGAGGCTGCCGAGTCTGCATTGCACCAGACGGTGGAGGCCGGTCAGCAGGAGTATTCCGCCGCCATGGCCGGTGGAAACTATGGGCACGCGCTCGACGTGCTGGTTCGGATGAAGGGGCCGATCGACGACTTTTTCAACGCTGTCATGGTCAATGCCGACGATCCCGCGGTGCGTGGGAACCGCCTGTCCCTACTCAAGGGGGTCGATGATTTGTTCATGTCGTTCGCTGATTTCTCTCAGATTATGGTACAAGGGACTTAGCGAATGGTGAGCCTTTGGACTCCACTGCAGAGGGTCTCCCTGGGCGGACCGAGGCAGAGGCCGCGGCTGAGCTGAGGGCAAAAAAAGTTCGGCGGTTTGCGTCCGGCATCAGCGTCGTCATGATGGTGCTGTGCAACGCGGTGTTCCTCTTCGGCATCTGGGTGACCGGCGTCAACTTCGAACGGCTGGTGCGGACACCGGATAGGTATGATTCCAACCACGACATCTGCTTGCGGCTGGCCTACCAGCACATTCCGGGCGCGGACAACCCGGTGCAATTCTGTTCGGAGTGGCTCAACCTCTCCGATGAGACCGGAAAGACCCATACGTTTCAGAAAGACACTGAGATCAAGCAGGGTGCAGACGGGAAGTTCTATTTCGATTATGGACCGTTCGTGGACTACCGGCTTTTTGCAGTCGGCGCATTCGTGGTGGGGATTATCGCATGCGGCATTCGCGTCACCAGGCACGTCGTAAACCGCTATCGCAGGCGATTGGAAGCCGCCGCCCGGCATTCGGTCCTGACTCATTGACCTCATAGCAGAAGGAGAGCGTCGCGTGGCCAAGAAATACGTCTATTATTTTGGGGATGGCAAGGCCGAAGGCACCGGCAACATGAAGGAACTCCTCGGCGGCAAAGGCGCCGGCCTAGCCGAGATGACGAATCTCAAAGTGTCCGTTCCTCCGGGATTTACGCTCTCGACGGAAGCCTGCGTCGAATACTACAAACGCGGCAAAGCCTATCCGCCCGGCATGATGGACGAGGCGTTGCAGGCGCTCAAACGGGTCGAGCGGTCGATGAAGGCCGGCTTCGGCGATCCGGACAATCCTTTGCTGGTCTCGGTCCGCTCGGGCGCGCGCGCGTCCATGCCTGGGATGATGGACACGGTCCTGAACGTGGGCCTGACCACCAAGAGCGTGCACGGGCTGGCACTCAAGACTAAAAATGAGCGCTTTGCGCAGGACAGCTACCGTCGTTTCATCGGCATGTTCGGCAGCATCGTGATGGGAGTCAACCGCGAGCATTTCGAGGACATCCTGAAACACAAGAAGCGGGATCTCGGGGTGACGGAGGACACGCATCTCGACGCGAAGGCGCTCAAGGAGCTGGTGGTCCGCTTCAAGGAGCTGGTGAAAGAGGAGACTAAGCGGGATTTTCCTGATGATCCGCTCGAACAGTTGCGCATGGCGATCAATGCGGTGTTTTCATCCTGGTATGGTGCCCGCGCCGTGACCTATCGGCGACTCTACAACATCCCCGAAACATGGGGGACGGCCGTGAACGTCGTGGCCATGGTGTTCGGCAACATGGGAGAAACCAGCGGCACCGGTGTGGCATTCACGCGCGATCCGGCCACCGGCCAACGGAACTTTTTCGGTGAATGTTTGACGAACGCGCAAGGCGAAGACGTCGTGGCCGGCATCCGAACCCCGCTTCCGGTCCGTGAGCTCGAGAAGTACATGCCGCAGGCCTACAAGGATCTCGAGGCGACCTACAAAAAACTCGAACGCCATTACCGCGACATGCTCGACCTGGAATTCACCATCCAGGAAGGCAAGCTCTACATGCTGCAAACTCGTGTCGGAAAGCGCACCGGTGTGGCAGCCGTCCGGATTGCGGTGGATATGGTGAAGGAAGGGCTGATCTCCAAAAAAGAGGCGCTCCAGAGGGTTGGACCTGACCAGCTCTCGCAGTACCTCTATCCTATCTTTGACGCGAAGGAAGAATCGCGCTGCACCGCGCTTGGAAAAGGCTTGCCGGCCGGCCCCGGAGCCGCCGCAGGTAAAATCGCTCTGACCGCGGATCGTGCAGTGGAGATGAAGGCTGCGGGGACCCGCGTGGTGCTCGTTCGCCAAGAGACCAGTCCCGATGATATTCACGGCATGAACGCCGCGTTGGGATTCCTGACCGCGCGCGGCGGTATGACGTCGCACGCGGCCGTGGTGGCGCGGCAGATGGGCAAAGTGTGCGTGGCGGGATGTGATGCCATCGAGGTGCTGGATAACCAGACCGTGCGAATCGGAACTCAAACCTTCCGCGAAGGTGATTATCTATCGGTGAACGGGTCGACCGGCAATGTGTACGGCGGCGATATTCCGGTGGTGGAATCAGAAGTGATCCAGGTGCTGCAGGGAAAAATGGAGGCCTCCGCATCCGAAAAGTATCAATTATTCGAGTCGGTCTTGAAGTGGGCCGACGGGGTGCGGCGGTTGAAAGTCCGTGCGAATGCGGATGTGCCGGATCAAGCCCGTATCGCGAGAAGTTTCGGCGCCGAAGGGATCGGACTCTGCCGTACGGAACATATGTTCTTCGCGGAAGACCGCATCCAAATCATGCAGAAAATGATTTTGGCGCGGAAACGTGAAGAGCGGGAAAAGTATCTCGACCAATTGTTGCCGCTGCAGAAGCAGGATTTCATCGGCCTCTACCGCGAGATGAAAGGCTATCCGGTCACGATCCGGCTGCTCGATCCACCGTTGCACGAATTCCTGCCGAAGCGCGAAGACCTCATGGTGGAAATCGCCCAGCTTGAACTCACCAGCGGCGCGCCGGCGGTGCTCGAAGAGAAGAAGCGGCTTCTCGCGCGCGTGGAAGAACTCCACGAATTCAATCCCATGCTGGGTTTGCGCGGGTGTCGCCTCGGTATTACGATGCCGGAAATCACGCGCATGCAAGCTCGCGCCATCATCGAAGCGGCTTGTGAGCTCGCGAAAGAGGGCACGAAGATCGTTCCAGAGATCATGATTCCGTTGGTCGGGATGGTCTCAGAGATGAAGGCCCAAAAGGATCTTGTCCGCGAAGTCGCGACGGAAACGATGAAGCGGTACAACGTGAAACTCTCGTACCTTGTCGGCACCATGATCGAACTTCCGCGCGCCGCCGTGACCGCGGATCGCATCGCGGAGGAGGCCGAGTTCTTTTCCTTCGGCACGAACGACTTGACGCAAACCACGTTCGGATTCTCCCGCGACGATGCGGCCAAGTTCATCGACTTTTACAAGACGGCCAACATTCTCGACATGGACCCCTTTGCGGTGCTCGATCGGGAAGGGGTCGGGTCGCTCATGCGCACGGCTATCGGCGGCGGTCGCAAAACACGTCCCACCATCAAGCTGGGTATTTGCGGTGAACATGGCGGAGACCCGAGTTCAATCGAGTTCTGTCATCAGCTAGGGCTGGATTATGTGAGCTGTTCGCCCTATCGGGTTGGGATCGCGCGATTGGCCGCGGCACAGGCAGCCTTGGCCGAAGCCGAGACGGAAAAAGCCAAGCCGAAGAAAGCCAAGCCGAGCACAACGAAGCTGACGAAACCCAAGCCCGCCAAGAAGGCCCCGACCCGTGCGTCCGTGAAGGCGCGACCGAGCAGCAAACGCGTCATAGGCCGACCCAAGCGAACGAAGCGGTGAGGTCGTCTACACGCGATCTGGAGTACATGACCCTGGCCCTCCGCCTCGCGGCGAAGGGCCGAGGCTTCACCAGTCCCAACCCCATGGTCGGCGCCGTCGTCGTCAGTCGTGATCAGATTGTCGGTCAGGGTTCTCACCGCAAGGCCGGCGGGCCGCATGCCGAAGTGATTGCCTTGAGCCAAGCCGGCTCGCGCGCCAAGGGCGGCACCCTCTACGTCACTCTCGAACCCTGTAGCCATCTCAAAAAACGCACCCCGCCCTGTGTGCCGCTCATCGTGAAGTCAGGTGTTCGCCGCGTCGTCGTGGCGATGGTCGATCCCAATCCGCAGGTCAAGGGGAACGGCCTTTCGCAGCTGAAACGAGCGGGCATGAAGGTCGAGGTGGGCTGCGGCCAGGTCGAGGCCACGCAGCTCAATGAAGCCTACGTACATCGTGTGCAGACCGGTCGCCCCTTTACCATCCTGAAAGCCGGGATGACGCTGGATGGAAAAATTGCCACCGCGAGCGGCGAGTCCCAATGGATCACCGATGAGGCGTCTCGGGCCCAGTCGCACCAACTACGCGCCGGCGTCGACGCGGTCCTGGTCGGCATCGGCACGGTGTTGCGCGACAATCCCACGCTGACCGCCAGACTGGCAGACGACCCAACGCGGCTTGCCCTGCGGCAGCCACTACGCATCGTGGTGGATAGCCGGTTACGCATTCCCCTCACAGCCGTCGTTCTTCAACATCAACAAGCCGCGCATACGTTGATTGCCACGACGACTGCGGCTTCAAGCCGCAAGATCGAGTTACTCAGGGGGCGAGGGATCGATGTGCTGATCCTACCCAAGCTCGGCGATCATGTCAGCTTGCCCACGTTATGGACGAGGCTTGGGCAATTAGGCGTGACCAGCTTGCTGGTCGAAGGTGGAAGCGAGATCAACGCAGCGGTGCTTCGCGGACAGCTCGCCCAGCGGCTCACATGTTACGTCGCGCCCCTTCTTCTTGGTGGGCAAGAGGCCAAGGGCCTTATCGGTGGACGCTCCCCGCGCCGACTCCGGGACGCCGTGCCGCTCAAGAATCTGCGCATCGAACCGGTGGGGCGTGATATGCTGATCCAGGCGGACTTCTTGATTCATTAGGAGCGTCGTGCGATTTCTCTCCCGGATCCGGCTACGATTGCATTCCCCGGGGCTCTTCCTGCTCGTCCTCTCCAGCCTCCTGTGTGTCCCGACTTCGATTCTCCACGGCGCGGACGACGCGTCTGAGTCTGACCTTGACGCGCAGGTGTGGCAGTACATCACGAGCGAGGATGGAGATCAGGCCCGCGCATTGCTTGGGGCGATTCTGCAGCGACCGGACGCGACGGTGCAGAGGCTGCAAGCTCTTCTTCGAAAGGGTCCCCCCCATAGCCTTCAGCCGGTGGGTTTGTTACCGGATGAAAAGGTCGTCGTGCGTGACCGGACCTATCGCTACAGCCTCTCAGTCCCCGATCGTTATGAACCGATCCGCGACTATGCGCTGGTCGTCTGTCTGCACGGTGCCGGGTTCACCGGTGAAGCCTACCTGGATCGATGGAAGACCAGATTGGGGGAGGGGTACATTCTCGCCTGTCCAACGTATCCTGCCGGCGCCTGGTTTACCAGACGCGCTGAAGATCTGGTGCTGGCGACGGTGCGGGCCGTGCAACAACGCTATCGGATCGATCCCAACCGAATTTTTCTCACCGGCATGTCGAACGGCGGCATCGGCGCCTGGCTGATCGGCATGCATCACGCGCCGCTGTTCGCCGGGCTCGCGCCCATGGCGAGCGGGATCGACGATGTGCTGTTTCCGTTTCTCGAAAATCTCCGTGCGACGCCGGTCTACATCATTCACGGATCGCAGGATCAAGTGATGCCGGTGGAGCTGAGCCGCAAGCTGGCCGGCGAACTCAAAAACCTTGGCTCCCCATTTGTCTATCGCGAACATGACCGGACCCACGTCATGGCCGGCGGCCATTTCTTTCCACGTGAGGAGTTGCCCGACTTGGTGAAGTGGTTCGACGCCCAGCATCGGGATCCTGCCCCGAAGGCTCTCACGGTCGTGCGCGACGCCAGTCATTTATTGCCGTTCGGGTGGGTGCGCATCGATGGGACGGACCAGATCGCGTCCTTCTCGGAAGATTTGATCGACAAGCGCGACGCCAGCATCCGGCAACGCAGCTATGCCAGGCTGATTGCCGTAGTCACCGGTCCCAATCGGATCGAGGTGCGAACCGACCGGGTTCGACAATACACGCTGTTTCTGAATGAAGACCTTGTCGATCTCTCGAAGCCGATCGTGGTGACCACGAATGGTCAGGGGTCCTTCGAGGGCACCCTCACTCCTCAAACTGAAACCCTGCTGCGACAGGCCCGTCTCCGACAAGACTTCGGACAACTCTTTCCCGTTCACCTCACTCTCTCCGTTCCACAGCAGCCTTCATGAACCTGCCTCGGCTGGCTGTCAGACGCACCTGTTCACTTGCGCTCGTCATGATGGTCGGGCTGACTGCACTGCTCTCCGACGGTTTGGCCGAATCGGAAAGTTGCGTCCTTCCCTCGCAACATGCCGGGGTCACGTTTTCTATGGACCACGTGAACGCGACATGGGCCTGTCGGCTCCACCCGATCGTCAGTCACTACACCACGGCCACGAAAATCGGACCGATGCGGACGCCATTACCGGAGCATGTATTTCTGTATCTTTTGGAGCATCCGGTGATGGCCGCCGCTCTGGTGAATCGCCTCGATTTTGGGCTGTATAAGGCCGAGTTGCGCGGGTCAGGAGAGTTTTGGGCCACCGACGGCGAGGGCACCGAAGGCATTATCCATCCGGTAATTCAGGATGACACGACGCGGGTGTATTTTGCGCAAGGCAGTCACGACGGGAGGCTGTTGCCTAAAGTAACCGGCAAGGCCGTGGTGTTGCTCAGGCTGCACCCGGTCACGGACAGCCGCGGGATCGCATCGATCGACAGCACGCTGGTCGCGTATCTGCGACTCGACAATCGGTTCTTGTCGGGCATCCTGTCTTTGCTTCGCCCGCTGATCGGCAATGTGGTGAACCGGCAACTGATCAAAGCCTTCGATGCCGCCCGTCTCTTGGGCGGCGCGATGCGGGAGCATCCCGAGCGAGTCTTGTTTGAGGCAACTGATCCGCCGGCCTTGCCTGACGAAGACGTGGCTTTCTTGAAAGCCGCGCTCGCGAGCCTGCACAATCCCACTTCCTCACCTCGAACCACACCGTAATGAGACGCCCATGACTACCTCTCGTAGCTTTTTCTACCTCTGCACCCTCGGGGTGTTTTGTTTTATCAGTTACAACCTCGTCCGCATGCCGGTGCTCGCTCTATTCGCCGAATCATTGGGCGCTGGTCCTGAACGCATCGGGTTGATTGTGTCCGTCTCGACCATTACCGGCGTGCTGTTGAAATTGCCCTCGGGAGCCCTCTCCGATATCTACGGGCGCAAGATGCTGCTGCGCATCGGTGTGGTGGCATTTGGGCTCCCGCCGTTCATCTATCCGTTTATCACGGACCTCAATGCCCTGACGGGATTGCGATTCGTGCACGGCCTCGCCACGGCCATCTTTGCGCCGAGCGCCCTGGCGACGGTAGCTGATCTGTACAAGGAACGGCGGGGGGCGGCCTTAGGCACCTACACGGCCTGTACACAATCGGGCTCGCTTCTTGGACCCTTTCTTGGTGGGTGGGTGGCGTATGAGGCTGGATTTTCCGCCGCGTTTGTGACCGCCGGGGTCTTCGGTTGCATCGCCATCCTGATTTTTTTTAGCCTGCATTTAGATGAGCCGCCCCCTCGAGTGCGAGAAAAGGGCTTGGCGCCGGTCCTCGCCGAAATGGGCAAAGGCTTCCTTGCGGTGGCCCGCAATCGGCGAGTGCTGATTACCAGTTCCACGGATGCCGCGAAGATGGTCGCCAACGGAGCCTTGATGGCGTTCCTGCCGCTGTACGGTCTCTCCGTGGGACTCAATCCCGGTGAAGTGGGCCTGTTGTTCAGTGTGCAGGCCGTGACTTCATTTTTGTCCAAGCCGATCATGGGGCGCGTGTCGGACCGGGTGGGGCGACAGCCGTTGATTGTCATCGGGCTGCTCATCTGCGCGGCGACTTTCATCAGCATGCCGCATGTCAGTTCGTTCGCGGTGCTGTTGGTATTATCGTCAGGATTCGGCTTCGGGGAGGCGGTGGTGTCGTCGTCTTCCGCCGCCCTGGTGGCCGACAGTTCTGAGTTCAAACGGTTGGGCGCGGGGATGGGCATGCAGGGCACGGTGATGGACATCGGCCACGCCAGCGGTCCATTGCTGGCCGGTCTGCTGATTGCCCACGCCAGCTACCAGAGCGCCTTTGCCGCTATTGCCGGCCTGCAAATACTGGCCGCCATCGCCTTTTGGGCCACGACGAGGACAATCTCGCGGTAGTGCTATAATGCCGCCGAAATTTTTCTGAGGGGCTGATACAATTTTTTCAGAAGGACGCGTACAACGATGGATACGGATTTTATCGAAATGCTGCAGCGCGGCATTGCCGCAGTCGGCGCCATTGGATTACTGGGTTTTTGCCTGTATCTCGTGAACACTCGCAAAAGGAGTTAACTCATGTTCAGCGGTATCGTGGAGGAAATGGGCGCCGTCTCGATCCTGAACAAGGGGCTGGCCGGCACGCGGATGACCATTATTGCCTCGACCATCATGGGCGATCTCGCCATCGGCGCCAGCGTGAGCGTGAACGGTACCTGCCTGACCGCGGTGGCGAAGACCGACCACGATTTCTCCGTCGATGTCTCGCCGGAAACCCTTCAGGTCACCACGCTCGGCAGTCTCGCATCAGGCTCGCCTGTCAACTTGGAACGCGCCATGAAACTGAACGACAAGATCGGCGGCCACCTGGTATTCGGGCATGTCGATGGAATCGGCACTCTCCGCAGCCGGCATCAAGACGGCGATGCGTTAGTGCTTGAACTGGAAGCCCCTAAAGATATTTTGCGTCTCTG
>CAZBNV010000076.1:0-21473 GCA_964493335.1 uncultured Nitrospira sp.
CTTCCGCAGCATCGCCCTGCCCTCGATTCCCTTCGTGCTGAAAATGTTTCGCCACGACCGCTACGCTCAGAATCCCCAACTCGCGCGCGATGCTCGCGACAATAGGAGCAGCCCCCGTGCCGGTCCCGCCGCCCATGCCGGCAGTGACGAACACCATGTCGGCGCCGACTAAACTCTCGCGAATCTCATCCTTGCTCTCCAGCGCCGCGTCGCGCCCCACTTCCGGCTTGGCGCCGGCGCCGAGGCCACGGGTCCGCTCCGGACCGATCTGAATCTTATACGAGGCATGGGACCGTTCCAATGCCTGGACGTCCGTATTGGCGGCCACGAAATCAACCCGGCACAACCCGCCGGTAATCATGGTATTGACGGCGTTGCAACCGGCCCCTCCCACACCAATCACCTTGATGCGGACGGGTGATTGAGGTTCTTCTTGAAATGAAAACATCGTGGCACCTCCCTTGACGATGGCGCGGATACGGCATCATGCCGCCCGCGACAGTTAGAAAAACTCGAACATCCACGATCGCATGCGATCGAATACTTTTCCCAAGCCTTTGCCGTGACGAATCCCGGCGGCCTCCAAATTATCGGCATGCTGGCGCGCATGCAGCAGCAGTCCGACGCCGGTCGCGTGCATCGGATTGCTCACGATATCGCGAAGTCCGCCGATGCCTGTCGGCATGCCCCGCCGAGCCGGAAGATTCAACCCTCGCTCCGCCGCATCGGGCATGCCTTCCAACAGCGAGGTGCCGCCGGTGATGACGACCCCGGCACCCAACATCCCTTCGTATCCGGCCCGGACGATTTCTCGCTTCACCAGATCGAACATTTCTTCGACGCGCGGCTCAAGGATTTCTGCGATATCACGGCGCGTAAATTGCCGCGGCGGGCGATCGCCCACGGACGGAACTTCCACGGTTTGATGTCCGTGCAACAGGTCGGTGCGGGCGATCCCATGCTGCACTTTGATTTTTTCCGCATCGGTTTGGGAGGTCAACAGACCGATCGCGAGATCTTTGGTCAGGTTCTGACCACCGATGGGCAACACCGCCGTATGCCGGATGCTTCCATCGAGGAAGATCGCCAAATCAGTCGTGCCGCCACCCAGGTCAACCATGGCGACACCCAACTCTCGCTCTTCCGCACTCAGCACAGCCTCGCTCGACGCGAGCGGCTGCAGGATAATGTCCACCACGTCGAGTCCGGCCCGATTGACGCTTTTGATGATGTTCTGCGCCGAGGTCACCGCGCCGGTGATCACATGCACGTTCACTTCAAGCCGGTTGCCCGACATGCCCAATGGCTCGCGGACGCCCTCCTGATCATCGACCATGAATTCGCGCGGCAGCACATGCAGAATGCGTCGCTCATGTGGAATCACCGCGAGGGTCCGCGCGCTTTCCACCGCGCGGTTGATGTCATCTCGCGTGACTTCCTGCTTCTTGAGCGCCACCACACCCTTGAGGTTCTCGCCGGAAATATGGCTGCCGGCGATACCTGTATAGACGGAATTGATCTGCACAGCCGCCATCAACTCCGCCTCTTCAACCGCTTTTTTGATCGACTCCACCGTACTTTCGATATTGACCACTACGCCCTTGCGAAGCCCGCGCGAGGGGCAGGAGCCGACACCGATGATGTTCAGCGGACCCTCCTCCGGCACTTCGGCGACAATCGCACAAATCTTGGTGGTCCCGATGTCGAGTCCGACCAGGATATGATCCCGCTTAGACACTCGGCTCACCCCCTTCCTCGAACAATGACGCGGTCGGCAAAGCGAAGATCGATTTCATTTGCCCTGGCGCCCTCGCCGTCAAAATCCACATCACGCAACGCGGATCGCATTTTGAGAAACCGCGACCACTGTTGATCCATGGACGCCTCGCTGAATTGAAACGTCACGCCCTGCACTACCACGACCAGATTATTCAGATTCCCCACATTGATGTCCGGGCGCCCGCCAGTCGTCTGCCCCACCATGCGAGCCAACGCCGCACCTATGTAGACCGCACGCCGATCCTCAGGTTTACCTTGCGCCAGCCGCCTCCCATCGACGCCGGAAAGAATCGGCAAGGTCGCATCGTCGGTCGACCCCAGATGCGCCAGCAATACACCCTCCGCATCGGTCAAGAGATTTTCTGTCAGCGTGCGTACCACGACCGCCGGCACCCGCTCAGTGATATCGATATGAATGTCATGTAACGGCTTGAGTGCCACCTTCGCATCTTTGATCCATGGATGGGTCCGAAGCCGCTCCGCCAGCCATGAGGGATTGATAGAGTACAGTGCGGTATCAGGCTTCAGCGCCAACCGGTTGATTACTTCTTTTCTCGTCACATGATGCAGACCATTCACCGAGACGGAGCGCACCAAAAACCACTCACGCGTGAGGGGTCCTAATTCGCGGGCCAAGACGAACAACCCCGAACAACCCCCGACCAGCACCGTCACCGTGGCGACCACCCGCAGGGAGATCAGCAGCCCACGCCCCAGTCGTGACCAGTACCCGCGCGCCTCGCCCCCTCGGTCGCGCTTGAAGGGAGACTCCGAACGCGCGTTGGCCCGCGGATTTTCCTTCTTTGCGCGGGTTGTACGGCGCCACCGCAGAGACATCCCTACCTCACCGCTCGAAATGAGCCCACTCCTGCTCGCGCGAGCGCAGACTGGAGAATCCGTTCCGTCAATGCGTCATAGGAGATACCGGCCTTGCCCGCGGCCATCGGCAAGAGACTCGTCTCCGTCATTCCTGGCACCGTGTTGATTTCCAGCACATAGGGTTTGCCCTTCGGCGTGATGCGAAAATCCACGCGTGCGGCTCCGTTGCAGCCCAACACCTGATAGGTCTTGATCGCGAGTTGCCGAATCTGCCTGGTCACCGAAGCAGACAGCGGCGCCGGGCAGAGATACTGTGTCCGGCCTTTCTCATACTTAGCGGAGAAATCATAGAATCCATCCGGAGCGACAATTTCAACGGCGGGCAGGCCGGTCACCGCCTCATCGGCTCCACTTAATAATGACACCGTCACCTCATGCCCAGGAATAAAAGCCTCGACCATCGCCTCCTCGTCGTACTGATGCGCCAGACGAAGAGCCTCTTTCCATTGTGAGGGTTGGCGAACGATCGTCACTCCGATCGTGGAACCCTGACTCGCCGGCTTGACGACCACAGGCAGTGTCAATTTGGACGTGCGGAGGGTTCGCGCCAAGGACGGAGCCGTCCCCCGTAACACCATCGTTCCCTTAGGGACCGGAATCCCCTCGGCAGCCAATTGCGTCTTGGTCGCCACCTTATGCATGCCGATGGCGCTCGCCCGTACCCCGGATCCCGTATAAGGGATACCCAGCGTCTCCAAGAACCCTTGAATCGCGCCGTCCTCTCCGCCTGGACCGTGTAGCGCCAAGAACGCAATCTCGACCAACTGCTCTTGCATGGTCTGGGTCAGCGCCGGGCCGACATCGATGGCCACGGCGTCATAGCCGCTTCGCACCAGCGAGCGATACACGGCCTCGCCGGTCTTGAGCGACACCTCGCGCTCCGAAGACTGACCGCCCATCAGCACCCCGATTTTCGAGCGAGTCAGCGGCTTCCGTTCTGTCACATCCATGCCCTTCCTCGATCCTCGTCAGGCCTGCCCGACGACCTTGAGTTCCAGTTCGAGTCTGACACCTGACTGCTTTTTAACCCCCGCGCGCACTTTCTTGATGAGGGTCAACACATCCTCGGCCCTCGCATGGCCCATGTTGACCATGAAGTTCGCATGTTTTTCGGAGACCTGGGCATCGCCGACGCGAGCGCCCTTCAGGCCCGCCGCTTCGACCAGTCGGCCGGCTGAATCTTGGGGCGGGTTCTTGAACACACAGCCGGCACTCGGCAACGTCAATGGCTGAGTGTCCTTGCGATACTGCAAATACTCCTTCACCGTCTTTTCGATCTGTCCCTGCACACCGGGCTTCAACTGTAACCAGACTCCGGCCACGACGCCGCGCGGCAAGTGCGCCCGTCGATAGCTGAACGGGATATCGGCGGCCGGAATGTCCAGCACTCGCCCACGCGGGTCGACCATACGGACGGCTTTGACCGAATCTTTCATTTCTCCCAATCGCGTCCCGGCATTCATCACCACACAACCGGCCACGGTTCCTGGAATCCCCGCGCCCCACTCCAGCCCGGCCAGCGAGCGACGGACCGCATAACCAATCAGGGTCGGCATGCCGACGCCTCCTTCCGCATAGAGCACATGGTCCGGCTCCTGGCGGATACCTTTGAATTTGGCCAGACTGACCACGATCCCGCGAATGCCGCCGTCACGCACCAAGAGATTCGTCCCGCCCACGACGAAGATCGGAATCTTTTCTGCGCGGGCCTGTGCCACCACACGGCAGAGATCGTCCACATCGGCCGGTTCAACCAAGACCTCCGCAGGCCCACCGATGCGGAATGACGTGTATGATTGCAACGACGCCTCACAGGTGACCGTGCCCCGAACTCCCTGAAGGATGCGTGCCCAGTCCTTCTTGCTTCTCGTCGATCGGGTCTTGCGCGCTGCACCTGGCTCTATTTCGCCCATCGCATTATGCTCAGGCCGGTAACCGTTCAAGAATCGCCAAGCCCGCCTTCCAGATGTCCCCAGCGCCGAGAGTGATTACAAGATCACCAGACTTCAGCATCGGCAACACCTGATCCGCTAAGGTCTCTTTGCTTCCGACGAAGGTCGCTGAGGGGTGCCCGGCTGCCCGAACAGCCTCCACCAATTTTTCACCGGACACGCCAGGAATCGGCTGTTCGCCGGCTGCGTAAATCTCCGTCATAAACAGTGCATCCGCCTGATCAAACGCATGGGAAAATTCCTGCATCAAATCGCGTGAACGGCTGTACCGATGCGGTTGGAACAGCACCACCACGCGCCGGTCCCACCCCTGCTTCGCCGCCGCGATCGTAGCCCGGACTTCGGTCGGATGGTGCCCGTAATCGTCCACGACCATGATTCCGGCTTTCTCGCCGCGTAGATGGAAGCGCCGCTCCACACCGGTGAAGGCCGCAAGGCCTTTCCGGATCAGATCGACGGGGATTTCCAACTCCATCCCGATCGCGATCGCGATCAGCGAGTTCGAGACATTGTGAATGCCCGGGATGGCCAGCCGGAACGGTCCGAGATTTCGCCCACGGAAAAAGACGCGAAACTCCGACCCCCACTGCCGCAGACTGATGTCGGTTGCTCGAAAATCAGGCACATGGCCGGGATGTTCGTGAAGGCCGTAGGTCTGGTAGCGTTTGACGACGCGCGGAAGCAACTCACGCAGTCGCTCGTCATCAGCGCAAAGGACGGCCAGGCCGTAGAAGGGCACCTTATTTATAAACTCCAGAAAACTGTCGTTGAGCCGCTCCATCGTCCCATAGTGATCGAGATGCTCGCGATCGATATTCGTGACCGCCGCAATCGTCGGAGCCAGTCGGAGGAACGACCCATCGCTTTCATCGGCTTCCGCAATGAGCAGATCGCCCCGCCCTAGTCGTGCATGGCTCCCCAGCGCATTTACTTTTCCGCCGATCACCATGGTCGGGTCCAAGCCGCCCTGGGCCAGGACGTTGGCCACCATTGAGGTCGTCGTCGTCTTGCCGTGGGCGCCTGCGATGGCCACACCAAATTTCAGTCGCATCAACTCCGCCAACATCTCGGCACGCGGGATGACGGGAATCTGCTTCGCTTTCGCGGCAACCACCTCAGGATTGGTCGCGGCCACCGCGGAGGAGATCACCACCACCTGCGCCTCACCGATATTGGATTCCTGATGGCCGATGGCAATGCGTCCCCCTAACTCTTCGAGCCGGCGCGTGGTTTCCGACTGGCTCAAATCCGAGCCGCTGACCTTGTAGCCGAGCGTCAGCAACACCTCGGCAATCCCGCTCATCCCTGAGCCACCGATACCCACCAGGTGAATATGTTGTGTTTTTCTAAACATCGTCGCCTGCCTTAGCCCCTGTGTCCCGAATGGTTTGCGTAGACTGTGCCTGTCATTGCGCTGCCCCTCCCGCTCTCGTGGTTCATAGGACGCGAGCGCTCCCGCTGGTCTCATGGCGCCTCCTTATGACGTCGTAGCACTCACGAACAATGGTTTCTGCCGCATCGCTGCGGCGCATATTCCAGCTGTGCCGACTCATGACTTGCAGCCGCTGAGGCTCGCACAATATGTCCGTGATGGTTCGAGCCAGGCCTGGGCCGGTCAATTCCGCCTGCGGCAGAAGCACGGCGCCTCCAGCCTGAGCCATCACCTCTGCATTGCGCAACTGATGATTGTAAATCGCGGTCGGGAGGGGAATCAGAATTGCCGGTTTTCCGCACACGGTCAGCTCGGCGATCGTCATGGCTCCTGCTCGGGAGACCACGAGATCAGCGGTACGAAGCACGGTCGGCATGTCGTACAAGAAGGGCACCACCTGCGCGGCTACCCCCGCCTTCTCATAGGCTGCGACGACTCGGGCGTGGTCGGCCTCGCCGGTTTGATGTGTGATGGTCGCGTGATCTTTCATGACGCTGAGCAACGGTAACGCCTCGATGACCGCCGAATTGATGGCCTTCGCGCCTTGACTACCGCCGAAAATCAACAGATGCCGTGTGGTGCCTTCTTCAGCTCGTCCGGCATCGGGCTCCACTGCCTCGAGGAACGCCTGGCGGACGGGTGTCCCGACCACCCTGGTCTTTCGTCGATCGAAGAATTGCACGGTCGATTCGAAGGCCAGAAAAATTCGCTGTACGAGCGGCGCTACTGCTTTGTTGGCCATTCCTGGATAGGCGTTCGGCTCGAGAATCACGCCGGGGATTCGTCGCAGAAACGCCGCCACGAGCATCGCCGGGCTGGTATAGCCGCCCACCCCGAACACAAGATCAGCCCCCTGCGCTTTGAGAATCCTGAGCGATTGCCGCAGACTCATCGGCAATGTGAACATCGCCTTCAGCATCTCGCTGGGACGCTTGCCCATCAAAGGATTGGCGGCGATGCACTGCAAGGAAAACCCCTCGTGCGCCAGCACCTTACGCTCAATGCCACGCGTCGTGCCGACGAACAAGATACGCGTAGAGGGGTCGCGCTGCAGAAACTCCCGGGCCACGGCAATAGCCGGATAGAGATGGCCGCCTGTTCCGCCGGCTGCGATGACAATGTTCATGCCGTGATAACCCCTCGCCTCCGTCCACCGCGCGGACCACCACTTTCCCGGCCGCCCTGCCGGTCGCGGGAGATACTCAATAAGATGCCGACACCGAACAAATTGGCCACCAAGGACGACCCGCCATAACTGACGAACGGCAGGGTCAATCCCTTGGTCGGTAAGAGTCCGGTGACGACTCCGGCATTGACCAACGCTTGCATACCGACCAGCATGGTGATGCCCATGGCGAGATGCCGGCCGAATGGGTCTCGGGCCCGCCCTGCGATCTGAAAGCCTTTCAGGACAAATAATCCGAACAACAGCACGATCGCCACGCTGCCGACCAATCCAAGCTCCTCCCCGACCAAGGCCAGCACGAAATCCGTATGCGCCTCCGGCAGAAAGAACAGCTTCTGCTTCCCCTCGCCCAGTCCCACCCCGAAGGGTCCCCCACTGCCGAACGCCAAAAACGACTGGGTGATTTGAAAGCCCGAATCGGAGGCATTCTTCCAGGGAGACAGGAAGGTCATCAGCCGCTGCCGCCGATAGCTCGATCCAAAAATCAATGCCGCAACCGCAGGCAAGGCGCATAACGACAGGAGCCCGAGGTGTTTGATGCGCGCGCCTCCAAGAAACAGCAGCGTCACGACCACCAGTCCCATCACCACGACCGTCCCCAGATCGGGCTCCAAGAGGATCAATCCGCTGAGCAGTCCGAGGACGATCAACGGAGGCAACAGGCCGCGGGCGAACTGCGTGAGCTGGTCCTGTTTTTTGCTCACGTAGGCCGCCACATAAATCACCACCACAAATTTGGTCAGCTCGGCCGGCTGAATGTTGATCGGCCCCACATGCAGCCATCGTCGCGCCCCCTTGGCCGCACTGCCGAGTGAGGGGACGAGGACCAGTACCAACAGCACCGTCGTCATCAACAACAAGGGAATCGAGAGCTTCCTCCAGAGGGTGTAGTCGATCTTCGCCACAAGATGCATCACGAGCAGGCCGGCGGCCAGCCAGGCCAATTGACGTTTGAGGAAATACCAAGGATCGTGAAAACGACTCCCCGCCACCACCGCACTGGCGCTGAACACCATCACGACTCCCACCAGGGCAAGGACGAGCGTGACCGCCAAGAGCGCCGGGTCCACCGGTACGCGTTTGGGCGTCCGCTGGGTCGAGGCCGACCAGGGCAAACTGAGTGTCCCGAGCGCGTTCTGTGCCATCGTTCAGCTGTCGTTCCTCCCAGCTTCTGCCGCTTTCACGCCGGCAGCGCCTGTACAAGGGCCTTGAACTGCCGGCCCCGGTCCTGATAATCCGCGAACATGTCAAAACTGGCGCAGGCCGGCGAAAGTAACACCACCTCACCGGGCTGCGCCTCGCGAGCAGCAAGCTCCACGGCATCGCGGAGAGTCGCTGCAGGACGACACCGATCAAAATCGCCCATGGCGGCCTGGATGCGGCCGGCCGCCTCGCCGATCAGAATGAGTCCCTTGACCCGCTGCCTTATCAACTCTCGCAGACGAGCAAAATCGCCTCCCTTGTCACGTCCTCCGGCGATCAACCATATGGGCTGTTCGATTCCTTCCAAGGCCTTGAGCACCGCATCCACATTCGTGCCTTTCGAGTCGTTCACAAAACGGACGCCTCGACGCTCGCGGACGACTTCGAGCGCATGTTCCAAGCCGGGAAATGACCGCAGTACAGCCCGAATCGCGTCGAGCGAACAGCCGCAGAGCAAGCCATAGGTCACCGCGGCCATCACGTTTTCAACGTTGTGGAGTCCGATCAAGCGCATATCGCTCCGACGACAGATCTCTTCTCGTGGCCCTCTGACAGTCGTCACGATCCTATCGCCGTCCAAGAATGTGACACCAGAGATACCCGTGAGCAGGACGCCGGTCCGGCTGAATCCCAACACCGTCGCCTTGGTCCGCCCACGAAGGTTCGCGACGCGCATGTCGTCCAGGTTGAAGAGAGCATAGTCGCCCGCGACCTGATTGGAAAAGATGTTCGCTTTCGCCGCCACGTAGTCGTCCACCGACGCATACCGATCCATGTGATCCAACGTCACGTTCAGGACGGCGGCAATCCAGGGATGAAATTGCTCGATCGTTTCGAGCTGAAAGCTAGAGACTTCCAACACCGCATAGTCATAGGGCGCGGCGACGCTCCCCGACTTTGCCTGGATACAGGCGAGGGCCGCTTCGCTGGCAGCAATGCCCAGATTGCCCCCGACAAAAGCCCGCTTCCCGCTCTCGTGCAAAAACTTGCCAATTAACGTCACCGTCGTGCTTTTCCCGTTGGTTCCGGTGACAGCCACGATGGGTGCGGTCAGAAATCGTGACGCTAATTCCAACTCGCCGATCACGGGAACGCCACGAGCATGCACACGGTTGAGCGCGTCGAGGTGAGTCGGTACGCCGGGGCTGATCACGACGAGATCCGCCCGTTCGAGCGCCGATTCGTACTGCGCTCCAACTTTCACGGCGATAGTGGACTGGCCCAGCTGCGGCAGAACGGCAGTCAATTCCTGCGGGTCCTTGCGATCGGCCACGGTCACCTGCGCACCGAGCTGGTTCAACAGCCGCGCGGCCGCCACACCACTTCGCGCGAGCCCGACCACTGTGACCTGTAGATCTTTGACGTTCACGAGGCTCCAGACTATCGAAGTTTGAGCGTGCTCAAGCTCAGTAACGCCAGCAAAATGGCAATGATCCACAGACGCACCACGACTTTCGGTTCGTCCCACCCTTTCATTTCGAAGTGGTGATGGATTGGAGCCATGTTGAAGATGCGCTTTCCCCGCAATTTGTAGGATCCGACTTGTAAGATAACCGATAAGGCTTCGATGACAAACACTCCGCCGACCAGCAGCAAGAGGAGTTCATGTTTGCTGATCACGGCGACCGTTCCAAGGGCCGCTCCCAAGGGGAGCGATCCCACGTCGCCCATGAAGACAGAAGCCGGGTAGGTGTTGAACCACAGAAACCCCAAACTCGATCCCAAGATGGCTCCGGTAAAGATGGCGATTTCTCCCGCGCCTTCGATGTAGGGAATAAGCAAATATTCTGCCATCACGCGGTTGCCCGTCACATAGGCGACAATCGTATAGGCCAATGCGGCGATCATGACTGGGCCAATGGCCAACCCATCGAGGCCATCCGTCAGATTGACGGCGTTCGAACTGCCTACGATGACGAGAATGACGAACACGATATAAAACCATCCCAGATCCGGCGTGAAGAACTTGAAGAACGGCACACTGAGCTTGGTCGTATAGCTGGGCAGCGTGTACAAAAATACGCCGATGGTGAGCGCCACCAGAATCTGGCAGGTGAACTTTTGTGTCGCCGACAGGCCCTTCGATTGCCGCTTGATGAATTTAAGATAGTCGTCGACGAACCCGACTGCTCCAAATCCCACGGTCGCGATGACCACCAGCCACACATAGCGGTTGGTCATATCGGCCCAGAGCAACGTGGACAATACCACGGCAAAGATGATGAGAATCCCGCCCATGGTCGGCGTTCCGCTTTTTGCCAAATGACGCTTCGGCCCGTCGTCTCGAATCTGCTGGCCGAGCTTGATCTCCTGCAGCTTACGAATGACCCAGGGGGCCATTACAAACGCAATGAGAAACGCTGTCACCGCCGCATAAATAATCCGGAAGCTTTGGTAACGGAACACGTTCAGAAAAGAAAATTGTGTATGAAGTGGATAGAGCCAGTTGTATAGCATCCTACGGCATCTTCGCCCGCCATCCATCGGCGGGCGCTAGAGTTCCCTTCTGTTCCCTATATCTCAGCCGGCCTTGGTTGCGACCCGCCGCATTCCGGTCACGGCCTCCACGACCTGTTCCATTCGCATGCCCCGCGAGGCCTTCACCAGCACCACGTCGCCCTGCCTCACCATCGCTGTCAAGGCATCTCCCGCAGCCGCCGCGTCCGGCAATTCCGTAATTCTGTCGGTCGGCATTCCGGCTCGGCGAGAACCTTCCGCAAGTTCCCGACCCAGGACGCCGCAGGCCAACAGATATCCGATCCCTTGGGCAGCAAGAAATGCCCCCACCTCTCGATGCATCTGTTTACTGCCGGCCCCCAATTCGAGCATGTCACCCAACACCGCAATAGAGCGCTTCCCCTGGCTCATTTCCGCGAGAAGCTGAATAGCAGCCTTCATGGAAGCAGGATTCGCGTTGTAACAATCATTGATGACTTGCACTCCGTGCGAGGTGCTGATCTGGGACCGCATGGCGGCCGGACGAAACTTCGCCAACCCTTCCGCAATGGCCGTCCCCGACAAGCCCAAGACAAAGCCTACCCCTGCGGCCGCGAGCGCATTGCTCACGTTGTGCATACCCTGCGTGCGGATACGCACCTCCGGCTGGCGACTCTTGCCCGGCAGGACGAGGCCAAAGACGGTCCCACCCTTGTCATCAGATCGAATGTTGACGGCACGAATATCCGCCTTCGGCGAGCGACCGAACGCCACCACCCGGCATTGCGCCCGGGCGGCAAGGTAATCGAAGTACTCGTCGTCTGCATTCAACACCACCGCGCCGTCCTGCGGCAGATGATCCAACAACTCGGCCTTGGCTTGGGCGGACCCTTCCATACTGCCGAAGAACTCCAAATGATCAGGACCGATATTGGTAATGACGCCGATGGTCGGCTTCGCAATTTCGCACAACCGCGTCGTTTGTCCTTGCTGATCCACGCCCATTTCAATGACGGCCGCTTGATGGCGCGGCGCGAGCTGAAACAGGGTCTGCGGAACACCGATGCGATTGTTGAGATTGCCTTCGGTCTTGAGCGTCTTCCAGCGTTGGGCGACCACCTGTGCTACCATTTCCTTCGTCGTCGTCTTGCCATTGCTCCCTGTAATGGCAATGACCGGAATCGGAAAACGGTTTCGATAGTGGGTGGCCAATCGTTGATAGGCCTCCAGGGTATCCCGCACCCCAAGCAGCAGCGGCGCCTCCGCACGTTTCGGCGACGGCGGCAGACGATAGTCTTCTTGCACGATGACGCAGACCGCCCCCTGAGCCAGCGCCTTCGTCACGAACGCATGCCCGTCATATCGGTCACCCTGGAACGCGATGAAAAGATCGCCTTTTCGCACCAGCCGCGAATCGGTCATCACGCGCCGGATCCGTTGTTTGAGATCGTGCGGCGTCAGCCCGGCCGGCGCCTTAGCACTCAAGACCTCACAGATCTCCTCAACCGTAAACAGCGCCATCACTCCACGGCTTCCATGCTCGCGCATGCGCTCCTTGCTTAGGCACCAGACCGGAAGGTCCCAATGGTTTCACGCGCGACTTCACGATCGTCGAAATGATACTTCGTGGTCCCCAAGATCTGATAATCCTCGTGGCCCTTCCCGGCGATCAACACCATGTCCCCGGCTTTCGCCTCCTGAATCGCCGCCGTAATGGCAGCCCGACGATCAGGAATCATGTGGTATTGGACATGGGCCCGCCCAGCGAGCGCTTCCTTCACTCCGACCTCGACCTCGCGCAGGATGGCAGCGGGATCCTCGGTTCGCGGGTTATCAGAGGTCAGCACCACGACATCACTGTACTGCACGGCTACACGCCCCATCTTCGGACGTTTGGTACGGTCTCGATCGCCGCCGCATCCGAAGACGGTGATAATACGGCCGGTGCGGAGCGCCTGCGCCGCAGTCAGCAATCGGACCAATGCGTCCTCGGTGTGCGCATAGTCCACAACCACCGTGAAATCCTGACCGGCCTCGACCAGCTCGAACCGTCCCGGCACATTAGAGATCGCGCCGATGGCGGAGCGGACTTGGTCCAGCGTCAGGCCTTCGTGTAACACCACGCCGATGGCGGCCAGGAGGTTAGAGACATTGTGCTCCCCCACCAACCGACTCTGGATGGCGCAGCTCCCGAAAGGGCTGCGCAGGGTAAAGGTTGTGCCGGCTGCCGAAAGTGTGACGTCCTCCGCACGGAGCTCTGCCTGATGATGCAGCCCATAGGTCCAGGCCGGAACGGTGCAGGCCTCGCGAATCCGCGCGCCCCAGGGATCGTCGATATTGATGATGGCTCGCTTATTCGGCTTGGTGGCGCCCGCCTGCCCAAGTTCGACAAAGAGTTTGAGCTTCGCCTGGAAATACCGCTCCATGTCGACGTGAAAGTCGAGATGATCTTGTGTCAGGTTCGTAAATACCGCCACATCGAATTCTGAACCTCTCGTCCGGTCAAGAGCGAGCGCATGGGACGACACTTCCATCACCACCGTATCCAGCCTGGCCTCCACCATCCGCGCAAACAAGCGCTGCAGGTCCAGAGCACCCGGCGTCGTATGGGAAGCAGGGATCGACTCCTTTCCGACAAGGTAGCCCACCGTCCCGATGAGGCCAACCTGCCGGCTCGCCGCTTCGAGCATGGCCTTCACGATATAGGTCGTCGTCGTTTTTCCATTGGTGCCCGTCACCCCGATCATCCGCAACGCCGCCGAAGGATCGCGATAGAACCGGCTGCCAAGGATCCCCAAGGCCCCGCGGGAGTCCTGCACGCGAATGGAAGGGATCGATCCGATCGTCGCACGCTGTTCCAAGACCACCGCGGCCGCTCCTGCAGCCACGACAGGGCCCAGAAATTCATGTCCATCGACCCGCTCGCCCCTTACGGCCACGAAGAGGGATCCCGGCTCCACCTTCCGAGAATCGTCGGTCAGACTGGTAATGGTCACGCGCTGGTCTCCGATCCGTTCCAGCACTTTGAGGCGCCCCTGAATGGGGCTGATCAGTTCATCGAGCGTCATGTCACGATTCAAAGCCAGCCATGGCCAGCTTGATGGGCTCATCCACCGCCACACCCAGATAATTGAGGACCTGCTCGCCAACGCGGCGGAACACCGGTGCGGCCACGACGCCACCCCATCCTTCTCCACGCGGTTCATCTATCAGCACGATCATTGCCAAGCGGGGATCCTCTGCGGGAACATACCCAAGAAAGGAGCCCACCAGGAGCGTGGAGGAATATTTGCCGCTCCGGGGATCGACCTTTTGCGCGGTGCCGGTCTTGCCGGCTACGCGATAGCCGGGGATCGCCGATTTTCCTCCGGTCCCGTTTGTCACGACCCCTTCCAGAAGTGTCGTCAGCGTCCTGGCGGTATCCGCGGAGATGACGCGTCGCTTGGCTTGCGGCATGGTTTGCGCCACCAATTGACCTTTGGCGTTCCGGATCTCCGAGACCACATAGGGCTTCATCAGGACGCCGCCGTTGGCAATGGCCGACACGGCCGTGACCAGTTGAAGCGGGGTTACCCCTATTTCCTGCCCCATTGAGATGGATGCCAGAGAACGCTTTCCCCATTGGCGCGGCCCCCGCAACAACCCGCCCATTTCGCCCGGCAAATCGATGCCGGTTTTATCCCCAAATCCAAATTCCTTCAGATAGTCGTACACCCGCCACTCACCGAGCGCCATGCCCACCTTCGCCGCGCCGATATTGCTCGACTTCTGAATCATCTGCGCGAAGGTCATCCATCCCGCCTTCTCGTGATCGTGAATGACCGTGTTGGCGATCGACAACTGCCCATTTTCTCCATAGAGCATGCTGCCGGGCGTCATTACTTTTTCCTCCAGCGCTGCCGCGGCAATCACGGTCTTCATGGTCGAGCCTGGCTCATAGGTATCCGTCAGCGCACGATTGCGCCACCGGTCGGGTGCCAGCGCAGCCACTGCATTGGGGTCGAACCGCGGACTGACGGCCATCGCTAACACTGCCCCGGTTCTAGGATTCATCACGATGATCGTGCCGGACTTCGCATTGGATCGGCTCACCGCCTCATCCAGCTCTTTCTCGGCAATGTACTGAATCACTTCGTCTACTGTGAGGGTCAGACTGTGCCCCGCCGCCGCGCCTTCTTCATTGAGGCCCTTAGGAAAGACGGCTCGCCCCAACGCATCCCTCTGCAATACCACCGCCCGCTTCTCGCCCCTCAAATATTGTTCGTATCGTAACTCCACACCTTCCAACCCACGATCGTCCATCCCGGCGAAGCCCAACACGTGAGAGAGCAAGGGCCCTTTGGGGTAGAACCGGCGGCCCTCCATGACGACCCCCACGCCGTCGAGGGACAGTCGTTCGAGTCTTCGCCCTTGTTCCGGCTCCAACTTTCTCGCGAGCCACACAAAATGCCTTTCCTGTTTGAGCTTCTTCTCGATCTCCGTCGCTTTCACATGCAAAATCGGCGAGAGACTCCGCGCCGTCAAGCCGGGATTCCCTAGGGATGTCGGCACCCCGAACACGGACGGCACATCCATATTCATCGCCAGCACCTTGCTATTTCGATCGTAGATCGTGCCTCGAGCCCCTTCCAGGGTCACGTTCTTCTGGTGTTGCCGATCCGCCTTTACAGTCAATTCTGCAGCTTGCAGCACTTGGAGATTCACCAGGCGGACAATGACCAGGGTAAACGCCACCACAAGGCCGCAAGCCACCACAATCCGTCGGCCTCTAAAGGGTACGGCAGCCACTATCGCGATCTCCGCGTCACCATATTCTTAGCAATCCGCATCTCACCCTCGGCGACAATTGGATTCGTGGGTACTTCCGGCTCGATATTAATCACGACGACTTGGCCCTTCTCCGGCTGCATCATCCCTAATTTGTCAGTCGCCAACCGGGCGATTCGCTCAGGTGCCGTGAAACCCGACAATTTGACGCGCAATTCGTCGCGTTCCCGCTCAAGGATGACCTTCTGCGTTTTCAGCCGCTCGATATGATAGCCGATGCGAACGATGTCCACCCGCTCCCACACGAAAAGCAGCACCAGCGACGTGACTGCAGCAAACGCAACGGCTTTCATTGCATACACTCCTTGGAAATCCGCTCCGCAACGCGCAACTTGGCGCTTCGCGATCGCGGATTTCGGCTACGCTCGTTTTCCGAGGCCGTAATCGGCTTTTTTGTCAACAGTCTCAGCGAGGCTTCGGGACCGGTTGCCAGCGCCCGAAACGTATTCTTTACAATTCTGTCCTCAAGTGAATGAAACGAAACGGCGCAGACGCGCCCACCGGGAACCAGAATATCGACAGCATCCCGAAGCGCGGGTTCCAGCACATCCAACTCTCGATTCACCGCAATCCGTAACGCCTGAAAGGTACGGGTGGCGCAATGAATCCGCCCGTGCCGATATGAAGCCGGTACAGCCCGCTCCACCACCGCCGCTAATTTCCACGTCGTCTCGATCGCATTCTGCACCCTTGCCTGCACAATCGCGCGGGCAATCCTTCGTGAGTACCGCTCTTCACCGAGGTGATAGATCAGGTCGGCCAATTCCGTTTCGGGCAGATCACGAACGAGATCCGCTGCCGTCCGGCCCTCACTCTGGTCCATGCGCATATCCAAAGGGCCATCTTCCCGGAAACTAAATCCACGCTCGGCACGATCGAGCTGAGGAGATGACACACCAAGGTCAAAGATCACGCCATCGACCTGCCGCATTCCGCTCTCGACGACATGCGTCTTGAGTTCGCTAAAATTTCCATGCCGCAAGCGCACGCGAGAGCTGTCGCCACCCAGGCGCATGCGCGCCGAGGCGAGTGCCGAGGCATCGCGATCAATTCCGACAAGGATGCCATCTGGAGCGGTGTGATCGAGGATGCGAGAAGCCAGCCCTGCATATCCGAGAGTGCAGTCCACGTATACTCCACCGGGTTTGCACTGCAGCCAGAACATGATCTCTTCGACTAAGACCGGCTCATGGGAATCGCGAGTAGAATCCATATCTCCATTTCCACCCACTTCACCCCACTCTTCGGCTGGAGTATACACCCAACCAAATAGCTGTCAACAGATTTTGCCTCTATTTATCAAGAATATTGTTGGGTTTTTCCAGGAAGATTCCTACACGAGGATGGCGAGAGAAAGTTATCCCCACTTGTGGATAATGCTGTGGGAAACTCACCCACCGCATGAAAATAAATGTGGCTGAATTCAGTCCGAATGGAGGCTGTTCATTGACACAAATCGAGGACCCAACAGGAGAGGTTAGCCCTCACTCGGTGACGAGAGAGGGAATGGCATTGTCAACAGGGCCTGGGAATTGCCTGTGTATTCCGCTCCACTCCGTCACATGTCTCAAGATACTGCTGACCGCCGGGACGTTGTGCGCACCAATTTTGCTAGATTGCACTCACGAATGAACAGCGGTGCGAGCTGCCTTCGGCACAGCGACAGCAGTGAACAGTCACCGCCCAGCTCACTGAGCAGAGGAGACGTCCGGCTCGACGGTTAAACGTTCCAGCACATGGAGACCAGAAACGAGAGACAGCAGCCGCATTAAGGCACCACAATTCTGCGTTTGATTGACACCATTTCATCCCAAGCGCATCATCCAATCCACGATGTCTAAGACGTACATTCATCCTCTCAACGCCGGGGTCACGCTGCTTACCAGCCTGCTCATCGTCGCGCCGTGGCCCACTGCGCGAGCGGGCGAATTTAGAACGGACAACTCCTTAAATCAGCCCGGCAAGATTTATTGGTGTCCGAATCGTAGGGCCGACAAGCAAATCACCGCCACCCCCGATAGTGGCTGCTCACCCCTGTACGATGCGGAGCGCGACGCCAAGAAACCGGACAGGCTCGATCAGGCCAGCCACGATGAGTCGACGCAAAAAGAACCCTTGAAAATTATCGACATTCAGAATGAAGCTTCGAAATTTACGCGGGAGTACCGTGAACTTCTCGACTGTTGCGCGAGCGACTTTGATTCGCTCGAACGAATCGACGAGTTGTTAGAGCAGTCCAATCACATTCTCATGTCGGTCCAACAGAAGGGTATCTACAACAGTGCGGGTTTCGGAGTCGGAAGCGGAGCAGGTGGACTGGGCGGTGGGCCTGGGCAATCACCAAAACTCGGCACCTTCGCGCGCCAATGGACACTCAGTGAAATCGTGGGCACTGTCGCCACCGCTCGCGACACTCTCACGAAAATCAAGACTCGACTGAAGGAGTTGGGCGACCGATTCGAGAGACTCGACTCCCTGGACTACGAACAGCGTGCGAGAGAAGAACGACGCATCGAGGAGGAACGAGAAGGCATTACTCGTGACCTTCGAGCGAAAAGACCCCCGGCATCAGCGCCGACGGGCATGGACATTCAAGACACGACGATTCCGACAAGGATCGGCGGAGACATTGAAAACACAAATCTGAATCGCTCTCTCAATCCGAGCTTTGGTGCCGATATTGGGGCGACGGTCTCCCCCTACAGCAACGTCAATGAATCGTTGCGCCCACGACGAGGAGAGGACCTCAAGGACAGCAACTTGTCGGACAGAGTCGGCTCCCGCACGCAAGACACCACCTTGCCGAACACGTTCGGATTTGAGATCAATGGTTCTGAAAATGCGGACAGTTCATCGTCAGTGCAGATGCGGGGAGTGGGCCCATCAATCGGCGACTCATCCCTGAACAGCCAATCCCGCCGATAGCCTCTCACCCATCAATTCCGAGACCATCTATTCTTTAGGGAAGACCGAGGGACGCGCCTCCCAATGGACGCCCCCGTCCACACTTCGGTACAAACCGCTACCATTCGTTCCGGCATAGAACAGTTTGGGATCGATCGCGCTCTGCGCAAGTGATCGAATGTTGGTGGTCGAGAGCCCGTCATTCAGCGCGACCCACGTTTTCCCGCCATCCTCGCTTCGATGGATCCCATCCCTGGCCGCCACATAGAGAACGCCCGCGCGTGCCCGATCGAGCACCATCGCCACGATCATTTGATCCGGCAACGACTCCCCGACACGCACCCATGAAGCTGCACCATCCGTAGTTTTGAAGAGACCGGCCAGCGTCGAGGCATAGACCGTCTCCGGCGCAGACGGATCGACCTGCACCGACGTGACACTCAGCGCACGCGAGGTCTTCACCATATCCGCCGGCACCAGCCCCTTATTCACTTGTACCCAATGCGCCCCTTGATTGGTGGATTTGTAGACACCACCACTGGTGCCGGCATACAACACCGATGACCTGGTGGGATCCATACCCAACGTCACCACCATCAACACTTCCTTCATCCCCTCCATCCGCTTCATCCAACGCTCGCCGGCATTCTTCGATTCGAAGACGCCCATGGTCGTCGCCAGAAAGATATGCTGGGCATCGGCTGGGTCGAAGACAAATTGGTTCACCACAGAAGAGATGGTGGCATCGTCCAAGCCGATGCGCAGCGACGTCCAGCGCTGGCCGCCGTCGTAACTCTTGTAGACGGCATCGCCTTTCGTGCCGACATAGATCGTGGCGGGGTACACAGGATCGATCGCCATCGCGATCACACGCGAATAGCTCATTCCTTTCGAAAGATTGCTCCAGGTCTTCCCGCCATCACGCGTTTTGTAAATGTAGTCGTTGGTCGCGATGTAGATGATGTCGGGGTTTGTGGGGTGCAACTCAATGACAACGATCGGGTCAGAGCCACTGCACCCGCCGAGGGACCACGCGAGGAAGAGCACCCAAATGAAAAGTCTGGTCATGCTGAAAATTGGCAGATTCCTTATGGAACGGTCAACCGGTCGCCCAGCAGGTCGCAGCGAGAGAAGAGGCGAGGCATGCTGCACGTGTACGTCGAGCCTCAGAACAACGCGTGATTGAATCTGGAGGCCTTTTTCACCGTCCCGGCTAGCGGTAGTTGGTGAACTGCAAATCAATGCCAAAATCCTTCCCCTTCAGAAAGGCAATGGCTATCTGCAAATCATCCTTGCTCTTGCTGATCACCCGCACCTGTTCACCTTGGATTTGCGCCTGCACCTTTATCTTAGACTCTTTCACGGCCTTCGTGATTTCCTTGGCCTTCTCCGTGGAAATGCCACTTTGAATTTTGATCACCTGGCGGACCGTGGCGCCAAGCGCCTCCTCGATCTTCCCATACTCGAATGCCTTCAGCGACACCCCGCGCTTGACGCATTTCGTCTTGATGATTTCAATGACCGCGTTCAGCTTATACTCGTCGTCGGACAGCACCACCAGTTCCTTTTCCTTCTCTCTCAAGGTCAGCTCGGTCTTCGTGTCCTTGAAATCGAACCGCTGTTTGATCTCTTTTGTCGCCTGGTCGACGACGTTTTTCATTTCTTGCATGTTTACTTCCGACACGACATCAAATGATGATTGATCAGCCATGTGTTATCCCTCCAAAGGCGCGTTGCTCATGGAACATCGCGACGAGTCAATCAAGAGTGAGTGAGACCGTTTGAGCCAGGCACAAGCCCGGCTTTCCCAAACTTGATGATAAAAGGTGGTCAGCAACAACCGCCGCCATGCGGCAAACGAAACCGCTTCGTCTCTTCCTGCTGGGCACGGTCCTGATTGATCGCCGTCTGCACGCGGCCGGCCGATCCACCTCCGGCGATGGCCATGACTTCACTGCTGGTGAACGGCCGCTTGAGAATCACATAGCCGTACCACTGTCTCGTGCTGTCGACCAGCACGATGACGCCGAGAATCGCCACCACCGCTACCAGCACCGCATCGAGATAGAGCGCAAAGGCCTGGGCTCCTGCCGCCAGCGTCGCGGCCTTCGTCATGAACATGCCGAACATCTCATACGAACCGGCCAGCGTAATCCCCCCCACGAAGAGCATCGGCACCGCCGTGACCCAGAGATACTGCGACTTCCACATCTTGATCAAGACCGTCGTGCCGATACAGAGCGCGAGCGTCCCCAGCAATTGATTCGCCGCGCCGAACATCGGCCAAATCGTGGAAATATTTCCCGTGCCGATCAGATAGGCCCAGGCTCCCACCACAAAGCCGCTGCTCAACAACATGCCAGGCCACCAGTTCATCTGGCGAAACGGCGCATAGACCCGCCCGGCCATCTCCTGGATGAGATACCGCGCCACACGGGTCCCCGTGTCGATGGTCGTCAGAATGAACAGGGCCTCGAAGACCAGCGCGAATTGATACCAATAGGCCATCAACCCGGCCATGCCCGGCAAGGCCGCGAAGATGGAGGCCATGCCCACCGCAAGCGACACCGCTCCGCCCGGCCGCCCCGCCACATCTACCTCGACCAGCTGCGAGAGCTCCTGAATGCGTGCCGTGGGGAACCCCATCATGGCCAGGGTATCAATCGATAACATGGTGTTGATCGCCAGGTAATCCCCGGGAATCAGCACCGAGGCCGCAATCAACGCCATCACGCCGACAAAACTTTCCAGCAACATCGCCGCATAACCCACCACCGCCTGCGACTCCTGCTCGATCATCTTCGGGGTCGTGCCCGACGACACCAGGGAATGGAAACCCGATACCGCGCCGCAGGCGATGGTGATGAACAGGAAG
>CAZBNV010000077.1:0-21292 GCA_964493335.1 uncultured Nitrospira sp.
GCCGGCCATCCCGTCCGGACAACCTTCCCATCCCCGGAAGCCGACCCGGACGCCGTCCTGGCCGTTGCGCAGAAGGAGTGGCCCGGGGCGTCGTCAACCATAGTAGCGCCGGACCTCCTCGGACGAATCGCGCTACGACGTCAAGACTGGCACCGACTGATTCATCGGCTCATCCTACGCAATCCGACTCTGGACCTTCGGAATTGTCTCGCTACTCTGCATCAGCGCGACTTGCTCCAGGAACATCTAGCAGGAAACCGATTCGGCCTGGGCAACCTGCTGGGAATTCCTCTCGATATCGACCGCTTTTTGACCGACGCCATTGCCGCACAATATGCCGATGTGACTGCACTGCACGAAGATCTCACACACTGTGAAACCGAGGTCGTGTTTGTCACGGCCGGCCCCGAAGCCCCTGAGCTGCCGATACCAGGACCATCACCGGTGCTCTTGAATGATTCAATGCGTCTACTTGGATTAAAAGGCAGCCGCGCGAGCCTGCCATTTCCCATCCTGACTGCCGGCGAGATCGCGCCGAGGGGCTTGGACGCGAGCTGGCAACGTCTCCGGCAGCTCTGTCAGCCGACCGACGCCTTCACGCGTTCGTCCACTGTAATCTATCCACCTATCTCACGGCCTACTGCCATTCGTTCGCGCTTCGAACGCGACCAACTGCGTGCCAAGTATGCTGTCGGCGCCGCGGCCAACGAACGCCTCTGGACCGTGCAATCTAATCTCACGCAGACCTTGGATGAACTACCAATCTATTGGCAGTATGTCGATCAACTCTACCAACTCGCGCAACCACTAGACGGAGGCCTGGCACTGCTCGATGTCGGATGCGGCATGCATTCCTTCGCCAGGTTACTCCTGCTCAATCTCTCCTACCGCCTTCGTGCTCAAACGTGGCGTCACACACGACCGCTTCGCTATGTCGGAATGGACCTATCCGCCTCGGCGCTCCATGCGGCACAGTCCGCGACGAAGGATGCGTTGAAGCACGTGGACGGTTTGTTCTCGGGGCGGATCTCCGGCCCGACTCCCGTTGCTCAGAGTTGGGTGCTCAGCCGATCCGTGGAAGCACTCCCCTTCGCCGACCATTCATTCGATCGTATTGTAGCGAATCTTTCGCTCAGCTTTGCTCCTTCGCCCCTCCATGCGTTACGAGAACTCTTCCGTATACTGCGGCCGGGCGGGAAGCTAGTCGTGAGCGCATTCGTCCCCTCCGCAGACGTGAGCCTTTTGTATCGCCCAGCGGTACATGAACTTGGTAACGACGCGTTCACGGGGGAAACCCGTCTGGCCTTGAATCGCATGGCGCAGTGCTGCAAAGCCCTTCGAATCGGTCAATTGCACTCCTTCGAAGAGGACACCCTCAATGCGCGCCTTTCACAAATCACACCCTCCCCGGTGAGACTTCTGCGCGCGCTCTCCGGACATATTCTCCTCGCTGTCGTTGAAAAACTTGATTCCGCTAGCTGAAAAAAAAACACGCCTATATACTTTCCTTCACTAGCACCACACCGGCAGTGAGTCGGTTGGCATCACGAATAGCATGGTGCCTGGAATAATTTACCCTGCGCAGGACAATGACACGCGACGAGCATAATCCGCACGCTTCTATCCTTTCAGACTCCGTGGAACTCGTCAGAATGATCGGTGACTTTGCCGAGGCTGCGGGGCGCGAGAAGGATCTCCCACACCTTGGCAACTGCATTCTGACGACCCTGTCAGAACAGCTTGGCCTCCCCGAAGCGGCCATCTGGGTACGAGGGGTTGATGCCGGACAGTTCTGTCTCCTTTCGTCTCGAGGGCAACGTACGGCGCATTCATTGCCACCGGCACTGCGCGATGGCCACCCCCTCATCACATCCCTTTCGAATACCGTGCACATGCTTCGATACCAGAAAGAGCGGGACGCACCGCTGGATGCGACCTTGTCCGCAATGCAGGCGGCCCTCTGCCTCCCCCTCCGGTCACACAGGGGTCTCCTCGGACTGTGCATCCTCGGCCCGCTCACGACCGATATTCACATCGGCGAAGACGGCATCGCCATCGCCGAAGCCATTGCGCACATCGCCTGCAACGCCTTAGATCATCATATGGCACAGGACGATCTGCGTCGATCCTCCACGCTAATGAGACGAACCGACCGGCTGCGTTCGCTGGAAATGATGGCAGGCGGATTTGCCCATGAAATCCGCAATCCCCTTACATCGATTAAGACTTTTATCCAACTGGCCCCGCAGCGCCAGCAAGATCCCCTGTTCATCAAGGAATTCAGTCAACTGGCCATTGAGGATGTCCATCGCATCGAGCGTTTATTGCACGAAATTCTTGACTACGCCGGATACATGACTCCGCAACTAAGCGACGTGGACCTCAATGAACTCGTCACCTCATGCCTCTGTTTCGTATCGGCACGCGCGTCGCAGCGGGGCACGCGTGTGCGTACCGCCCTGGCACCTGACCTGCCGCTCCTCTCCCTGGATCGTCAACAAATCAAACAGGTTCTCCTCAACCTGTTCCTGAATGCTCTGGATGCAATGCCAAACGGCCAGGGCATGATTTGCGTGCAGACCCGCATACTGCCGCAGATCGGTAGTACCTCATGGGTGCAATTGCAGGTCGAGGACGAAGGATGCGGCATTGCGCCAGAACATCTGGAACACATCTTCGATCCATTTTTTACCACCAAGCACTCCAACAGTGCCGGTAACGGATCGGGCCTAGGACTGACCACTGCACACCAGATCGTCCATGACCATGGTGGTCAACTTTTGGTCGAGAGTCAGGTCGGCGTAGGATCCACATTTTCAGTCAATCTTCCCGCACCGGGTGTGCGTACCACAGCGTCAGCAGCACGGGAGTAACATGAAAAAACGGGTACTACTTGTCGATGACGAACCGCGTGTTCGCGCTTCGTTAAAGGCGGTTCTGGAACCGACCTATGAGATTCTGGAAGCGGCGGAGGCCGCCGACGGCCTCCAGTTCTTTAAGCGCGAATCGCCTGATCTGGTCCTGCTGGATGTGATCCTGCCGGGAACCGACGGCTTAGCCGTCCTCCAAACAATGCGCACAGAAAATCGTGCCGTCCCGGTGATCATGCTGACCGGAACGAAATCGGTCAAAACCGCTGTCGACGCCATGAAGATGGGCGCAGCCGACTACCTGTCCAAGCCATTCGACGTGGAAGAGTTGCAAATCGTGATCGAACGCGCACTGGGCAAACAGGAATTGGAACAAGAAGTCCGTCAATTACGCGCCCAGGTGGTGCAGCGATACGCCTTCCACAATCTCATCGGCAAAAGTCCGTCCATGCAGGAAATCTACGCGAAGATCGAGCAGGTCGCGGACAGCCGCACCACCGTGTTGGTGACGGGAGAGAGTGGCACCGGAAAAGAACTCGTGGCGAAGGCGATCCATTACAACAGCGCGCGGCGAGAGCGCCCATTTGTAGCGCTCAATTGCGCGGCGCTGCCGGAAACCCTCATCGAAAGCGAACTCTTCGGACACGAGAAAGGCTCTTTCACCGACGCGACGGCGCGACGCGTGGGGCAATTCGAACTGGCGCATACCGGCACCCTCTTCCTGGATGAAATCGGCGATCTCAGTCCGGCGACTCAGGCGAAGCTCTTGCGTGTTCTACAAGAACGCGAGTTCACCCGAGTCGGAGGCGTGCAGTCCATTAAAGTCGATGTGCGCATCGTGGCTGCCACCAACAAAAATCTCGATGAACTGGTCCGCAAAGGCCTGTTCCGAGAGGATCTCTATTACCGCATCAATGTGATCGCGCTGTATCTGCCGCCGTTGCGCGAACGCGGGGAGGACATCTCACTGCTCGCCAAACACTTTCTTGCCAAACGTATCGAAGAAGAGAAGCGGCCCTCGCAGGAATTCACCAAGGAATCGCTGGAACTGGTTTCGCACTATCCGTGGCCGGGCAACGTGCGCGAGATGGAGAACATCATCGAACAAGCGTTCATCTGGTCCAAGGGCTCCCCTGTGATCCTGCCCGAGCATTTGCCGACGATTTTGCGAGCCGATACGCGATCAACCTCGCTCCGAGACGATACGCTGGCAGGACGGCTGTCCCTCGAAAAGGCCGTTATGGAATTCGAACGCGAAATCATTCTGGACGCCCTTAAACGTACAACCTACGTACAAACACATGCAGCCACTATGTTGGGAATCAGCCGCCGCATGCTGAAGTATCGCATGGACACCTTGGGCATCAGCCGGCCGGACAACGGCACGACGCTCGATCCTCCGGTGACTCAGGAATGACACAGTTTGACACACCAACGTCCGGACGATGTCTCATTTCCTCCACTCGAGACGCACTCCACAATCGATTCCACTCGCTCACGACAAATATCTTGTGGCCTGATCGATTCGGACCTGCTATATATTGGCAAGATCGGTTGGAACATGAACGGTATGAGTCTTGCGGTTCATCTTCCTTGAAGTTGCACTGCACTTGAGGAGCGCTCTGGATGGAGATTGACACACCAGTCGATTACGTAGTTAAGAAACCGTCGGTGCTAGTCGTCGATGATGAGACCGGACCGCGCGATGCGCTCAAAGTTATCCTCCGACCCTTCTTCACAATTCATTCGGCCGACAACGCCAAGTCTGCACTACAAGTCCTGAAAGAACGGCACATCGACCTCATCACGCTCGACCAAAAATTGCCCGATCGTCAGGGCATTGATCTGCTCCAGGATATCAAGCAAGACTATGCAGATATTGAAGTCATCATCATCACCGGTTATGGGAGCTTGAAGTCCGCCATGGAAGGAATCCGGCACGGTGCAGCCGGGTACTTGCTCAAGCCTTTCAATGTCACTGAGCTCATCACGCTGATCAACCAAACGCTGGAAAAAAAACAGCGTCTGGACTATTTACGATCGTTCCTGAAAACATCGACCGCGTTATGGGGCACGGAACAAGAAGCGACCCAAGCCTGGAAGGACGTGCAATCCAACTATTTTGCCATCGGCAAGTCTTCTTCCGATGCTGTCACTGGTGCGGGCGAGGTGACCGCTTTGATCCCCTTGCTATCCGACCTGCTTGAAGCCAAGGACCGCCAGCTCTTGAATCACTGCAGTCGCGTCAGTTTCTACGGATCGCTCCTCGCCAACCAGATGAATCTTCCCCTCCCAGAACAGAAAGCCCTGGCACTCGGGGCCTTTCTCCACGACATCGGAAAAATCAGCCTGTCCAACTATAAATATACGCCGGATGAAGACGATTGCGTCGGAAACAGCGCATACGGCAAGGAGCATTCCGAGGCCGGCGCGCGCATGCTGTTACCGCTGGGATTCCAAGCTGAGGTGGGACAAATCGTGGCGTATCATCACGAGCGGTTCGACGGTGTGGGCAACCCTCACGGCCTGCAGGGCGCCGGCATTCCGTTGTTGGCGCGTATCGTCGCTATTGCGCAGGCGTTCGATAACCTTACGGTCGATATGCCTGGGCACCTACCTCTGTCCATTGATGACGCAATCCGACAGGTCTCCCTGCAAGCCGATACGCATTTCGATCCCAAGCTCACGGAACTGTTTGCGCGCGTGGTACGGGAGTGCAAATCTTCATTGCCCGCCCTTGCGATCGCAAAGACGTCTCCGGACAACTGAGCCGACGGCTACGGCTTGGCTTTGACGCTTCCGATCATTTCTGCCGCCGCCGCACGCGCCCGCTTTGTCACCGTGACCCCAGCCAACATCCGCGCCACTTCTTCTTCTCGTTCCTTCGGTTTGAGCAGTCTAACTTGCGTGACGGTGCGCCCCTGTCGGATCTCTTTTTCCACGAGGTAATGCGCATGCGCCTGAGATCCCACTTGAGGAAGATGCGTCACACATAAGACTTGATGATGCCGGCCAAGATCTCGAAGCCGCGTCCCCATGACCTCGGCCACCGCCCCACCGACACCGGCATCCACTTCATCGAAAATGAGAACGGGAACCTGATCGCTTTCGGCCAGAATCGTCTTGAGCGCCAGCATCACCCGAGACAGTTCTCCTCCCGAGGCCACTCGCGCCAGCGGTTTAGGGGGTTCATCAGGATTGGCTGAGAAGAGAAACTCCACGGCATCTTGCCCTGTCTGGCCACATCCCGTCTCGCCAGATAGCGGCGACACCTCTACAGCAAAACGGGTACGGTCCATACGCAAGGCGGCCAGTTCCTTAGTCATCTGCATCATGAGCTTCTTTGCTGCATCGAGCCGCTTGCGCGATAGCCGCCCGGCGAGTTCACGGGCACGGCGAGCGCCGTCGTCCACGGCACGCGCCAACTCCTGCAAGCGAGTTTCTGCCGTATCCAATTGAGCGAGTTGGGCACGCAAGGATTCCTGCAGGGCCAGCATCGCGTCCAATGTTCCTCCATACTTCTTCGTGAGGCGATGAAGTCGGTCGAGTCGTTGTTCGATTTCCATCAATCGTGCCGGATTCGCTTCCACACGATCGCGATACCCCCGAACCTGATCGGCCAAATCTCGGAGCGGAATTACCGCCTCGTCCACAATTCTCGTCCATCCGGCCGTCGTGGCGTCGACTGCATCCATTTTTGACAGGATCTTGCGCGCGGAGGCGAGCAAACTCAACACTCCCTGCTCACCCGCATACAGCAACTCATGCAGCTGATCCGATAACTCCCCAAGCTGTTGACTGTGCATCAGACGTGGGCGCTCCTGATCGAGCCTCCTATCCTCGCCTGCCTCCACCCCAGCATCAACAATTTCTTGGAATTGAAATCGCAACAGATCTTCACGTTCTCGACGCTGAGCAATCTGGGCAGTGACGGTTTCAAGTTCGGCCGCCTGTTCCCGCCAGATCTTATAGGCCGCCTGATAGTCCAGACGAAGAGACTGGAGGCGGCCGAAGGCATCCAGCGCCTCCAACTGGGCGGATGACGACAGCAACGATTGTTGCTCGTGCTGACCGTGCACATCGACCAGCGCCCCCCCCAATTCTTCTAGCAGGTGGACCGGGCAGAGATTGCCATTCAAATATGTCCGGTTTCGCCCCGTGCGAGAGATGACCCGACGGATGAGAATCTCCGTCTCACCGGTACGCGCAAAACCCTTGGCTTGGAGCAGTTGGAGAAGAGAATGGTCGGATGCCAGCACAAAAGCCGCTTCGAGGTCGGCTTCGTCGGCTTGCGCACGAATGTCATCGGTAGAAGCGCGGCCCCCCACCAGCAGGGTGACCGCATCGATAAGAAGGGATTTGCCGGCTCCGGTTTCACCGGTAAACACGATGAAACCGGAGCCAAAACGTACAGCGAGCTGCTCGATGACACCGAAATTCGAGATGCGCAGCTCGGTCAACATGCTGCTGAGGGCCGGGGCGCTAGGCAGCGCCGGAATGTTGAGTCAGCAGTGAGTCAATGATCTCTTTGAACTGGCGCTTCGGGCGCGCACCGACCAATCGTTCCACCGCTTGCCCGTTCTTAAAAAAGAGAATCGTCGGAATGCTCATTACCTGATACCGGCCCGCAATTTCTGGATTCTCATCCGTATTCAGTTTGCGGACCTTGATCTTGCCCGCATATTCTGTCGCCAACTCGTCGACGATCGGAGCGACCATTTGGCATGGCCCGCACCAGACTGCCCAAAAATCCACCATGACTAATTCGGACGCCTTCATGACATCCTCGTCCCACGTCGCATCAGTCGCTTTCAACGCATCGCCTGCCACAGTACCCCCTCCTTATCGCGATTTCAGATCGCGATCCCACTCGTCACTCAGTCATAATACAGGCCATGAATCAACTTCAGGGCATTCCAGCTCATCCTATAACACGGTTTCGCGGAGAGTCAAATCATGAGCCCTCCCATTGCCACTGAGGGGGCGCACCGAACCACCAATCGGCAGGTCTGGACTGACGCCAAGACGCTTGCTCTTGCCATAACTGCTTCACCAGCGCTTCATCCAATCGAGCAGCCATGGCAGCGGTCATATCAGCCTGCCGCTGCACCGCTTGCTGAATCAGTTCCTTCGCGATGCGGGCCAGCACGTCCGGCGGATCGATCAAATCTTCCGGTCGCCCGGCGACCAGATTTAGATACAGCTGTTCCACACGCACCCATTGATCGGTGCTCGCCAGATGCTCAAGATAGCCATCGAGCGAGTGATACACATAGGTGAGAAAGACATAGCTCCGGGCCGAGGGAGCCTCTCGCACTTCCGCCTGGCAGGCCTCTACCGCTTGCCGGTAATCACCGGCTTTCAAAAACACTGCCGCCCGTTGCAGGTGAGAGGGACGCTCGGCCGCATGAAGATGAGACGAGGTCGCAAGCTGCATCCCCATTCCTATCAACAGCACGGTTGCTGAAAGGGTCGTTCTCAGATCCTGCCTCATCCGCGGTGGTCTGCCTCCAATTGACAGAGAGACTTGGCCCCCCTGCGCCCTGATCACAATCGTCGCGATTCAGTATCGACCCATCGGCATTGACTGCACAGGCAGAGGGGTCTCAGATCGACCATAGGGACCGCCCGGCGCAGCCCAAGGCAAGCCGCGATCCCCAACCAACAAGGGGCCCAACACAGTCCGCGCGACAATCGTGCCGAAGTTCTCCGTCCATCCGATGCCCGTCATGCTCACCATGAACGAGTAACTCTGGCGGTCCGGGAACTGCAAGTAGTACAACCCGAGCGACCAACACTTGCAGGGGTTTTGATAGAGCGCCACCACATCGTATTCCGGGCTGCGGCCGCCTTTGACATCGTAATAGCCTTTCGCGCCAATGGTCCACCCCCAGGGCGTTCGAAATCCTCCGCCCGCAGTGACGAACTGAATTTCATTGGTGGGAGCATACACCTCGTTGAACGAGATCGGATTCCAAATGTCACCGCGCCTGACTCGGTTACCGTCCCGGCTGAATCGTTGCCCCACTTCAACATACCAATAGTTAGACTGCTGAACCCGGAGATCGGTATTCCACTGGCTGAAGGTACCGCGATAAGGATCTAAGAACGCATCGACCGTGAGATACGAATTCGTCGGAGGCAGGATCTGCCCACCGGTCACATTTTTTCCGAGCGCCTCGTTCGCAGCGGGAGGCCGGTAAAATTCCGGCGCGGTGTTCCCAATCACCGCCCGCAGCCAGAGGTCGGAGAATTTCCGGCCCTGTACATCCACCGTCGCCGGCTGTAACGGCTGGGTGAGGGACCCCAGAAAGGGCAATATGCCGGGGGTAAATTCACGCGCCCGCGTCTGCACCTCGCCCACGTGATAACTCTGCGCCACGGTCAAATCCAGCCAATTGAAGGATTGACCGTTCACCTTCTGTTCAAGCAGCTTGGTCCTAAGCGAGTAAGTCATCAAGTTCTTTTTCGGGATGTCGTCCACCTGATCGATCTGCGCGATCTGGGACTGGCTGCTACCCGGCACATACTCATACATCACGCTTGGCTCGATCGTATGCAGGAAGCTGCCTCCCTCGCTCCCGGCGAAGCGGCGACTCAGTCTCGACGTGGCATCGAGCGCACCCCAAAATGTCTCGCGGTGCAGGGGACTCGCTTCTTGAATCCCGCGCGTGTAGTAGACTTCCTTGAATTTAAAATGGGGCGTCAGGCCGATCAGATGCCCGACATCAATCACGTCCGTGGTGATCCCCGGCATGAGGTCCATGCGATTCACCGCAAACCCCTGCTCGCGGTAAAAATTCACGAAGTTGCTGTCCAGGTTCATGAGAAACGGCATCCCAAACGGCGAGGTATTCGGCAACACATAGCCAACCTCAGGAAGACGCTGAAATGTGTCGGGGCCGCCGGAGTTCAACGGTTGAAGATACTGACCGAGAAAATACGCGCTGCCGTATGGCAGGCGTTGGGTCGCCAGCAACGTCGACTCACCACTCGGCGAGGCTCGTTGTGCACCCGAATTGCTCAGCTGTTGGAGATATTGCCGATCCGACACGAAGGATGCTTGCCCACGCACCAGGAGCGTATCCGTCACTTGCTGCACATGCTGGCCGCTGATCATGCCCCGCAGACGCCGGTCATCGGTGCCCGTCTGATCCACCCCCGACACATTCGGCAATTGAGTCTGTTGAAGAAAGCTCGCGAACCACTGCCCGCTCGATCTCCGATCCAGATAGTAGCGATACAACAGATCGCTTCCATAGCCGAGGTTGGAATAATACGACGGTGAAACCGTGAGATCCTGACTGGGATTGATCGCCCAGAAATAGCCCTGCTGGTAATGGAGTCCGAACCGGTTGTCGTAACCGGGTGTGGGAATGAGAAACCCACTGTGGCGATTGCTGAGCGGATAGGTCAGCGTCGGCACAGGAATGATCGGGGTGTCACGCATGCAGAGCCATCCCCGTTTCATGCCCACGCCTTCTCCCGTGTTCACGTCGAGATCGTCGAACTTGAACCGCCAGGCCGGAATCTCGCCCTCTTTCGCATCACAGTTGGTAAAAGTGCCCTCTTTGATCCGGTAGTGATCTTCCGACAGGCGTCGGATGCTTCGCCCGGTGAAGAACGAGTTGCTGGTCCGAACATACATCGAAGCCTGCGTAACCACGCCTGCTTCCGTGTTGACGTTCAACTCCAACCGTTCCGCCTTCAGATCGGAGGTCGGATCTATGAAATGCACGTGCCCCGTTGCTACGAGCGTGCCCGGCAGCGCGTTGATTGTCACATGATCAGCGGTGAGTCGAAGCAGGCCCTGGGTGACCACCACCGACCCATCGGCCTCATACACATCGTGATCCTGGAGCTGATCGATGCGTTCCGCGGTGACCGTGAGGGGTTGGTTCGTCGGTGAAGGCGTGGTGACCGTGGATTGCGCCCCGGCAGATCCAGACATCAGGAGCAGAGAGAAGAGTCCACAGAAGAGACCAACCGATGCGTGACGAGCCACCGCCCACCACAACCTGGAAATCGAGTAGCGGTCTGGCCCCATCTCAGCCACGAATAGGTGAGAGGGAACACCCTCGTAGAAGGGCCTTCATCTCGCCGACCAGCATCAGAGAGCCTGTCACACAAATGAGGTCGGATGGGGCCGCTGAGCGCTTCGCACTAGCAAGGGCATCAGCCGACGTCGCCGCCACCTGTGCGAAAGGCGCGCAATCACGCAGGATCTCACGCAGATCCGAACCAGTCGAGGCACGAGGCAGGTCAGCCTGCGTCAGGATCACGCTGTCGATCACCGGTAACAATGGACGGAGAAATTCACGCGGATGTTTATCGCGCATCATCCCGACGATCATATGGATCCTCGTAGCGGGATTCGCCCGCCGCCATTCAGCGAGATATTCGGCCAGCACGACGGCGGCCGCAGGATTGTGTGCGCCGTCCACGAGGACGGTGGGCGCCTCGCCGACGATTTCCAGCCGGCCTTCCCAGGCAACATGCTGCAACCCCATGCGAACCGCTTCTTCCGAGACTCCCAGGCCTCGCTCCCCGGCCAATTCGATCACGGCTAAAGCGCAGGCGACATTGTCCAGTTGAAACCGTCCCGGAAGCGGACAGCACAAATGCTCGTACTGCGCCGCCATCCCGACATAGCGACAGTCGACCGGCGATGGCCCTTCGCAGCGGAACTCCCGATCAAGGGCAACAACAGGAGCCGTTTCCGTCGAGGCCCGCGCCTCAATCACTCGGCAAGCCGGCGCGTCGATGCGGCCGATCACCACGGGTACCGCAGCTTTGATGATCCCGGCCTTCTCAAACGCAATCGCCTCCAAGGTCGAACCAAGATAGGCTTCGTGATCCAGTCCGATCGTGGTAATGGCGGTCGCCAGCGGCTCCACGACGTTGGTTGCGTCGAATCGCCCTCCCAAGCCCACTTCCAGCACCGCCACATCAACCTGGCATTCGGCAAAATATTGAAACGCGAGCGCCGTCGTGAATTCAAAAAATGTCGGGGCTAGATCGGGCGCCGCAGCCGCCTGCAGGGCCTCGACCAACGCGGTCACGCGACCTTCTGGAACCATGACGCCGTTGACACGAATCCGCTCACGAAAATCAATCAGGTGCGGCGAGGTATAGAGGCCTACCCGATGGCCCGCCGCCTGCAAGATGGACGCAACCATCGCGGCCGTCGATCCCTTGCCGTTAGTCCCGCCGATGTGCAACGCGGGATAGCACTGCTGGGGCTCGCCCACCCTGGTCAGCAAGGCGCGAATCGTCTCAAGGCCCAGTTTAATTCCATGCTGCTGCAGGCCGTAGAGAAATTGCACTGTCTCGGAATAGGTCATCGTGGCAATCCGGGGAAGGGCATTGGAGCTAGAAGTGACCCACTAACGTGCTGACCGCTTCTTTCAACTGTTTCCGCTCGACGATCATATCGATCATTCCATGATCGAGTAAAAACTCGGCCCGCTGAAACTGATCGGGTAATTGTTGCTTGATGGTCTGCTCGATGACGCGCGGTCCGGCAAACCCAATCAACGCTTTCGGCTCGGCGATAATGACATCCCCCAACATGGCGATACTCGCCGTCACGCCACCGAATGTCGGATCGGCCAAAATCGAGACGAACGGAAGCTTGGCCTCGCCCAACTTCGCCACCGCCGCAGACGTTTTCGCCATCTGCATGAGTGATAGAATCCCCTCTTGCATGCGGGCTCCACCTGAAGCCGTCACGAGGATCAAGGGCAACCGTCCTTCCAAGGCCCGATCGACGGCGCGACAAATCTTCTCTCCCACGACCGATCCCATGCTGCCGCCCATGAATCCAAAGTCAAAGACGCACAGCGCCACCTTGCGCCCATTGATCGCCCCCTGGCCAATCACCATGGCGTCTTTCCGTCCGGTCTTTTCCTGTTGGGCTTTGATCCGATCTTTATACGAGCGAGTATCCTGAAATTGCAGGGGATCCTGCGGCTCCAGGTCGGCGTCCCACTCTTTGAAGGTCCCGAGATCAACCAACAAGTTGATGCGTTCGATGACCGAAATGGGGAAATGATAGTCACACTTTGGGCAGACCTTATTGTTGCGGTCCACCTCCTTGCGATAGACGATCTCCCGGCAGTGATTGCACTTCAGCCACATCCCCTCCGCCACCTTGGAGCGTTTGGGGGGCTCTGCCTCGTCTGTCTTCCCTTTTTTAAACCAAGCCATATGTGGTCACCTATAGTAGGAGGGTATGGCCCTCTTCAAGCGCAGTCAAATGATGAATGCCCAATTGCCCGAGTTCCCGCCTGATCTGTTCGCGAAACCGCGGTTTGAGATGGTAGGCATAGACCGGCAACTCCGGCTTGGCCAACTTCGCAAATTCCTCGGCCAGCAAGGCAGGAGTGAGATGTTTTGCCATTCTCGCCAGTTCGACCATCGCATTGGGGAACGAGGCCTCAATGAACGCCGCCTTCAAACCGGACACATCCTTCGCCACCTGCCAGAGCGCTTCCGTCCGATAGGTGTCGCCGCTGTACAATACCGTCTGCGCCCCCTCGCGAAGGAGGAATCCCACCGTCGGCACGACATGGTTCACCAGAATCGGCGTGACCCCCAAACCACCCAATAGATCTTCCCGTCCCGGTCGAAGTTGATGCGCCACGAAGACCGGTTTAACGGGATCGGGTAACCGAAAAAAATCGGGGTACACCGCCCCATTAAAAATATGCCGGTGCAGCCCGTTCAATACCTCGGGAATGGCGGCAATGACGACCGGCTCATCAATCTCACCGACCAGGTTATCGGCCAGCGTCGGCAACTCGCGAATATGATCGAAATGGAGGTGGGTCAGCAAGACCACCCGGATACGCCGCTGCTCCTCGAGGTAGAGCCGCGACCCAACTGTGCCGGCATCGACCAGCACACGGTCATTAACCAAAAACCCGCAGGTACCGCACTGAATCGGACCGCTGCTTCCAGGCACTAACTGCCCGGAGCCGTGACAACCCAACACGCGAATATTCATGGCCACGGCTTCCCAGGAATATCTGCGTGCCTCGGCTCTGCCTCACGCTCTTGTGGGTGCGACATCTGCACTGCGCGGGAGAATAGCACACCTCTTCGGAAGGCGCACACAGATTTGAAGGACTGCCTGACTGCAGACCGAACGCATTCACCTGAGAGGAAGGAAACATCGATCCAGTGGTAGCACATAGGCACCGGTACCCAGGCGGTCGATCGGCTTACGACCACCCACCGCCCAACCCGATGCGCACCATCATCAAGAGTCCCAAACCGATGCTCGCGAGACAGGCCAGTCCCTGCACCATCCAATAGGCTCTCGGCCCCACCGAGACGGAGTAGACGACCGGGAGACTGAGCACGGCCCCGACGCCGACCATACCGAGAATCGACCCGACCCCGAATATCACGATGTAACCGATCCCCTGACCAATCCCCGTCACCGTGGAGAGCACGATCAACATGAGCGCCGCCGACCCCGCCAACCCATGCGCCATGCCGATCAGGAGCGGACGCAACGACCCTTGATACCAATGTCCGTGGGCGTGATCAGGCTGTAGAAGGTGACTGTGCAAATGCACATGCGGCCGCCCCTCATGGTCATGCGCATGGAGATGCCATTGCTCCCGATAGATACGGCGAGCCAGCGAAAGCCCGAGCCCCACCAACATCACCCCCACGGCAAACTCAAAAACCGTCGCCAGCGATTCGGGAATCGTCAGATTCAGCGCCAACAGCGCGATCCCCACACACAGCAGCATGAGCGTGTGACCGAGTCCCCAGAAAAATCCGATGGTGGTGGAGGCTTGCACCGTCGGCCGTTCGGCCAAGACCGTCGACAGCGCCGCGAGATGGTCCGCGTCTAAGGCGTGACGCAACCCCAGCACGAATCCGAGGCCCAAAATTGTGAGGGTATGAGGATCGAACAGGCTCATGCTCCGGGGATTGTAGAGGGGATAGGCGTGCTCGTGCAACGGGGGCGACAATTTCACTTCCGCGTCAATGTTCACGGCGTACAGGTCTGGAAAGCGCTTTAGACTTCTGATCAAGAAGAGGTGGTGGTACGGTCAGGGTATCTGAAAGCTGGTACCGCTGCGACCCGTTTCAAGCTAAAATCGCTACCTCTGGAAGACCTTTTCTGGAGGACCTTTTGATGAGGATCAAGGACGGTTCGACGCGATCGTTCAACAATGGGTATACGGCCAAATCGACGCCACGGAAGAGGCCAAGGCCGATAGTACGGCGATGGATGAAGACGCACTTGAAGGTCAGAAAGATGTCTGCGGCGATCTCCTCGAAGAGGCCCATAAAGCCCTTCTCAGCCATCAGGGTCGGCACTTCCAGGGCTCGGGGAAGGTCAAGCAAGGCGTTCAGTCTGGGTCCGGCACTATCATCTAGGGCACGGACTGGCCGCGAGTGTTCAGAACAGCGTTTACGTCCATCTGGATTTTCCGCTGGAGACGCTGCGGGAGCAGTAGAGAAGATAAGGTTTTAAGCTCAGCCTTACGTTGAATCTTGATTGAAGGGAGCGTCTATGCCCATTCGGCATCTCAAAGCTTCAGCGTTGGTGCAGAAGCAGTGGGGCGCGTTCTGCTGTGAATGCAGCAAGAGAGCCGCCGATGCGACGGACGAAGCTCTGTGGACGGTCTGGACGGCGGAGATGCTGTACTGTCCGGCTTGTGCGAAGGAGGAAGGGATTGGGCCGGATGATTATTGAAAACCTTCACAGGCCCTGGCCTCATTCAATATGTCGAAGGAACCGATTCGGAACCCTATTCACTCACGCGTAAAATGAACATGGATGAGAACGTCAAAGGGTTCCTCAAGATTTTCGCCAGACAGATTGTACTCAATATCAAAATCGGCGACAGCGGGAAGAGCACTCAAGCCTCCTACATTTATGGAGGTATCATCTCTACTTTTCGAGGTTCTAAATGGCCAGGAAATCGAAGATGTTATTGCCACCTAATTGGCTCCGATAGTGATTAGGTGCTGCAGGGTAATTCGCGCCTTTCAACTGCAGGGATAGTTTGTTATTGGATGAAACGGCCATTATTAATGGATGCGTGAGTGTTGCAGAACCGATATTTTTCACTTTTAGCTCGATGCCCGCCTGGTTTACATCTCCCACCACATTCATATTCACGACAATGAACTTTGCAATAATCTCCTGGTCTCCAACGAAAGCCTGAATTTTTGGTTTTCGATTTGCCAACTCCTGCACTCGCTCTCGTTCTTCCTTCTGAAGCTGATACAGACTTTTTGTCGTTTCCAGACTTCTGGTTCACACCTCCTGCTGTTCCTTCTGGAAAGCAAACAAATTCTTCAAGGTTCCAGACCTTTAGCGAGAGTCCCATGCTGCTGCCTTAGAGTTTCGACCACTGCCTGTAATTGCTCTCGACTGGTCTCAAGGTTCTTTTGCTGTTCTTCGCTCTCCTTGACTGATTGTTGGTACGTCGCAATGGCCACGTAGAGAGAGACCGACGCCAGGATGATAGCCGCTACGTTGGTCAGATCGCTGAGTGTAAGAGAGCCTGGTTTGATTGAGATGTTTTGCCAGAGCAGCTATGCAAAGGGCGTGAGACCTGCAAAAGTAACAACTGAGGCAACTATCCAAAGCATAGGTTTGTACATCATGGAAGGATCGACCGTGGACAATGACGCACTGAGTACAGTGGATTAAATAAATTATCAATAGCATGTCTGTAGTTCTAGAGCGTGTGTCCTAGCTAGCAGCGGATACCTGTGCTAGGCTCTCCCGCACTGGAGAAACCACCACATGGGCATCAATCCAAAGGACTTGGACCGAATCAGACAGCTCTCGATTGACCAATTGCGCGAGTGGATGGCCGGTCAGAAGTCGGAGTCACGGTATCACCAGGCGGCGAAACACGAGCTGGCGAGACGCGCAAGCCGAACGGCCTGGATCAAGTGGGGTGTCCTTGCGGGACTAGATGCGATGACATTCTTCCTGTCGCTGTACAGCATGTTCGTGAGGGAGTAACCACCCCACCATGAAGTCACCGATCCTGCGGAGTCTCCCCATCACACCTCCCATTCCTTCGCTTCCTGATGGCCTTCAACGAGGGGGCTGACTGTCCACGCCTCTTTGAACTGCGGAATGAGGCCAAAAGACAGGGCACGACGAAGGACGAACAAAAAGTGATGATGCTGCGGAATGTGACGTGTTTCACGGACACGCCGAAACGCCTCCGCTAGGCGCGAAGGCGATCCGACGGAACAACAATGTCGAGTCTACGTGTTATACCGAACCGGCAGTGCCTTCGACCATGGGTTGGCAGAGCGCGATAGATTCATCACGTACTCCGCAATCATGTCACATTCTTCTTTGGTGAGTTCCGACGAACGTAGAGCTGGTGCAAGTAACGCTTCCGAGGCGAGCAAAAAATCCGATACTTCCTTCCGCACAGCGATGTCCAGCATGGTGGCAGACCTCCCGTTGTGGTGTGGGCGTATGGGTAGCCATACACTACGCGCTTCGACGTGGGCCAGTCAAGCCTTCCAAGACCTGCTAGCTGTAAGCCGACAGCATGAAGACTGCGACTCTTGTCGCCTTCTTGTGGCCTGGAGGGGACGCCGGAATCTAAGTGAGGGCTGGAGGTAGCGGTCTTGGCGTCTTTCAAACTAAGAAGAATCTCGTCCTGCTACATTTGCTACCGGCCTTACTGGGAAACTGCTACCACGTTGGCGTGAACTCTCCGGTCGGCATAGGGTCGCGGTAGGGTGCCTCCATCGAACATTCACGGCTCCGAGAATGGTGCATGGTGCGTCGACTGATCCGGCACCTGGAGCAGCATGAACTGACGGTCATCCTCCTCGCGCATGCATTTCCAAGTGGGGATCTTCACGGAGGCGGTTGATCTCAATAAGTCGTTGTTCCCGCAGTCCCAACACTTCCAAGGCTTTTCGTTCTTCGGCTCCCCGGTCTGCCCGCCCTTGCCAGGCCTCGGTGATCAGGGCCTTCAGTTCGTCGCGGGAGCGGCCCGCCCGTAGCGGGGCCCGCAGGTCGAGACCGTCCTTGGCATAGAGGCAGAGGTACCACATTCCATCCGCCGTGAGCCGGCTGCGATCACAGGAACGACAGAACGGCGTCGTGGTCGAAGGAATGATGCCGAAGCTAGTGCCATCTGGGAGGACGAACCGTTCAGCCGGTGCCACCGAGTTCTCGACGATCGGCTTAACCTCGCCATAATGACGGCCTATTTGATCCAGCATCTCAGCTCGCGACAGCACTTTGCTCATGGACCAATCCGTGGCGCCGCCTACATCCATATACTCAATGAACCGTACCTCGCCGTCGACGGTTTTCCCGTATTCGATGAGATCGATGAGTTCGTCGTCGTTGTAGCCTTTCATCACGACTGTGTCGAATTTCAGCGATGGAAATCCGGCTTGCACCACGGCCTTGATGCCATCGAACACTTGGTGATGGAGGTCACGCTTCGTTAACGCGCGAAACCGGTCCGGGCGCAGCGTATCCAGACTGATCGTCACGCGATTCAACCCCGCAAACGACAGATCGGCCGCTTGGTCCGCCATGAGCACGCCGTTGCTGGTCAAGGCAATTTCGGTAATCCGGCGATTTTCGGAGAGCTGTCGGACAAAACGCGGCAGGTCCCGGCGTAGCAGCGGTTCCCCGCCCGTCAGCCTCACCTTGTCGACACCCAAGTCGGTGAAGACCGCCGTCAGTCCAGCCATCTCCTCGAAGGTCAGGATGGTGTCGCGCGGCAGCCAGGCGTAGTCGTCTTCGGGCATGCAGTATTTGCACCGAAGGTTGCAGCGGTCTGTGACGGAGAGACGCAGACTGCGGAGCGGGCGCCCTAACCGGTCGTGGATCGTAGGAGTGGGCGTATCGAGCGTGGTGTGATCCATAGTGACTCGAAGGCAACTGCCTCCTACTCCCTACTGCTCACCCCTGAGGGGGCTATGGGTGCTCCTCGACCCACACTTCCCCTTCGGGGGTGTGTTCGAGTTTCCAAATCGGCGTAATTTGCTTCAGTTCGTCGATGGCCCACTTGCAGGCCTGAAAGGCCTCAGCCCGATGTTCGGCACCCGCGATGATCAAGACGATATTCTCTCCGATGCCGATCTCGCCATACCGGTGCAGGACGAGCATTTCGATCACGTCAAAATCCTTCAACGCGCGCGCACGAATCTCGCGCAACTTCTTCTGCGCCATGCCTTCGTAATGTTCAAAGGTGATGCTGTCCACATCCTTCCCCTTCGAGCGGTCGCGAGCCGTGCCCAGAAACATGGCAATGCCGCCGATCCGCTTGGAGCGCTGGCGCACCCGGCGAAGCTCCTCGTCAATCGAGAAATCTTCCCGTTGCACGCGAACCAGCATCGCGTCATCCTCCACGAGAGGAGGATTAGTCTTGGGAACCTGTTCGAGACCCATAGGTCGCTCCTATCGGCTTCCGCCCGCAAAGGGAGGCAGCAGCGCAATTTCGTCTCCATCTTTGACTTCAAGATCTTCGTGCGCAATGTCCTGATTGACCGACACAAGCACCTTTTTCTTCTGCAGCAATTCGCCGATCTTTGGATAGGCGGATTCAATCACAGCGACCAGGTCCTTGACCCGTTTTCCCCCATGAAGCGCCAGTGACAGCGTTCCCTGATTCCCCGCCAACATTTTCGTCATGCCGAAGAGTCGCACCGTCACCATGTCACAACTCCACCTTCTCTCGCGGTGAAACAAGCTCTCATGATCGGCTTAGGCTGGCCGCATATAGGTGCCGGATTTCCCGCCGGATTTCGATAGGAGGCAGATGTCGCCGAAACTCATGCCCCGGTCCACCGCCTTGCACATATCATAGATGGTCAATGCGGCCACGGAGGCGGCCGTCATCGCTTCCATTTCCACCCCGGTCGGTCCGGTGGTCTTGGCCGTCGCCGTAATCGTGATCGAGCAACGCCCCTCACGATCCGGTTGAGATACTTCTTTGAATGAAATATCCACGCTGGTCAGCAGAATGGGATGGCACATCGGGATGAGATCCGGCGTCTTCTTGGCCCCCATGACCCCGGCGACCTGGGCCACCGCGAGCACATCCCCCTTGGCGATTTTGCCATGTTGAATCTTTTCAAGGGTGTCCGGCTGAAGAAATACCGTCGCTTGCGCGGTCGCACAACGCTCGGTTGAGGCCTTCGCCCCGACATCGACCATGCGTGCCCGCCCCGACTCATTGAAATGCGTAAACTCAGCCATTCTCTATGTCAAATCAGGTGGTTGCCGCGTCTGAATCGCCGAATTATAGGAGCCGGGGAAAATGGGAGTCAAGCCATGACCGACCCGCCACGTTCTGGTTTCACTGAACGACGCCGCGGAAGGCCCAGCCAGGTCAAGGCTACCGGCAGAGTGGAATCGTGCGTTGTCTCATCCACCGCAACAGCGTATCCTGCCCACGCTGGATCCCCGTCTGTCCAGGCGTAAGCTGAATCACAGCTCCGAGCTGGCATCGAACCGAATCACAAGAGGAGTGACCATGAAACAGGGGTACCGTTTGATCGTGGTCGACAAAGATGGTGTGCTGGTTTCTGAATTCCAACTGAGAGAGAGTGACTTGGCTGATCCGGCGGCGTTCGTGGCGGCGCTCCAACAGTCCATTGAGCATGTCGAAGACGAGGAGTCATAAGTAGCGCACCTCACCTGATGCGTTCACCATTTTCATCGCGCGCATACGACACCAAGAGCGGTGAAAAACCAGCGTATGTTCCCGCTCTCCGTTGACAGATTTCTCCCTACAGATTACCGTATCGCCATCTTACAGCCTGGGATCATGTCATCCGCCCGGCTTCCCACCCACTCATGGAGGTACGTATGCCAAAAACCACTCTTTCCTCGGCCAGCAAAACCAAGGCCATGTCGTTACACGTTGGCCTGAATGCAGTGAGCCCTGCCGCATACGGTGGCTGGGATGGCCCGCTCGCTGCCTGTGAGTTTGATGCGAAGGATATGGCGGCGATCGCGAAGTCGCGCGGCATGAAATCTACCCTGCTGCTGACCAAGAAAGGGACACGCGCCCATGTACTGGCTGCGATGCGACATGCGGCCAAGCAGTTGGTGAGCGGCGACCTGTTCTTCCTCACCTATTCGGGTCATGGCGGCCAGGTGCCCGACGTGACGGGGGAGAGGCAGATAAACAGGACGAAACCTGGTGCCTCTTCGATGGCCAGCTCATCGACGACGAGTTGTACTTCGAGTTGAGCCGCTTCGCAGCCGGTGTCCGCATCCTGGTCCTGTCCGATAGCTGTCATAGCGGCACCGTTACCCGTGCCATGCCTCCTCAACGGGACGGCGTCCTGTCGTCCGGACGCTCAAAGATGATGCCCCTCGCCGTCGGCATTCGCACCTATCGCGAGCATCAGGCCTTCTATGACAAGGTGCAACGAGACGT
>CAZBNV010000078.1:0-12160 GCA_964493335.1 uncultured Nitrospira sp.
TTTGCTTCGGCGACGACAGCTTGTTATGATTTCTTGCTCAGACGATATGCGTCCGAGTACACCGTGAGTTAGGTAACCACTGATGAAAAGCCCTGCCGCTCGCTCAAAACCCGCTCTGACCAAAGACGAAATTCTCACGCAACTCGGCACCATGCTCGACCGTCCGGATGACGACATCCAGGCGGCACTGATGAAGGAAATCCTCACCGGCGTGATCCGATTGTCGGATTCTCAGCTGGACGTGCTGGACCTGAAGATCGTCAATCGTGCGTTGAAAGAACTCCGTCACGCCTTCAGGGTGTTTCAAGGGTATCGGCATCGTCTCAAAATCAGTGTGTTCGGGTCTGCTCGCACGCCCGCTGACGATCCCAATTACGAGATGGCCTTTCAGTTCGCCCGTCGGATGGTAGAAGAAGGTTATATGACCATCACCGGCGGCGCGGACGGCATCATGCGAGCTTCGCAGGAAGGCGCCGGACGCGAGCATAGTTTCGGCGTCAACATCATGTTGCCCTTCGAGCAAGGTGCCAATGCCGTCATCGCCGACGACCCCAAACTCGTGACCTTCAAGTACTTCTTCACTCGCAAACTCATGTTCCAAAAAGAATCACACGCCATTGCTCTATTCCCGGGTGGATTTGGCACCCACGATGAAGGGTTTGAGATTCTCACCCTTGTGCAAACCGGCAAGAGCGACCCAAAACCGATCGTGTGTCTCCAGGCTCCTGGATGCGACTACTGGAACCACTGGCACTCGTTCATCACCGAGCAGTTACTGAAGCGGCGCTTGATCAACGCCGAGGATCTCTCCCTGTTTACCATCGTCGACAATGTAGAAGATGCCGTGACGGAAATCCGTTTATTTTACCAACGGTATCACTCACTTCGATTTGTGGGACGCCAACTCGCCATCAGACTAAAAACCCCCCTGACCGACGCGCAGGTCGCCGAGGTCCAGAAGCAATTCAGCGACATGCTGACAGAGGGCACCTTCGAGCAACGGCCGTCGCTCCCCGAAGAAATCGATGAACCGGGGCTGAAAGATCTCGCGCGGTTGATCTTCTCGTTCAACCGCCGAAATGCTGGTCGCCTTAGGCAACTCATCAATCACCTCAACCAAATTCCTGCAGCGCCGTAGCCGGATTTCGGGCAATGGCAGAATCTCTGCTTCGATATCTTGGTCTTTGCTGAGATACCCCTTTAGTCTCCAGGGACGGACATGCTAAGGTTGGATGCTTATGAGCGCCGCCTCCATGCGAAATCCCTCTACTACTGCCCCCACGCTGATCCTCTATCATGCGGAATGTGCGGATGGTTTCGGGGCCGCCTGGGCCATTTGGAAGCGCTACCCTAACGCTCGCTATCACCCCGTGAAACACGGGGAAGCACCCCCCTCAGGCCTGGCCGGCCAACACATTGTCATCGTGGATTTCAGTTATGCCCGGCCGATCCTCGAAACCATAGCTCAGAGCGCGGCCGGTCTTGTCGTTCTGGATCATCACATCACCGCCGAACAGACGCTGGCCGACCTACCCTACGCGTATTTCGATCTCAAGAAATCAGGGGCTGTGCTGGGGTGGGAATGGGCTCACGATGAGCCGGCGCCCTGGTTGTTGCGCTATATTCAGGACAAAGATTTGTGGCATTGGGCGCTGCCGAACAGCCGTGAGATCAGTGCCGCCCTGGCATCGTACCCATTCGACTTTGCGCTCTGGAGTGGCTTCCAGCAGCAGGAATTGGAACGGGAAGGCCGGGCCATTCTCCGCTACGAGAATGAACTCGTCACAAAGCTAGCCTCACATGCGACGATGATGCAGTTTGAGGGCGTCCGGGTCCCGGCTGTTCACAGTCCTCTCCTCACCAGCCAGATCGGCGAACGACTGTCGGCCGACCACCCCTTCTGTCTCATCTGGCACGACCGCAATGGACGACGATACTACAGCATGCGCTCACGCGAGGATGGCACTGACGTGGGCTCGATTGCCGCATCCTTCGGCGGGGGAGGCCATACCCACGCGGCCGGATTTTCCATTCCGCTGCAAGCCGACGGATCACCCCCGTCGAACTCCAGACTCCCTCGACCAGCGCCGTGACGGCTTTCGACGATAGGTGGAGCGATGCTGCCCCTCAATGACGACAACCCGACCGACAGCACGCCGGTCGCGACCGTCGCCTTCATCGTCACTTGCTCCCTCGTTTTTTTGTATCAAAGCTCGCTCCTCCCGAACCCCGGGGAAATCTTCGTCTACCAATACGGAGCCATTCCGGCTGTTCTGTTCGGTCACGCGGCCCTCCCGCCTGAAGCCATGGCGATCCCCGCCTTTTCAACCATCCTGACGAGCATGTTCCTGCACGGTAGTTGGATGCATCTCATCGGGAACATGTTGTACCTCTGGGTCTTTGGCAATAACATCGAAGACGTGATGGGGTCGACGAAGTTTGTGGTGTTCTACCTGCTGTGTGGCATCGTCGCCGCATTCAGTCATGCCCTTACCGATCCTACATCCACAGTCCCGATGGTCGGCGCCAGCGGTGCGATTTCGGGTGTTCTTGGCGCCTATCTGCTGCTGTTTCCCCATGCCCGTGTCTTGCTGCTCGCCCCATTGGTGGGTACGACCTATGTGCCGGCCGGCATCGTGCTGGGCTTTTGGTTCGTCATGCAGATCTTGAGCGGGGGAGCGAGTCTCGGCTCGCAAGGGGGAGGAGTCGCCTTCTTCGCACACATCGGAGGGTTTGTCGCGGGAATGGTCCTGATCGGATTCTTTAAACGACCGAACGTGCGGTTCTTCACGCCTGCCCGCACATCGTCTTGGCGCTCCTAGCGTCTCATGGGCCTCTCACACATCCAGCAATTCCCGGATCTTGCCGGCCAAATCGTGCTGTCGATAGGGTTGCTGCAGGAAATATTTCTTATTGACCCGATGACTCGCAATCGTCTCGTCAGAAAATCCTGACACGAACAACGCCTTCATCTTCGGATGCTGGAGCACCAGGCGCTTGGCCAAGTCCCGTCCGCTGATCTCGGGCATCGAGAGATGGCTCACCGTCAGATGAATAGGCCCTGCATGCTGCTGCGCCACCAACAACGCTTCCACAGCAGACCCCGCCTCCAAGACATGATAGCGATGACGGTGCAGTGTCGAGAGCGCGAGCTTCCGGGCAATTTCATCCTCTTCCACAAACAGGACCGTCTCAGCCCCTTTCGACAATGCCTCGCTCACCACCGTCGTGTCTCGCACTGCGCCATTCCGCTCAACCAGCGGGAAATAGACGCGCACCGTCGTGCCTTGTCCAGGCTGACTTTGCACCTCAACCGTTCCGCCGAATTGCCTGACGATCCCATATACTAACGTCAGTCCCAGGCCGGCATGGGTGTCCTTCGTCGAGAAAAACGGCTCGAACATTTGCGATTGGACATCCAGGTTCATCCCTCGGCCGCCATCACTCACTGCAATCCTCGCCATGCGCGTTCGAGGATTCTTTTCCTGTTGCTCAATCGGCAGCGCCTCGCCGGTGACCACCTGAGCTGCGATATTCACGCGACCACCGTCCGGCATCGCGTCTCGCGCATTTGCAACCAGATGCATCAGCACCTGCTCCAACCGGTCGTGACCGATCTCTACCAATGCCGGCATCGAGTCGCTTTCCACGTGCAAATCGATTTGACCGGGCAGCAACCCCCGAAGCGTCTCTCGCATCGCTTCGATGGATGGACCGAGAGACAACGTATCTCGTATCGTGGTTTCATGCAGGCGTAGCGCCAGCAATTGAGCCGTCAACGTCGCCGCCCGTTCCCCGCTGCGGAAAATCTCGTCCACCGGAGCCTGCAGGGGATCATCCGGCTTCAGCTTGGACACAATGACGCCGGTCTCCTTCCCGATGACCGCCAAGACCTGATTGAACTCATGCGCCAGCCTGGACGCCAAACGGCCCACCGCCTCGAATTTCTGAGCCTCGCGCAGCTGTCGTTCCAGCCCCGTCCGCTCCACCTTGCCCTGACGGATTTCCTGATTCGCGCGCGAGAGGCCCTGCTTCAACCCTTGCACCCGAGTTTCGAGTTGCGTTCGACGCTCCTCGAGCGCCTGTTCAGACTGTTTCAACCCCTGCACATTTTCCTGTAAGGAGCGATTGCGACGGCGTTCAGTGGCGACAGTCTCCAACGTCAACCCATAAAACACCGCCATGATCAGCAATACAGGAATGCCCAGGAGATGCCCTACCGCGAGGGAACCTGACTGCATGGCATGTTCATACACCAACACGCCATAGCCGGCGCAGATCACCAGAGAGAGGCCGAGCAACTGCCTGAGTGAGGGAGCCGAGGAGGCAATCAACACGAGGAGGAAATAGGTGAGATACAATTCAGAACTGGCATTCCCCGAGAGATAAATCGTCCCTGTGACCAACACCGTATTGATGCTGATCAGCGCGCCGGGGAACCACACGCTCTCCAGGAGATTCCGCGGCAACAGCATGATCCCACAACTGATCAGGATCAGGCTGATCGCCACCATTCGGCTCCCCGCATGCCCGAAGATCGTCTCGGTACTGACCAATAGTTCGTAGGAGAGAATCCCTGCGACGAGACTTTGTAGAAAAATCGTGCGCGATCGCGGATGGTTGAGGAACCGGCCCACCCCTCGCATGCTTGGGTGTCGCCCGGTTTGGTCGAGTTCGGAGGAGGAAAGTGGAATGCTCACCACTGCGCCTGCCTTCAGTAGAAAAGTGTGAAGCCGGGTTGGAGGTCAGCAAGTTTTGTACCCTCTTCGAAATGTGGCAAGTCAGTGCATTATCACGTACAGCGGCCCAAAAGATGTGCCGCGAAGGACCAGAACGCTCACGGGCCATCACAAAAACGAACAGCCGCATCGCATTCGACTATGCTAACCGGTGCGAATGAGCAGCATCGTAACCAAAGACGAGGAGCCTGGTATAGGACGATTCTCTTACGGATGCCGCAGGGAGTGACGCGCTCGAAACGCCGTCGCTTTCGCGAGGGCTTCGGCGCAGGTCGAGGCAAGAAATGTGATATGGCCCATTTTTCGTTTCGATCGGGTGACGCGCTTGCCATACAGGTGAAGCACTGCGCCCGGCTCGCGCAATAATTCTTGCGCGGCAGGTGATGTGGTGACGAGTGACACGTCATCGCCGATCAGGTTGAGCATGACGGCAGGGCTGAGTAACCGCACTTCCCCCAGGGGCTGACCACACAAGGCCCGCACCTGCTGTTCGAATTGCGATACCGTACAGGCATCCAATGAATAGTGTCCCGAGTTATGGGGCCGGGGCGCCACCTCATTGATCAACAGCCGGCCATCTTTCATCAGAAACAGTTCCACGCAGAAAACACCCACCCCATCCAAAGCCTGGACCGCCCCTCGTGCCATCATCGCTGCCTGTTCTGCTATGGTTGCCGGCACATCGGCCGGCACTGTCGTTTGGCGTAGTATGCCGTCCTCGTGGATATTTTCGACGACAGGATAGGTTCGCATCGCTCCGTCGGCGCCTCGGACGACCAGGATAGACACCTCGCGTTCGAAGGAAAGATATTCTTCCAGGATCCAGCGCAAACCTGGTTTCATGGCGCGAGTTAAGTCCCGCTGCACCGCGGCGCAGTCCTCCGCGCGACCGATTCTCCATTGGCCTTTCCCGTCATATCCCGCAGTCGATGTCTTACAGATCAGCGGGTATTGGAGCACGGTTTGCCGACTGAGGTCCTCTGGTAACGATATGCCATAAAATGCCGGTACCGCCAATCCATGAGTCTGCAGAAACGTTTTTTGCTCGATCCGATCTTGAATCACGCGCAATACGCGGCTCGACGGTCGAACCGGTATCGAGCGCTCCAACTGTTCGCAGAGCTCGCTCGGCACATTTTCCCACTCATATGTGACGGCACGAACACGCTGCATAAAATCTTGGCGGGCAGCCATGTCAGAAAATGGCTTCATCAACGAGTAATCCGCCAGTCGATGGGCAGGCGCGTCGGCATCCGGATCCCACACCGCAACCTCATACCCCATGCGGCGGGCTGCGGTCGCGAACATCGCGCCCAGTTGCCCTCCTCCGAGGACACCCAGGGTTGCTCCGGACTCGATGACCGGCAGGCTCACGATCGACGGCTCGGCTTCGGATTTCGTTTCGTGAGAAAGGGCGGAGACAATCGGGCATCGTCTTGTGAATCGAGCACCGACTGCGTTTGGGAGGCACGGAACTGCTCCACGCGTTGTCGAATCTTTGCCGACCGCAATCCAAGGATCTGCGCGGCCAAAAGGGCGGCATTGTCTGCGCCGCCGATGGCGACGGTCGCCACTGGAATGCCTCGTGGCATTTGCACGATCGACAACAATGAGTCCAATCCCCGGAGATTTTCAGTAGGAATGGGAACCCCGATCACCGGCAACGAGGTCTTCGCGGCCAACATTCCGGGTAGATGGGCCGCCCCTCCGGCTCCGGCGATAATGACCTGAATGCCTCGCTCCGATGCCTGTTCCGCATAAGCAAAGAGACGATCAGGGGTCCGATGGGCGGATACCACCAGCAACTCGTTGGGAATCCCGAGCTCATTCAGCATGGCGACTGCCTTCTCGAGGATGGGGAAATCCGACTTGCTCCCACCGAGCACACCCACTAAGGCCCGAACCACTGTATTGTTCATTGCCATGCGCGCGATCACCTTTGGCTGAAGGAGAGTAGAACGGGGCAAACCTTAGCCGTTCTCTTGCCGAAGGGTCAAGCGTTCCGCCGGGAAAAGCCATCATTGAATTGACCAAGACCTCAACAATCCTCTATGATAAACATCACTTTTGTACAGTCGGCTGTGCCCGGAGGGAGAGACGTGCAGCGCATCCGTGAAGGGCTCAAGACTAGGCTTCGCTCTCTCGTCACCCAGCAAACGGGGCTAGATGAACTCGCCATCGATGATTTCGCAGCGTCGACGAAACTGCATGCTTGGGAAGCAGTCCAGATTCCCGAGCGGCTTCGCTTCTCCTCCCGATTGGCCGTCCTCTTGGTCGGCTTTTTTATCCTGATCGTCGCCTTCGTCCCTTGGACTCAGACCATCACCGTGACTGGACAACTTTCCGCCTATGCGCCATCTAATCGGCCGCAAGATATTGAGGCGCAGATTACTGGACGCATAAAAAAATGGCACGTTTTTGAAGGCGTACGAGTCAAAGCGGGTGACGTGATTCTCGAACTCGACGACTACGATCCAACCTTCATGGCGCCGGATCTCCTCGGCTTGCTGGACCAGCGCAAAAAGGCGCTGGAAGACACTCGGAAGGCCGCATTGAGTCGCGCCGACCAATTGGATAAACGCATTAAAGAAATGCAGAACCTCGTGAAGGCGGCGGTCCCGTCGGCGGGCGCGCGCGTACTCGAGGCGGAAAGCAAGGTGCGCGAGGCACGGCAGAAGATCGAAGCCGCCAAGATCGCCGTGGCCACCGCTGAACTCAATGTAGAACGACATCAACAAATGGCGCAACAAGGCCTCGTTTCCCAACGCGAGCTGGAACTCACCATTCAATCCGCCATCGCCAGCAAGGCCGACCTGCAAGGGGCACAGGCCTCTCTCACCGCAGCCGAACAGGGCATGAAGGCGCTGAGTTTCGGTCGAGAACAAGTGAGCGCGGAAGTGCTACAGCGGCTGCTTGATGCGGAGGCAGCGCGTGACGCGTCGATCGGGGAGGCCGCGAAAGCCGCCGATCAAGTGGCAGACGTCTCGTTGCGACTCTCCAACGCCAACCAGCGGCGGATCGCCAGCCGCATTCTCTCTCCAGTCGACGGGACTGTGGTGAGAATGGCGCAGGCTGGCGCAGGCGAAACGGTGCGGCCAGGGGAAAAACTGGTCAGGATTTCTCCGACCAGCACGGACAAGGCCATTGAGATGGTGGCCGAGGGCATCGATGCCCCGTTGCTCAATATCGGTCGGAAGGTGAAGATTCTTTTTTATGGGATTCCCGCCATTCCATTGCCGGCTTGGCCGGAGTTGATGGCCGGTACCTATAACGGCGTGATCAATGTCATTGATCAAGTGGACGATGGGAAAGGCAACTACCGCTTTTGGGTTGTCCCGGACCAAGATGAGCGCCCATGGCCTCCGCAAGAGCATGTCCGGCAGGGAACCAAAGCCATGGGGTGGGTCATTCTCAACCGCGTTCCGCTCTGGTACGAACTGTGGCGCCGTTTCAATCTCTTTCCACCGGACTACCAGGAACGGCCCCCGAGTTTGATCGATACACTCTTACCGAAAGCCGGGCGCGGGGCCAAATAACGCGTTTTCGCCCTGTTCGGCATTCATGCCAGAGCGCCCATCCTTCGACTTTCACACTTCTCGACTGGGCTCAGAAAGGAGTGCATCTCATGAAGAAGAACGCCTGGGTGTTTATCATCGCAGCCTGCGCGCTCTGCTGGCTGCCGGAACGTAGCGTGGCCGGAGACGATGCCGTCAAATCCAGAACTCTTCCGCCCATTCCACTTTCATTGAACGAAGTCTTGGCTTGGATCGATCGGTCACATCCGTTGCTGAAAGGAGCCGGCACCGAAAAGGTATCGGCTCGCGGTAAAATGCTCAAAGCCCTGGGCGCCTTCGAGCCTGTCCTGGTCAATGACACGGAGATCGAACGATTTATTGAAAAAGGTACGACCAAAACGCAAAGCGTGGGATTTAATGACACCTTGGTCGAAGCGCGCACCCCTTGGGGGTTTAGGGGCAGTGCGGGATTTCGCCAGGCCATCGGGGACGCGAGGATTCCGGATCTCTCTTTCGGCGACGGCAACCAGCAGGTGATTCTTGGGGGGTTCATGCCGCTCCTCAAGGGACTCATGGTCAACCCTGAAAATGCCGAGCTGCAGCGCTCGGAATTGGCGGATCCTCGCGCCGAAGTGAAGATCTCGCAAACCAGACAGGATTTGTTTCTGGCCGCAGCCACCCAGTTTTGGGACTGGGTGTCCACGACCAAATTCGTGGATGTGCAACGCCGGGCGCTCGGAGTCGCGGAGGAACGGTTGCGGCAGGTGGAGGGCAGAGCCAAAGCAGGGGCCGTGGCGCCGCTCGACGTGGTCGAGGCCAGCCAGGAAGTCCAGCGCCGGCGCGAAGTCGCCATTGCGGCACAGCGAGCCGTGGAGCAAGAACAATTCAAAATGTCGATGTTTCTCTGGGAAAACCAAGCGCCGACCGCTCCGCAAGTCGATCGAGCACCCGATTTCCCTCCTCCAATCCCTCCTCCGACGGCGGACATCGTCAAAGCCGACAAGCTGCAGGCGAAAACCGATCGCCCGGAGATTCGCGAGGTCGATATCGAAGCCAAGGTGAACAATATCGATCTGGAACTCGCCAAGAACAATCTCCTGCCCAGCCTCGATCTTGAGGCGGCCCCCGCGCGAGCACCGGAGAAATTCGTCCTCGGGCTCGGCTACCGGTTCGGGCTGGAATTGCGCATGCCCATTCTGCAGCGCAGAAGTCGTGGGGAGGTGTTGGAAGCCCAAGCTCAGGCTGACCGCTTGGTGCTGGTTCAGAAATACCGCGAACAGCAGGTCGTTGTAGATGTGGACAATGCGTTCTCAGCAATCGAGCGGGCCAAAGAACGGGTCGCCGCCGCCTCGGAATCCCTCCGTATGGCCAAGACCTTGGAAGAGGGCGAGCGCTTTCGTTTCAGCCTGGGCGCTACAAGCGTCCTGTTTGTGAATCTCCGTGAACGAAATTCCGTCGATTCGGAGATGCAACTCGTTCGGGCGAAGGCTGATTATCAGAAAGCGCTGGCGCTGTATCAATGGGCAACCGGTACCTGGGCGCGGAGTCAACCCTCAGTCGTGCCGGTCAACTATCGAATCGGTGCCGGCTTTTCCAAATAGTGGCATTTTGCAGAGTGCTCTGATAGGGTTTATCCCCATATGGGGGGGCTTCCTCAGCCGGGCTCTCCTTCCACAACTTGAAACTCCTCTTGCCGCGTGTCGGCAGGGGTGGCACCCATGGCCCAGGACGATTCCGACAAGCAAGTCAATCTGTTCCAAACGGTTGTCGGCCATCTCGGCCTCCTGTTCCGAATGGAACGGCGGCTCCTCGGCCTCATCTTTTCCTATTCGATCGCCATTGGTCTGTTTGCGCTGATCGTCCCCCTCACCGTCCAAGAACTCGTCAACACGTTTGCGTTCGCCGTCCAACCTATCACCATTGTCACCCTCGCGGTGGTTATGGTAGCAACATTGTTATTCGTCGGGGCGTTCCGCGCGTTACAGTATTACGCTGTGGAGGTGTTGGAACGCCGCATTTTCGCTCGGGTCTCCATTGCGATGGCCCAGCAGCTCCCATATTTACGCTACCAAAGCTTCGAACCCCGTTATGCGAACTTATTCATTGAAACGGTCTTTATGCAACGCGCTGTCTCGGTGTTGCTGGTCGATTTGATTAACGTCATCGTGGGCGGCGCCGTGGGGATGACCATTCTGGTGTTTTACCATCCCTATTTCCTGCTGTATAACGCGGTCCTGCTGGTCGGATTCCACATCGTGTTTTTCCTCCTCAGCCATGGCGGCCTGAAGGCCACCATAGACCTCTCTTATGCCAAATATGACACCTTGCATTGGTTTCAGGAAATTGCAAACAACCTATTGCACTTCAAGTCGACCGACAGCCAGACCCTGCTCATCAAGAAGACGGACCAGCTCCTAGATACTTATATGGGCGTGCGCCGAGTCAGGTTTCGGGCACTGATCCGACAATATTTGGGGTCTTTGGGATGGCAAGCCGTTGCGCATAGCGGTCTCATCGCGACCGCCGGCTGGTTGCTCAGCATCGGGCAATTGACGCTGGGACAGTTTGTGGCGGCAGAGGTCGTAGTCAGCGGCATTTTGTCCAGCTTCGACGGGGTCGTCAAGCGAATGGGCCATATCTTCTACTTCTTGACGGCGTCGACCAAATTGAATTTTTTGTTCTCTCTCCCGAAAGATCAAGATACCGCGACCCTCTCCATTCCCCTTCCGGATCCCACGGTCCACGGCATTCGGGTCACCTGCAAGGATCTGACGTTCGCCCCCCTCGGCGGCCCGGCCGTATTTGAGCACTTCAATCTCGAGGTCACTCCCGGCGAAAAAATCGGCATCTATGCCGAGACCACGAAGACCAAAACCGTACTGGCCCGTGTTCTGGGTGGCTTGGATTCCCCCACTTCAGGGGTCATCCGGTACAACGGCGTCGACCTCCGTCATCTCAATCTGGATTCGGTCAATCGGTTCAGAGGGTTCATCTTGGATTCACAGCTGTCGCTCTTCGAGGGAACGCTGGAAGAAAACATCGTGCTCGGTCGGGACTATATTCCCTACAGTGACGTACGGTGGGCGCTTCGTTTTACGGAACTCGAGGAAGAAGTCGATGCGCTGCCCCACGGACTAAAAACACACATCCGGAATACCGGAAAAATCTTCGCGCCGGCGCACATTGTACGCATCCTGGTCGCGCGGGCCATTCTGGGGCGGCCGCAACTCCTCATTTTCGAGGGCATCCTCCACAATATTCCTCCGGCGATGCGTGAAACGATTCTCAGACGCCTCTGCAGCAAGGAGGAGCCCTGGTCCGTGATCTTTGTTTCCAATGATCCCAATCTGACCGCACATGTCGACCGCCGTATCATGGTGAACTAGCAGAACGCCCAGCATCTTCGGTCTCTCGCGAAGCCACTCCTATGTCGTTTTGATCTCCGACTCTGACACCCTGCTACCAGTCCGATCCGATCAGACCTTCTCCCATCGAGATATAAGGCGAGGTGAACCGCGACCTTGACAGTCATCGTGCAATTGCTCAGACTGCGCTCCACAGGAAGCCGACACGAGCATTCGGGTGAACCACCACACCACGGAATCAACCCTTTCCGCTCCTTCGCCTAAACAATCCTCGCACGCCTGAATTTTCTCTTCGGGCTCGAACATCGCATTCTCGCCATCGTGGCCTCGTACGCAGTGGTCATCGGCCTGTTTGCATTGATCGTCCCGTTGACCGTGCAGGAACCGTCAACACCTTCGCCGTTGCCATCCAACCAATCAGAATCATGACGCTGGTCGCGACTATGCTCGGAGCACTACTCAAACCGATACCCCGCACAGGCCTATGTCATGGCCCGCAAGACCCGATCCGACATTCTGACCGGCGCGCAGTACAAGAGTG
>CAZBNV010000078.1:12260-20921 GCA_964493335.1 uncultured Nitrospira sp.
GTCATGGCCCGCAAGACCCGATCCGACATTCTGACCGGCGCGCAGTACAAGAGTGCGGTCATCTTTCAGGCCTTCGCGCACAGCGGCATGATCGGACTGGGCGGTTGGTTGCTGTCGGTCGGCGACATCACATTCGAACAATTCGTCGCCGCGGAAGTGATTGTCGGAACCCTGCCGCTCAACCTCGACACCGTCGCTCGCCGCATGTATGCCGTCATCTATGTCATCACGTCACTCGACGAATGTCGCAACTCTTCACGCTCCCGAAAGAGGATGTCTCCAGTCCTCTCGCCGCGTCCCTTCCCGACCCCTCGCTGCACGGCGTGCGTCTCACCTGCAAGGATGTCAGGTATGACGCGCCGGACGGAGCACGGATCTTCGAACACTTCAATCTGGAAGTCATGCCGGGCGAAAAAATCAGTATCCTGTCGGAAACCAGCATGAGCAAGACGGTGCAGACACTTATTTTGGCCGGACTCTATCATCCCACCAATGGCGTGATTCAGTACAACGATGTCGACTTGCGGGACGGTTCACTGAATCATGTCAACCGATGCCGAGGCTTGATGCTGGATTCCCATCCCACCCTGTCGATGGAACGTTGGAAGAAACATCACGTTGCAGCGACCTTCGATCAGATTTGACGACCTGAGCTGGGCGCTCCGATTCGTGGAACTGGGAGAAGAGGTCGACGCGCTTCCCCAAGGTTTGGAGGCGCCGGTTCATGGGAACGGCGCCAACTTTACGCGCAGTTTAATCCTGCGCGTGCTCCTGGCTCGGATGATCGTCACCCAGCCTCAATTGTTGGTCTTTCACGGCAGCCTTCACAATATCGAGCCAGGCCTTCGGCTGACCTTGCTGCGCCGCCTCTGCTCAAAAGAGGAAGCCTGGTCGGTGGTGTTCGTCTCCAATGATCCGGAGATCGCGCAGTTGGTTGAACGACGCGTCATGCTCGGCTGGCACCATGTTCCCGGCTCATAACGACTCGCGACTTCTTTCTTCCTGGCCGATCTGGTAAACTGGCATCCATAAGAAGGGCGAGCCCCGCACTAGTTTTCGTCCCGACGAAAGGGCCCCTGTGTCACTGGTATCACGCCTGAAGTTGTCCCTCCCCACCACCAATCAATTGATCATCAGCGTTTTGATCGCCGCCTTAGGATGGATCAGTGGCCAGGCGCTCAGCCGGATCGACCAGGATCTGCGGATCATGTACACGGAATACACGTTGGGTGCCGCCGACCTTGCCCACATTTCCGCCGACGTGATGCGCTATCGCAGTACGATCATCCGGTCGTTGGAAGCAGAAAATCAAAAAACGTTCGAGCGGATCACCGAGTCTTTGCCGACCCAGCGCGCGCGGATCCAACATGCCGTAGATCGTTATGCCGCGGCTGGTCTGCGCGTCTCCCGAAGCGGCCGGAGCGAGGAAAAGGATATCCAGGCGGTCCGCGATAGTCTCGACCAGTACTTCTCCGTGGCGAGTAAGACAACCGACCTGCTGGCTCAGGAATGGAACGCAGGCTCCGCGACTGAGGCGGCGGAATTGCGGAGAAAAGCGGAGATTCATGCCGCCGACAATGGGGGGCCGAAGATCATGCAGGTGAGCTTAGCGCTCGATCGTCTATTGGAGACGGTCTCGGAAGTCGCGAAGGACATGCGTGACGAGGGTACCAAAACGATTCGCAATACGAGTTATTGGATCGTCGGCGGCAGTTTCTTCATCGCCCTCTTGAATCTGTTTTTAACCCGCGCCTCGCGCGTGCCAACGGCTCCATCCTCGAGGCCTGCCGAAGCCAACCGGACTGGATCACCCTTGCACGTGCCACATGACGAACCGAATCCCGCCCTACGGATCGACTGACCAATTCCCTCGTCCTTTCGCATCCGGACGCTCACCCTCGGCCGAGCGCCAGGAAGAGCCTGTCTCGCTCGTCAGGCGTCAGGTCCGTCCACTGGCCCGCGTGCAACCCCTCGACAGTGATGTGCATGATTCGCACACGATGCAACGACACCACCCGATAGCCGAGCATCTGGCACATGCGCCTGATTTGGCGGTTCCGACCCTCCGTGAGGATGATGCGAAAGCGCCTGGGACCGAGACGCACCACGGTACAGGGCCGGGTGATGACACCCACAATCATCACACCCCGCGACATGCGCTCAAGAAACACCTCGTCAAACTCCCGGTCCACCTCCACGCGATACTCCCGTTCATGCCCATGCTCGACCCGCAAGATGCCATTGACGATATCGCCGTCGTTCGTCAGAAGAATGAGGCCGGACGAATCTTTGTCGAGCCGCCCGATCGGAAAAATCCTGGCGGCATGGCCGATTTCAGCGATGATGTTCCGCCGCACGTGCAATTCCGTGGTCGTCGTCACCCCGACGGGCTTGTGATATTTGATATAGACCGGACGATTGCTGCGTTGGAGCACCGCGCCATCTCGCGCGACGAGGTCCTCGGTCGAGACTTGATCTCCGAGCTTCGCCACCCGGCCGTTGATCGTGACTCGCCCCTCGGCAATCAGCCGATCGGCTTCTCTTCTTGAACAGAGACCTTGTTCCGTAAAGAATTTATTGATGCGCATGGTGGTCAGGAAAGGCAGAAGCGTGCGCTGTTCATCGTGAAGCGTCGTTCGCCAGACACCTAAAAAGGCTGCATAAGCAGCGAGCGGATTCTCAACGCGAGACTTTGTGCAGCGTCCTCTCAGCCCACATTATTTACGACGATTCGTGGAGAAGCCGCGTCCCCAGACGAACACACGGAGCCGCGAGAAGGCGGCATCCCTGAACAAGATATTGACCGACTGAGTGGCGAGGGCAGCCTGGATGCAGGCTTTTCGCCGCAGCAGCATTCATGAATGATGCGGGCTAATGGACGCGTCGGCCGGCACGAATACGTCCGAGGATGCGATAGATCAACCGAGCAATGCTGAACTGGGGAGCGACGAACCCTTCGATAGGGGCGATCTCGCTGATGTCCATGCCCACAATGCCAGGACCGTTCGCCAGCGCGGTGACGAGCGCGAGGGTATCGTACCAACCCAACCCGCCCGGCTCAGGCGTTCCCAACGCCGGCACGAGTGACGCATCAAGACCGTCGCAATCAAATGTAAGATAGACCGGCCCCGTGCAGGCTGCGAGGATGTCGGGAATCCATCGAGCGGCGCGTCCTTCATAGGGGCCGGACGGATCCAAAATCGAGGCTGCAAAAAACGTCTTGATTCGCGGTGTCTTTTCGATCAGCTCAATTTCTTCCGGACTGATCGAACGAACCCCTACCTGGACCAGAGGCAGACCATCCTGGACCACACGCGCCATCACACTGGCATGGCTGTATGGATTGCCTTGGTAGGCATGGCGGAGATCGCCATGGGCATCGATTTGCAGGACACACATCGTGGGGTAGGTCTTGGCATGGGCACGAATGGCGCCCAACGCACCGGTATGTTCACCCGTCAGAGTGACAAGAAACTTTCCCAAACCGACATGCGGCTGCACGAAGTCTTGAATGGCCTGTACGGCCTGTCCATCCACCCGACCATCCAGGTGTAAGGTCGCAGCGGTGGCGACCCCCCCCCACTCACGGTAGGGCTCGTACCGCAACGTCTCATCGTATAACTCGACTTGCTGGGATGCTTCGATGATGGCAGAGGGGCCTCGATCGGAGCCGAGGATATAACTCGACGTATGTTCGTAGGGCGCCGGCAGTACGTAGACCCCGGCTTGATCGGGATGACACCAGGGCTCGTCGATCCCGAGAAAATTGTCCTGTTGCCCAAGCCACCCAGACGGGAGCGCCATAACCGCCCGCCCTTAGGCCTGGTTCCGAAGACTCTTGGGAATGTTTTCGATGGGAATAAACACCGCCAGCGCAATGACGCAGGTCCATCGATGAGGCCGGCCGACCGCAGACTGCGTGATGTTCAGCGTGCGCACGATCTTCCCACCCATCTTGAACACCTGCTCGCGCTCTTTCCAGGCCACGTCGGGATCGAAATCAATCCCTTGCGTGGTGGCGAGCATCTGGGCCGCCAAGTCTTCGGTGTACTCACCGGACTCTTCGTCTGTTTCTCCGTACGCATGGTGCTCGGATAGATACCCGTAGGTATCGCGGTCGGTAGGAATGGCCAAGCCGATCGAGGCGGAAATGAGGCGATTACGCTCGTTGGTCTCCGACCTCGCCATGACGCAGAACGTGATTTCTCCGGGATTCAAAAGTTTCTCGCCCCGCTTCCGCGGAAGGATTTTGCAATTGGGGGGAAGAATCGACGACACACTGACGAGGTTGCAGTACGCCACGCCGGCGCTACGCAAGGCCTGCTCGAACGCGGCCAACTTTTCCTTGTGCACCCCGACGCCCCTCGTCAAAAACATGTGTGTTGGTACCATGTACGTTTCCCTCTCCATCCCTTGTCGAAATCACTCCAACATGAGTGTTCGAATGATTGTAACAAACCTTGCCCGGCGCGCTTCATCACGCGGCAATATGCGCGAAAGTTGTATCAAGTTTGCGGGGTATCCGCAATATGGCCATACGGTTTTTTTCCGCCTGGTCCTTGCTTCATTCGGGTCGGCGGAGATTGAGAACCAGCAGCTTGGGCTCGGTCATGTCCTCAATCGCATAGCGAACCCCCTCACGCCCGATCCCTGAATCCTTCACGCCACCATAGGGCATGTGATCCGCGCGAAACGTCGGGATTTCATTGGCCAGGACCGCGCCGACATCAAGTCGCTCGAATGCCTGAAAAATTCGCCCGATGTGCTGAGTGAAGATCCCGGCTTGCAGACCGTAGTCCGACTCATTGACGGCTTTCAGCACCGCCTCGAACTCGCGATAGGGGGTCACGGTGACCAACGGACCGAACACTTCCTGGCAGGAGACCTTCATCGTGCCGGTCACCTGGGACAACACGGTCGGCCGCACCACCGATCCCGTCCGGCTCCCCCCTGACAGGACACGCGCCCCTTGCGCCACGGCCTCTCCGATCCAAGTTTCAACCCGCTCAGCCGCTCCCGCATCGATCAATGGACCGACCACCGTCCGTTCGTCGCTCGGATCTCCCGTGGCCAATTGCTGCACCCGAGCCACGAGATGATGGGTAAAAGCCGCCGCCACCGACTCCTGCACGAAGATCCGCTGCACCGAAATACAGGTCTGGCCGGCATAGCTGAACCCTCCGGTGACACAGCGCTGCGCCACATAATCCAAATCGGCGTCCGGCTCGACGATCACCGCAGCGTTGCCGCCCAACTCCAGGACAACTTTTTTCTTCCCACATTTGGCCTTGAGCATCCAGCCCACGGGAGCACTGCCGGTGAAACTGAGCAGTTTGAATCGCGGATCGACAACCAGCTGCTCGGCCACGGTGTTATTGCAGGGCACCACATTCACCGCGCCCGGCGGAGCTCCGGCCTCCATGAGCAGTTCTCCCAGCAAGAGAGCAGTCAGGGGCGTTTGCGGAGCCGGCTTGATGAGAATGGAGTTGCCTGCGGCCAATGCCGGCGCCACCTTATGGACGACCAGGTTAAGCGGAAAATTAAACGGCGTGATGCCCAGGATCGGCCCGATAGGAAATCGCCGCGTCATCCCCCAGTGCGACTCCATGCCGGGCGACCAGTCCAGCGGCACCACCTCCCCGCCGATCCGTTTCGCTTCCTCAGCCGCAATCGAACAGGTCTGAATGGCCCGACCCACCTCCCGGCGCGCGTCGGTCAGGGGTTTACCGGCCTCGGCGGTCATCGTGCGCGCGAATTCCTCCTGCCTCGCCTGAAGCGCGTGGGCGGTTTTCTCGAGGATGGTGGCTCGCGCATAACTCGACAACCCGCGCATTGCCGCAGCCCCGTCGACGGAGGATTGCACGGCCTTCTCCGCCTCCGGCGGACCGGCCTGACAGACATGGGCGATCGTCTCGCCTGTGTAGGGATTTTGTACGGACGCAGCTACCGTGGTGTGAGACCACTGGCCGCCGATCAGAAATGGACGTCCATCTTCCAACGGACCAACTCCAGCGGAAGGAGAATCGCTATTGTACGGATTCCATGGGCGGCGTAGCCGGGGCAGCGGCGCGAAGCGCCTCTTCAGCACGCTGAGCCTCCACCGCCTTGGAGATCAACTCTTCGGTCCCCCAATCTTGGATCGCCGCCAAACTGAACGCTTCATATGTCGAGACCCCATGGCAGGTCGGACAATCAGGCATGGGCACTTTCCGGCAAAACGCCTCATTCAAACAGGACATGCAGACCCACAGATCGGGCTCCCCTGCCTTGGCAGGTATCGACCAAAAGGCTTGTTTCAACCCCATAGTGCGGTTTCCTCTTTTCCTGGCTAAACGATGGTCCTAGTCACGCTGCTGATACACTGCACATGTTCTTCGCGAGACGCGTTTATTTTGGCTTTCCCCCCGGCGCCGCGAGCAGCTTTTCGATTTCCTCCTCAAAGGCCTCGAACGGAAAGGCACCGGGAATCGCGATAGCCGGATCTTTGGTCGTCGGTTGCTGCGTCGTCCGCATCAGGACGAAGCCGGGCGTGCCGCGAAATCCCCATGAGTTTGCTTCGTCACGATCTCGAAAGATGGACTGAACATGCGGGGCATCACGCAAACATTGCCGGAACTGCGACTGATCGAGGCCGATCGCTTTGGCATGCTGCGTATAGCTGTCCGCATCCAGCCGCCCGTCGGCGGAAAACAAGCGATCGTGCATCGGCCAGTACGTCCCCTGGTCTCCGGCACAACGAGCCGCCAGGGCGGCCGTGAGCCCAGGCCCCTGATCGGCGCGAGGATAATCCTTGTAGAGGAATCGCACTTTGCCGGTGTCGACATAGCGTGCTTGAATCTTGGGCCAGGTATCTTTGAAAAACTTGAGGCAGTAGCCGCAGGTGAAGTCTGAATACTCGATCATCGTGACAGGAGCATCCACCTTGCCCCGCATCCGACTATCGACTGTCGGCACACTCCCAGCCCCCGCGGCACCAGCCACGAGCAGACACAGGAGGAATGACGCACCCACTCTCACGAACCGCATATTCACGGGGGTCATGCTGAGACACTCTTGGCACGGCTTCGTTCCAACAATCCCACCATGAGCAGAGGCCAGACGAGCGTGGCATCGCTAAGCACCTCGGCGAACCGACCCCCTTCAGCCGGCGGCACGAACTTGCCCCAGGAGATCCCTTCTTGATAGGTGCACCCGCTCAACCCTCCCCAGTAATCGGGTTCGGGGCAGATCCGGACCCCGTAGTGAAAACGTGGCGGCTGCACGTTGAGCCCCAAGCGCGCGTTGCTGATCTCAATATAAGGCGCTACTTGTTGAGCCCAGTTGCGAGGGACTCCGCCGCCGATGGTAAAAATGCCGAGCCGCTTGGAGCCCAGTATTTCTTCCGCATAGTGATTCAGGTCGAGATAGGGATTAAAGACCGGGCAAGTCTGGTGCAGAGCGCGCAACACCGCGAGGTCCCCGCCCTCCTTGGTTTGGCTGCGAGCCCGATCGATGTGTTTGCCCATTGCCCATGTGCCCACATCGAGGCCCATCTCAGAATCGGTAAAGGCGGGGATGTAGACCGGTACGTTTTTCAAATAAGCACTCTTGAGAATACCGGGGCCTTCGAACTCGTCCGTCAGCGTTTTACCCAGCTCCCGAGTCAAGAGGGAGGAAGACAACGGTTGGTCGGAATTAATACGCTTTAAGGTCAGTGAGACGACGTGCTCGACATAGTTGAGATTCGATTCCATTTCGAGCGTGTCATACACACGATTGTACCCTTTCTGGAACAGCTCTTCATCGCTGTGGGACGCGTCGTGACGGTAGTGGAGCTTCCCCACCGATTCGCTCAAGCCATGCGCGACCAACGCACCGGTCGAGACAATCGCGTGGACCATGCCACGATCGATCATGGTGCTGATGATCTTGCCCATCTTCGCAATGGTCATCGCGCCCGAGAGCGTCAGCACGACCTTGCAATCGGCATCCTCGATCATGGCCGCGAGTGTTTCATAGGCCTCGCCAAGCCGACGCCCACCGAAAGCCGTCTTCCGCATCGCTTCCAAGAGTTCCGAAAAAGAATGGATCTTCTCGGGATCGAGAGGCTCGAGGGCCTCCAAACCATCCGTGGCACCGTCGTGAAATTCCCGTCCTGCCATGATGAACGCCTCCCGAAAAATCGACTTTCAGATCAGAGAGCTCATTTTATACACAACCGACTGTCGCGGGGTCAATTCAGGCCCAAGGAGTCACGGCAGTCCCACTGGGTGCATGTGAAGTTTCTCACACGGCGACAACCAGCCGCACCCCGCACCAGCACGTTGAATGCCCTCTATGGACGAGACGTGCTGGAGAGGACATCACATGAAAGCAGTCCGTCAGCTTCGAATACCACTGACCAGAGTAAGCACCATAGCGGTGACAAACATGAGACTGATCCCGACAAACATGCCCACGGCCATCTGCAAGCGACGCGTCGCCGTGTACGCCATGACGGTGAGGGAAAGAATGACATACAGGAGCGAACCCGCCGCCAGCGTGTAGAAACAGATGGAGAAGTATGGGGACACCCCCTGCCCGCTGAGAAAGGTCCCGACAGAAGTCGGCGCGCCGGCGATGAGCCCTAGCAGAAACACATCGCGCCACGACATCGGCGTTTTTCCGGCTGCGCCCACGATG
>CAZBNV010000079.1:0-20797 GCA_964493335.1 uncultured Nitrospira sp.
CGGGGGTCTTGGTGAAACATGTCTCGCAGCATCGCGTACAATGCCGGATCTTTGCGTTTCAAGATGTCGGGAGACGTAAAGAAATACTCAGTCAGCACCGCGAAGAACTCGTGCGAGTTCGTGTAGGCATACGTGTTGAAGTGGGCATGGTGCGCCGGCGGGCGAGCCAGTTCCCGAGCCACATACCGCACCCATTGCCGCACCACCATCCAAGGCACTTCCGGCGGAAGCCCATAGTCGCTCGCCTCTCGTTCGACCAGATGTGCGAACTCATGGACCCCCACATTCTGCTTGCCTGACGAATGGGCGAATCCAGCCAGGAGAGCCGGCTTAGACAGAATCATCACCCCGCTCAAATGGTGCAGGCCAACCATCCCCAGCATGGCCGGATTAGGCCCCTTGGCGCTCTGATAGTCGTCATCGAACGCGTCGGGATAAATCAGCACCTCGCGCAGCCGATGGTATTCCCAATCGTGAAACCCGAAGATGGGGATCACGGCACTCGCCGCCACCAAGACTCGAACCCTCTCGTCGATCTCCGTGCGAATACCCGTGATCCGAACCTCGTCGAGGAACACCTGCACCAAGTGCCGGAAATGCGTCTTCCCTTCGTCATCGAGCGCGGCGAAGAACGCCACATGCGCGCAAAGAATCCGTTCCCAGTCGTCGGGAAATGGCTGTTGCATGACCGCCAGACGCCGGAGACAGCGTCGCCGCAACCACCAATAGGTGAGCGGACTGAGTCCCAGCAGGAACCACAGAGGCGTCGCGAGCCAGCCCCAAAACACCGCCACCACGGCCACCAGCGACGCGGCGGCGAGGGCCTGCCGGTGGTTCCGGCGATTGATCTCAGTCGTCACGAGCATTGATACAGTTTCCCGGGTGAAGCGGTTGCCCGTGAGGATTCTACTCTGGATGATCAGCGACTGCGATGAGCGTGCCATGCAGCGACAATACAGCCATCACTCGGTTCGCTGTTCCTATCTCGCCGCGAAGTTAGAGCCGATGGCGATAGTCCTGAGTCAGCGGCATCGTGACCGGGACGAAAGACGCTTCGCCATACACGGGCATCGAATGGGATGCTAGCGACCCTTTCGACATCCTGGTAGACTGAGCGCCGCAAATCGGCCAGGGCCAAGGGTGAGGATCGCGTATGGCGCGCAACGATCAGGCTGTCCGTCTGTTGGTCCTGTTGAAGCAGCTGGAGGCTTCGCGGCAGGGCCTGACGTTGGAGCAACTGGCTGAATCCCTTGCACCCGGTTCCACGCGCCACCCCCGCACCCTCCGTCGAGATCTCGCTGCGTTGGAAGAAGCCGGCTATCCGCTGGTCACCGAGCGGATCAACGGCCACACCATCTGGCGGCTCATGGAGGGATATCGCAATGTTCCCGGACTGCGGTTCTCGCCCTCGGAACTGATGGCGCTGACGTTCAGCCGCCGGCTGATCACCCCGCTCGAAGGCACCGAACTTCACACCTCGCTGCAATCGGCGCTCGGCAAAGCTGCCGCCGCACTTCCGCCGCAAGGTGTCGCCCTCGTCCAGCAACTCGATGGCACCTTTAGCGTCGGACTCGGACCACACAAACGATATCGGCACCATCGCGACACCATCGATCGGCTGACCAGGGCCATCGCCGATAAGACCACCATTCAGGTGCGGTATGACAGCGCGTCGCGTGGTCGGATCACCAGACGCGAGGTCGATCCCTATCGGCTCTGGTATGCCACCGGCGGCCTCTACCTCATCGGCTACTGCCACTTGCGGAGCGAGCCCCGCATGTTCGCTGTGGAACGGATCAAGTCCGTCACGCCTACCGACCATCCCTACCAGATCCCCTTGCACTTCGACCTCGACGCCTTCGTGCAGGATGCGCTCACGGTCATGCGTGGGCCTCGCATCGACGTGGAGCTGGAATTCGACAAGGCCACTGCCGCCTGGGTCAAGGATCGGGTGTGGCACGACACGCAGCAGAGCAAGCGAGCGAAGAACGGTGGTCTGCGCATGACGCTGTCAGTGGCCGATACCAGGGAACTAGTCGGGTGGGTACTGAGCTTCGGCGGCGGGGTCAAAATCCTCAAGCCGGAAAGCCTCCGCCAAGGCGTGCAGCAAGAAGCTCAACGGATACTTGCACAATCTGAATAGTCCAACGCGACGCGAGGCGGCAAGGGCCGATGGTCTCAATTTGACATTTGAACTTGGTTATATCAATTTGAGGCCGTTCATTTGACATAAGATTTTACTAGCGTCAGATTCCGCCGCGATGTGTTTAAGGAACCGATGAATATCAGTGAGTTCACAGCCGGGGCGTATCAACAGCAGTATGAGTACCGAAGTTTTCTACCCACCGCCATCAATCATGAATGGAACGTGTCCGATCCGCAGATCGCGACGCTTTTGGAAGATGCCAATCGCCTGCTCGGCGAGCTCAATGCCTTTTCCCAACTGATCCCGGACGTCGATTTCTTCATTCGGATGCACATCACTAAAGAAGCCACGACTTCCAGCCGTATCGAAGGCACCCAAACCAGCATCGAAGAGGCCCTCGTCAAGAAAGTCGACCTGGATCCTGAAAAACGTAACGATTGGCAGGAAGTGCATAACTACATCCAGGCCATCAATACCGCGGTCAAGCAACTGCGTCACCTCCCATTGTCGAATCGTTTGTTGCGCGAGACGCATGCCGTGCTATTGCAGGGCGTGCGCGGTACGCATAACCAGCCCGGAGAATTTCGCACCACCCAAAACTGGATCGGCGTCAGCCTCAAGCATGCCGCGTTCGTTCCTCCGCATCACCAGCAGGTGCCGGACCTCATGAGCGATCTCGAGAAGTTCATCCACAATGATCAGATCCACGTCCCGCACCTGCTCAAAATCGCGCTGATCCATTATCAATTTGAAACCATCCACCCATTTCTGGACGGGAACGGCCGGCTGGGACGATTGCTCATTGTGCTCTATCTGGTCAGCTTCGGCCTCTTGCACAAGCCGGCTCTGTATCTGTCTGATTTTTTCGAGCGTCACCGGGGCGAGTATTACGAGCACCTGATGGCCGTGCGCACCACGCATAAATTGGAGCCCTGGGTGCGCTTTTTTCTGCTTGGCATGCGTGAGACTGCCGCGTTGTCCATTCAAGTGTTCAAGGACATCCTGGCGCTGAAGGAGGGGATCGAACGCGAGAGCATGCCTACTTTTCATGTGCGCCGCCAGGCCAACGCCCAGGCGCTCATGCGGGCGCTCTACCAAACGCCGATGGTCAGTATCAAATCCGTGGCGCAGTTGATTCAGGCACAAACCAACACTGCGGCTGCACTGATTGATGACTTCGTGAAACTCGGTATTTTGCAGGAATTCACCGGGCAGAAGCGTAACCGTCTATTCGTCTTTGAAAGATATGTCCGTCTTTTCAAGCGCTAGCGCTGTGCAGCAGGAGCTCAACGATACTTGAACCGTGATGATGGCCCAGAATATTCCTGCAGACCTTATCAAAGAACGGCTGGTCAGAATAACTTCAGTGGATTGTGACCTCCGATGTCACGCGGCCATGATAGCCTCGGGCCGGCCATGAAGATCGCCGGGGGCGAGTGGACCAAGAAGGAGGACACCATGCCGATCCCACGATTGATTCTGTGTCTGCTCCTCTGCGCACTATTCGGCACGCAAGCCCAAGCCGAAGACCTCGGCAACCTGAGCGCCAACCCATTCGACTTCAATTCCACCGCCAATCCCTTCGGGCAGGGGAGCGCCTTTGCGCCGAACGGGGTGAACAATCCCTTCAGTCCTTACGGCAGTCCCTTCAGCAACCAATCGGCCACGAATCCCTTCGCCACCGACGCGCCGAAACTCTACGACCAACAGGGAAACTATCGCGGCAAACTCAGCGGCAACCCCTACGATCCGGATTCGACCAGCAACCAATTCGGCCGCTATGGCTCGCCATATTCTCCCGACTCGCTGAACAATCCCTATGGCGCCGGAAGCCCCTTTCGCCATGACTCGCCGAAGAACCCCTATGGGCAGGGGTGGAAGATCGAGGGGAGGCGGTAACAGGTGAAGAAAGATTCTTCCGGTCAACTGCGCTACTCGCCCAGCGATCTCGTGCGGTATCTCGCTTCGCCCTTCGCATCCTGGATGGATCGGTATCACCTGGAAAACCCCACTGCTGTCACACCGGACGAATCAACGGACGATGCACAACTCATTGCGCAGAGCGGCGATCAACACGAGCGCGCGGTGCTGCAGGAATTCCGATCGTCTGAAACGCAGGTAGTCGAGATCCCGCGAGACAATTTTGACCTAGCCCGCCGCGAGACCTTGTCGGCGATGGCCGTACAGGTCCCCATCATTTACCAGGCAGCCCTGGAACTCGGCCCATTCTTCGGCTACACCGACTTCCTTCTGCTCGATGAATCCTGTCGGTATCAGGTGTGGGACACGAAGCTGGCCCGCTCGCCCAAGCCCTATTATGCCCTGCAGCTCTGCTGTTATTCCGAGATGCTCGCGGCCGAGACCAGCGTTTCGTTGCCGGAGAAATTCGGGATCATCCTCGGCACCAAGGACAAAGTTGAATTTCGGCTTGAAGATTTCATTCACTACTATCGCCGCCTCAAGGCGAGTTTCCTAACCATGCAGGAAGCTTTCACAAGCAGGCTGGTAGATCGCCCGGAGCCGCTGCCACGCGCCGATCACGGTCGTTGGACGTCCCAGGCTGAGTGCTTCTTCCAGGAGACGGACCATCTCGTGCAGGTGGCGGGCATCACGGTGGGCCAGATCAAGAAACTGAAGCGGTCGGGCATCACGACGGTGACAGCGCTTTCCACGGCCGCCGGAAACACCGTTGCCAAACTCGACCGAAACTCGTTGGAAAAACTTGCCGCGCAAGCTCGTCTTCAATGCCAGACGCGGGCGGATCGAGACAAAAACCCTGAGGCTTCACCTCGATATGAACTGCTGTCCCAGGCTGGATCGAACGGCGAACCGGTGGGCCTGGCGGCGCTTCCGCCGGATCATCCCGCCGATGTCTTTTTCGATATGGAAGGCTATCCGCTGGTGGCCGGAGGATTGGAATATCTGTTCGGGGTCTGTACGCGGAAAGAACAGCCGGGCTCATGGGAATTCATCGATTGGTGGGCCCACGAACGTGAGGAGGAGAAGCGCGCCTTCGAGGGCTTTGTGGATTGGGTCTTCAAGCGATGGCAGGGCAATCCCGGCATGCACATCTACCATTACGCGGCCTGCGAAGTCAGCGCCGTGCGGCGGTTGAGCACGCAGCACGACAGCCGCCAGGACGAGGTGGATGAGCTGCTCCGGAACGAGGTCTTCGTGGATCTCTATCAGACCGTTCGCCATGGCCTGCGCATCGGCGAGGACAGCTACTCGATCAAGTCGGTGGAGCGCCTCTATCGACCGAGGCGCGCGACGCAGGTGGCCACCGCCGCGGACTCGATCGTCCAATATGCCCGTTGGATGGAAAGCCAAGAGCCCCGCGCCTGGCAGAGCAGCCCCATCCTGAACGCCATCCGCGACTACAACGAAGACGACTGCCGATCCACGGCCGAGTTGCTGCAGTGGCTCAGGAAAGCGGCGGCTGAACAGAGCATCCCCGCCCCAACGCTGGTTTCCGTGTCGGCACCATCGGTGCCGCGCGAGTTGCCGCCGGAAGTCGTCGCGCGGGTGGACTGCGCGGCGAAGCTGCGCAAAGCGAGCGACGCGGTTTCGACCGTCCTGGCGAATGTGATCGACTTTCACCGCCGGGAAGAAAAGCCCATGTGGTGGCGGATGTTCGACCGTGCCGAGGCGACGCCCGAAGCACTCCGCGACGATCCCGCTTGCATCGAGGGCGTGGAAGCCATCGGCGCTCCGGTGCCCGACAAACAATCCCTCGTGCAAACCTATCGGTTCGATCCCTCGCAGGAATGCAAACTGGCCGCCGGTGACAATTGCAAAGTGATGTTCACCCACAACTTGGAGGCAAAGCTCACGCTGTCCTCGCTGGATGCGTCCTCGGGCCGGTTGGAACTGAAGCTCGGCAAGAAAAGTGTGAGCGAAAAATTCGGAGGTATATTTCCACAGCAGGGCTCCCTGCTGCCTCACGAGCACGTCTCCGCGACAGTCATCCAGGCGGCGCTGGCTCAGGTGGCCACGCAGCACCTGTCGGGCGACCTTCATGCGCCAGTGGCAGCGCTTCTGAATCGTGTGCCGCCTGCCGGGTTGTTGCTGCGTGACGATGAAACGCCGACCGAAGCCGCCATCAGAATTACTGCTTCGATGGCCGGCGGATGCCTAGTCATCCAGGGGCCGCCCGGCACCGGCAAGACGTTTACCGCCTCGCGCGTCATCGCGGCATTGCTGGCCGCCGGGAAGAAAGTCGGGGTCGCGTCTCACAGCCACAAGGCGGTGGTCAACCTTCTGGTGGCCTGCGGCGAGGCCGTCAGGGAAAAGGGTGGCAGGCTGCAAGGAATCAAAGTCGGGGGCGAAGCCGATGGCGTATTGTTCTCGTCCAATCCGGACCTGCAATACATTCCGGACAGCAGCAGCGCGCGGGCAACCTACAGCAGGGGAGTCGTCGGCGGAACAGCCTGGCTGTTGACCAGACTGGAGTGGGAAGGCGCCCTCGATTTCCTATTCATCGATGAAGCCGGGCAGGTGGCCCTGGCCAACGCTATTGCGATGGCGCGATGCGCGAAGAATCTGGTGCTGCTCGGTGACCAGATGCAACTCGAACAACCGGTGCAAGGTTCGCATCCCGGCGATGCGGGGTTGTCGGCCCTGCAATATGTCCTCAAGGATGTGGATGCAAGTCGGCCCGATGCGCCGCGGTTCCATGCGGTCGTGCCACCGGATGCAGGACTGTTTCTCGGCGAGTCCCGCCGGATGCATCCATTGGTCTGCCGCTTCATTTCCGAAAGCATCTATGGAGGCCGTCTCGGTTCACATGCCGACTGTCGCCGACAGCGGATCGCCCTGCCGCCGGATGCCTCCGGCCTCGTCACTCACGAAAGCGGGATCGTCTTCAGCGGCGTCGAGCATGACGGCAACATCCAGCAGAGTGACGAAGAGGTGGCTCGTGTTCAGGCGATCTACCAGGAGTTGAGCGGGCGGCTCTATACAGGGAAAGATGGCAACACGAAGCCGCTGGCGCTGGCAGATTTTCTCTTCATCGCCCCCTACAATGCGCAGGTGCGTGCCCTTCAAAGTGCCCTGCCCAACGGCGCGCGGGTGGGGAGCGTCGATCGGTTTCAAGGGCAGGAAGCGCCGGTCTGCATTCTCTCCCTCTGTTCCAGTTACGGCGAATATGGGTCGCGCGGGCTGGCCTTCATTCTCGATCGGAACCGGGTGAACGTGGCGATCTCTCGCGCTCAATGTCTGGCGGTGGTAGTCGCCGATCCAAGGATCGCCGGGTCAATTCCAGGCTCCATCGACGAAATGATGCTGCTGAACCTGTTCTGTAAGTTGCAGGATGTCTCCCATCCTGCGTAACAGCATGACTGCAGCGGCTGACCTGAAGGCCGTGAGAGTGCTGGGGAGGTCCTCTCCCTACTGCTGGTCACCTGCCGCCATTCCCCTCATCTCGGCACTCTTTGATGCGCTCATTCGCACCAGTATTCCGCTCAGCCAGGGGAGCAGGCTGCTGGCTGGCGTCCGGTGAGAACGACGCGCCAGTTCCTAGCCGCTAAATGCCGGACGATTTCGAGTCCGCTCCCTTCGTTGCCCCAGTTCACCAGCGCGAGGCTCACCATGAGAGTTCCTTGTTCGACCTCCCCGATGTTGTGCATTTTCTCCGAAAGCCTGTCGATCGGCATGTGCCTAGAAATCCACAACAGAGGCATGCTATTCCCGCACGCCGCCGGCACCTGGCAGCGGCACGGTGCCCGTCCGATCGAGCACGTTTCGTATACAGCTTGGCATCCGGGTTTCCGGCCAGCGGTCGAGCGGAGGCCCGACATCCCATGCCCCGGCAATCGCTATCTTGAGGTCGGTCGGCGAGACATCGATCGTCCGGAGAAACGTGTCATGCGGCCGGTCCGCGCGATAGTCAGGCTGCCGTGCCGGTTGCTTCAGATAGCGTGTGATGAGGTCGCCAGACATGGCATGGAGGACCGTGCCATGAAAGAGGAGCGCATGGCGTGTTCGTCGTTGAGCATTACCCGAAACTTTTTTTCCGTCGATCGCCAGATCGCTGATGCCGCGAAAGGCGATAGCCGGTTCCCAGCGATGGAGCGCATGGGCGATCCGTTCGAGGATGACCCGATTGGTCGCACGGATGTCCGTCAGGTCGGGATGAAGCGTCAGCGGCAGCACGAACGCATACGAGAGACAGCCGGGGCCTTGCAGCACGGTCCCGCCGCCGCTGGCGCGCCGGAGCACCGGGATGGCGTCCTGTTGGCAGGCGTCGGTATGGACGTCGTCGAAGAGTCGGCAACTGGGTCCCAGCACGACGAAATACTGGTCGCTTTCCCAAAAACGCAGGACCGGATCGCCGCCCTGCTCTTCCAGTTCGTCGAGCAGCGCATCGTCCAGCGCGAGGTTCTCCGTGGGGGAGGGGAGGGTCAGGTCGAGCAGACGCAGCGCACGCACCGGTTACCGCTTCGGCAGGTAGATGTGCGTGGCCTGTCCATGAAACGTTTCGGCTGCTTCCATGACCGTCTCGCTCAACGTTGGATGGGGGTGAATCGAGGCGGCCACGTCTTCGGCCGTCGCACCCATTTCGATCGCCAGGACACCTTCGGCGATCAGTTCGCCTGCGCCGACCCCGCAGACACCCATCCCCAGGACGCGGCCGGATTCTTGTTCCAACACCAATTTCGTCAGGCCGTCGTTCCGTCCGACTGTGGTGGCTCGGCCGGAGGCAGCCCAGGGGAACTTTGCGATCTTCACCGCCTGCCCCGAGGCCTTGGCGGCCTCTTCCGTCAGTCCGCACCAGGCGATCTCCGGATCGGTGAAGATCACGGCGGGAATCGTCGCATCGAATGCCGCCTGTCGCCCGGCGATGACGCGCGCGGCGACCAATCCTTCGTGCGAGGCCTTGTGGGCGAGCATCGGCTCGCCGACCACGTCGCCGATGGCGAAGATGCTCGGCTCGGCGGTGCGCATCTGCGGATCGACTTGGACGAACCCTTGCTGAGAGACCGCGATCTTCGTCTGTTCGAGCCCCAGCTGCTGGCTGTTGGGCTTGCGTCCAACGGCCACGAGTACGCGATCGAAGACCTCGGTGGTCTGTCCGTCCGGACCTTTGCAGGTCGCGGTGATGCCGTCTTTTCCGGCCTCGAGCTTCTCGACGGAGGTGTCGAGCCTGATCGCCTTGAACCGCCGCTGCAGGCGCAGTTGCAGAGGCCGCACGAGATCGGGGTCGGCTCCATTCAACAGGCGAGGCAGGGCTTCGACGACCGTGACCTCCGCGCCCAACGCCTGGTACACGGTGCCCAGCTCGAGGCCGATGTAGCCGCCCCCCACGACCAGCAGGCGGCCTGGAACATCGGGTAAGTCCAGCGCGCTGGTCGAATCCATCACGCGTGCATCGTCGAGCGTGAGCGAGCCTGGAATCGAGGGCCGCGAACCGGTGGCGAGAATGGCATGGGCGAACGAAATCTCCCGCTGTTCGGTGGAATCTGTTGGACCGGACAGAATCAGCGTCGTGGCGTTCTTGAATTGGGCCCGGGCTTGGATCACCTCGACCTTGCGGGCGCCCGCCAACGTCTGGATGCCTTTGGTGAGTTTACCGATGATCGTCTGCTTCCGGCGGCGCAAGGCGTCGAGGTCGAGGCTGGGCTTGTCAAAGCGGATGCCCCAACTTTCGGCGTCCTCCGCGTCGGTGATCAGCCGGGCCGCATGCAGCAGCGCCTTCGAGGGAATACAGCCGCGCAGGAGACAGACGCCACCCAGCTGCGGTTCCTGATCGATCAAGACCGTGCGCAATCCCAGATCCGCGGCTTGGAAGGCGGCAGCATAACCGCCCGGACCTGCTCCGATTACCGCCACGTCATACCGAGTATCAGCCATTTGGGGTCCTTTCCGCTGGTCACAATCCCATGAACATCGCCTGAAAGTCTTCCAGCACCTTCACGATCTCGTTGGTGAAACGCGCGCCGTCGGCGCCGTCGATCAGCCGATGGTCATAGGCCACGCAGAGCGGCAGCATGACGCGGGGCGCGAACTGGCCGTCGCGATAGACCGCCGTCCGTTTGCCCTTGCCGACGCCCAGGATCGCAACCTGCGGCGGCATAATGATGGGCGTGAAAGGTCCGGCATTGAGCCCGCCCATGTTGCTGACCGTGAACGTGGCCCCTCGCAGCTCCTCGAGCTTGATCTCCCGGGTTCTGGTGCGTTCGGCCAGATCGGCGATTTCCAATGAAATTTGGAGCAAATCTTTGCGGTCGACACGATGGACGACCGGCACGATCAACCCGGCCGGGGTGTCCACCGCCACGCCGATGTTGTAGTAGTCCTTATAGATGACTTCGCCGTTCGTCAGATCGATCGTCGCGTTGAACTGCGGATAGAGTTTCAGCGCGTGCGTCACGGCCTTGAGGAACAGACTGGTCAGTGTGAGGGTGGCGCCTTTCTGCTTGAACTGGGGCGCATAGCGTTTGTGCAGGGCCAGCAGATCGGTGATGTCGGCCTCCTGGAACTGATGGACGTGCGGGATCGTCGTCCAGGCTTGCGTCACCGTGGCCGCGATCTTCCGGCGGAGCGAGGAGATCGCTTCTCGCCGCTCGTTCCCATACATCGTCGTAAAGACGTTCGCGCCTTTGTCTTGTCCCTCCTTGCCCGACGGCACGCCGCTGCGTCTTGTCCGCTCGCGCACATAGGTTTTCACGTCTTCGGCCGTGATCCGCCCGCCGGCTTCCGAACCCTTCACCTGCGTGAGATCCACGCCCAACTCGCGCGCCAGGCGTCGCACGGAGGGAGGGGCGGCCACCCCGGGGCCGACCGAGACTTCGCGGGCCGTCTGTTCGCCGGCGGGGGGTTCCTGTGCCTGGGGTTCGGGTCTCGATGAAGGAGCCGCGGTAGTAGCTTCTTTTTCCTCGACGGCTTTCGCATGCGCGGCTTCGACGGCGGGCGGCGGCTGAGGCGAGGGCGCAGAAGGCTCGGCCGGCGCGGATGTTTCGCGGGAGGGCGGTTCGGATGCCTCCCGTGATGCCTGTTCAGTCGCAGCCGGCTTGGCCGGTCGGGAAGGCGGCTCTTTCGATCCTTCCTTCTTCTCAGCGGCGCCATCGGCGGCCGGCGCCTTGCCATCCCCTTCCAGTTCCACCAGGGCTTGCCCGACCTTCAGGTGGTCGCCATTTTTGATCAGCACCTTGGCGACTTTGCCCGCGGCCGGCGCCGGCACCGGAACGGTCGCCTTATCGGTTTCCAGCTCGAGCAGCGTTTGTCCTTCCGTCACCTGGTCTCCCTCGCGGACCAGCACTTGAACGACATCGCCGCCTTCGATCCCCTCGGCGAGAAACGGCAGTTCCACCTTCATACGATCGTCATCCCTTTCATTCTGATCACGCGCCGGCTCAGCGCTGCCAGGGCGCCCGGTCGTCTCCATCAATACCGAGATCGTGCGCCGCTTGTCTGACCCTGCTGGCGTCGATCTGTCCGTTCTGCCGATGCAAGGCGTACAAGGTTGCGACCGCGAGATGTTCGGCGTCGATCTCGAAGAACCGGCGCAGGGCCTTGCGTGTATCGCTGCGGCCGAACCCGTCGGTCCCCAAGGCTAGCAGACCGCCCGGTATCCACGGTGCAATCTGCTCGCTCACGAGGCGGACGTAATCGCTCACCGCGACGCAGGGGCCGTCCAGCGCCTGGGCCGTCTTCTGCAGGTAGCTCATGCGCGGCGTTTCCTCCGGATGCCGGAGGTTCCAGCGCTCGGCCTCGAGAGTCCGCACACGCAGCGTTTTGTAGCTGGTCACGCTCCAGACATCGGCCGCCACGCCGTAGCGTTCGAGGAGCTCCTGCGCCCGCAGCGCCTCGTTGACGAGCGGCCCGCTCGCCAGCAGATGCGCCCGATGCGTGCCGGGCGCCGGCGCCGGTCGGAAGCGATACATCCCTTCCCGGATCCCTTCTTCCGCCTGCGGCGGCATGGGCGGCATGGGGTACGACTCGTTGTAGAGCGTAATGTAGTAAGACAGCTCTTCTTGATTCTGGTACATGCGCTTCATCCCGTCCTGGAGAATTACCGCCAGCTCGAACATGAAGGCCGGATCGTAGGCGGCCATCGTGGGCATGGCGCTCGCGAGCAAATGGCTGTGGCCGTCCTGATGCTGCAGGCCCTCGCCTTCCAACGTGGTTCGCCCCGCCGTGGCGCCGAGCAGGAACCCTCTGGCCCGCATGTCGGAAGCGGCCCAGATCAAATCACCGACCCGTTGAAACCCGAACATCGAGTAGAAAATATAAAATGGAATGGTATTGAGCGCATGCGTGGCATAGGCGGTGCCCGCGGCGATGAAGGACGACATCGCGCCGGCTTCGGTAATGCCTTCTTCCAGGATCTGGCCGTTGGTCGCTTCGAAGTAGTAGAGCAAAGAGCTTTTGTCGACCGGCTCGTAGAGCTGGCCGAGGTGCGAATAGATCCCATATTGCCGGAAGAGCGCCTCGAGCCCGAATGTGCGCGCTTCGTCGGGAATGATCGGCACGAGATGCTTGCCGAAGTCCTTGCGAGCGAGCAGGCGTCCCAGCATGCGGGCGAATCCCATCGTCGTCGAGACGGCGCGTTCGCCGGAGCCCTCGACGAATTCCTTGAAGTCCTCGAGCGACGGCGTCTGCAGGGATTCGACCTTCACGCGTCGTTCCGGGATCGGACCGCCCATGGCCTTGCTCCGCGCGACGAGATAGGCTGCCTCCGGACTGCCGTCCGGCGGCCGGAAGAACGGCGTCGAGACCAGTTGGTCGTCAGGCACCGGCACGCCGAAGCGCGTGCGGAACTCACGCAGCTCATGCTCGTTCATCTTTTTCTGCTGATGCGTGACGTTGCGCCCTTCGCCGGCTTCGCCCAAGCCGTAGCCCTTGACCGTCTTGGCCAGGATCACGGTCGGTTGCCCCTTGTGCTCCACCGCCGCCTTGTAGGCCGCATGGACCTTTCGCGGATCATGGCCCCCGCGCAGCATCTTATGGAGTTGCTCGTCCGAGTAGGCCTCCACCATTGTGAGCAGTCGCGGATCGGCGCCGAAAAAGTGTTTCCGTGCGAAGGCGCCACCTTCCACCGTGTACTTCTGATACCAGCCGTCCACCACCTCGCCCATCCGCTTCACCAGCAGGCCTTCGTCGTCTTTCGCCAGCAACGGATCCCAGTCGCTGCCCCAGATCACCTTGATGACGTTCCACCCGGCGCCGCGGAAGGTGGCCTCCAGCTCCTGGATGATCTTGCCGTTGCCGCGCACCGGTCCGTCGAGCCGCTGGAGATTGCAGTTGACCACCCAGGTCAGATTATCGAGCCGTTCCCGGGAGGCCAGCGTGATCGCGCCGAGACTTTCCGGTTCGTCCGTTTCGCCGTCGCCGATGAACGCCCAGACGCGCTGCTGACTCGTATCCTTGAGGCCGCGGTCATGAAGATACCGGTTGTAGCGCGCCTGGTAGATCGACATGATGGGCCCCAGACCCATGGAGACGGTGGGGAATTCCCAATAATCGGGCAAAAGCCAGGGATGCGGATAGGAGGACAGGCCCTGTCCGTTGCCGCTCAGCTCGCCGCGGAAATGGTGCAGCGCCTCTTCCGGGAGCCGGCCCTCGACGTAGCTGCGCGCATAGATGCCGGGCACCGCGTGACCCTGGAAATAGACCAGATCGCCGCCCTGCGGCGCGTTCTTGCCGTGGAGAAAATGGTTGAACGCGACTTCGTACAACGTGGCCGCCGAGGCAAAGGTCGAAATATGCCCGCCGATACCAGGGCGCTGCTTGTTGGCCTTCACCACCATCGCCATGGCGTTCCAGCGAATGAAGCTCCGGATCCGCCGTTCGATCTCGAGATTGCCGGGGTAGGGCGGTTCCTGATTGGCGGGAATCGTGTTGACGTAGGGCGTATTGAACGGAGCGGACACCGGCGCGCCGCGCGCACCGAGCCGATCGCGGAGCCGCTCAAAAAGGTAGGTCGCCCGGTCGGTCCCCTTGGCGTCGAGCACGTACTCGAGACTATCCAGCCATTCCTGGGTTTCCTGGGGATCGTCGTCGGCCTGTGGTCGAGGAACGGAATCGTTGTCGCTCATGTCGCGCCCCCGGTGGATGCTTCACATCTTACCGAGTGGGCCGACGGAGAGCAAAAGAAACATTCGCGATGTGGTCGCGCCCTTTGACGCTGGGTCAGAAATCTGTATGCGTGCGCCACGCTGAACGCGGTCGATCCATCACGCGCCAATGGGAGGACTGGACATGACTGACGAGGAACGGGTTCGTATCTTCGATAGCCGAGGCCGGGCGTACAAAGAGGCCTTTCAACTGTTCCTCGACCATACCGATCAAAAACGAAACGCGAGGCGCTGGTTGCAGCGCGAACGTGGCGATCTCCCGCGCTCAATGTCTGGCTGTGGTGGTCGCCGATCCCCGCACAGCCGGCGCCATCCCCGGCTCCATCGACGAAATGATGCTGCTGAACCTGTTCTGCAAATTGGTACAGGCCTAGACATCTCAGAGGGCCGCATGACCACTGCGCAGCTGTTCCATCCCCACCTTCGCCCGTCTCTTTGCCGTCCCTTGACCTCTTCCATCGTCCGGCCCATGCTATGGCGCAAGTAGCGATTTGTTGAGACTCGATACCCTGAGATGCGCTTCCCACCGTTGATGCATCCGCTGGTGCTGGTCGTCCTCGTGGCGATCGCGCTCCCTTCCGGCTTGTTCATCCATTTCCTTCGGCCGCATGTCGTCTGGGTGCACCTGCCGCTCCATTCCACGGTGGAAGCCCTGGGCGGGCTGGCGGCAGTCCTCACGGGCCTGGTGTTGCTCGCGCGAAAAGTCGAGTGGGACGATGCACGGCTTCAGGGCATCGCGAGCGGCTTGCTAGGCATGGGAATTCTCGAAGGATTTCACGCCATCTCCTCTCCCGATCACGGATTCGTGTTGTTGCGCAGCGCCGCCAGCCTGCTCGGAGGCGTGGCCTTCTCGTTTGTGTGGCATCCGCCGCGTTTGATCAGCACACGGACGAGGGCGTTGATGCCCTATCTCGTTGGTGGCGGGACCGTGGTCTTCGGGCTGCTCGTCGTCACCATGCCCCATCGCTTGCCCCGCTTCACCGAGCAGGCGCAGTTCGTGCCGATGGCCCTCGCGCTCAACGGGCTCGCCGCTTGCCTGTTCTTCGCCGGCGCGGCCGGCTTCTGGATCGAAGCCAAACGGACCGGCAGACCGGAGCACCAACTCCTGGGGACGCTGGCGATTCTCTTCGGATTGGCCGAAACGATGTTTCTCTTCTCGGCCCCCTGGCAGAGCGACTGGTGGATCTGGCACGGCGTGCGATTCGCGGGCTACGTGATTGCGCTCATACATGTCAGCCGCGGCTACGTGCGCATGGTCAGCGACACGCGAAACGCGCTGGCCGAGGCCAGGCGATCAGCGCGGCGTCTGGGGGCGGAATATGCCGTGACCAGAGTCCTGGCCGAGACGGTGACATTGAAAGACGTGGGCCATGCCGTCCTCCTGGCGATCGGCGAGACGCTCGAATGGGAGTTAGGCATGTTCTGGGAGTTGGATGAACAGGGCCAGGCCCTCCGGTTCGTGGATCTGTGGCATATCCCACAACTGGACGCGGAGGAGTTTGTGCAGGATAGCCGCGGCCGGACATTCGGGCGGGGTGAAGGACTCGTCGGGCGAACCTGGGCGGCCGGCAAGCCGATCTGGGTTCCGGACGTGGTGGTGGATCCTGCATTCCGGCGGACCAAGATCGCGGAAAAGATCGGCCTACACGGGGCCTTTGCCTTTCCGGTGCAGAAAGGAAATGAGATCTATGGTGTCATGGAGTTCTTCTTCCGCGCGATCCGCGAGCCGGATCAGGACGTCCTCGACATGGTGGCCAATCTCGGGACCAGGCTGGGCCTGTACGTGGATCGTAAGCGAACCGAAGAAGAGCTACGCCGGACCGAAGCCCGCCTGGTGGAGGAACAGCGTCTGGCCGAAGTGGCACGGGTGCTGGGCGACATCGGCCATGATCTGAAGAACCTCCTCATGCCCATCATGAGCGGGGCCCAGTTGCTGGAGGAAGAAGTGCGGGACTGTTTTAAAAAACTCCCCGAGTCGACCCTGCATTCCATAAAGCCGAGCTATGACATGGCGCAGGAACTCATCGAGATGATCCGGGGTTCATCCCAGCGCATTCACGAACGGGTCAAGGAGATCGCCGATTCCGTGAAGGGACTGACCCGGCCGCTCCAGTTTGCACCCTGCCGCGTGGACGATGTCGTCTCCGGCGTCATGGATACACTGCGGGTCCTCGCCGATGAACGACAGGTGGCGCTCCGCACCGAAGGGCTGGAAGAGCTCCCGGTTATCAACGCCGATGAGAACCGGCTCTTCAACGCGTTCTACAATCTCGTCAACAACGCGATTCCCGAAGTCCCGCCGGGCGGCTCGGTCACGGTGCGCGGCCGCACCGAGGCAGGGGGAAGCACAATCGTGCTCTCGGTCATCGATACGGGCAAAGGCATGTCGCCGGAAGTTCGCGATAGCCTGTTTACCTATCGGGCGATCAGCAGCAAGGCCGGCGGCACCGGCCTCGGGACGAAGATCGTCAAAGACGTGGTCGATGCGCACGGCGGCTCCATCAGCGTCGAAAGCGAGGAAGGAAAAGGAACGGCCTTCCACATCACCCTCCTCGTGGATGGTCCCCCGCGGAACGCCACCGCGAAGACGTAAGCGGGGAGACAGGGGCTTGAATCGATTGGCGAATGACGAAAGTGAGGTGCGCTACCATCCCAGCAGATTCCTCAATCCCGTTACTGCGGCCCACCTCGAATGACGAAACCCGCGCCGCCATGCGCGAACTGCCCGCCCCGCCGATCGCCACGACCCAAAGAGGCGTGGAACGTCACCAGTGAGCTCGTCGCATCGAAGCCGTTATGAACAGCGCATGCTGAACGGGACGAGACCCTACAGCCGTAGCGAAGACCGCAGCGGGCATACGGAATGACTTCTGCCACACGGCATCAGCTCTTCTCTCAAGGCGATACGCCATAAGTCATCTGCGCTCTATCCATCTGGTCTCTTAACTCTCAGAGATCATAGCTTGGACAGCCTAGGCTCTGACCCTTGAGCGATGTGCCATTATTCATGTATATACAGGAAGGTGTTTAGCTGGGATATCACCAAGGCTATCGCGAATTTCGAGAGAAACACGGCGTTCCGTTCGAGGAAGCAGCGACGGTTCCGACGATGCCAACGGCTTAGAGTGGGAGGACCTGGCACATTCCCATGTCGGGCCTCGATTGAAGAGGCTCGGTCGTTCTGTCACCAATCGAGTGTTGTTGGTGGTATGTACCTTGAGGAAGGTTCAGCGTGAAAAAGAAACCATCCGCATCATCAGGGCAAGGCAGGCGAATCGCAGGGAGCGTCAGGCATATGCCGGACTCAAAGATTGATTTCTCGGATATTCCCGAATCAACCGATGAAGAACTTCGGCGCGCTCGCCGGGTAGGCAGGCCGGTAAGCGGCATGGCAAAGCAACTCATCGCCATCAGGCTCTCGCCGAAGCTGCTGAATCAGCTCCGAAAGATGGCGGCCAAACAGAAGAAGCCCTATCAAACGTTGATCCACGAGCTTCTGGAGAAGGCAGCATCCAGAGCGGCGTAGAGTCCCGTACTCGGTGACTGTTCATGAAGAAATGGCGCAACCGGATGCCATTTTTGACAACTGCGGACAGCGTTTAGCGGCCTATGATCGATTGACTGTAGAGGAAGTTTGACTTGAAAAGGTCGAAACGAGTCAAAGTGGAGTCTGTCGGGTGGACCGTTGGAAACGTGGAGAGCTTTCTTGGCTTGAGCGAAGCTGAGGCGGCGCTGATCGAAGTGAAGCTTGCGCTGAGTCGGAGCCTTCGAGCGGTGCACATAAGGTAGGCTGTCGCAGATTCAGCTCGCAAAATAATTGGAGTCCAGCCAGTCGCGAGTGGCGAAGATGGAAGCCGGAGATCCGTCGGTGTCCATGGACCTCTTGGTTAGTTCACTCTTACTCCTCGGAGCCAGCTCCGCCGATCTTGCCAAAGCTATTCAGGGAGGGACGAAAGGCAAGGGCCGCCGCGCAGCCTAGCGCGGGCGATCCCGTCATTCGTCTCTCGTCCCACGTCGTGGGGCAGACTGAGGGCTTTCTTAGCCCGCGAGAGACGCTCACCGACTCGGCAGCGGTCACGAGTGTGAGGCGCCTTATGCGGAGCCTCGTGAACTTCGCGCACGTCCGCAAACGTGACGCTCAATATCCCTCGCGCCGTGAACCCATCGGCTATCAGCTATTGGTGCGTTCCTCCGAAGTCTGCCAGAAGGTGATTGCTGGAGTTCCCGGCAGGTTTTGGCTACACTACGCGCAGGGAGGGCCTGGAAGGAGTACTTCAACCGAAGGTCGACGTGCTCGGATAGCGTGCGGATGTGTGGGCTAAAGGAGGAACGCGCGATGAAAGCTGATGCCAAAAAAATTCTGGACGAGGCCATGCAGTTAGAGCCCGCGACCCGCGCCTTCATTGCTGAAGCACTGCTGGAAGGACTCGACTTTGAGCAAGACTTCGAAGTCCCCCCCTCATGGCGAGCAGAGATTCAGCGTCGCTGCGATGAAATCGATCGTGGCACGGCCAAGCTGGTGGATTCGAATACCGTCATCGCCGAGCTGAGAAAGAAGTACCCCTGATGCACATCCGGTGGCATCCGGAAGCGCAGGTAGAAGCTGGTGAGGCGGCAAGGTTTTACTGGGACAGACAGCCAGGTTTAGGACAGCGGTTCGTCGACATTCTCGAAGATGCCCTCCACAGAATTCTCCGTCGCCCTCGCTTGTATCCAATAGTTTCTGGCGATATCCGCAAATGTAAACTTCCTCGCTTTCCCTATGGGCTGATTTATCGGACGAAGCCGGGCACCATTGAGGTGCTCGCCGTCATGCATCTCCGGCGAGAGCCAGGGTACTGGAAAGCACGATCATAAGAAGAATCCGTTCCGCCATCCTTAGTCATTCGCGGGCGATGGATGCCATAGCTGCGAGATACGCTTCGCGCATGAAGAGAGACGGTTGTCTTCCCCCTGTGACCCCATCGGTCACGGTTGGGGAGTATGCTGCCGGCGGAACAGGCACAAGGGAGGCACTCATGCGAAACGCAGCGCTTGACGGAGCATTCCTGCTGGTGTCGATGACCGGGACAGGCCGGGCGGAGCAAGGATTCGACGGGAAGTAACAGCGGGACTTTAACATCTTCAACCTCCTCAACCAGTACCAGCCGACCAACCGCTCAATCCCATCAATTCCTACGATCCGGCGAACCCGTTCAATCCGATCAACCAATACAATCCGAACAATCCCGTCAATCGCTATCGGCCGGAGAATCCGTTGAATCCGATCAATGAGTTCAATTCCACCGTGCCGTTTGCGCCGTTGAGGGGAGGGCAGTAGCGGTGAGGCAACTCATATCTTGCCCGATCCCAGCGAGAGACGCTTCACGAACGACGAGCTACGGTCCCCCCAGTCCCCTAGGCACCCACCAGCCGGTTTTGCCCGTAAAAACGCGAGTGATTAAAACCATGAAAACCGGTAAGCTGCGGCGGCCTGCGCCAGAATAATACAACCTGAGCTGATTGATGCCGACGCCGGAAGAAAAAGCCCGCCAGAAAATCGACACGATGCTGGTTAATTCGGGCTGGGTCGTTCAAGACTACAAGCAGGCGCATATCCATGCAGGTAGGGGCGTCGCCCTACGAAACTTCCCACTGACCAGCGGTCACGGGTTTGCCGATTACCTGCTCTATATTGATGGCAAAGCGGCTGGAATAGTTGAAGCCAAGAAAGAGGGTTTCACCTTAACGGGCGTGGAAGTGCAGTCAGAGAAGTACAGCAAGGGCCTCCCGCAAGACCTCCCGGTCTCTAGACGCCCGCTACCATTTCTCTACCAAAGCACCGGCGTCGAAACACGGTTCACGAACGGACTCGATCCTCAGCCGCGCAGCGGTCCGGTGTTCAGTTTTCATCGTCCCGAGACGCTGGCCGCCTTTATCCCTAAGCACACCGAGGCGCCTAGAGAGTTGCACGGCGCGTCTCTCGCAGCCGAAGCAGCGCCGACGCTTCGTGGACGCTTGAAAACGCTGCCGCCACTCAGCACCACCGGCCTCTGGCCAGCGCAAGTCACCGCCATCAACAATCTGGAAAAGTCGCTGGCTCAGGATCGGCCTCGCGCCCTCATCCAAATGGCAACCGGCAGCGGCAAGACCTTCACCGCCATCAACTTCATCTATCGCCTCATCAAGTTCGCTGGGGCCAAGCGCGTGCTTTTCCTGGTCGATCGAGGCAACCTCGGCGACCAGACGTTGAAGGAATTCCAGCACTACGTCTCCCCCTACAACAACTTCAAGTTCACGGAAGAGTTCATCGTCCAGCGGCTAGCGGGCAATACCCTCGACACCACCGCGCGTGTCTGCATCAGCACCATCCAGCGCATGTACTCCATGCTCAAGGGGCGCGAGCTGTCGGACGAAGACGAAGAAACCTCCGTCTCCGGCCTGGAACGCCTGTTCAAGAAACCGGAGCCGTTGGATTACAACCCGGCCATTCCGATTGAGACTTTCGACATCATCGTCACCGACGAATGCCACCGGTCAATCTACAACCTCTGGGCGCAGGTGCTGGAATACTTCGATGCCCACCTCATCGGCC
>CAZBNV010000080.1:0-2598 GCA_964493335.1 uncultured Nitrospira sp.
GGGGGATTGCAGTTCGATCCCGGTCTATTCCAAAAATGGTCGGGACTTTCGACCGGAACGAGCGTGAGATGGACATTCTCTGCCGGAACTTGGCGATGTGTGGATTGTTAAAGAAGCGCGGCAACATCTATCGCAAGATAGCCCTTACGCCGCGACGATATTGAATGCCGAGCCTCCAAAATACCGGGGTGCCTATGTCGAGTTGATGAAACGGCAATGGACAGACTGGTCACAGCTGACTCGGACGGTTCGAAGCGAGCGTCCGGTAGATCATGATGAGCCAGAAGCGCCGGGCTATCCACGTCAATTTACCTGGGCCATGCACCACCGGTCTGTTGATGTAGCGGCAAGAGTCGCACGGCAAATGAAGTTAAATCGGGTTGAGACCCTGTTGGACCTTGGCGGCGGGCCCGGGACCTACGCAATGGCGTTCTTGGCACGTCATCCAAAATTGAAGGCGACCATCTGTGATCGTCCGACGGCTTTAGATGTGGCGAAAGAGATTGCTGCGAGGCACAAGGCGCGGAAGCGACTGTCCTATCTGCCGCTCAACTTCATGGATGAGCCGCTCTCCGGGCATTACGATGTCGTGTGGTACTCAAACGTGCTCCATATCTATTCGCCGGAAGAAAACCAAGCCTTGTTTCGACACGTTCTTCCCGCGCGTTCTCCCGGTGGGCCGATTGTCATTCAGGATGCATTTCTTCACGATCGAGAGCGCTCCAATCCCGAGGACGCGAGTCTTTTTGCCGTGAACATGTTGCTCTTTACCGAGCGGGGAGACACCTACTCGTTGAGGGATACCGCTCGGTGGCTTAAAGCGGCAGGATACGTCAAGATCAGACCGATTAAGATGAAGCAGGGAACTGAAGATTGGGATGGCGGCCTGCTGGAGGCTGCTCGTCTGGCCCGAAGGTGAGAGCGCAACGGCCTCCGAAGATCATAATCAGAAAATTCAGTAAGCTGCTGACCAGGGTGAGTGTCAATACCACTGAGCGGGATGCAGGTTGGCTGGCTTCTTGGACGATAGTTGCCAGGTCAAGCGCCAGTGCGATCGTACTGTACATCACCGCGACCATGATGATCCACTGCTGACGGATCACAAGAAGTCCTCCCACCAGCAGTGCCGGAAACCCGAACAGAAACCCCACCAGCACGCTATGCTTAATGGTTGAGAGAGGGGAGGTCGAACCTAGCATAAACAGGCAGGCTTCCACCGCGATCAGTGCGACAAGTAGTCCGATAACGGGGCGGGTTGCTCTCATAGCGGCACTATAGCTACCGCCTCAGTCCACCGCAAGCTGCCTTGTCCCAAAACCTGTATTGATGATAGGATTTTTTATGGGTACGGCAAGGAGGTTCAGCCCAATATTCGAGCAGAAGTACTGCACGGTCATCTATGACGGGCAGTGTCGATTTTGCATGAAGAGCAAGGAAGGAATCGAACGGCTGTCTCGCTCAAATCAATCAGCCACTGTCCGATACATCCCCTATCAAAGTCTGGAGGCTGAACAGGTTCTTGGCTCTGAGTATCGGCCTGGTCGACCGGAGGTTGCCTATTGGGTTGCCGCCGACGGGCAGATTCGGCGAGGGATGGATGCTATTTTGCCTCTCCTTCTCAGAATTCCCGGTGGTCGATTGCTAGTAGCCTTTCTTACAGTGCCTGCTTTCAAGCCAATGGTTTCTCGGCTATACCGATTCGTCGCTCGTAACCGCTATCGTTGGTTCGGTGCCGTGCCCGTTAAACCTCGATAAACAGTAGATCTACCAGGCTTCGTTCCGAAACCTCGCCAATAGCTTTACCGGAAACCCATCTTTAGAGGGGACAGCCAGGGCCGGTGTGTCATTTACTGCGTCGTATGAAGCGGGTGAGAATCCGCCTCACATGAGGGAGGCACACGTGGCCCAATATACATTTCTGAAAATGGTTGCGGCTAGAATTATTGGACGGAAGCAAGGCAATCATCAACGGGCGCAGTGCTTTGGATCAGGGGGAAGGCGACTGGCGCACATGGTGCCGCCGATGGCTGTCATCCTGTTTGCGTCGACCTATTCCGCTGCCGCTCCATTTCATTTCACTATGGAAAATTGGCCTGTCATCAAAATGGATGCCGTCACATTAACGCAATCGCCTACCACTCATTCAGCTGTACTGGCCGCTGCATTTGGGTTTCAGGCAGCAGGATCTTCAACCATTACGGTTCGAACGTATGATGCGCCTACAGGAGCGATATTATCCGAGGATTCATTTGATGTGAATGTCAGGGAAGAGGGCGTGGCGGAGCACGATGAGAATAGGGGACGGATTTTTGCCGGCGGGATCGGAACCGACGCGGAGGGGAAGTCAAATTTTATGTTACGGGTATATGACGCTGAAACCGGACGGTTTCTGTGGGAAGGGCAATTGAATTTGCTGAAATTGGGGGAAGGAGGAATGACGAGGGCGAGCGCCGCACTCATCCCGAATAGTCATTTAGTGGTTCAAACCACCGCCACTGTTCAAAAACCTCTCCAAACCCTCTTCTCCGTCCGAGCCGTGAATCCGACGACTGGCGGGCTCGTGTGGCAGGACCAGTTTGCTCCTGGCAGTCGAAATCG
>CAZBNV010000080.1:2698-20703 GCA_964493335.1 uncultured Nitrospira sp.
CGACGACTGGCGGGCTCGTGTGGCAGGACCAGTTTGCTCCTGGCAGTCGAAATCGCGCAAAGGGGGAAGGTGCGCTATTTGATATGCCACGGATGAGGCCGATCCATGAACCAATCGGGCATATATTTGATTTGGTTGTACGAACATACGACCGCACATCCGGAACGTTACTATGGGAGGATTCGTTCGAGCAACTGGACCGCATTGAGGAACCTGCGGATGAGCCAGAGATTCATGCCTACCCTCAGGCGATTCCGTCTTGGATCCCTATTGGATTCGAGGGGGCCACAAGCCATCGGACGGCGCTGCGATAGCGGGTTAAGACTTCGGCTGAGACAGCGTGGAGGCAAGGCTGGCGGCCCACTGTTGTTGGAAGTGGTCGTAGGACAGTAGAAGTCTGTCTTGCATGGCGGCGGCGATGGTTTGGTGGGCTTTCAAATGGAGGAGCACTTCGTGCACCTTCGGCATGCCGAATCGTTCAATCAGATAATGGGTGGCGGTATTGGCTTCCATGTAGGCGGCGCTGGCCTTGTCTGCTGGTAGATTTTCCCAGCTTCCCTCAAGTGCAGTCAATGGAATCAAACTGAACTCTCCGGGCACCATGCCCTTCAATTCCTGCCAGGGATCACCGGCCAGTTGCATCGCCAAACCTTCATTGAGCCATGTGGGAATTGTCCCGCCGGTCGCGCCCAATTCCTCTTGGATGAGGGCATGGACAAATTCATGTCGCAGTACGCGAGTTAGCCAGACTCGATCCGTTGCAGCTCCTTGAGTGGGGATTTGAATGCGTCCGAGGACCGGGTCGAACAGACCGTCTGCCCAACTGGGGCTACCCGTGACGCTGGGGAACTGATTCTTCGTGTGGAGAACCACAATGATCGGTCTTGAAGGGAAGAAGTTGAATTTCTGGCCGATTTCTCGATAGGCCTCCTCGAGAACATCAAGGACGGTGGTCCATGTCGAGGGATCTTCATTGCCGTCGTATTTGACCGTGAAGTGAACGCTGCTGTGGGTAGAAAACTTTTCCTCGATCCTTCCGGCGCGGTGGACTTTCGCTGTAACCGCCTTCAAGTAAGATTGCAGGCCAGGGTCCTTTTTCATTCGCTCCGTTGCCTGATCCAGGTGTTTATCAGCTTCTGCGAGGTGACCTTTTTCTTGTAACAGGTCTGCGATGGCGACATGTGGGAATGGTTCGTCCGGGGCCAAGGTCAACACTTTTCTCAGGAAGTTTTCCGTGAGAGCTGGGTCCCGTAGGCCCCAGTAGGCATTGGCGAGATTGAGATGGGCAACCGGGTTTTTTGGGTCGAGGGCGACGGCTTTCTTAAAGGCCTTCACCGAAACTTCAGTTCCACTGATCTTTTCCTGAAGGATGCCGAGGTTGTTCCACAAGATGGCCACGTGTCGTTTAGTGGCCGATTCCGTAAATAGTGATGATGGAAGCTCCTCCAGTTTCGTTTCCGCCACGGCCAGGTTGCGCTTTTCCAGCTCCTCATGAATCGCGCCGAGCAATTCCGAATGCCTCGGAACCGGAATGCTGACAGGATCGATGGTCCGAGACCGTTGGAGTTCCACGGCGACATGTTCTTGCGGTGGTGCCAGAGGAGCTGAGGACGCAGCGGGCTGCTCTTCAATGGTAATTTGGAGAGGAGTCGGCGTCTCGTGGAAATAGTGGGGCTTCAGCCAGGCTTGATAGAAAATGAAGAGACTGATCAGGACGGCAAGGGGGCCCAGGATGTGTTTAATATTGCGCCGATACATGGGTCTCCTTCTGCATATCCTACGCAAAATCACTCTAGCACTGAGCCGGGGAAGCACCAAGGAAAGTCACAAAACCAGCGGCCGACCCATGGTTGTCTTTCCCTTCTCGAGGGAGGTGCCTCGTTGAGCAGCAGACTTTGCTGTGGTACGATCCCGACCCAGGATGCCACGTCCTGATAAGCGTCAAGCGGCTCTCAAAACCCTACGCCAATTGAAGGGCTTTTAGAAAAGCGGTAGCAGTGAAAAGCAAAAAGCGGTAGCAAGGGCCTTCCCGGTCTCCTACCACCGGTCGATGGCATGTTACGATAATGAAGCGGCTGCCATGAGTTCCCACGAACCGCCAGGGGTTGCCATTATGAACGGACGATTCTTGTTAATCGGTGCGGTTCTCCTGATCCTCTCCGGCTGCTTGAACAACACGACGATGCCTTTGGCATACTTCAATTCATCTGTCTCGGCTGCGAAACAAGGCCAGGACTGCCAGACATACGTCTTCGGTATAGGTGGTCACGGCCCCGATCTTAGTGTCGCCCAAGCCATGCGCCTAGGCGGCATCACGAAATTGCGGATCGCTGAATATCGAGCGAGCGAATTTCAGGTTATGGGTAAGGACTGCGTTGTAGCCTACGGTGAATAGATGACAAGGCTTTGATCCTAAGACTCCCATAGGCGCTCTTCCTTCCTACCGCCTAAAATTACCGACAAATCAGTTAAGGGTACGCGATGTGGCCGGAGCCAGATTCCCCCCCTGGGGGTGGCCTCGTCTGGCCTGTCCTGGGGTGTTCCGGTCTCGAGCCGTAGGGACAGGTCGACATGATCTCCACACCATGGCCGGGGGAGGCGGGGCTATGCGGTCTGAATCTCCACCCAGTCTCCACCATTCCCGCCCGTTTTGACTCGCAACCTTGCAGGATCGTTGACGGTCGACAGGGACTTTAAATCCCTCGACGCTCTGGATGGTTCGGCCTTACCGTTGCGCCTTACCGTTGCGCCTTACCGATTCTAGGGCGACTAGATACCACTTGCCTTCCGGAATGGCCTGTGTTAATAACTGTGACGCAGCAAGCACAGATATTAACGATAGGCAACCGGGAGGCCACATGACCACCACGACACCCACCGCAGCCAGCAAGCCAGCTTACGGATACATCCGCGTATCAACTAGGGAGCAGGGCCGCTCAGGGCTTGGCCTTCAGTCGCAGCGCGAGACCATCGAACGCTTCGCCCACGCTGAGGGGTTCACCATCGTTCAATTCGTCGAAGAGATCCAGACCGGCAAAGGATGGGACGCGCTGGAGCGTAGGCCGTTGCTCGCCTCGCTGCTCCGTGAGGCCAAGAAGCACAAGACTCCGGTGATTGTCTCGAAGGTGGATCGCCTCTCACGTAACGTCGCCTTCGGCTCAGGTATCCTCGAAAGTCCTGTTCACTTCATCGCTGTAGAGGCGGGAGCCAACGCCGACAAGTTCAACCTACACATCCGCATGGTGCTGGCTGAAGAGGAACGGAAGCGCATCGCAGACCGCACACGTGAGGCGTTCGCTATTGCCAAGAAGCGCGGACGGAAGCTAGGCAACCTCAAGAGCTTGAAGGTGGGACGCGTGAAGGGGCATGAGACACAGAAGCTCCAGGCCGACGCCTTCGCTCTGTCTACACTCCCGCTCATCGAAGCCTACAAGCGCCAGGGCTTGACGCTCCGTCAGATCGCCGATGAGATGAACAAGCGCGGCATACCCACCGCCAGGGGAGGCCAGTGGTTCGCGTCCATGCTGTGCGTCCTGGTTAACAGGGCACAGTACGGAACGGCCTAGCAGGGGTATCTACCCTTAGCTGGGCCTTACCTCTCCGTGTGTTCGTTCCCTTCTCCGTCGGCATCCACCAAATCACCAAAAATTATTCACCCGACTCCACGGTTTTCAGATCGTGCGTGTCTTTGTCGCGGAGGCTCCTTTGTCCTGTCCACCCCGCTTGTTGACAAGAACACTCAACAATCATTGCCTCGCTGTCCCTGGCTGCAAACGACACCGCGCACCAGGGTACACCGCCTGTCGACTTCACACGAACCGCAAGCACCGCAATGGCACTTATCACGCAGTCCTAAGGCTGACCCAAAGTCGAGCGCACCCGTACATCGGCGCAGCCTTCTCGTGGCTCCGTGAGGCCGTTCGTCTGAACGATCCGCAAGTCATGCTCGCCCTTGCCGAGTTTGATACGTTGCTCCGTCAATGCCCTCTCGTCTACTTGCATGACCTTGGAAACAAACGCCTGGACGCGCGGCGGAAGGCTAAAGGCATACTCGCCAACGTCTTGAAGCGGTTTCCCGATGGGTACCAGGCCGCGTGTGCCGTGCTGTCCGTGGCGATGGCCGTCGAGCTAGCCTGCCGTGTTGAACCGGGCATGACGAATCACCCCGCCTTCGTGCAAGCCATGATGCGCCTTCACGTCTACTCGCTGTGCAACCGGCAATGCGAGGCCTACAAACTATCAACGCACCGCCCGACGCTGGCCTCTCGCTGGCTCAACGTGCGGCTGCATGAGATCCTCGCCCCCTTCGTCAAGTACCTCTCCACCGACAGCCGAGCGCGAGACCGCGCCATCTTGGAGCGAGTCGCCACGTTCTCCTATGTCGGCCCCATCCCCTGGCGGTTCCTCCGAGGTAAAAGGCAGCGTCCATACCTACCGAGCCGAGTACGTAGTGACAAAGGTAAACCAAACCCACGCAAAGGCCCAAGAGTCTCGTCTGAGAGACTCGACCACCCGAAGCAGAACAAGAAGGAGATCGAGAACCATGTCAGTCAAGAGCGATGAGAAAGAGTTACAAGCACAGGCGCGGAAGCAAAAGATCAAGGCCATCCTGAACGAAGGAAAGGCTGAACCTAAGGCCGACCTTAAGGCTGCTCCACAGGCCCCTACGTATGCCGACGAGCCGTTGAACTGGTCGCAGGACGAAGAGCTGGCTCACCAGGCGAAGAGCGAGGAAGCACGCCGTGAACGCATCCAGCGGGAAGCCGAAGAGGAAGCCGCACAGGCAGCACGAGCCGCCAACCCCTACAACGTGAAGCTTCACCCATGGGAACGCCTCTCAGTAAACAAGCGATGGGCTGTCCAGTACAGGCCACTCACAAGAGCCGAGCATGACGCGATGGAGGACGCCGCCTTCCTGAAGAAGCAGTTCAACGCCGATCAGGCACATCGAGAGAGAATCCGACGCGCCGAACAGGAGGCCGAGATCGAACAGGAGGCCGCACTGAAGCGAGCCGAGCACGAAACGATGACCGGCAAACGGGAGTATGACCCCGGTCGGTACATGAGCATTGAGGAGGCGAGGCGAAGGGGATACCTGGACAGTGGTAGCGAAGGGAGCAGCGGGAGCGGGAGCCAGGAGGTAACGCCGCCCTACAACCATCGGGACAATCGGGGGAACTTGATGGGGAGGTTCGGAGCCTAACGGAACAGGACAAGGGTCTGTGGGTGAGGTGACTTATCCACAGACCGGACACCACTACATATGGTGTGACAAGTGTAATTTTGAGATGATTCTCAAAGAGTACGTAATTGGTTGATTTCAGGCCGCCAATAATTAGGCCCTACTCTTAGGGAAATAAACCATCGACTAGACCCACCACATATGGGAGAGGCGGTGGAAGGCTCAGGGAGGTCGAGGGGAGGATGAAAGAGGGGCCGCAGACCTAACGCGACTCTTCTCCTCCCCTTGTCTTTTCATGGGTTACATTAGAGCTTACTCTATAAGAGAGGAGAACCGCCCGAATAACTACACGCTCTGTAAGAGAGACAAACCGCCGGGAATTGGGTCTTGCTCTGTAAGAGAGCAGAACCGCCGGGAATAGGTTCCCCTCTGTAAGAGAGCTGAACCGCCACAACGCGAACCCCGCTTTCTTGCGTGCTTAGATTCTATGCCACTTCATAGCCAAGCCAAACCGTGGATTTGTGGCTCTATCCATAGCCATCAAGCCATCACCGGCTCTCGCTCGCTCGCTCACGTAGTTGAAGTCGTCTGTCTCGGCTGAGAAGGGTGACTTATAAGACCGACCCTTAAAAAATTTCACACACGTACTACCAAGTCTCTTCGCCTCCCTGTTCCCCGTTCCTCAACCATCACCCTCAACATAGGAGTTAACAACAACCGCCATGTCTATCCATGTCACCGATCCAACCGCGCCCCGCGCCAAACTTGGCACGATCAAGAATGCCAAGTGTGATGGCCGTCCGTACCCCATCCGTCTCGGTCTCGACAGCTTGGACGATCTCAATACCATCCGCCTCGCCCTTATGTCAGAGAACCCGCGCCAGCCTATCAGCATGGCCGCGTCTGTAAGGCGAGCGATTGCCAGCTATGCCACGCTGCTCCGACAAGCGGGAGACGCACGGCTCAAGCGGGAGATCGAACAGGCCACGAAGCCCACGTATGCCAACCCCGCTTCGTACAAGTAGTCAGCCACCCTCAACCCACAACCTCGAAAGGAATCACAGACCATGCACGTTCACTCAACCACGCAAGCCAGCCTCGCAGCCGACATCGTATCCGACCTGATTTCGTTAGATGCCAAGATGAGCATCCTTGACCAAGAAGATCACGCGGAGCTTGCCGACCGACTCACAGCCTTGGACGCATCGGAGCTTCGCCACATTTTCAACCTTCTGCTTGAGCGCGGGATTGTCCTCGCCGCGCCTGTGCCTGTCGCTCCCGAAGTGACAGAGGAAGCGAGTCTGTAAATGTGTGAACCAGTTTCGCTCACCGCCGCTAGCATGGGTATCGCTGCTGCTGGAGCGGGTACTTCCATCATGGGCCAACGCGCTCAGAACGAAGCAGCCTCCCAGGTCGAACAGCAGAAGTCAGAAGCGGTCAACGAACAAATCCAAGAAAACCGCCGTCGAGCGACTGCTGATTATCTTGCAAAAGTTCAAGACGAAATGCTCCAGGAGTACCAGGAAAAACAAAGACTGGCTGAACAGGAGCTTGATATCAGCCGCAAGGGGCGTGCCGCTGGAGCTTCCGCGAACGTCGCCGCAGCTGAGAGCGGGGTCAGTGGTCAAAGTCTTGCGGCGATCCATGCGGACTACGCATTCCAACAAGAGCAGGCCAAAGGACGCCTAGGGATCACGCAAGACTGGGCGAACTACGCCCACAAGCGCCAGATCGACGCCTACGGGGTCGAGTGGAACAATCGGGCGACTTCGATCCAACCGTACCAGAAACAACCAGTCAAGCCGGTCGACTATTTTGGTCCCGTGTTCGGGGCCATCGGGCAGAGCTTAAATACTGGCGTGCAGACCGGCCTGTTTCAAAGCGTGAGTAATCCATTTGTCAAAGACCTCGTTCCTCCCGCCGCTGGAGGCCCCACGCGGTAGGCGCATACGCAGACGAGTCAACCACACACACAGAAAGGGAGAGCAGTGTATCTATCCACTCGACGAGGCCCACACCTTTGCCGGTTCCGATTCGTGGATCGGTCGGACCGTGGGCATACTCACGATTACTCAACGGCCACCTGTTCCTGTAACTCCTGGTCCTCATTCTGTACGACCCTTGAGGCAGGTCATGACCAATGGCTTGTCCATGCCGCCACGAAACTAGCTAAGTAGTTCCTTAATCCAAACCGACCCCACAAAGGAGCACCATCATGTCAATCTTCCGCATCACTCACGACCCCAACCAACCGGCTGGCGACCTCGCGAACAACCCGTACCTCACCGGCAAGCATGAGGGTTATGTCTTCAAGTCCGATGACGAAGTCCTAGCAGCCATGGCGACGAACGAGTACCACACCGACCCTGTCTACCGACAGGCGGTCCATGTCGTGCTGCAGCGCTCCCCTGGCATCCTCATGCAGGGCGAGAATCGCAAGGGCGTCCTTGAAGCAGCGATGACAGGGGTCGATCAGGTTCGCGCCCTCGAGGACGCGCAGATCGTGAGAGAGACCATCGTTGAGAAGATGGCGAATCCTCTCTACCAAACGTCCACGCTCTACCGCAGGCAGGTACAAGAGTACATCGCGGCCCAGGAGGCAGCTCAACCAGGAGTCGCAGCTATCGCCAACGACGCAGTACGCAGACCGCATGCGGCCGTCCGCCTGCAAGCCACCGAGGAAGACGCCTCAGCCATTAGGTCTCAACTCGCTAAGGAAAAAGAGGACAACCGTGAAGCCCATGCCCAGGATGCAGCTCAACGGGCTTACGATAGAGCCCTGAATGGTGACGTGGGCACCGATGACGATGATGATGGACAGTAAGGCCGAACACCCGAGACCAACCGGAGCGCCCAAGCGGATGGACGGCTTGTTGGTCTTCTGGGAAGACAGGCGCGAGGTCATTTCGTCCTACGGCTCAGACGACAACTGCGATGGCCGGGGTCTGATTGCGCACATCGACAGCTGTCGGCAATCAGACGCCACTGCCAAGCAGACCGAACGCGCCACAGCTAAGGCTGAACTAAAGCGCCAAGAAGCCGCCGACAAAGCCGTGCTCGGGGACGTGTTTGGAGCCCTGGCCACCTTGATACGCCAACGACGGGCCGACGCCAGCCGAGCAGCCAGGAAGCCAGCGGCCTTGAAACGCCACAAACGACGGCGGCGCTTGAAGGCCGACTAAGTAGCATAAATCACAACAACTCAAACCAAAGAAGGACCACAACATCATGGCAACTCTCACCCAAGACGATTATGACGGCATCGCTGAGGCTATCGCAGCAGTCGACCCAACAATGTACGTAGGCGGCAAGGTGGCCGGAGCGACTGTCACACAGGACTTTGCCACGCAGACGCACACGCAAACCTTAGCCGATGGGACTGTGCGGAAGGACTTCGCGTTCGTAGAAGAACCGGAATAGCCGATAGTGGCCAGGGCCGGTCAAGGGTGTCCAGAGAGGCTCCCACCGGCCTTTGGGCTCTCAAAAAGGCGTCTTGCAAGTGTTTGATTCTACGTATGTTCTTGAACGACCCCACGCCGTTACACTTTTGGCTCCCGTCGCTTTGGACATCCCGCTTTTCATCGTTCAACCTGGAGGCGGATAGAGGCCTTCTAGGGGCATGCCTGAGGGGCAGTCTAGCCTTCCCGAGCCAGTTCCCGAGGCCGGCCCCTACGTCTACAGTTGCGGCTGTAATGACGCCCACAGGCACCCGTTCCCACAAGCGAGACCTTCCCGCTAACGGGACATTCCCGCTATAGGGTCAATACTTAGCCATTTGTTTGCAGGTGTGGTACATCACCGGTGACAGTGCTCAACAAACCACTTCAACCGGGAGGTTTCCCATGCAGACAGCAGCCGTCAACAGCAGCAACCACGCAGAAGCCGTAGAGCAGATCGAATCCGCGCTAGAGAATCTTCAGCATGCGCTCGTCGTTCTCACAGATCCGCCCGCCGCCGACCACTGGGGCGAGATCGTGGCCAGTGCCAAGGCGGCAAGGAACGTCAGCCCCGAGGCTCTCATGGTGGCAACGGTCATTGAGCAGATGGAGGGCCTTTGCGACCGACTGAACGAGAGAGATGTGAACGAGAGCAGGAACTAGTCAACCGTGGAAACGTGTGGAGGTATCGGTGGTGGCCTGGGTGAAGCGGTTTCGCCCCGAGTTGTGCCCAGGTCGTCCGGTATCCTTCACGCGGTTCTACATTCACGCAAACCAGTAACAACAACAACGAAGGGCGAAACTTCATCATGATTTCTACAAATGAATCTCAGGCCCTCGAGCAACTCACCAGTGCCATTCACTTCCAGATCCTTCGCGAGCATGGCACCGTGCCAAGTGACGCCCATGCCCTCGCCCTGAGCGCCCTTCATCAACAGCTCTGCCAGATGGTCAACGGTGAGCGCTCCAGCTGGCATGGTCGCTGGTGTCTCTCCGCACCTATCGGCTTCGGGAAGTCGGGCGCTGCAGCCGCATTCCTACCCGCCGCATGGCAACTGGGATTGCTCGGGAACGGCATCACCTTGACTATGACCGCCGCGAGAGTCGAACAGCTCTACGACTTTGAGAACGCCATGCTTGACGCCGGTATCCCGAAAGATATCATTCGCCGGTATGTCTCGGTCCTGCACAATGTGCCCACCAAGAAAGGGAAGGCGCACAGGCCGAGCGACACCAACACCGATGCGCCGATTCTGCTCATCACACAGGCGCGTATCCGGCAGGTGTATCGACGCGACGAAGCCCACAAGGAACGAGACCTGACCTACTTCCTGAAATTCAAAGGGGAGCCAAGAGACCTCGTGCTGTGGGACGAGCGAGCGCAGGTGACGGAGTCGATCAGCATTCCCTTCTCGCAGCTCAGTCAATCGCTGTCCAGTCTCGCAGACAAGACGGTAGCCGGAGACAAGCCGAGTCACGCAGCCTTTATCAAGTGGTTGAGCGCCTGTGTGGGATACATCGACAGGGAAATGACCAAGCTGCATGCGGTGAGTTCACAAGGCTTGCGCGAAGACGCAGGCTTGTTGACCGACATGCCGAAGGGCGACACCCAGGCATTCTACTCGCTGCTCCGCGCTGAGACTCCCAACCTGAACTTCAGTGCGCGGGAGACGTTGAGCCGGTTCATCGAAACCCTTCGGTTTAAAGTCCGCATTGCGCCCCTTCCAGGTCGAGCGGGAGTCATTACCTACAGCGTGGTGATTCCTGACTGTGTGGAGAACTGCCTAGTACTCGATGCTTCCTACGGGGTGTCGGAACTCACACAGATGGACGTGACGATTCAGAACCTTGAGCGAGCACACCCGCGACTCCTGGAGATGAAACGTCGGCATGGAAAGGAACTGAAAGACCTGAAGGACTGCTCAGACCAGACGTTCATCCATTGGAACAAAGGTGCAGGCAAAGACGCCGTCTCTCGAGACCTCAAGGCGTACCTCGACGGAACAGCCAAAGGCGGCAACCTTATCCTCGAAGTGGTCGAGCAGGTGAAGCAGTGGCAAGCACAGGGTAAGGCTATCCTCGTCTGGTGCCATAAGGCGGACAAGGAAAAGCACGACCTTACCCAGCTGCTTCGCGATGCTTTCGACAAAGCCGGTATCGACCGGGAAAGCACGGTAGTTGATCCGTACTCACGTACTCAAGAACTCAAACCACAGGTGGTCGTCGAGAACTATGGGAAACACGATGCATCCAACACTTGGTCTTACTGCTCTGTAGTGGCCCATGTGGGGATTCAGCAACGGGAGTCAGTCGAGTTAGCTGGAGCGATGTGTGGAGCCAAGCGCGACCTTGGAACCAGCCTCGTGTATCGACAGGTGGACTCTGTGCAACTCGCAGAGAAGGCCGCGACCTTCCAGCAAGCCACCGGCAGGGGACAAAGCCGAGTTACGGTAGATGGTAAGGCCCTTCCACAGATCAGCTTCCTGATTTACAAGAACTCTCGACACTACGACCTCACCGGAAAGATTGCACCTTGGTTCCCAGAAGCGCAGTGGGTGAAGTACAAGCCGGTGTTCTGTGATGAAGCGGAAGAGGGTTTGATGGAGACTTGGACGGAGAAGGTACAGGAGTACTTAGAAGGGCTGCCACAGGATCAGACGAAGGTAGGCAGTAAGACGGTGAAGAAGGCGGTTCATGCTGAAGGTGTCGTATCTTCAACATGGGCACGGATTACAAAAGCCGAATATGACGGGTGGAGAAGAGAAGGACAAACCTTTGTCAGCACCCTGGCGGACGACTACGACTACTCTGAAAACGTAGCCTAGCTCTACACTGCCATGACCATAGAGTATCTATATGGTGTTGAGAATGTGGGCATTTTGTCAGTGGTTTCAGTGGCTTAGAAGGCGTTTCAGGGAGGAAATCAGGCCCTGGTTGAGGCTCTGGTGGGTGGGACCTTAGACCCCTGCCGGAGTCTCTGCCTTAGGGCCTGGTTGGTCGATCCTCTCAGCACAGAATAAGGCAGGAACAAGAATCATTCAGACGGTCGTAGAGGTCGATTCCTCGTGATTGATTCCTCAAGGTCGAGTAGATCCAAGAGCAATCTTTCTAAAGCCGTGTCAAACTCATTGAGTTCCTCAAGCGGCACCAGATGTCTTGTCCCTTTCTTCTGGTTATATCGAACACCGGTTTCTCGTCCGAACACATACCAGATGGAATGGATCAACTCGTTTCGATGTTGACGTGTCTCGTCAATCGTATCAGCCAGTTTATAGATTCTTATCTGAACATCACGGTCAGTAAAGACTAACGGAATCACTCTGCGTAGTTCATTGAGTCTACTATCAAGACGCAAATTCGGCTTTACTGGAAGGTCAATCGCCGGATTTGTGTCACCCAGTAACTTCAGTAGGTAAGTAGTGCCAAGATCAATTCGTGAGAAATTCGCTGCTATCCTGCCCAGGCTTCGGTAATAATCGTCCTGTCTGCCTCGCGAGAGTTTCTTGAGAGCTTCATAAATGGGACCGTGACCTGTCTCCGCCTCTGCCCCTGGTGAATCCGGCTGCGTCATTCCATCTACCATGGGACCAAACTCCTGCTAGGCTCTTCCAAGAAGGAACTACGCGACGGTTGTTATTCGGAACGACTGCCTAAACTTCCCATAAAGAGTATGAACAAAGTTCTTCATCGCATGTGCGTGGCCTGAGATGAACCGCTCTGACAAGACTATAGTTTTATCCTCAATCCGAATTTGCCCGGTTGACTGGGAAACAAACGCGACAATTTGTTGCTCATCGTGCCTGCCGTCGATGCAGCCATCATTGTGAACTACGGCGTTACGTACGTTGCTCAGATTGCTCGCAAGTCTTTTTTCGTGAACCATCCTAGTGCTGTCAATGTTGGCTTTATCTTGGAGGTAGATAATAGCCCGCTGAATAAGGCCGCCGCCTTTTTCGTCGAAGGCCTCTGTGATCGTGCGCTCTTTCTGAGCAACGCGACAAAGACGGACCAGACAACTCTCCGTGGTACTCATCAAAGTATTCAACATCGAGTAGCGTACCGTGCGAGGGAAATCTCGCTCGACTTCAAACAGGTGATCGTCAATCTCCACGCTGTTGAATGCTTGTTCCTCTTCACTGCCTTGTCCGCCGAGCTGTGATGCCTCCATTTGCCGCTTGACTGATTCCTTGCTCAGCGATTCTTCGAGGAACTCACACAGCGAAATCAACCCGTCAAATTGGCGACGGTTTAGAAAACCCACGGCTATTACCTCAGGTGAAGCAATGTGCTTCATGGATGTCATAGGCTCTTCATTTTGTTTCAAGTGAGTGCGTGAGGCCTGCCGCTCCACGAATTGAACCGACAGACCTCGACGCTCCGTCCAACGTTAGATCAAGCGATCTTGGTCAAAACATTAGATGATGCCCACTGACCGAACTCCGTCACAAGCACTCGGTCATTCTTGTCGGTGAGCTTCACCACCCAGTCGCGAATTGCAGTCGCAGACCAGGAAGTATCAATTACCCAGGCAGACAGCAGAACCTTTCGAGCTCCAGACTTCTGAAGACCTGCAATGAGGTTCTTGTAGTCTTGCCCAGGTTGGTTGAGATCGTAGGAAATGAGATATTGCATGGCATCCTTTCATCACTGTGATATTGACATATGTGAAAGGGCAACCTAGTATGGAGGCCCTTCCGGGCAGCAGGGCAAGAGCCTAGAAAACAATTACCCTGCCGCATTGGTTGGTGCCTGGACTATCGTGCCAGGCAAAGACGCCCGTGACAGGGAGGTCAAGGTCTTCTCATAGGCACACCCCCTTTCCACACATTCAAAGGCCGTGGGTTCATCTTCGCGGGAGGACCTACGGCCTTTTTGTTGAGCGGACAAGAATCATTCCTGACCTACCCACTAGATATAGTGATCGAGTTTTTTTGTCAAACAAAATGTTGTGGCACCTCTGTGAATAGCGGGGATAACCTGGTGATAGCCGAAAAGCTAGATTTGAGGCTGGTTTGAACCCTATTTGAAGCAGGGTATCCACAGAGCCGTGGATCACCAAACAGGAGTATTTTCACAGGGGCGCGAGAAAGTTTTCACCGGAGGCAAAAAAGACAGGCGAACGACCCAATTCCTTCTCACTTAAATCAATCGCCCTCAAGGTCGTCTCGTATAACCTTATTCATCCTGATACCATTCCCGCGCTATGACGAATCAGCAACGGCTTGTCATCTTTGCCTTCTCGATGGTTCCCTACTTGCTGGTGTCCTGGGTATATACCGCGCTGACAGATGGTGAGTCGGCAACATTCTGGACCGCTTTGGGCGTACTCATGGGCGTGAGATTGTTCTTCTCGATTATCGAAGGTATCGGCAAGGTGCTACTCTGGCGACTGTACGGACGGAATCTTGTGGTGGGAACCGCCGTCAATATTTTCAAGACACGTGAGTTCCCACAAAGAAAATATCCTGATGATAGCTTGGGAGACTACCTCTGCAGAATTCAGGATGACCCTGAGTATCCATCTCGGCTGCGACAGTCGGCGGCTCAAGTGGAGCAGACGTTAGTGGTCATGGAGGAATTCGGAATCTTGGTGGGAGCGCGTATGCACTCCGCATATGAAGCGGCCTTGGACATCTATGCGCCAAGAGAGCGAGCGACTGACCGTCTTTAAAGATTGACCGATCCGCCGCCGCCACTCCAAGTCAGTACGATACGCATGTCCCGCTACGTCCCTAGTCACGGAAGGAAGCCGACATGTCGAACAGTTTGGCAATGGCTTTTGTAGGCTTGTTCGGGATTGCATTTGGAGCATACTTGAATTCGGCCCTCGCTCGTAATAGAGAACGATGGAACCTAAAGCGCGAGTTGTATGGACAGTTGCTGGAAAGCTTGGGTGAGTTGCTACATATTATTGATATTCAGGGGAATTGGTGGTCATCAGGCCCTCCTGACGACGCCCTAGCAGAGTTTAGAAAAGAACGCGAAAAAGAATTAAGTGCAAAAGAAGAATTACTTCGCGAGAAGCTGCGGAAAACAACATCTGTCGCGACTATTATGCTGCCCAGTACCTCCCTGGAAAGCTTGACCGCAATGCAGAAGCAGTGGGCTACCGCGAACGATCCAAATAGTGATTATGATGACTACCTGCGTATTCACTACTCGTCAACCAAGGAGGCTTACGACTCCCTTGTTAAAGCGGCCCGAAGAGATCTCAAGATTCAGCGCCTTGCTGATCGTTTTCAAGATTGGCGGACAGGCATTGCTTGCTAAAACTGTTAGAGCCGCCGCATGGCATAGGCGCTCCTGTAACTAAGGTTCAACTTAAGGCCGACCTTAGAACCGCACCTTCTCTACCGCCTCCTTCAGCACCTTCACTGTAAACGCGTCCTCTACATGCACATACGTCTGATTCTGTGCCGAGTTGGGAAGCGCATGGCCTAAGAGCCGATGCCGAATCTCCGCTTGTACTCCGGCCTTCATCAATTCCGTAGCCCAGAAGTGCCTACAGCTATGCAAGGTCAACCGAGGGTCTGAGATACCCGCCGCCTTCATGGTCCGTTTCACAAGCATCGACAGATCCCATGTGCGAGAGATGCCAGGGAAAAGACGCGCCTTCAGTCCGACCTTGCGACGCGCTGTCACATAATCCATGAACCCGAGCCCAAGCAGGGCAGAGGAGACAGGCACCTTGCGAACGGAGTTCATGTTCTTAAGGAGCAGATCCCGCGCCTTGTCCTCATAGAGATCCATGAACTCGATTCCATCCTGATCTTTGACTTGGTCCACGCACAGCGGGAATGCTTCGCCGCCTCTCATCCCGGTATGCATGACCAACACGACTCCCCAGAAGCGGGAGTCTTTCTCTCGCGTCCTGAGCAGCGCGTCTAGTATCGTCCGCATCTGTTCTGGGGTGAACGGCTTCCGGACATTTGACTCCATCTTCTGTTGCCGTGCTGCCACGCTCAGGCCTTCCAACGGGTTCTTTTCAAGTTGGTCATGTGTGACCATCCATCGGAAGAAGTGCTGAAGGTAGGACAGCTTTTTATTGAATGATCGGGCCGATACCTTGGCGAGTTGTCGATCCTTCCACTTGGTACACGTCGCTTTGACGAAGTCGCGTCGTACATCTACCGTTGTCCAGTCGAGGCTAGACATCTTGAGGAACTCGTCTAGGGTGAGTTCGATATCACGCTGTGTCGCGGGTCTCCGGTACGCATGCTGAGACATGTAGGACTGAAAGGCCGTCCGAAGGTCAACCGAAGGCACCACTAAGGGAGCGGGAGCCATGACCGGGGACGGAGCCGACGCCATAGATGAGGCCGGGGTGTAGCACCCATCCATCCGGCGTATCTCTTCTTCATAGAGTGCCACGCGAGCTTTCAACAACTCACGACAGAGACGCCTATACTCTCCGGACGCTCGCCCCATCTTTAGGCCGTGTTGTTGGACCAAGCCGTCCGCTAAGCTCGTCACCTGCCATTGTTTATTTCCGATTAGGGCCTCGTGGGCCTCCTCCAGCAAGTCCCCGTATACGTCTGTCTGGTCTTCCACGTCCTCCGGATCAAAACCCCCGCTGTCAATCTTGGCCTGTTCGGTCCGGTCAAGTTCTGCCTGTTTCCATTCCTCTACTAGCCGCCCTAAGTCCTCTCGGATTTGACTCACCAGAGCCCCCTTTGGTTGCAGCCTTTTGGCAAAAGCGGTTGCAGTCGCTAAGGCCTCAAGTTGTTTTGACCGTACCACAGCGACGGCACGGTCCCTAGTTGAAAGCGAGTACCAGAGCTGACTTGAGCCAATACGGAAGCGGATATGGTACATTGTTCCGCGTTGTACAACCGTCGGTTTGAGCATAGATAACCTAAAAGCGGTTGCAGTCTAATGCCACGTCCTGATTCGCCCGACTCTCACGACCCTTTTAACGCCTTCCTTCAACGTGTGGCCAGACCGATTGAGTTTGCCTGCCGCGATGCCTACGCCCATCTTCCGACGGTCAAAAACCTCGACGATTTTGTGTCGGAGCAAGTCATTGGAGTGCTTGGCGAGCGAGTCTACCCGCGAGCGCTTGAGACGGAATTACTCTTGCTCCGCAATCTGTTCGTCGATTTCCACACGCATCTGTCTTCGCTGGAGCAACAGGGTCGGCTCTCTCGGGCACTGGACCTCCTTCGTCGTCTGCAGCGGGGGCACGGTGTGATCAATCCGCCGAATGTCTTGTCGGATGAGGGACAGCCTGCAGCTGACCCAGTTCGTTCAGATTCTGCACGACCGTTGTGGGAGGTACCGATTCAGTTTGCGAAGGGAGTCGGCCCGAAACGGACGATCCTATTGGAGCGCCTGGGAATCTCCACAATAGAGCAGGCGCTCTGGACCTTGCCCTGGCGGTATGAGGACCGTTCGGTGGTGACTGCGATAGACAGACTCGTTCCGGGAGCCACGCACACCATCTGCGGGGAGATCGTGCAAGCGGAGGCGACTCGTGCGCGGTCCCGCCGTCTGTCTATTCTGGATGTGGCGGTTGAGGATAGTACCGGAACGGTGCACGCCGTATTCTTTAATCAGCCCTATTTGGAACAGGTCTTGAGACAAGGCGTGCGCGTCATGATCGCGGGGCGTGTGGTTGCTGGTCGGCGCGGATGGATGGACGTGCGGTTAGAGCCGGCGCAATTTGAAGTGTTGAGCGGAACAGAGGATGAGCTGCTGCATGTGGGCCGGATCGTCCCGATCTACCATGAGACGAAGGGGTGGACGTCCCGTCAGATGCGCGTCCTCATTCATGGACTATTGGCGGAATATGGAGCCGACCTGGAGGAAGTGTTGCCACTCTCGGTTCGCGCGCGCCACCGCTTGCCGCCGATCAGTACCGCGATCCAGCAGGTGCATTTCCCACCACCGAAGACGGATCTTGCCGCTCTCGACCGAGGCACGACTGCCGCCCACCGCCGCTTGGCCTTCGAAGAGCTGTTTTTGTTGCAGGCGGCTTTGGTATTGCGTCAGCAGGAGACCAAAGAAGAACTGAAGCCATTCCGCTTCAATCCTCACGTGCCACAGTTGAAGAAACTCGTGCAACTGCTGCCATTTACGCTCACATCTGCGCAGGAACGCGTGTTCCGGGAGATACAAGCCGACATGGTGACCTCGCGGCCGATGAATCGACTGGTGCAGGGTGATGTCGGGTCCGGGAAGACGGTGGTCGCGCTCCATGCTCTGGTCATGGCCTGCGGATCGGGTTGCCAAACGGCGCTGATGGTCCCGACAGAAATCTTGGCCGAGCAGCATTATCTGAACCTCAAACCGCTGCTGGAGGCGGTGGGTCTGAACACGGTGCTTTTCACGAGTGGCGTTAAGGTGAAGGAGCGGAATGAGAAATTGAAGCAACTGGCGTCGGGCGC
>CAZBNV010000081.1:0-20698 GCA_964493335.1 uncultured Nitrospira sp.
TACCCTTGCATCCCGGCCGGTCCGATGCCTCTACTGGCTACCCCGGTCGCATTGTTGTTGCTGATTCTCGTCCAGGCTGACTCTCCAATAACTTCGAACGGCCCTCTCTGGAGAGTCCAGTCCAATGCGAACATATCGATGTAGCCAGCTCCCACGGCACCGGCTGCCGGCTTGTAGGCTCCATGGTAGCCGGATCCTGCGACTTCAATCCCGAGCATCGGGCTAAATGCGACACGGCCGACCACGGCCTTGTTGTCATCGCGATCCCGGGAGACGCTGCCCCGCGCGCTCCGCACGCCGAGGTCAGTAATGCCGCCGGCTGTCTGGCTCATCCCGTTGACGGCATAGACTTCGTAGTCCAGCTTCGACCGTGAGGAAGGATAGAGGGTTCCATAGATGCCGGCTCCTGCTTCAAACCAGGTGCTGGGGATCACAATTCGTGACACCATCGGTCGATCGACGAGGTCATTTAGCGGCGAGTCATGCAGCAAGTTAAACTTGCCGACTGGCATCAGAAGAATTCCTGCCCGGAGATTGATCGCCTCGTTGACCAGGTAGTCCAACTGGGCGAATTCAATTTGCATTGAACCATCGGTGCCTTGGGGAGCATTAACTCCACCGCGCTCGATTTCAATTTCCGTCGCGAACTTGATGTGCTCGGTAATATCTGCATAAATGAAGGGTACCAGTCGTTGCTGGCCAAAGGAATTGCGGCTCGGGTTGTCCAAATTCTGACGGGACAGCGAATTGTACATGACATCGGCATACCCACCGACCGTCGCTTTCGGGGCACTCAAGAACGGTTTGGCATAAATCAGTTTGCCGGATCCTGTCGAACCGAAACCCAATGGGATCTTTTCTTCTCCCTGTCGCTCCACTCGAATGTCGGTTATGGGGCCGGAGGCAACCGGGTATTTTTGGGCTGAAGACGCCCGTCACTGTCCCTGTGGCACCCCATCTTCCCGTCATTCGATTTCTTGCAGCCGCTTCTCCACTGCTTCATCAACCAGCTTCTTAATGTCCTCCGGGGTCATGTTTTCCGCCAACGCCGGCAGGGCCGGTAACGTAGCCAGAACGAGAGCCCCGAGGATTGCCCGCATCTTCATGGGTATCCTCCATCCGCGAGTAAGGTTATAGTTTGACTCGGGACTCAATGGTCTCTGGTCTGTCTGAAAAACAAGTGTGTAAAATTGAACCCCTAGATCGTTGCCGGTGACGAGGCCTCCTTTCATATCGCGAATCATGCTGTGACGGTGCCCCAGCCTTCGATTGAGGTGAATGGGATCACGACGATGCGTTTACAGCGCTTGCACTTTAGCTCGAGACACTGCCCGCAAACTTTGGCGATGAGCTGGCCGCATTCGCACCGAGTCTCGGTGGGCTGGCAGGAAGAAGCGGGCATATTGTTGGCAATCATGGCGCGTAATGTATATACGGTGATGAAATTGAGAACGATTACTAATATCTCGACAGGTGGAGAAATGTCAAGCATAAGTTGGATATCTCTGTGCGCACGCTAGTTGCGTGCGTTTGTCTGGTTGATTCCCTATAATTGCCTCTAAAAAGAGAGCCGTGAATGTATTTCAGGTTGGCGGGAATGGTTGGAATACTCCGCTTCGAAGGGGGTGCGGGTGTGTTATGGAGCCGCCGAGCGTTTTCTCGTCAACCGAACCTCCGATGATTCTCGTCTCAGGCCGAGCAGTGGCTGTGATTACTGGATCAAAGGGCACGGTTTGGCCCGGAGGTGCGCTATGTGGAATTGGCGCAACGGCAGACGGGCGAGCGATACAGGGTGACCATCGATGCAGACGACAAGGCATTCGGATGTTTTCTTCCTGATGGGTAGTATGACCTCACGCGTGTTCAAATCAGTGAGGGACCGTTCCTGTCGATGGCTCAACTTTCGGATTTATTTTCCATAGGCAACGAGCCCATTGTCTTTGTGGGGACTTCGCGATTTGGTGTTGATTCGCCGCGCTATGGACGCATGGCGCTCGTGTCAATGATGGCCGAAGACGGTATCCGAGAGCAGACCGAGCACGCTATCCGAACGCAGTATCTTACTCTCGCCGGTGAATCCCTGATCACCGCTATTCCCTTCCCCGCAAAAATGGAGACCCGGCTTTATGAAGTGTTGCCCTATCCTCGATATCCAAAGTACTTTCAGCGTGATGTTTGGTAGGAGTCTTTTCATGCGGATGGGATATCGACTGACTACCAGTGGGTGTATTTTCATCGCGCTATTGTTTGCGGGGTGCGCAGGGGAAGGTCTCGTATCCGTGCCCGTGGTTGTGAAACGGACACAAATGCATATGGGTACTCTGGTCTCTGTCACGGCTGTGGCCCCAAACGGGGCAAGAGCTCAGGAAGCTGCAGGGGCCGGATTTCAAGAGATCCATCGAATGGAAGAGTTGCTCAGCACCTGGATCGCGACCAGCGAACTGTCACATGTCAATGCGGCAGCCGGCAGGGAAGCCATCGCAATCAGTCCGGATACGATGCGTATTTTGGAGGAGTCGATCGAGATGGCTCGATTGACCGAGGGAGGCTTCAATATTCTCGTGGGACCCGCAGTCGAGGCTTGGAGCGTCTTGGATCGACAACAGGTTCCGTCGAATGCAATGCTACAGGCCGTTCGACCACTCACGGATTTGAGGTCGCTTCACCTTAATAAAGCACAGGGGACGGCTTATCTGGTCAAGACCGGCATGCGAGTGGATGTGGGCGGTATTGGTAAAGGATATGCCGCGGACATGGCTGTCGCAGCTATGCAGAAGGCCGGCGCAATCGCGGGGGTTGTCGCCTTATCCGGCGATATCAAGACTTTCGGCCAACTGCCAGGCGGTACAAAATTTCCCTTCGGCATTCGGCATCCGCGACGGGAAGAAGCCGTGTTGGCTTTTGTCGACCTGCAGGATGAGGCAATCTCAACAGCGGGGGACTATGAACGGTATTTCGAACGGGATGGGGTGCGGTACCATCACATTCTTGATCCAGTCACTCTGCAGCCCGCTCGTGATTGCCAAAGTGTCACCATCGTCGCTCGCGATGGAATTACGGCTGATGGGTTGGATACCGGAGTTTTTGTGATGGGGCGAGAGCGGGGACTGGCATTGATTGAGCGGTTGCCGGGGGTCGGTGCAATCATTGTAGATCGCGATGGAAAGGTTTGGGTGTCTTCGTATCTCAAAGGGAGGGTGAGGATCAATGATGGTGGCGAATAACCTCACGGGTTGCCGGTATTCCGGTCCCGGCTTGGTCTCAGGTGAGCACTGTGTCACGTGGCGTACGTCCATCAGACTTGGTGCGTTCTTGATTGGATTCCTCATGCTGACGGCGTGCATAGCCGGTTCCAAGTATTTTCAGGATGGGGTGAACGACGCCACGCAAGCCATGGTCGCCAAGCGGCATGGAAAACCACACAAAATTGACCCTGCCGCGAATGGTGGAGAAACCTGGACCTATTTCGAACGGGGCAGTGGAACGGCCGGCTTCAGCGGTCAAGTACGAGGTGGCGGTTGTCAGGCGTACGTCTTGACATTCGATAAACAAGCGATCTTGCGAACCTGGCAACAGCAGCCCTGCCACGGATAGCACTGTTCATTATGGGCCGAGGCGATAACTGAGGGGAATGTGAATCGTCACCGGGGATTTTTCGAGCGGCCGAGACAGCGCGATCGGCGAAGCTTGTCGAAGCGTCTCCATCGCCGCCTGATCAAGGACGTCATGACCGGAACTTTTTGCAATCGAGACCGAGGCGATTCGCCCATCTTCTTGGATGACAATCCGCACAATTACACGACCTTCTAGATGGTTCAGCCGTGCCAAGGCCGGATACTGTTTCAGCGTTTCAATACGGCGCAGGAGTGGGTCTGCGAGCCACCCATAGTCTGGTTTTTGGATTGTCGGAGTCGGTGAGGTTGAAGGAGGGAGCGATGCCATTTGCGACGAAGTGGTCGTGGCTGAAGGTGCGACAGATACGTTGGCCGATGGGGGCGGCGGTTTTGATGTGAGGACAGTGTCGGTGTCCAGAAGAGCTGGTGCACGCTCAGGAGAGTGTGATCGTGGGACTGTTTCTGCCGGCATCAGGGCGACATCATCCTGAACGGCTTCGTCCCTGGCTGACTTCTGCTGTTGGTCGGGAGGAACGGTGGCGATATGCTCGGGCGCCCGCGGGGAATCTTGATGGAGTGGTGGAAGGACTGAATCGGCAGTGCTGTACTCAGTCGTTTCTGCTGCTGTGGGTCTAGCTGGAGCGGCCTGGGATGGTGCGAGGGGACGCCTGTTCCCTGCTGCGCTCGAGTGAGTGCTGCGCACATTGGGCTTGGTGGCTTTTGAAGAAGTCGCGGATGCTTGTAGAGACGTCGGGATCGTCGCCGTTGAAGCCTGAGGGCTGACGACCGTCACATCCCAATGAAACAGGGTTGACGGCGGTGCCAGGCCGATGTTGGCTACGAGTAGGCCGGTCAGAAAGATAATGCTGCCATGCAGGCACAGCGAAATGATCCACCCGCTGGCACGGAGGGAGAACCATTCGCCGGGTATACCGGCATGACGGGCAGTCACAACCGAACTACCTCCAGACTCACGGACTGAAATCCCAATCCCCGTATCTCATCCACCACCGCGACAAATCGCTCCAATACAGTGACTTTGTCGGCTCGTACGACGACGAGGGACTCGCGCGGGTGCGCCAGGAGCACGGTCTTGAGTCCATCCGCCGGAATCGGCTGATCGTTCAAAAAGAGTTCGCCATTTGCTGTCAGCGTGACCACCAGGGGCACATCCTTGCGATCCCCTGCCTCCTTCGCTTTCGCGAGGTTCACCGGGATCTGACCGGTGCTAATGAAGGTTGCGGTCGTCAGCACAATGACGAGCAACACCAGCATGACGTCCACCAGCGGGATCACATTGATCTGATTGACCTCACGTTCCATGTTGGGTCCTGTACGTGGTCAGAAGTTCCGCCACGCGTCGGCGCAAGACATTGTTCATCACGACGCAGGGAATGGCGACGAGCAGGCCGACGGCAGTCGCTTTCAACGCGAGGCTCAAGCCGATCATGATGGTATTGACGGCCATCGTGCCGGATGTGCCCATGGTGTGGAACGTCATCATAATTCCCAGGACGGTGCCCAATAATCCAATATAGGGAGCATTGGCGGCAACCGTACCGATGATGACGAGCCGTTTCGTCAGCGCCATTTCAAAGGTCTGCGCGTCAGAAAATTGGGACAGATCCACGCGTCGATAGTACAGCCACCGTTCGACGGCGACTGCCACTGACCACACACTCAAGGCGATCAGCAGACCGATGATTCCATATTCAACTGCATTTTTCAGCACGTCCATTCGCGGATCCTCCACCTCTCAATGTTGTATGGGCGGGAAACTCTGTCATTAGAGCTACACCCACTTGGGCTTACGCTCAAAAGTCATGGGACTCGAAAATTCATGCAGCCGGCTAGGGATCCGCACGTGATCCGGGTGGCTCTGGGAACAGTACGGTATGTGTGGCCACCACTCGCAGAGCAATCGCCGTTCCCACTTCATACAGGCTCAATGACGATTCGCTGCTGTGGACGATTTGTCCTGATCGGAGTTGGATAGTGTACAGATTCTCCGACCCTTTGAATTGCCTTCCCAGAATGTGGGCATTGGCCCCCTTGGTCGGCACGATATGAATATCGTCCGGGCGAATCATGACGACGACCTTGGTACTTGTGGGGAATTTATTGGTATTGGGGAATTCACCGATCTCGGTGGTGACCAGGTCGTTCGTGACAATACCTGAAATGAAATCCGCTTGCCCGACGAAGTCGGCGACGAACGGAGTGGTCGGTAGGTGATAAATCGCCTCGGGTGTGTCGAACTGTTCTAGCCGACCACGGTGCAAAACTGCCACCCGATCCGCCATCGCGAATGCTTCGTCATGGTCATGGGTGACCAGAATCGCCGTCGTTTTAGTTTGTCGCAACAGGGCGTGGAGGTCTTGTCGCATACGGCTGGCCATATCGGGATCGAGATTGCTGAACGGTTCGTCCAGCAGCAGCAATACTGGACGCGGGGCCAGCGCGCGCGCCAGTGCGACGCGTTGCTGTTGGCCACCGGACAGCTCGTGCGGATACCGGTGTTCGAGGCCGCGTAATCCGGTCAGCGTGAGGAGATCATCGACGACAGCCTTCTGTTGAGGTCGTGAAAGATGACTGAGGCCAAAGGCGATATTTTTCTCGACACGCAGGTGGGGAAACAGCGCGTATTCTTGAAACACCATGCCGATGTGCCGCTGTTCGGTCGGGACCATTGTGTCCCTCGAAGAAACGAGCTGCCCCGAGAGGGCGATGCTGCCGGCAATGACCCGTTCAAAGCCCGCGATTGCGCGCAGGATGGTGGTCTTGCCGCATCCGGAGGGGCCTAAAAGGCATAGGATCTCTCCCTGGTGGACCGTGAGGGTGATGTGTTCGACGGCCGGCCGGGTCGGCTCGTACGCGCAGGAGATCTCTCGTAGTTCAAGGACGGGGGAACGGAAGGGAGTCAGATCTTCCTGCACGGGGCCGGCAGCTTGGCCTGGTGGCTTGTCGGGTTCCAATTCGTTCACACCAATCACGTGACGACCCCCTGATGACGGCCGCGCCAATCCTTCGCGACCAGCAACAGCAGCGCCGGCACACTCAGGAACACAATCAGCAGGGCGGAAGGCGCCGCGAGCTGATAATACTCCTCACTGGCTTCCAACCAGACGCGAATCGCCAGTGTATCAAATCCGACCGGACGCAACAGTAAGGTGGCGGGAAGTTCTTTCATGGTCTGTAAAAACATCAGCACCCAGGCCGTGACACAGCCATTTTGAATCAGTGGGAGGGTGACGCGCCGGAGAGTCTGTCGAGTTGTGCAGCCTAAGGTTCGTGCGACCTCTTCTACATTGGGCGTCACCTGTTGCAGCGCCGGCTCCATGGATTGCAGCCCCACTGGGAGGAAATGCAGGATGTAGGCGACGAGCAACACGATCACCGAGCCGTACAGAGCTGGTGCAAAGTGGGTGAAGAGCACAAGGACCGCCAGGGCGGTGACGGGGCCGGGCAGGGCGTACCCTGCATAGGCGGCCTGGAGACAGGCGAGGTTGAGCCGCGAAGGTCGGCGGCTGGCCAGGTAGGCCAGCGGGAGACCGATCAGGACGGCACTCCCGGCCGCCAAAGCGGACAGGATGCTGCTATTCCAGACGAAGCCAAAGAACCGTGCATCCACCGCTCCTTGGGAAATGGCTGCGATGCTCCACTGAATCAGCATGAGGGCCGGAATTCCAAAGGAGGCCCCAAAGACCAGCAGCACATAAGTCGTGAGGAGGGCGGTGCCTACGACACCTTCGCGACGACGAGTCGAAGTGCGGTATCGGCCGGATGTTTGATAGAAGCGGCTGCGTCGGCGAAACCATCGTTCCGTCACGAGGAAAATTATGGCCATCACCACGAGCAGCAGGCTGAGAATGCTGGCGGCGCTCTGGTCGTAGCGGCCGGTCATCTGTTGATAGACCGCGTAGGTGAGTGTTTGGTAACGGAGAAGGGAGACGGCTCCAAAGTCGGATACGACATACAAGATCACGAGTGCGAGCCCTGCGGCAATGGCGGGACGAATAAGCGGCAGGGTCACTCGCCACAGAGTGCTCCAAGCCGGCACGCCGCAGGCGCGTGCCACCTCTTCAAAGGAGACATTGAGATTCAGGAGCGCGCTTCGGGCGAGCAGGTAGACGAAAGGAAAGGTGTCGAGGGCCATGATCAGCGTCACACCGGAAAAGCTATGGGGAGAAAGGAGTCTCGCTTCCGGACCCATGAGGGACTGCCACCATTGCTCAGCAGGGCCTCCCATACCGAGCAGATGGGCATAGACGTAGGCCAGCACATAAGTCGGCATGGCAAGGGGCAGGACGATGGCCCACTCCCAGATTCGACGGCCTGGAAATTCATAACGGACCATGATCCAGGCCAAGGACACGCCGAGCACGAGCGTGGTGACGGCCACGCTTGAGGCAAGGGACAGGGTGTTCCACAGAAGCTCAGGAATGCGGGTTGACCAGAGGCGGTTCCAGACGGCTGGCGCGGCGGTCAGTGCCACATACATGATGTAGCACGTAGGCAAGACCAGACATGCCGCCGTGATCAGGCTCACCCACTGCAGCGGGGATGGTGCGTTGAACCTCGTGGCAGTGACCATAAATAATGACAAGTTCAGCGGAGGCCGACCTGCTCGATCAGGGTGAGGGTCGGCTCGCGCAATTCGGCAAGTCGGGCCAATGGAACGAGTGCAGCACGGAAGGCGTGTCGGTCGACGAGGGCTGGGTCGGCTTTCACATCCGGATGTAAAGGATATTCCTTATCAAGGTCAGCAAACAATTTCTGGCCGGCTTGGGCAACCAGGAACTCAATAAGAAGCTTGGCACTGTCGACGTGTTTCGACGCGCGCGTCACTCCAATCCCGGACACATTCATGATCGCACCCATGCCGCCCGGCTGCTGATCGGGCATTAAGGCTGCGATCGGTGCTGCGGGCTGCGCCGCGAGATGGCGATAAATGTAGTAGTGGTTGACGATTCCTACCGCGACTTGTCCTTTGGCCACGGCCTCCACGATTTGCGAGCTTTTCTGATACACCTGCGTGCCCGCGTTGGCCTTGAGGCCTTCGAGGAATTGTTTCGTCCGCTCGTCTCCGAACGTCGCCTTGATGACCGACACGCCTGCTTGCAGATACTCGCTGCCGGAGTTGGGAATGGCAATTTTGTCCTTCCATTGCGGTTGGGAAAGGTCGAGTAGTGACTTGATCTGATCCGGCTTCGCTAGGGTCGTGTTATAGACGACAATCCAGAATCGACCGGACAGGCCGATCCAGCTATTGTCGGAGGCGCGAAATTGCGAAGGAATGGCTCGTTCGACCTCCCGCATATTCATGGGCCGCAGTAATTTGAGTTCTCGCGCGTGTTCCAGGCTGCCCGCATCGTTTGTCAGGAATACATCGGCGGGAGTATTGTCCCCTTCCGCCTGCATCCGGTTGACCAGTTCGGTTGTTCCGGAGGACAGAAGCTCGATCTGAATACCGCTTTTGGATTGGAATTCGTCCAGCACAGGTTTAATGAGCCGTTCTGCGCGCCCAGAATACACGACGAGTTTGTCGGCGGCGAAGGCGGCAAGTGCGGTGAGTTGGAATATACTCAGCGCTCCCAGAAAACACATCACAGCCAATAACGCGCGTGGGGATGAAGCCATGCGGCATGCCTCCAGATCTTGGGACGGCCCGCTGGCCGTCTTAATTGAAATTGATAAGCCGTCTCAAGATGATACCGGATTGGAACGGGGTCCGTCAATGCCGACAGCGGGAACAGAGGCCGTATAGTTCAAGTCGATGGGTTTGAATGACAAAGCCGTTCTTGGTTGCGACCTCTTCCTGTAATCGTTCAATCTCGCAATTCTCGAACTCTACAATGGTGCCACAGCCGGTACAGATGAGGTGGTCGTGATGGCCTTTATGGGAGATGTTATCGTATTGCGTCTGGGTACCGAAGTGTCGAGCTTGAGCAATCCCGGCTTCGCAAAACAAGTTCAAGGTGCGGTAGATGGTGGCCAGACCCAAGTGTGGATCTTTTTTTGCAAGCTGGTGATACATGGTCTCCGCCGTGACGTGTTCCTGGCGAAGGAACGCCGTCAGGATCAGTTCGCGCTGGCGGGTTAATTTGAGTTGGTGTTTCGCCAGGTGGTGGCGAAGCACATCCATTTCTTTGATGATTTTGCTCATGGCGTATGGACCGGTATGAGAGAGCCACATTAAAGACGAAAGTGCCTCAGTGGGTCAAGGGGCGAGGAGGTTGCGCACGATCAGCGATTGACGAACAGAAATGCTCCTGTTTATAGTCCTACCCGGTTCCGAGCTATCGAAGGAGAGATGCACGTGCGGAAACCTCACGAGATGACGGTCGACAGGGCGTTGCTGCTGTATGTGTTATCGCAGGCCGAACCCTATGGATTGCTGAGCGATGTGAAGCTCCAACAGCTCTGTTTTCTCTGCGAGCTCCAGATGTTTGGAAAGGGTGTAAAGGGGTTTCATTTCGAGTTTGTTCGTTTTGCGTATGGAGCATTCAGTCGAGATCTCGACAATGATCTGACGTCTCTTCGGCTCAAGGAACGAATCGAGAACTTTAGCCCTTCAGACCAGGTCCGCGATGAAGTCATTCCACTGCTTCTGAAAGGGATAGAAGGGAACGACACCAATGAAATGGTGCGGGATCTCATGCAGGCAGTCATCACAACCTACGCACCGCAGGATGTCACGGCCATTACGCAATCCGTCGAATCGGTCGAGTTGAGTACGCCCCAACAGCCGGATTTTAAGATTCCGATCCGCGACATTGTCTTTCATACGACATTACTGGTTCCAGCCCGGATCGAAGTGGCGACAGAATTCACCCTCCCGACGAACCAGGCAGCCAAGCTGAATCTTGCGATGGGCTATTGACGCGGATTCCGAGGCAGGCGTAGCTCGCCAGACTATCGGAGTTGGAGTACTCCGCCTAGCAATGCGGCTCGTAATAGTTGCGCCACGTTCGTCACACCGAACTTTCTCATAATCATGGCACGGTGGGCTTCCACGGTGCGGACGCTGATATTGAGTTCATCGGCAATCGTCTGATTTTGAGCACCCAGCCACAGCTGGTTCAAAATCATGTGCTCACGTTTGGTCAATTCCGTCGGCCGTTGATAGGGCGATAGGGATGCGGAGAAGATCTCGGCGGTGGGCTTTTGGGGCGGCGAACAGGTTGTGTCATGCGTTACGTTTGGAAAAGACTCCTGCTCATGAAAATCCTTCGCTCGGAAGTCTTCAATCCCCTGTTGTAACGTTCGTGCTGTATCAGATCCCAGCACGTGCGGGTATCAGATAAGGACTACGGGTCCTGTCGTTGGGACTTTACAAAGCGATACCCACACCATGAAATTCCCCGTCAATGCCCGCATGGGTTCGTTCTTCATGTGAACGCATAGCGCGGATTGGCAGAAAGCCCTATCGGTGAGGTGTATCTAGGAACGCGACTAAACCGATCCCCGAAGGTGGCATTCGACGCAGGCGAGTGGCATCTTGACGCTAGGCGCGTCTGGGGAGGGCGAGTGCCGCTTGAATGGTCTGTAAGACCGAGCCTGCCGCAACCGGTTCGAGTAAACAGTATTCGATTTGGAGTTCGCGCACCACGCGCTGAAATTTTTCACCCTCCCGAGCCGGATCGTGTAAAGCGGCCGTGACGATCAGGCGTGCGGTCGGGAAGGTCTGTCGCAGTTCCACCAGGTCTTCCGGCCCCTGATCGTCGTCAGCCACGAGACGAGCGATGACCAGATCGAGTTTGGATGCCAAAGGCTGAACGGGAGCGGCCTGCAAGCTGACACTATGTCGGACAAAGTGTTCCATTCCCGGCAATGCCAGCTTGATGAGCCGCTTGAGATTTGGGTCGGCGTTTACGACGAGGATATTAGCCATAAGGTCGAGATAGAAAAGCGTCGTGATTTATCGTGAGCGAGTCCTAACCGAGCAGCGAGCGGCGATCACCGGGCCTTACTCGATCTGCAAGGGATCCGTCCTGGCGAATGGGTGCTTCTTCCCGTGTAGGATGCCCCACTACACTAATTGTTGATTGAGGGCGTACCGCACCAGCTCCGCCGTTGTTTTCATCCCAAGCTTGATGAGCAGCCGTGTTCGATAGGTGCTCACCGTTTTGATGCTCAAGTTCAGGTGCTCAGCAATGTCCGTCAAACGCCGTCCTTGTGCAATCCATTGAAGCACTTCAAACTCCCGGTCCGACAACACGGCTGGAAGGGTATCGGCGCACAGGAAATTCCTGTGCGGCACTCCGTCTTGAATGGGTAAGGCCGCATCAGCGTGGGGGTACCGTTCACCTTGCAGAAGACGGGCCACCGCTGAGCGGAGTTCTTCCGGGCCCGTGTCCTTTGTGAGATAGCCGAGTGCGCCAGCCCGAACCGCACGAGCGGCATAGTGTTCTTCAGCGTAGATGCTTAGAACCATCGCGGCTGCCGTGGGTTGTACCGATTTGAGTATGCGCAAGATTTCCAGGCCGGGCATGTCAGGCAAGTTCAGATCGAGAATCACGAGGTTCCAGGTCGCTGCATGGATCTGCCTAATAGCATCGTGGGCCGAACCAGTCTCCACGATGTGGGGAGTTAACCCGTCCTCGGCGAGAAAATCTCGAAGGAACTCCCTCAGGCCTCGACGGACCAGCGCGTGATCGTCAGCGATCAATATGTGGATGTCTGGCTTGAGGTGGCTGTTTTCCTGGGACGATTCCATCTTATGACGGCTCTTTGTGAATCATACGGACCTGTCCAGACCGGTCTTCGACATGGGCTCTCACCCTATCTCCTGTTGACGGGGCGCGGGAGCAAACCCTCAGTCACGGATTGCCCAGGCCGGGCCCCATAGCATCCCCTCGCCCAATATGGCTGTAGGAGGGGTCGATCAGCACTGAATATCGGCGCAAACATCCGGCTAAATGTGCGTCTCAGAATAGACCATTGGAGAATGTGCGAGAGATATAGCAGAAGCATCGATGCATGACATAGAGCTGATCGGCTCTAGGGGTGTTGGTACGACCCAGGCTATCCTACTAGGGTGAGAGCCTGAGGATGGGGGCGGCAGGAATGCCTGTCGAGTGAGCGACTCGATACATTGGGTAGGTTGGTCTGAGCCAATGAGGCGATGCTGGTGTGATTAGAGCTTATACAGTGCTCCATATTTTTCCTCGAGGTAGCGCAGGAACGGTTCCGGATCGACCCCGGACCCAGTTACGCGTCGAGCCAGATGATCAGGAGTGAACATCCGTCCCCACCGGTGGATTTTCTGTTCCAGCCACCGCCGGAGCGGCAGTAAGTTGCCCGCTTCCATATCCTCGTTCAATTGCGATAATTCCTGTTTGGCCTGTTCAAAGAACTGGACGGAGTAGAGATTGCCCAACGTATAAGTGGGGAAGTAGCCAAAGGCTCCCATCGACCAGTGGACATCCTGAAGCACCCCTTCGGCGTCCCGTTCCGGCGCGATCCCCAGATAGGATTGCATCTTGTCGTTCCATAGTCCGGGTAAGTCCTCGGCCTGTGCCCGTCCCTCGATGAGGGCCTGTTCGATTTCGACGCGTAGCATGATGTGGAGGTTATAGGTCAGTTCATCCGCTTCGACGCGAATCAGCGACGGGGCGGCACGGTTAATCGCGGCATAGAACCGCTCGAGAGGCACGTTTGCCAGCTGCTGCGGAAAGGTGTGCTGCAACATCGGATAGAAGCAGCGCCAGAACGCGAGCGAGCGGCCCACGCAATTCTCCCAGAGTCGTGACTGGCTCTCATGGAAACCGAGCGACAGGGATTCGCCCAGAGGCGTGCCATAGTAGCGAGGGTCTAACCCTTGATCGTAGAGACCGTGGCCCCCTTCATGAATGCAGCTGAAGAGGCAGGAGGGCAAATCTTTTTCGAAGACCCGCGTCGTCACACGAACATCGGTGGGGTGAAAGGAGGTCGTAAACGGATGGGCCGAGAGGTCGAGTCGGCCACGGTCAAAATCATACCCCATGGCGGTGAGCACGAGCCGCCCAAATTCCACCTGCTTGGCCAGGTCGAAGTTTTGGTGCAGACAGCTATCGTCGATGGTCACGGGACTGGACTGCACGCGCTTCAACAGCGGAACGAGACGTGCGCGGAGCCGAGCGAAGAGCGGCGTAAGCTGCGCCACCGTGGCTCCCGGCTCGTAGGTGTCCAGGAGTGCGTCGTAGGGTGAGTCCCGGTAGCCCAAATAATGCGCCTCGTCGCGTTTGAGGCCCAGCACAGTTTGGAGCGACGGCAAAAAATTCGCGAAACGGCTCTCTTCGCGTGCCGTCACCCAGGCCTGTTGAGCCAGGGAACATTCGCGACTCAAGCGGATCACAAAATCAGACGGCAGTTTCTTCGCACGGCTGAAATCACGCCAGGTTTCCCGCAAGAGCGCGCGAGACGGTTCATCCCAACTCTCGGTCGGGGATTCGGCGGACGCCCCCGTGGCAGGATCAATCCACTGGGTGAGGAGACGTTCGACCTCTTCGGACACGAGCTTCTGATGTGCAAGGCCCTCCAGCGTTGCGATCTGCTCGGCTCGGGCCGCCCCGCCACCGACGGGCATATAGGTCTCCTGATCCCAGGATAGGACTGATGCGGCGCTCTGGATGCGTCGGATTTCAACGAGTCGAGTTGTCAGCGGTTCCAAGGTTGCCAGTGTCTTCACCTTCGCGCTCCTTCTCTCAATAAGACCGTGTTATGATCCCGCGGCCGAGGCGAATTGTCGCACAACTCTCTCACGGAGTGAAACCAATGGCCGATCTGGTTCTGCCTCAAATTGAGGCCTATGCCGCCGCCCATTCCTTGCCGGAATCCCCAGTTCGCAAAGCCCTACGCGAGGAAACGGAACGCACGATGGAGTTTGCCCGCATGCTCGTCGGCCCGCTGGAAGGGGCATTTTTGCATATGATGACGCGTCTGGTGCGCGCCCAGCGGGTGCTGGAAATCGGGATGTTTACGGGATACAGCGCACTCTGTTTTGCCGAAGCACTGCCCGACGAGGGACGCGTGGTCACGTGCGAGGTGGATGAAGAGTCTGCGGCCGTTGCCCGGCGCTTCTTCGCGCAATCACCGCACGGCCGCAAGATTGAGATTCGCATGAGCCCCGCGCTCGAGACGATGGCTGGCTTGAAGGGGCCGTTCGACCTGATTTTTATCGATGCCGACAAAGTGAACTATCTCAATTATTACCGACGTGGGATGGAGCTGCTGTCCCCTCGCGGCGTGATGCTCATCGATAACGTCTTGTGGGACGGAGAGGTCCTGCGCGATCTCCCGCCAGACGACCGTACTGCGGCGATCCAGGAGCTCAACCGAGTCGTCGCCTGCGATGCTCGCGTGACCGCTGTACTGGCAACCATTCGGGACGGCATTTTGGTGATCACGCCAACTCCGTCAATTCACGCAGCCCTCTAACGGCCTGCGCAAAGATGGACTCTACGTTCTGTTGAGGGATCCCACGCATGGAGAAACCAACAGCGTTCGCAGCCTATACTGCTCTTACCGCCTCAGCGCTCGTGTGGGGTGGCTCCATCGTGGGACAGAAGATGGCCCTGGCGGCGTTCTCGGCGGTGGAGACGTCGGTCCTGCGCGCAGTCGGGGCGCTGGCGATTCTGATTCCGTTGTGGTGGTGGACCGAAGGCGGTCGCGCCACGTTCACGGCTCGCGATCTCAAGTTCCTGTGCCTGTTGGGTCTGGGGGTGCTGGGTAATCATCTTCTGACTCTGTTCGGTCTTCGCTATATTGGCGCTTCTACTGCCGGGGTCATCATCGGCGCCAGTCCGGCCATTACGGCATTGCTCTCCTCGCTGCTCGTGCGCGATATTCCTTTCCGGACAGTCGCAGCCGGCTGCGCCGTATCCTTCGCGGGGGTTGCGCTCGTATCTGGCGTCGGAGGAGATGCCCCCATTGGAGAGAGTCCCTGGCTAGGGGGCATCCTTGTTTTATTGGGCCTGGTCAGTTGGGCGTTGTATTCGATCGGTGGTCGGGAGGTTATGGAGCGGTTGTCTCCGCTGACCGTCAACTGGACGACGTTATTGGTCTCTCTGCTGCTGCAGATTCCGCTCCTCTGGACCGATCAAAAGCTGCTGCTCTCCGGGACCGCGACGGTACCAGTTTCAGGCTGGCTGGCGTTGCTCTATCTCATCGTGTTTGCGACGGCATTGGGTCAACAGGCTTGGTTGTATGGGGTACAAGGCGTCGGTCCGTCCCGTGCCGGCGTATTCGTGAATTTGATTCCAGTGTCGGCGCTGCTCTTGTCGGCTGCGCTGCTGGGTGACGTGATTGGGATGCGGGAAGTCGGAGGCATCCTCCTCATCCTCGCCGGTGTCTGGTTGGTGGGGTGGCAGTCGGCCCGACACAAGCAACCCGTGTGAGCATTGGCTCTGATCTGGGTTTCTCGCGAGAGACTGAAAATACGTGGTGCTTGTGGGGACAGTCTCCCATCATTGATATGGCTGGAGTATGATGGAGCCGCTAGGCCTTGAGCAGTCTGCATCATACGTCCGACCCCGATGAGCAAAGATTGGCGCCTGATCTGAAGCGGGCTGCTGTTGCCAGGCCGGAGGGCAGTATGGTTGAGGATAGCGTCGGCGGAATCAAGGCAGCGGCGATCATGTCGACTACAACGACCGGAATCATTACGAGCCTCAATCGGTCTGCCGAGCGACTACTGGGGATTACAGCGGATCAGGTGATTGGCAAAGCCACTCCCGTTGTATTTCATGATCAGGCCGAATTGGATCGTAAGAAAGGGGCCCTGATAGCCCAGTCTGGACGCAAATCGATGGACCAGTTTGAGGCCATTGTCGCCCATGCCACAGTGGGACATAGCGTAGAAGAGGAATGGACTTATATCCATCAGCGAGGGCATCGATTTCCTGTACTCTTGTCGGTGAGTGCGATTCCTGACCGGAGAGGTAACCTCCTGGGTTACTGTATCGTGGCTCAAGATAAGCAGGGACTGCTGCAGGCTGAGGAACTCCTTCGCCGGCAAGCCGAATTGTTGGACTTGGCCAACGACGCCATCTTCGTTCGTGATCTGGAGAGCGATACGATCACCTATTGGAATGACGGGGCTGTCCGACTTTACGGATGGAGCAATAGTGAGGCGCTGGGCATGTATGTGCATGACTTTTTGAAGACACGGTTCCCGCTCCCTCTGGAGGACATTAAACAGGAGTTTTTGAGCAAGGGATTCTGGAGTGGAGAACTGGTGCATACGACACGTGAGGGAGATGTCATCACAGTTGCGAGTCGGTGGACATTGCTGCGTGACGAGCGAGGAGTCCCCAGTGGCAGCCTTGAATTGAATAGCGATATCACCGAACAGAAGCGGGCTCAGGAAGCGTTGAAGGCTGCGCATGAAGACCTGGAAATGCGCGTCACGGAGCGGACGTCCGCCTTAAGTGAGGCCAATGAGCGGCTGCGAGTGCTCTCTCGTCGGTTGATGGAAATTCAGGAATTGGAACGCCGTGCCATTGCCCGCGATTTGCATGATGAGATTGGGCAGGCCTTGACGGCTATCAAGTTGAATCTTCGCGAACTTCGCACGCTTCCGAATTGTGAGCCCGTCGAGGAGCAAATTGCCGACAGCCTGGAAATTTTGGGTCAAGTGCTTCAACGGGTCCGCAGTTTGGCCTTGGATTTACGGCCCTCCTTGCTCGATGAATTGGGTCTCGTTCCTGCACTCAGGTGGTATGTCGGCAGGCAAGCGGAGCGTGCGGGTTGGGATCTCCACTTCGTGGCCGAGGGAGTGACGGCACGGCCTTCTCCTGAACTGGAGATCACCTGCTTTCGCCTCACCCAGGAGGCCTTGACCAATATCGCGCGCCATTCCCAGGCCACGAAAGTTGAGGTGCGTCTGGAATCGGGGGATCGCGAATTGACCCTCGTGATATGTGACAACGGGATCGGGTTTGATCCCGAATCGGTTCGTGCCGGAACAAGTATCGGACTCTCCGGGATGGAAGAGCGGGTTCGTCTGCTGGGCGGACGTTTCGATATTGACTCGGCTCCAACCAAGGGAACCGTCATTCGGGCGCTGTTTCCCACAGGGTCGCAATTGAACGCGGGGAGAGCGCCCTCATGATGAACAAGGTTCGGGTGCTTCTCGTCGAGGATCATACATTGGTGCGGGCCGGGTTTCGCGCGCTGCTGGAAAAGTTGGAAGGCATCCAGGTGATCGGAGAGGTGAGTAACGGGCGGGATGCGTTAAAAATCTGCCGAGACCTGGAGCCGGAAGTGGTCCTGATGGACATTGCCATGCCTGAAATGAATGGGCTCGAGGCCACCAGCCGGATGCGACAGGAATGCCCGCGAACAAAAGTGCTGATGCTCTCGATGTATACGAACGAAGAATACCTCAAAGAGGCCCTTCGCGCCGGTGCGGCCGGCTATCTTCTCAAGGATGCGGACCGTGCTGAATTGGAATTGGCGATTAAGACGGTGTGTCGAGGTGAAACGTATCTGACTCCCGCAGTGGCCAAATTTACTCTGGATGCCTATTGTCGCCAGGATGATGCCCAGGCGGGACCCTTGGGTCGATTAACCGGCCGCCAACGTGAAATTCTCCAACTCATCGCAGAAGGCTGTTCGACAAAACAAATCGCTCAACGTCTGGACTTGAGTGTGAAAACTGTTGAGACGCACCGAGCGCAACTGATGGAGCGTCTGGAAATCCATGATGTTCCAGGGCTTGTCCGATTGGCCATCCGCACCGGATTAGTTCGATCCGATACGTGAACAATAGCAGTCTGCGCGACCGTAAACCTGCTCGCGCGGTCCAATTTACCTGCCGGCGCCTCACATCAGACTCAGGCGATTCTTTCAACGTCAGTAGTGCATGCCGTTTTCTTCGAGCTTCTCACCCTTCAGACGAAATGACGCTGGCACATGTGTGACACATCGCGCAGTGCCAGGAATTTGACGTTTTGGTCTCGCGGTGCCCTAACACCTCGTCATAAGTCCCTAGAATTGCGATATCTCGTCCTCAATTTCTTGGCATGATCCTTGATGTTAGTCCTGACTGTTGTGTGACGCTTAATGGTTCTGGTGATCAAGGCGGAGATGCGGGCGACAGTGAGACTGGAGTGCCTGGGCGGCGCAGAATTCTTTTAGGCGAGCGACCTGAATCGTAAGATCCAAGGATGATGCGTGAATCCATTCGTCGAGTTGGATCTGAAAGAGGAAGCGGAGGGGTACGGGACGGATATGCCCAAAGTACCGCGGGGCACGTGGCCGAGGCAGGCGTATGCGATTATCGCCGAATCAAGACCCGTGGAAGATCGCTACTGTGTTAACTCTGAATTCACATTCAGTAACTGTGCGCGAGTCAGAAACAAGGAGAGGCAATTATGTGGAATGAGAAATTGGATCTGTTGCATTTCGGCCGCGAAGGGAACGTGGGAACAGTGTTGCCGGAGATCGAGCAGGTCACTGCCGAACCCGCGGTGGCCAAACGTCGCCCCGAGGATTTGACTCCTCGTGAGCATGAGATTTTACAGCTGGTCTGGGCCGGACTTACGAATCGTACGATTGCGGAGCAGTTGCACATCAGCATTAAGACGGCGGAGGCGCATCGAGCAAACATGATGAAGAAACTTCGCGTCTCCAACATTGCACAACTGTTGAAGACGGCACTGGAAGAGGGGCTGCTCGCGACACATGCGGGCTGACGGGATTCGCGGCGACCTGCGCTAAGGGGAGAAGTCCCGCTCCCTGTCGGCGGCAGCTTCCCGCGAATCCACCCCTCCCACGGTGTAAATGAGGCTCGCGCCGGCGACAGTGTTTGCAGTAAAATGCCGCACCATCGCAGGAGCTACCCGTGGTCGAACAACGAATTGAAGAAATTACGCGCGCGAACTTGGCCTTCTATGCCGCCTTTGAAAGTCTGGACATGCTCCAGATGGACAAGGTGTGGGCTCACCTTGAGTACGTCACCTGTATCCATCCAGGTTGGAGTCTCCGCAGCGATTGGCCGGCCGTACGCGACTCCTGGGTGTTGATCTTCAACAACACCTTCTCCATGAAATTTGAACTGACCGACGTACAGATCCAGGTGGCAGGTGATCTAGGCTGGGTCATCTGCACTGAGCACCTGACCAGCCGTCAAGACGACCAACCGGTTGAAACCCGCGTGCTCGCCACCAATCTCTTCGAACGCATCGGCGATGAGTGGTTGATGATTCATCACCATGGCTCGCCCGTGATGGGGTAGTGCAGAGATAGGCCGACCGGCATATACCTCGGTGCACAGGAATCTGTACCGTCCGACCCACCCCGCTCCACGTGTCCCTATAGAGTGACTCGTGAACTGAGTTCCCCCGGCACGACTAGGGAGTCGTGGCCTTGGTATTCCTGCAGTGATAAGCTAATACCGCTCCAGGTAAGTAAGCGTTGTGCCAAGTTGAACCATTCACACAAGCGCTCCGTTCATTCAGCAGCGTAAACCCGGTAAAGCCAGGGTCTGCTGGCGCTCCATCCCTTAACCTGCACAGGTGCGCAAACTAGTTCGCTGAGAAGCACCAAGTCCAACTTTGGTCTGATTTTAATGTCCAGTATTGCTGGACATATGATAAACTCGTCATAAGTTTGCCGGTGGAGTATGACGCTGGAGCGTCTGCCCGCTCGGGAGTGGTCAGTCGGCAACGCAATGTAGGCTCAAGGTTGTCAAATTGTGAGGCCTGCCCCATCGCAGCGGGCTTCACGGCGCGGACGGGACTGCCTCATGATTATCCTGCACCGTTTTCCGCCGGTGCTCCTGGGCGGCGCTAGGCGCGTCGGTCAAAAAATGCGAGTAGGTTTGAGGCCATGAACGTTCGATCTAGGCTCATTCACGTGACCGAGGTGCCAATGCTGGGGGCGCTTATCAGGTTGCAGCGAGGCGTAAAGGAGCTGCTGAGTCAGATCCACGAGGACTGGACCGTGAACAGCCGGGACTGGACGATGCCCGGGTTTCGAGCCCTTACCGTGCATCGTGTAGGGACCTGGATTTCGAACAGACGCGGCAGCGTTTTAAAATCTGGCCTGCTGGTGCTCTATCAAATGATGTATCGTTATGTGCGGAATCATTATGGCAT
>CAZBNV010000082.1:0-19904 GCA_964493335.1 uncultured Nitrospira sp.
GGCCGCCCTTCAGACCCACGCGACCGTCGTCGCGGAACTCGAGCTGGCACGACGACGAATCATGGAGATGGAAACGCACGTCACCCGCCAAGACACCGATCTCCGCGCCGCCCGTGCGGGAACGGCTGAGCGGGACAGCCTCGCGGCCCAGCTCCAGACCGCCACCGCAACGATTGGTTCGTTGAAGGCACGCATCACCGCCCTCGATCAACAGCTCAAGGAGCGGGAACAAGCATATGAGACGGTTCGCTCGCGGCTTTTGGAGCGAGATAAATTGGTCCCCCAGTATAACGCCATGGTTGCGGAGGTCTATCAGGCAAGGCACCGTATCGCGGCACTCGAACACCAGGTTGGTGACAAGACGCGGGACTTGCTCCCACGGCAAAAAGGCCCTGCGGGCACGTCTCCCGAACGATCGCCGGGCACCAATAGCTCTGGGGTCGAATCGCCTCGAATGCCTTCTGCAGGCCGGGAGACCGCACAGCCTCAGCCAGCTCCGCGCACGAGAGAGCTTGGTTCGACCAAAGAGTCAACCAGCGACATCGCTCGGCAGACCACCCCTGGGAAGATGGCTCCGTCAGGAAACGATGAGGGGCGCAAAGGACCTTCCGCGCCACCGACCACCCAAGCAGATGCTCAAAATGGACGCTTCGCGGCCATGAAGGAAGAACTGCTCAAGGTACTGCCGGGTGATCGCGGACAGAATACGATTACCGTCAAACAGGATGGCAACCGGCTGACCGTCGCATTAGCGTCCAATTGGCTGTTCACGTCCGGCGATGCCGCCCTTACGCCGGAAGGCCTGACCATGTTGAAGCGGATCGGCACGGTGTTAGGGCAAGTCACCGACAGGTTTGTCCAGGTGGCGGGTCACACGGATAACCAAGCAATCAGCAAAGCGCTCCAGAAAACGTTTCCAGACAACAAAGCGCTCTCCTGGGCTCGTGCTGAAAATGCTCGACGGGCCTTGATCAATGGGGGCATGGCGGCCGACAGGACGAAGGCGGTGGGTATGGCTGATTCGCGACCGCTCGCCTCCAATGCCACCGAACAGGGCCGTCAGAAAAATCGCCGGTTGGAATTGATCATCGTTCAGGGCCCGGCCGTCGCCGCGGGTGGGGAGACACGGCGAGACGATGCTCGTCTCGCAGCATTCAGCTCCGCCCGCTAGGTGTGACCCCTCCCATACGTAGAGGCGCATCGCGCCCATTGAGGATACCCATTACTTACAGCCGACAGGCACCTTGATTGGTCATCAGCCCTGCGCTCTCACCAGGAACCGTCGTCACAATCTTGTAATGGCCGAGCCCCAGCTCTTTTCCGTAGGCTTCCCCGACGAGCACATCCTGTACATGCTGATGGTCGGAAGCCCGAAAATATGACCGTCCCTCCTTCAATCCATCAAACTCGTGCCCTTCCAAGGCCTTGATGAGAGCATCAGTCTCCGTGGTGCCCGCTCGCTGCATCGCCTCCAATATCTGCGTCATCGCGGCATAGCCCAGGTAGCAGCGCGAGGTCGGCGTATGGTTATACTTCTCGACCACGCCTTGGATAAAACGCCTGGATCCTTCTGTATTGACCTTCGGATCCCAGATGAGGCCCCAGATTCCCGCATTGTTTGCATAGCCCAAGGGACGGCCAATTTGCTCGCCGCTCAGTAAGCCGCCGATCCCAATCTTGTCTTTCGCCATTTCCAGCTTGGTATAGCTCTTCAACGCGTGGACTAAGTCCCACCCGTAAAGATTGAGCACAATGAGCGTCGGATGTTTATCCTGTGCCGTCGTCAACGCCGAGGTAAAATCGGTCGAGCCGAACGGCATCAGGGTCTCCCCCACAAATTCGACGCCATGACTCTGAGCGGCAGTGACCAACGCCTGCGCGGCGGATTTGCCGTCCAATGAGCTCGTCGTAAGCATGTACCAGCGGGTGCCGTAGGCCTTCACCAGATGTGGCGCCACCGCCTGTGCCAGCATCACAGCATTGGGCATAAACACGAACGTGTGTGAGTCGCAGGCCGGCCCCGTCAGCTCAGGAAGATAGGACCCGGTCACCATGAACAACTTGTGTTCCTTCCTCGCCAGCGCGCTGACGGCCAAGGCACAGTCTCCATTAAACGTGCCCATGAGCACATCGATGCGGTCTTCTTTGATAAACTTGGTTGCGACCTTCACCGCCTGCTCAGGGTTGGAGGCATCATCGGCTTCGAGAATAACCACCGGCCGTCCCAATACCCCACCGCGCTTGTTGAAAAGGTCTACCGCTACATTTGCCCCATGCACATCGTGAATGGAGGACGTCTTATACGGGCTCGACAGCGGATCGAGAATCCCAATTTTGATCGGCTCTCCGGCGTGCGCACGCGAGCCACTGCCCGCCAACCCAAACATACGGCTGGCCAAATCGCTCACCGCAAGCGCTCCCCCGGTCATGGCCGACAATTGCAAGAACCGCCTTCGTGAGATATGACTCATGCCGGTGACCTCCCTCGTTGCCATTGACCTCTTCACCATCGCCTGGAAGATGGCGAGTGCCGGATACTGCCGACCCACCTTCTCATAGCAGAGTCGTCTTTTTTTTGACAGCTTACAGGTGCGCCCGGCGATCTGGGCTAGCCCTGTTCTTCACCAACTGGAAACGCGCCAACCGGGTCTGAAGGCTCATCAGCACGACGTGAAGATCCAGACAGGAGGCCCCAGCGATGATTTGTGTTCGAGAGTAGATGGCGAGTATTGGGGAACCACAGAAGAGGTCCCCCCGTCATCCCAAATTCCAAGCTGGGTAGAGCGCCACGTTCGACCCTGGCAAGGAAGGACATGATGATCGACAAATTCGGGTTAGCTGTACTGATCTTCCGTATATACCTGCTTGATCGACCAGAATACCGCCTCCTTCAGCTTCCTGATTTGAGGGTCCGGCGGATCCCTCCTAATTTTCTGCAGTTTCCGATCAAGTGCAAACAGGGGTTCAACTGATCGACGATCCGGCACCCGCCCCAGCGCCCATGCGATCTCCGTTTGAACCGTGATATCGATACCTGGCGCGTCCAGCATTTCCAGCAGTGGGGGGACCACAGTTGGATCGCTGTGGATATTGCCAAGATCGCCCAGTCCTTTTGCCGCGGCCGCTTGCAGGTCCGCCTGTTTCGAATGCTTCAGAATATCGACCAGGATGGGGATCCCTTCTTTCCCCATATTGCCTAGCGCCACCGCCGCTTGCTTAGCCAGATCTTTGTCCTTGAGCGCCTCCGTGAGGCGCGGCAGCGCTTCATCTGCCTCCATTTCGCCCAACAAGGAAATGATCTTCAGCTTTCGCAGGTGACTGGTCTCCGGAGAATCCAACAGTTTCAGCAACCGATCCGGCTGGCCCCATTCAGCCGTCAACAGCAGGGGAAACTCGTATTTCCCCAACGCATCGCCGAGGGCGCTCAGCGCGTACAAACCAGGCTCGCCACCGTGAGCCGATTGAGCAGCCTGGACGGCATCTTCAAACTCAGCGCGGACCTCTTTCTGCCACTTCACCTTCATGACTCCCAGATCATAGGTCAATTGACAGGCTGGGCCCTTCCACAAACGCGAGGGGGCATCGGGCAAGTCGTTGTCACCGCCCGCAGATGCAGTCCCTTCCCACGTCTTGCGTTGCTCGCACTTCACTCTGACAAGGACATCATGGGGGCTGCCGGGGTCCGCAGTCACCGCATAGCCCAATTCGCCCATGCGATGCATCACCACGTCCCTGATGCTATCGGGAGTGCCCGTTCCTTTGTCGGTCAGGGCAATGGCATCAACCAGGACGGTTTGAATTCGTGCCAGTTGAGATTTTTGTTCCTGCGTGAAATAATCTCGATAGGCCCACACCAAGGAATTCATCCCACCCGCAAGCAGGAGGAATGCTACCGCTATAGTCGAAACACTCTGCTTCATGGATGGTTCCTCCTTCCGGAAGAGAGCCCTAGATGATTGGTTTGCAGGACTTGTTTGGTCATTATACCCTCCCGCAGACATTGTGGTACTACTACAGGACCAGTATCCGCAAACAGTTCCGATCTCCAGATCCCTCCCCAGCTGCATGAGCGGCGCGAATGAGGCTTCGGAGCGAATGGCGAATTAGATACGTCCCACCCGGCGTATGGGTTGACAGGTAGACTCGATCGACGGTACAAAATGTCATTATTCAGCGGGACTTTCCACCAGCAGGCACATTCCGCATGCAGCATCGGTAGGCAACGCGGTGTCAGCGTCGCGCGAGAGTGGCGGAACTGGCAGACGCGCGGGTCTTAGGAGCCCGTGGGTAACCGTGGGGGTTCAAGTCCCCCCTCTCGCACCATAACTTAGAGACCCTGCGTGGCGCCCACAACTTTTCGTACTCGGAGGACGCGAACAGAGCTATGAAACTTGAAGTGACTGAACTCGGCCCCATGAAGCGAGCCCTTAAAATTGAAGTTCCGGCAGACGAAGTCAACTTGCGCTTTGTCCGGGCATACTCCGAATTGAACCGGCAAGTTAACATTCCTGGCTTCCGCGCTGGGAAGGCCCCGCTGCAATTACTGGAAAAACGCTACGCCAAGACTGTCGAGGAGGACGTCATTCGTGCATTAGTCCCCGATTACTACGATCGAGCCGTTCGCCAAGCGGGAATCGTCCCAGTGCTGGTAGAAATCCCGCCGCTGGAGCGAGTCAAGGTCAAGAGAGATACCCCCTTCAGTTTTACCGCCACGGTCGAAATCAAGCCGACGATTGAACTCCGAGATTACAAGGCTCCAAACCCGATCTCTCTCAAACAAGATCACCGCACCATAACTGACGACCAAGTTGAAAAGGCCATTGAGGTCCTCCGCGAGCAAATGGCTCAATTGCATCCCGCTCCGACGGGAACGACATTGTCCGATGGGGACTATGCGGTGCTGAATGTTGAAGGGACGTTAGACGGGAGCCCGCTTGATGGAACGACAAAAGAGGGCCATCTTCACAAAATGGGCTCACATGCCCTCGTTCTAGGCGTAGACATTGAAAGTCATCTTGTCGGCAAAAAAGACGGTGAGACGATTACGGTTCCGCAGGCCTATCCAGCAACACACCCCGATGCCCGCGTCGCGGGCAAGACCGTCACCTTTCGCTGCACCATTCAATCGGTAAAGCAAAAGCAACTCCCATCTCTGGACGATGAATTCGCAAAAGACTGCGGCCCCTATCAATCATTGCAAGAAATTCGAGACAAGCTTCGCACCGAAATGGAGCGGGCCCTGAAGAAGGATATCGAAGATTCCTACAAGGAGACCCTCTTAAAACGACTGGCGGAAACCCATCACTTTGAACTCCCCGGAACATTGGTTGAGCGAGAATTGTCGGCCATGGTTCGGCAGCAGTTGCAATCCCGCCAGCGCAAATCCGAAGACCATCCTGATGCCTCACCGGCCGCCTCTCGAACAGACGACATCACGAAACTCCAGGACGAGTATCGGCCGGAAGCCGAGCGGCGCGTGAAGGTAGGATTAATCCTCGAAGCGCTGGCGGCAAAAGAGGGCATCTCCGTCACGAATGAAGATCTGAACCATGAGATTGCGAGACTCGCTGCAGAGGTCAAGCTCTCCGTCGACGAAGTTCGCCGCATGATTCAAGCCGGAGGACAAGACACCTTAGACGATCTTCAGGCCAGAATCTTGGCCGACAAAGCCTTAGATTTCGTCTATCGCCACGCCATGATTCAGGGATAGCCATGTCAACCGCATGGACTCGACGCATAAAATCCCTTGTGGTGGTCACCTGATCCAGGCTGCGCACGTGTGGTAAACTAAAGAGTTTCTACTCATAGGGCCTCTAGCGGAAAGGATTCAGTTGAATGTTAGTTCCGATTGTCATCGAACAAACAAACCGCGGCGAACGTGCCTATGATATTTACTCTCGCCTTCTTAAAGATCGTATTATCTTTCTCGGTGCACCGATCGATGATGTTTTCGCGAACCTGATTATCGCGCAACTGCTATTTTTGGAAGCTGAGGATCCTGAGAAAGATATCAATCTGTATATCAATTCTCCCGGTGGAAGCGTGACAGCCGGGCTTGGCATCTACGACACTATGCAATATGTCAAACCAGCCATCAACACCATCTGCCTGGGCCAAGCTGCAAGCATGGGAGCATTCCTCTTAACCGCCGGCACAAAGGGCAAGCGTTATGCCCTGCCGAATGCTCGCGTCATGATCCACCAGCCGATGGGCGGATTCCAAGGCCAGGCGACTGAAATCGACATTCATGCACGAGAAATATTGAAAATTCGTGAACGCCTAAACGAAATCATGGCCAAACATACCGGCCAACCTCTCGATAAAATCGCCCAGGACACCGAGCGAGACTACTTCATGTCGAGCGAGGAAGCCAAACGTTATGGGTTGATCGATGAAGTCATCACACGCCCCCTAAAGAGCCTCAAACCCGTGGCGTCGACCGATTCAGGGAAAGAGGGCGGTAAGAGCTAGTTGACCTTGGTGTAGGGGAGGCAGCATGGCTAAACAAGAAAAAATTGATCGGCACCTGCGTTGTTCATTCTGCGGTAAAAACCGAGACGAAGTGCGGAAGCTGATTGCCGGTCCGACGGTTTACATCTGCGACGAATGTGTCAATCTCTGCAATGATATCATTGCAGAGGATTGGGAAGAGGCAAAAGAGGAGATTTCCTCGAAGCTGAGGAAGCCAGCCGAAATCAAACATCATCTCGACCAGTATGTGATTGGGCAGGATCGCGCCAAAAGAATTCTCTCCGTTGCCGTTCACAATCATTACAAGCGCATTTCCGCCAAGGATAAGGACGTCGACGAGGTCGAACTCCAAAAAGGCAATATCCTGGTAATTGGTCCTACCGGTACCGGCAAGACCTTGTTGGCTCAGACTTTGGCCAAATTCCTAGACGTGCCCTTCACTCTAGCCGACGCCACCACCCTCACGGAGGCGGGCTATGTCGGGGAAGATGTTGAAAACATCATACTCAAGCTGCTTCAAGCCGCCGACTATGATGTCGAGCGTGCTGAACGCGGGATTGTGTACATCGACGAGATCGATAAAATCAGCAGAAAAAGCGACAGTCCTTCAATTACCAGGGACGTTTCCGGTGAAGGCGTTCAACAGGCACTCCTCAAGCTCATTGAAGGAACGGTTGCCAATGTCCCCCCTCAGGGAGGACGCAAGCACCCGCATCAGGAATTCATTCAGGTGAACACCTCGAACATTTTGTTCATCTGTGGCGGCGCCTTTGTCGGACTCGAACATATTATCGAGCAGCGCATGAACCGAAGATCGATGGGTTTTGGAGCGGATGTTCGTGGTCGTAACGATATTCGACTAGGGGAATTGCTGCCGCATGTCCAACCAGAGGACCTGTTGAAGTACGGCTTAATTCCCGAGTTCATTGGTCGGTTGCCCGTCGTCGCCACGCTTGATGAACTCGATGAGCAGGCGCTGATCCGAATTCTCACCGAGCCGAGAAACGCCCTCACCAAGCAGTATGAAAAGCTGCTTTCATTCGAAAAGGTAAAGTTGCGATTCACCGACGCTGCGTTGGGAGCTATCGCACGTAAGGCCTTCACACAAAAAACAGGCGCTCGCGGGCTACGCTCGATACTCGAGGAGGCCATGCTCGACGTGATGTATGACGCCCCGTCGCAGAAACAGATTAAGGAAGTCGTGATCACCGAAGACGCTATCAGCGGCAAGCATGCTCCGATTCGTATCTTTGAGCAGGACAAGGACGTGAAAAGCGCCTAACCGTCTCGTCCTCTTTAAGCCCAGTCAGCTGCCGATCGAGAGGGGGCTTCGGCCCCCTCGTTTTCACATCCCACGCGCGCTTTCTCTCGGCTTCCCGGCCTCCACCGATCCTAAAGTCAGGTTTTTGTCGACAAGACAATTCTGTGCGGTATACTTGCGGAAAGATACTAGCTCCAATGATGTGATGGTCTAAGGACGGCGCGTGTGAAATTCCCAGTTGTATCCAGCAGCAGACACAAGGGCAAAACGCTCGAAGTTGATCCCGCCAAGGAGATGATTACCCTGGTCGGCCTCAATGGCGAACCCATGGGAAGCCTGACCTGGGATTTTCTCGTCGATCAAATTCTCACCTATCGAAAGCCTCAACAACCGCGTGAAGCTCGCTCCGAACCCCGTATCTCGCTCTCCATACGGGTCAAATACACCACCCCGGAAGGTACTCAATTCGAGAGTCGAGCGGGCGGAATCGGCGGAGGAGGGCTCTTTATCGAGAGCTTTGCGCCATTGTCTGTCGGAACTAAGCTCACCATGGAGTTCACGTTGCCCGAGAGTCCAGGCGAGTGGCTGTCGGCAAAGGGGGGCATCGCCTGGGTGTGCCCCAAAGCCGATCAATACACATTTAGTCCAGGGATGGGCGTGCGTTTTACGGACATCGCGCAGGAAACGCGAAACCGAGTACTCAGCTTGGTTCATTCGGTCAAAGGTATTCCGCAGAACGACCCTCTATAATTTTAAGCGACAGGCCATCGATTTGAGCCTATCGAATGAGCACGTAAAAGGGCTGACCTTGAGATGAAATTTCCCGTTACCGCCACTCGCGAGCATCAGGGGAAAATACTCGGTATCGACTGCGAGCAGGAAACGTTGAGCCTGTTCGATGAAAAAGGACAGCGCCTTGGCATACTGGGCTGGGGCACGCTAATCGAGCACATTCTGTCCGTCGACGAAGATGAGCGCTTCGCGCACAGCCGAGCGCATCCACGAGCTCCACTTGCCATCAAGGTGCATTGCGTCACGCCCGAAGGCAAACACTTTGACAGCCTGACAGGCGGAATCGGCGGCGGAGGACTCTTTATCGAAAGCAGTATGCCACTCCCCCCGGGAACCGAGTTGAAAGTGGAGTTTGCGCTGCCCGATCGACCGGGGGAGAAATTCATAACCCGCGCAAAGGTTGCTTGGACACGCTCAAAGCCCGAACGATACTTGCTGTTTCCTGGAATGGGAATTCAGTTTATCGACATTGATCAAGATACCCAGAAGCGGCTCATCGACTTGGTCAACTCCCTGAACCGGACTCGCGCGATGGCTTGATCTGTTCTAACGCCCAATGCATCCAGCCACGAACCACGAAGTCTGAATCTGTCTCCGCAGCCTTTACCAGATCAGCCACAACCTGCTTATCGCCGACCTTTCCAAGTCTGAATGCCGCCTCAGACCGTACACCTGCGTTCACATCCGTCTTCAGAAGCGACAGAAGATAAGGGACGGCCCGTACATCTCCCGTCTCCCCCAGTACAGCGACCACTCCCTGACGAACCGTCGGATCCACATCTCGCAATGCCCCAGTAAGCTCGTCTGAAAAAGAGATGGTATCCAGCCCAAGCAGGGCGCGGCTTGCAGCGATACGACCGGGAGCGTCTGGAGTGCGAAGCCTCGCAAGAATCTGCGCCTGTGAAGCCGGGGTTGGTTGGATCTCACCGAGAGCCAGAGCGGCAGCCTCCCGAACTGCCCCAGAAGGGTCGGATAACAACCCTACGAGCGCCAGTCCACTCTCTGGGTCACCCAATCGACCCAAGGCGATGGCCGCAGCCGCACGCACGCGGGCGTCGGAATCATTGAGCGCTGAAACCAGCCCTGACCTCGCTGATCGACGTCCAAGTTTTCCCAACGCTTCTGCCGCTGTGCGGCGCATATCCGGATCAGCACCCACAAGTAGATCAATTAGCCGGGCCGACAGCACTTCTGGATCTACAGATGGGCTTTCGACATAGCACCCCACCGTCGCGGACCCGATCAGGAGACAAAGAATAAGATGGATTGCGGAAGGCAAGAACACGACGGGGAAGCCCTCGTATGAGTTAGGGGATCGGAATGCTCGCGCTAGACAGGTTTTGAGAATGAATCATCATCCGGCACGGGGGCCTGCTTGGCTGCTTCAATCGACTGCTCCAACTCTTTCTGAGCCGAATCCATCTCTGCCCGAATCGTTCGCATTTCAGGATCGACGGAGCTCCGCACATCAGCCACTGCTTGGCGGAAGGTGCGCACCGCATCCCCTAGGCCCTCCCCTAAACCCTGCATATCCTGAGCAGATAATCCGGGCGGTTGAGGCTGGGCTGCTTTCGCCCGCATGGCAGCCTGAGCCGCCTGCACGCGAGCCACAGCGTCCTTATTGACGATGGCCGATGGCCGCTTGGCTACGGGCTTGCTCTGGGCACCGGCCGGAAGCGGGGGATACTGCGCGCGCATAATAGGCGCTGGAGCTGCCATGCGATCTTCCATTGTCGGAGGCTGATGGCTTTGTGCGACTGCCGATCCCGCCGCCGCCTGCCCGGGATTAACGGTAGCGACCCGAGGTTTAGCCTGTTGAGCGGCTTGCGGACCTTGCGGTCCTGCAGCTGCCATGAGAGCCGCCGTCGTACCGGGAGTTAACTCAGGGCCGGGTGGATACGGAGCGGTGGCTTTGGGAACCGGTGGAATCGTTGGAGCTGTTAATGGCTGCGCTGGTTGGCCCATCTCCGCTATCGGTTGAGCCTGAGTGGGAGCAGGCACAACGGCGGCGTCACTCTGTTCGACCGTGGCCTCCGGAGGCGGGATGTCATTGACTTCTTTTTTAAACCCTTTGAGAGCCTTCCCGACACCTTCGCCGATTTGCGGAAGTTTCCCCGCTCCAAAAATAATTAACACGATAACCAGGATGATGATCATTTCGGAGAATCCCATGGTGCCAAACATGTTCGATATCCTTCCTCGGCAAATAGGGGTCAACCTAGAGCCAGAGCGGCTCTCTCGCCCTCTGATCTCTCACGATAGCTGCCCGATGCAAAAGGTGTCAAGAAAGGCCGACGACTAAAGCCAGACCATCGGAGAGACCCGCGAGCCTATGCGGTAGGCATGGCAATGGCCACGAGTTCGGTCTGGACCGGCTGCCCATATACCATCGCATCGTGAGAGGAGAGATAAACGTCCAGCTCGCTTCGGATACCGAACTCCTCCGGCAAGTAAATTCCTGGCTCGATCGAGAAACAGGTGCAAGGCAATAACCGGCGAGCGTCCTGTGTTTCCAGGTTATCGATGTTGGCCCCGTTACCATGCACTTCTTCGCCAATTGAATGGCCGGTTCTGTGCACAAAATATTTCCCATACCCCGCGTCTTGAATCACCTGCCGGCACACGTCGTCCACTTCCCATCCATAGGGGAATGCCCCACCGCGAACCTGACTTTGCACGAACGTCACGGCAGCATCTCGAGCTTGCCGCACAATCTGAAAGACATTCTGAAGCCGGGCTGGCACAACCTGACCGACATATCCGGTCCAGGTAATATCCGCATAGACGGCTCCTGGGCCAGGTTGCTTAGCCCACAGATCGATCAAAACCAGGTCACCCGGCCGGATCGGAGCAGCTCCCTCGGAAGACGGCCCATAGTGAGGATCGGCGCTATGGGCATTGACGGCGGCAATCGGTGGACTTGAAGTCACCAGTCCCCGTGCCTGCATCCGGGAAAGAATATATTGTTGGAGTTTATACTCCGTGAGCCCACGTTGCTCGGCCAGCGAGGTCCCCACAAACCCAAACGCTTCGTCCACAATTGCCCGCAACCCTGCCGCCGCTACGCGGTGAGATGTCAATTGAATCTCATCCCAGACGGCTTCGAATTGCTGAACTAAATCAGCGGAGGTCACGACTTCCACATTCAGACTGCGCACCAGATCAATCGTACCCGCATCTACACGTGACAGGTACGGTATCGCATTCATCGGCGAGTACTGCATGGCAATTCGCCTGGCGGAGTGAAGAATGGAGCCCAGAATCGCCTGCTGTTCTCGCCAGGAGACGTAGGATCGAGCTTCCCCCGGCAAGCCGTCCAAGACATGAGGCTCAATGCGATGTTGTAGCTTGATCGGCGCGCCCTCTGCGGGAATCCAATAGTACCAACGCCTCGTCACGTGGAGCGAGGCATCCAGCCGCAACACCCGGTAGGCAATGGGGTCGAGATGGCGGAAGTCATAAAACAGCCATCCATCAAGCCCTGGTTGATCCCGAATGGCTTGCTGAATGCGGGTCACCCGTGCGCTGAAACGAGACGACGCTTCCATGGCCGCCATCATAACGACATTTCGAGATCGATACCACAGTGCAATCATGCTGTTCTCTCTGCACTCGCGCAGTGATACAATGCCGACTATTGCCTATGACCATTCCCCCCCCATCGGATTTAGCGCAGTACCGGGTCACCTTTTTTTTCGGGCCGGATGCCACTGGGCATCGGCCGGATCACGTCCGATGCGTTTTCAACGTGAAGAAACGCAGCTGGAAAGGCGGCGTACAAGTCGCCGTGGACGTCACCCAAGACCACCTGGCACGGGCTCGTGAACGGATGGGGTATTCCGCCTGGCTCGTTGAGTTCCTGCAACGAGTCGGACAGGAGGAGTACGACGAGGTACGGCGACGAGCCGACGACCTCTTCGTTCAAGCGTTTTGCACCTGCACCCTCAACGTGGCCCTCCGCACCGGACTGGAGCAGGAAAATCAAGCCATTGCCGCTGAGGCATTCGACACCGAGCTGAATCGTGTCATCGACGAGCAGCCGGAACAGTTGACCGAGCCAATTCGTCTCGAACTGGATTTAGAGGACACACCTGACGCCTGCGTGACCGAAGGGAAACCCGCCGCGAAGCCGGAAGGGGTTTGAAAATGGGGGGGAATTTGTTATAACGACAAAGAAGCAAACGCAATCGTGCACGGCTCATCGCATTCTTTTTTCTTCACACCACATCGGAACTTCAGCACGAAGGAGGCACTCAACGTGAACGTCTCTGTCAATATGTCCTTCAAAAGACGACGCAGCCTCTGGTCCCACGCCGCGGTCCTGAGTCTGGTCATGATTTGCTCATTGGCCATTCTCGTCGCACCTGTGTTCGCGCAAGAGTCGAGCAATGCGTCCAATGTGCCCGTTTCGTCGAACGATGCCAGCGCGTCAGGTGTAGGCATCCAAGCAGGATCCGCCCTGGCGACCATTGTCTATTTCCCGCTCAAATTGGCGTTTGCAATCGGTGGAGGAGTCGTCGGTGGATTAGCGTACGGTTTTTCGGGAGGGAGTGAACAAACGGCGAAGAACATTTGGATCCCGAGTATGTACGGCACCTACATCATCACACCAGAGCACCTGAAGGGCGATAAACCGATTCGCTTTCTCGGCGTTCCAGCAGAGTCCCCACGAGACGCGGTCGAGTACGCGCCCCAGGAACCTGCGCCGCTCCCTTTGGAACCCATTCGTTAGTATGAAACCCGTCATCGGAGTCACGCCCGACTTCAATGCCGGCGATCGTCAGGAATGGGGCGGCAAGGAACCCACATATTTTCTACGGGCTCGGTATGTCCGTGCTATTGAGGAACTCGGCGGCGTACCGGTGATTTTGCCGCTCGTCGCCGAGCGGACCTCGCGCCGGCGCCTGCTTCAAGGGATCGACGGACTCCTTCTGACCGGCAGCGGACCAGACTTGAGCCCCTCTCTGTATGGAGAGCGGCAACAATACCCCTTCCCCGTCGTGGCCGAACGGCGATCTGACTTTGAGTTGAGCCTCATCCGCTTCGCCCTGCGCGACAGCATCCCCACCCTGGCCATCTGCGGGGGCATGCAAACCATGAACGTCGCCTGTGGCGGCAGTCTTTATCAAGATATTCCCACGCAAGTCAGCGATGCGTTGCAACACCGGCAAATCCCACCAGCGAATCAAGTGTCTCACAGCGTCTCGATCAAAGCCGGCAGCCTCCTCAATCGAATCGTCCAGCGTTCTCGCATGCAGGTGAACAGTTCACATCACCAATCGGTGAAAGTGGTCGGACCTGCCCTCATTGCCAGCGCCGCGGCCCCCGACGGAATCGTCGAGGCGATTGAACATGCGACGCACCGATTCTTCCTGGGCCTGCAATGGCATCCGGAATTCTTGTTCGAACGACATGTTTTGCATCGGCGCCTGTTTCAAGCCTTCTTGCGAGCGGCCTCCCGCCGCGCGTCGCTCCATGCCACACCGGCTCTACCTGGTAATAAATCATGACAGCGGACATGGACGTGCTGCGACCGGAGAGAGGACACCGCGTGGGCAATCCGCTGTTTCGCACCAAATCCATCGAACGAATCCTCGCTGATTCTGACGCCCCTGAACATCGCCTGAAACGGACTTTGACGGCCTGGGATCTGACCGGGCTCGGCATCGGAGCGATTATCGGCACCGGCATCTTCGTGCTGATCGGCACCGCCATTGTCGGGGATGCGCACCGGCCAGGAGCGGGGCCGGGAATCATGTTGTCCTTCATTCTCTCCGGAATCACCTGCGCACTTGCCGCCCTTTGTTACGCCGAATTTGCTGCCATGATTCCTGTAGCCGGCAGTGCCTATACCTATTCCTACGCGACCCTGGGGGAATTCCTTGCTTGGCTCACAGGTTGGAACCTTATCTTGGAATACGGCGTCGCCTGCGTGGCAGTCGCTATCGGCTGGTCGGGGTATTTTAACAACATCCTGAAACTGTGCGGCGTCGAACTTCCCTACTGGGCCACCCATGCCCCCGACTCGGACGGAGGCATCGCCAATCTTCCCGCCGCGATCATCGTGCTTTTGGTCACGGGTATTTTAATCGTCGGCGTGAAAGCCAGCGCCAGAGCAACCTGCGGCATCGTGGTCATTAAGCTCGCGGTGATCGCGTTTTTCATCACGGTCGGCGTCTCCTCCGTCGACAGCGCCAACTGGTCACCATTCATGCCCTTTGGTTTTGCCGGAGTAGGGGCCGCCGCCGCCATTGTCTTTTTTGCTTATATTGGATTTGATGCCGTCTCCACCACGGCAGAGGAAGCCAAGAACCCGCAGCGGGATTTACCCATTGGGATCTTCGCCTCGCTGGCCATTTGCACAGTCCTCTACATCGCAGTGGCCGCGGTCCTGACCGGTTTGGTGCCCTATTCGAAGATCGATATCCACGCCCCGGTGGCCGAAGGATTACGCGTCGCGGGATTTCAGTGGGGTGCTGCGATCGTGGCGACCGGCGCAGTGGCCGGCATCACCAGCGTACTTGTCGTCATGATGCTCGGACAGATTCGCGTGTTTTTTGCCATGTCCCGAGATGGACTGCTCGGCCCCTGGCTCTCAGGCGTTCATCCGACCTTTCGCACGCCGCACCATGCGACCTACCTGACCGGCATAGCCGTGGCTATCATGGCGGCGTTGATTCCCATCGGCGAGGCCGCTGATATGACCAACATCGGCACCCTCTTCGCGTTTGTGCTGGTCTGTATCGGCATCATGGTGCTGCGTTATACCAAACCGAACCATCCACGGCCGTTCCGCATGCCACTCATGCCAGTCATTCCCATCTTAGGCGTGCTGGCCTGCCTCGGCCTGATGTATTTCCTTCCCTGGATGACCTGGATCCGGTTTTTTGTCTGGACCATCATCGGCATCGTAGTGTACATGGCCTACGGCCTTCGCCACAGCAAGCTCGCCACGCGGCCATGCGTGGACCACGCGGACATACCTCGGCCGGCACCATCGGCTGACTGACAGAACGATTGAGTGAAAGAACAGTCCTAGGAGGACGACTCGGTTGGAGTCACCGAATCAGTCTTGAGAACTGCAGGTGGAGCAGCTGCAGCAGGTGCGGGAGCGGTTGGTTTCGCAAGAGCCGTCGCAGCCGGTTGCGCGGCAGGCGCCGCAGGCGTGGCACCTGGTACTGCTGAGGTTGGCGCACCAGCTGCCGGAGCAGCCGCTGGTTTGGGGGGCGCAGCAGGCTTCGGTGGCGCAGGTTTCTCCGGCTTAATACCACCTTCCCACGAAGGGCCTGAATACATGTCGGCCGCTAGCCCTTTCCCCTTCCACTTTTCCTCGAAATCGGCGGCGGCTTTATTGGGAGTTTCGCCCGCCCCGACCACGTCATTCCATGGATAGGCTCGCGGACCGATCTGGCAGCCGGTTTCCGTGCGGCGCAAATATAACGCAATGGGGTTCCCTCGGTACGGTCCGAGATAGATATGCACCGACCCCACATATTCGAGCAATGTGGCCACCCCGCCTCCAAAAAGAGGTGCATGATGCCATAAGAGGCCGGAGGAGGGCAAGAACGACCTCTGAATCTCCTATGGTTTCATCCTAATAAAGTCAATTATGCCGAGGCAGGCCGCTGGACGGTCGGGCGCTTGCGGAGCAGATACACGCCCAAGATGAGAACAATGATAACGGTCACGTTCAGTCCGACATCCATCAGGTACTGCAGAAAGAGCTCCTGCCTGGTGTCTCTGGCCACGAGTTCCAGCTGGTGAGATAATTCTGCACTTGCCGTCAACACTCTTCGCGTACAGGCAATGATACCCACCGCCAGATAAGGCTCCAGCTCCAAGACCTCCGTCTGAAGGAAGCGCACGACCGTTCGAAACAATTCAAGAAGAATGATCACCAGAAGAAGATCATTCAATAACTTGAGCCCGGCCGGGAGCACGCCGACCTGCACCGGCCGCGTCAGGAAAATATACCAGGCATGGGAAAAGATGATCATGCCCAGAAGGAGCAGACTGAACCCTGCCGCGACGTACCCCAGCCTATCCAGCCGGTCCATAAATCCGAGCAAGGACTGCATGGTGCTTGCTCGATGCGACCGGTCCTCGGATTCGAGCGGTATTGGTGGTTGCATCATGCCGTCCCTGCAGGACTGGTGGGCATCGGAGGTTGCTCCCGGGGTTGACCGAACTTCAAATCGTTGACCGCGCTGGCCGTGATGGTATGACCGCAACAATCGATCCCTTCCAGCCCGGCGCCCCCGTCAAGCACCATGATACGCAAACCGCAGGAATCGGCAAATTGCCGTTTCTCCTCCAGCATCGCTCCAGGGAGCAAGGCGCCTTTTTTGCGACCTCTCGACGGAATGATATCCGGCACTCGGTCCTCCTCGGTCAACTCATGCCCGCAACACCGGATCTTTTGAAATCCCTCGCCTCCGCCGGCACACTTGACCACGAGCCCACAGGAATCCGGATAGCGTTTTCGTTCGTCTAGGATGTCACCTTTTTTAAGAGCCATGTCGCCACACCTACCGTTTACACATGGATCACCGGGGAATCGTGAGACGGCGTCGACTCGTTGATTTCAGACGCCTTCGGTTTAGGCACTCTTCCATAGGCGGTATGCCACGAATCGAGAAGCACCTTGTGCGAGCGACAGCCGACGATCAGGCGCGCATCGGAAATCGTCACCGCCTTGTAGGGCTGAAGATAATGCGCCTTGAGTCGCGCCACGCGGACCAGCGACTGCTCCAGCCTCTCCTGAGTGATCCGACCGTCTTGCACGGCTCTCTCCATGGCCTGCATGGCGGCCATGACCCGCTCCTGGTCCTTACAGATCAACAAGACGTCGCACCCGGCGATAAACGCACGGACCGCAGCCTCGCCGATTCCGTCATGATCGATAATGGCATGCATTTCCAGGTCGTCAGTAAAGACGACCCCGTCATAGCGAAACTCCTCCCGTAGCAAACGCTGGATCACCGCCGACGACAAAGTCGCCGGAGCCTCGGGATCCAAGGCCCGATAGAGGACATGGGCCGTCATGAGGCTTGCCACGCCGAACCGAATCGCCTGTTGAAAGGGAGGAAACTCCGTTTCCTGCAATCGGTGAAGATCCGCCTCGACCACCGGCAATACCTGGTGCGAATCGGTGGCCGTGTCTCCATGACCGGGAAAATGTTTACCGCAGGCGACCACCTTATTTTCCTGCAAGCCTGCAATGGTCGCCAAGCCCATCTCTCCCACGATCTCGGGCGTGGCGCCGAACGCTCGGTCACCGATCACGGGATTCTTCGGGTTGCTATTCACATCCAGCACCGGGGCCATGTTCATATTGATGCCGACCGCCCGCAACTCTTTCGCGATGGTGGCCGCGGCCGAATAGGCTAACTCATAGGAATTGCACTGTCCCAACTGCTCACAGGGAGGGAAAATTGTGAACTCGCTGGGGAGACGAGACACCCGCCCCCCTTCTTGGTCGATCGCAATGAGCAACCGCGACCCGGGAGACAGTTTCTGAAGTCCGTTGGTGAGATCGACGATTTGCTGGACCGATTCCAGGTTGCGTCTAAAAAAAATGACGCCGCCCGGCGAGTAGGTTTTCACAAATGAGGCCAAGTCTTTTGTGACCGTAGTCCCAGTGAAGCCCATCATAAAGAGTTGGCCGATGTGTTCCCGTAATGTCATAGGACCCTAGTCTGACAATGTGATGAACCGACAGTCTCCTGGTCAGACCACTCGGCGAATATGTGGTAATGACTACGGCAATGTGCGGTCGATCAGGAATTGAATGAGGAGCCGCGTCCCTATGCCGGTCGGCCCTTTCGGCAGATAGGCCCGTTCTCGCTCGCTCCAGTCAGTGCTTGCGATGTCCAGATGGATCCACGGGCAATCACCCACAAACTTGCTCAGGAATAGGGCCGCGGTAATCATGCCCCCGCCACGGCCGCCGATATTCCGCATGTCGGCCACATCGCTGCGCAGTTGCTCGAAGTATTCTTCCCACAACGGCATCTCCCAGACGCGCTCCCCGGCCCGCTGCCCGGCGTTCCGGACATGCTCTTTCAATTGATCGTTATTGCCGAACATCCCGATGGCAAATTGGCCAAGTGCCACGACACAGGCACCGGTCAATGTCGCGATATCGATCAGCACCGCCGGTTTGTAGCGGGTGGCGTATGCCAATGCATCCGACAGAATCAACCGGCCTTCGGCATCGGTGTTCTGGACTTCGACGGTTTTGCCGGAGAGGGTCGTCACAATATCTCCAGGCCTCATCGCGCGCCCGCCCGGCATATTCTCGGCCACCGGCAAAATGCTGACGAGGTGGAGGGGCAACTTGAGCCGTGCCGCCGCCCGTATCGTGGCCAATACCTCAGCGCCGCCCGTCATATCGGCCTTCATATGCTCCATGTTTTCGGCCGGTTTGAGCGAGATGCCGCCGGTGTCAAAGGTGATGGTCTTTCCAACCAGCACGACCGGAGGATCTCCCTTCTTCGCTTTGGCGCCTTTATATTCAAGTATGATGAACTTGGGCGGTTCGTGGCTGCCCTGAGCCACGCCGAGTAAGGCGCCCATGCCAAGCTGCTCCATGTCCTTCTGTTCGAGCACCTTCAGCCGCACACCTGATTCTTTTGCAACCGCCTTGGCTTCACGCACGATGCGCGTGGGCGTCATCACATTGGCCGGATGGTTGCACAGGTCGCGAACCAGCACCGTGGCTTCAGCCGTCGCCACTCCGCGCCGGATCCCTTCCGACATCTGTGGAAGTAGCGACGCTTGCGAGGTGTAGATCGTCAGGCGTTCGACATCAATCGGCTTGGTTCCGTTGACACTACGATAGGCGGTGAATTGATAGTTCCCGAGGATGGCCCCCTCCGCCAGGGCCTGCGCCACATCCTGGACGGGAATTTCCTCCAGCAGTTCTGCCGGCATCACCACGGCAAATGAGGTCACTTTGGCTTGACGGGCGCGTTTTACCGCAGAACCCAACGCCTGACGGAATGCGTCCACACGCAATTCCTTTTCCTTTCCCAGCCCGGCCAGCAACAGCCGTTTCGCCTTGGCCTTCCCTTGCGTATGGACCATCAATCCTTCGCCAAGCTTACCCTCAAATTCTCCGCGCTGGATCAACGTGGCCAGCTGTCCCCCAAGTTGAGCGTCGATGGCTGCTGCCTCTTGCGTGAGATCAGAGTTTCCCTCGCAACAGAGCAATACCAGAACCTCGGCCGCCTCGTTCTCCGCTCGTCCGACCAGTGCTTTAACCTGGATCTTCTTCATCAATCCTCCACACGCGTTGACTTGTTGCCCTCTCAAACTCACTACTCTGTCAGGAAATGTATCCCATCATTCTCAGGACGCAAGACGTTTCTGAAACGAC
>CAZBNV010000083.1:0-17195 GCA_964493335.1 uncultured Nitrospira sp.
ACGAAGAACGGGAAGATTTCATCCTCCATTTCAGCGAAGGCGCCAATATTCGAACCACCAGTGTCGCGCGAAACTCCCCTGACGGCGAGCTGCTGCAGCGTTTTATGATTTCCCAGCTGTGGGTGGATCCTACTCCGAAGTGAGTTGCTCGCGGTCGCGCGCCTTCCGGTCACCTCAGCGTGCTGGGTGTCTCTGCCAAGTTTCCACGTCAATGCGCATGATTACTTAGCGCCTCGGTCTGTGTCACAGAACGCCTGTGGCCCCAGAAGATGCGGCCTTCTGGGGCCCGTCACTATCGGGCATATGTTGCTGTGACCGGCCATTGCTCACCTCGGCTCGCAGCCCTCTTCTCTCACGTGCATAGAGGCGGAAAAATGGATAAGTTTATTTAATTGAACAGTCATACATAATCAATTGGACTGAGAAACAACCCGACAGTACGATCAACCTATCAATGCAATGAGAACTCCACAGGGGACCATAGAAGCAGGAGGCATCATGCAGACAGGACACATAATAAGGGGGACCGTTCTCGTGACTGCCGTGCTGTTAACCGGATGTGCCACCGACAGCATCGACCAGTCGGTTGTCTTGAGCCATCCCGACCCCGCTCGTTTCGTGACACAGGAACAGGCTCGAGACTTGGCTGCACAATACCACCGACGGGCCGCCGACATCCGGGAGCTGGCTCAACGAACGCAATGGGAGGCAGATTGGTATGCCAGGCAGTATGGGGTGAATGACCAGAAGACCGCCATGAGTCTCACCCAGGCCCAACAGTTGTGGGCCGCAGCTGCGGACGCTGACCAGTTGGCTCGTGACTACAGACGACAGGTGCCGCACGGCCAGGTATATTGACAACTTTGAACCGGATAGTCACACGGAGCGCCTGGCCTGATCGAGTGCTCGAGTGACTGAGCAATCAGGGAGGAGAGCATGAAGACCCATATCGGGCTAACATCCCAACAACAGACAGGTGTCACGGGAATACTCAGGACTCTCCTGGCTGACGAGTACGTTCTGTACACCAAGACACGCAACTTTCACTGGAATGTTCGGGGACTCCACTTTCATGATCTGCACAAATTCTTTGAGACCCAATATGAAGAGCTGGATGATATCGTGGACGAGGTCGCCGAACGTAATCGGACGCTCAATGACCTGAGCCCGGGGACGCTGGTCGAATTTACGCAACTGACGAGACTGAAGGAGCAGCCGGAGCAGAGGCTTGCGGCTAAGGAGATGATTGCACAACTTTTGTCCGATCATGAATCTGTGATCCGCCAGTTGCGCATGGATCTGGAGAAAGTTGGGGACGAATACCATGACACCGGGACCAATGATTTTCTGACCGGTCTGATGGAGCAGCACGAAAAAATGGCCTGGATGCTCCGGGCGCATCTTGATGAATAATCCGTCAGTATGTGGGTTATCGAAAGACTTCTGCGAGGCAGGGACTGTGGAGAGGGGAAGATGCCATATGACTGACTTGCGCCCCTTGGGAGTCCCGCTGCTGACCGTGTCTCCGGCTACCTCCAGTCCATCTTGTAGGATGGAGCAGACATGGACAAAGATCTCGACGTTTCTTCTGCTGTGAGAGACTCTACTTCGTCAATGTATCGCGAGGTGTAACAAGGGCAATCGCATAGGAGCGTTGTCGAACCACGCGCTCTTATGCCGTATGAGCCATGACCTACTGAGAGATGGTATTGGGCAAGCGGTTGGAGAGTCACGCTTTCACCGGTTACCCAGACTAAAGCAGATCGGATGAAGGAGTCGCGAAATTCTGTGCTCGTTACTAGCAGACTCGCGCTGATTTGGAAGGGCTGGCGTTGCAGGTATTCTCCGTACAGCCATTCGCGCGGCCTGTCAGCCGGAGGCGGTTCCTTGCAAACCATGCATAGGCTTGCAGAATGAGCGGCTCTACAGAGGAAAGCCGACTCAGCCAAACCAATCCTCCGAGGCCGACCGCGTCCCACATCCCTCGAAAAACATCCACAGACGTGATCACCGTCCCATCCGCCCAGCGGGCGTGAATCACTCCGCTTAGATCCGCGGCAGCGAGGCCGGTGGATGCGGCATCGTATCCAGGAGATGAGAAATCGCAGAAGGCGAGACGCCCATGTCTGTCCAGCCGCCTCATGAGCGAGATCTCGCGGGCGCAGATGGGACAGGCACCGTCAAAAAACACCGTGAGCGGATAGAGTGCCATGAGCAGGACTTCTTCTGGTCAGCCTTGAACCGTCGATCGCCTCGTGAGTTGCTCCAACTTCTCATCCAGCGCAGCGAAATCTTCCAGTACATCGATATGTGATTTCAGGAAGTGCTCACGCATGGCGAACGCGCCATGCCCTCCAACGGTGAGGTGAGAGGCGGGACTTACCTCCTGGGCCAAGGCCCGGATTATTTCGGTGGCTGTGGTTTCGGGGAAGGCCAAGGGAAAAGACACGATCGTCAGATCCGGCTCCACCTCGTGGCAGAGCTTGGTCAGGGCAGCCACGGGCACATTCGCTCCCAGGTAGTACACACGGCAGCCCCGCACGCGGCATCGATAGGCGACGGCCAACGCGGCGATGTCGTGTTCCTCACCGGGCGGGCAGGCCACAACTACTTTAGCGCCGAATTCAGCCACCGGTAGCTGGTTCATCGCGGAAAAAATCTTCTGCTGGATTTGCTTGGTGACGTAATGTTCGATGGCCACATTCACATGGCCGTCGTGCCAGAGTTGCCCGACCCGCTCTTGGAGGGGGAGTAAGATGCCATGGAGTGCTTCTTCGAACGGCACCACCGCAACCGCTCCGTTCAATCGTTTTTCAAACATGACGCGGTCGAAAGGGTCCAGCGCCGACAGCAATTCCCGTAAAAGGCGATCGAAGGTATTGTCGATAAAGGAGGCGCGTGGCGAAGCAGATCGCAGACGATTCAGGAGCTCTTCACGGCCTAATCGCGCGAGGTCTCCGATGGACCCACCGGCATCCAGTTGCTCCTTCAGATAACGCAGTAGCGCCACATCTTCGTCTGAATAATTGCGGTAACGATTAGCGCCTCGCGTCGGTTTTAAGACCCCAAATCGGCGTTCCCACACTCGAATCACGTCCTTCGACAGTCCAGTGAGTTTTGCAACTCTATGAATTCTATGGAGATTCATGCCTGATTAAAATTATACCTAGATGTCTAATGTTTGTCAAATAATTATTGATATAACTATTGACACATTGGACAAATCGAGTTATACATTAGACATACTTGTTACAAACATTGAACATGAAACCATGGAGATGAACATGGCGACATCAACTGGATTGAACGAAAAAGCGGGACAGAATGAGCGCCGGAACCATTTGCCAACCTATTCGGGAAAGCCTATCTGTGGGCGATGCGGCGGACTCTTGGTGCAGGACTTCTGTACGGATCTGCTCAATAGCACCGGTGAGCTTGATTGCTCGATTGCCCGCTGCGTGCAGTGTGGTGATGTCGTCGATCCGGTCATTCAACGAAATCGACAACTCCACCAAGACATACAGGCTACTCAGCCGTCTAGGGCTCCGCTTATGAAGCCTGCTCTGTCGCATTATAGTGCAGAGGCCCGTCGTGCCCGTCGCGTTTAGCCCCATTCAGTTCTCGGTCTCGCGAGGAGGGTGAAGGACTCTGATGTACTTAAGTAAGGTCAAACGTTCGATGTTTATGGTGTTTCGGGCAGTTGGCCTACGGCTTGCTGTAGGTAGTCCCGTATCACCCCAGGATTGTCAGACGGTCACGGAGCGATCACCTGGGGCGCTCTAGTGTTTTTAACCAAGGAGGTTCCCATGCGGAGTGTAACGGTTCTTCAGGCTGGCTTAGGGATAGTGCTCATGGCTGGGTCAATTTCCCTGGCTGTTGCGGCGGATACCGCCGGCGACAATAAGGACATGGTGCTCATCCCGAAAGGTGAGTTCTCCATGGGGAGCAACGAACATTCAGATGAGGTCAAACACCAAGTGGTGCTTGATGCCTACCTGATCGACAAGTTTGAAGCTTCCAACATGCGGTACAAGGAGTTTATGAAGGCCACCGGTCATCCCGCACCGGCCTACTGGGACGATCCACGGTTGAGCAAGCCCAATCAGCCCGTGGTGGGCGTGAGCTGGACCGACGCGACTGCCTTCTGTAAGTGGGAGGGCAAACGGCTCCCGACCGAAGCGGAATGGGAGAAGGCGGCGAAGGGTCCGGACGGGGACAATCATTACCCCTGGGGACACCAGCTCGATCCGAAAAAGGCCAACTATGGACAAAACATCGGTCACACCACGCCGGTCGATTCTTATCCTGAAGGCGTGAGTGGATATGGCCTCTATAACATGGCCGGGAATGTCTTTGAATGGGTGGAAGACTGGTATGACCCGAAGTTCTATAAGACCAGTAACGCCCTGAACCCTCACGGGGCCGAGAAGGGCTACAACTTTGCCAATCAAGGCCCGGTGCGAGTGTTGCGTGGCGGCTCGTGGTTGGCTCCGGAAACCTCACTGCATACCAGCCATCGGTTCTGGAATCAGCCGGAGAATAACTCCTACGGCGTCGGCTTGGGGTTCCGTTGCGCAAAATCGTCCCAGACCGTCTCAGATGAATCTGTGCAGGCGGGACGCGATGCATTCATTCAGGCACTAGTAGCCATGGGTGCCGAGAAGAATGCTGATGCGATGGCCTCCATCGAGAAGGCGTTGGCTGCCGATCCGAATAACAAGGAATACCTGGCGACCCGCGATCTCATCAAGAAGAGCACGAAGAAGTAGCTCGCACGCATGGAGGGGGGCGGCGTAACCGCCTCCCTACCCAAGCCCTTAGGGCAGGAGGTCAAAAATGAAAATGAATAAAGTCGGAAGAGTATTCGCTGCAGGGCTCACGGTGGGAATCAGCATGATGACCGCGACGGCTCAGTCTGAAGACTCGCTGGCTCCATCGGATATGGTCTATGTCGGGCATGGCCCGGCTGTTATGGGACTGGATAAGGAGGAAGCGGCAGAGTCGGGCCGCCGTCTCACGGCCTACGACAAACGAATGAAGAAACCCTGGTCCGCCGAGGCGTTGAACGACGAAGGGCCGGCCCACATGGTGTTCTTGGATTCATTCTTCATCGACAAGTACGAAGTGGCAAATAAGGACTATGGCGACTTCATTAAAACGACCGGTCATCCGGCCCCGGCCTACTGGGATGATCCGCGTTTGAACAAGCCGAAGCAGCCGGTCGTCGGAGTCAACTGGTACGATGCCAAAGCCTACTGCGAATCTCGCGGGAAGCGGCTCCCGACGGAAGCCGAGTGGGAGAAAGCGGCTCGTGGTCCTCACGGTAACCTCTATCCCTGGGGCAATGATTTCGATTCCGCGAAAGCCAACTATAACCGGCATCAGGACGCAACCTGGCCGGTGGACTCGCACCCGGACGGGGCCAGCTATTATGGCCTGTATAACATGGCGGGCAATGTCTTCGAGTGGGTCGCCGATTGGTACGATCCCCAGTATTACGGGAAACTGCAGACCATGGTGAATCCGACCGGTCCCGACAAGGCCGTATGGCTCGGGGGCACCGGCACCTATGTGGACCGTTTAACGGTGGGCGAGAAGCGGGTCATTCGGGGAGGCTCCTGGATTGCGCCGGAAGGCACAATCCGCTCGACGCACCGGTTCTGGAACCATCCGCTCAACAACAGTTACGGTGTAGGACTTGGCTTTCGTTGCGCTCAAGCGGCACCGCCTGAGTTCGAGCAACGCCTCAAAGACACCTATATCACCGCGCTGGTGGAGATGGGTCGTGAACGTTTTGCCGACGCCCAACAAGCGGTCAACCGCGGGTTGGCCATGGATCCTAAGAATGTTGAATTGTTGGAGCTGCGGCCTCTCATCGAACAGTCAATGAAGCGGCCGTGAGAATGAATGTCTGGCAATCGGTACAGATTCACTGTTCAGCCCGACGGAGGCAGAGGGATGACATACGCTAGAGGGATCTCACTCATAGGTGGTCTGACAGTATTCCTTTCCACAGTGGCTCTCCAGGCAGGTCCGATTGATGCCACTCGCCACCCACATCCGGAGAATATCGAAAAGGTGCATAAGGCGGAACATAGCGTGGACCATGCCTGGGAGGTCTACCATCGCGCGGCGCTGGGAGGCACCGTGGCCTCGCCGGATCTGCAAGCCCAAATCGAACAACACCTGCATGAAGCCAGAACCCTCGTGACCCAGGCGCAAGAGGCTGCCGACCGAGGAGACGGTCCGAAAGTGGAACGTCTTGTAGGAGAAATTAAGCATCATACGGCCCAGGCAATCGCGGGGAGCAAGGAGCAGAAGAAATGACACAAGGTCTGAGCAGGAGCAGAGTCAAATGGAGACGGATCGGTCTGTTCATGACGGTCGCCTGTGCCGTCTCGCTATCATCGGTTCTCGCGGCGCCGGCTCTCAAGGAACCTGATCCGGTTCCCATGGTGACCATTCCGGCCGGACCGTTCTTGATGGGCAGTCAGAATCCGAAGGGGCGAGCCGACGAGTGGCCGCAGCGAACCGTGGACATCGATGCGTTCGCCATCGATCGTGTGGAAGTGACCAACGAACGTTACATGACGTTTGTTGCGACGACAGGCCACCGCAACCCGCCGAATCCCTATGGCAGCGGAGTATTGGTGTCTGCCAAGGGGATCGAACAGCTGCCTGTCGTGCAGGTCACCTGGTACGACGCAAAAGCCTACTGCGCTTGGGCCAAGAAGCGACTCCCGACGGAAGCCGAGTGGGAGAAAGCGGCACGCGGCACAGATGGACGGCATTTTCCGTGGGGCGAAGATCAGCCGTCCCAGAGCAGGGCGAATTTCGACCGGGAATGGGACGGTGAGAAGACCTTTCATGCAGTCGGCTCCTTGCCTGGTGGCAACTCGCCCTATGGCATTCAGGATATGTCGGGCAATGCACGGGAATGGGTGCAGGATTGGTACGATCCGGACTATTACGCAAATGCACCGGACCACAACCCGCAGGGACCGGAGAAGGGCATTGTGCGCGTGATTCGTGGTGGGTCCTGGCACAGTCCCATATCGGACATCACGGCCACTGCGCGCGGACGAGGCGGGTTCGCCTTGCAGACACACGGGACAGGCTTCCGGTGCGTTCGAGGTGGAGAGGGTCAAGTCCAGGGCAAGTCCAGTTCTGAGGGGGCGAGGAAGTGAGCGGCATGGACATGGGTTGGAAGGACGAAGGCGGTTGCTTGTTACCTGGGTGGGGCGTCGCTACTCCGCACGGCGCTTCCCACTGAGGAGGATGGGTCCTTCCCCTCGGAGGGGCCCGTCCTCTCGGTGAGCCACCGGAGCACAAGCAACGAGCGATGAGCTTTTTTAGCGCACGGATGAGGAGACTTCCATGATCTACATGATTGTCTATAGCATCGCAGTCATCACGCTGAGTATCGGGATCACTATGCTGTCCCGACGGCGGCGATCAGCCTACGCGGTCGTGCGTCGGGCCGGATCAGGGAGACCCCGTGTCCGGTAGCGGATGTGTGCTCACCGGACTGTGTCGCATTCGAGCTCAGTGGATCATTCCAGCTGTAGAGTCGTTCCTATTTCTCGCACTCGGGGGTTCCGATGGAAACACGTGGGACACCGGATACTTCTTCTTCCGTTACTCCGCATGCCGGCCACGCCGCCTGCGCCCGCTGCGGTGGGTTGTTGCTGACGCAGCACTACATGGATTTACTCGATGACACCGGCCAGATCGACATTACGGCCTGGCATTGCACGATGTGTGGCGAGGTGGTCGACGCGGTCATTCTGAAGAACCGGCAGAGTCCCCCGCCGAATTTGTTATACGGAACGAAAGCGCGCAAGTTCAGCCAACGGGTGAAGGACATTGTGGACAGGAGTGCGTCGGATGATTCATCGGATGGCACAGAGGCACCGCAAGCGCAAGAAGAATTGTCCTCCGAGGAGGCTGATGACGAACGCGCACAGTAATGGGCGACCGCTGTGAAGGAAGGATGGCGGATGAAAATCATCGTGACCGGCGGAACGGGGTTCATTGGTCGTGCTCTTGTCGACGAGATGGTTCGACTGGGGCATGAGCTGGTCGTCTTGACGAGGAAGGCCGACCGCTACTCCCGGCCGTCGGTCAGGTTCGTGGAATGGGATGCGCGTTCTGTGGGACCCTGGCAAGCCGAGTTTTTGTCGGCGGATGCCGTGGTGAATTTAGCCGGCGAATCGGTCGCCGAAGGACGATGGACGGAGTCCCGGAAGCGAGTCCTGCTCACGAGCCGCATTCTCGCCACGAGGCTCCTGGTGGCGGCATTGGCTGGGCGGTCTACCGCACTCCCCGTGCTGATCAGCGCGTCCGGCATCGGCTATTACGGTGCGAGCGACGATCGTCGGCTGGATGAAGGTTCTCCGCTCGGTCAGGGCTTTCTTGCCGACCTGTCCGCCGCCTGGGAGACCGAGGCGCTGCGCGCAGGTCAGTTCGGGACACGTGTCGTGTTGTTAAGAACAGGCATGGTGCTCGAACAGGATGGTGGGGCGTTGCCAAAGATGTTGCTACCGTTTCGCCTCTTTGTCGGTGGACCGGTGTTACCTGGCACACAGTGGGTCTCCTGGATTCACCGGATAGATCTTATCGGACTGATCAATTGGGCCATCACGACGCCGACGGTCTCGGGATCTGTGAATGCGGTGGCTCCAGAGTCGGTCACGATGAAGACCTTCTGTGCGACTGTCGGAAAGGTCCTCCATCGTCCGTCGTGGTTTCCTGTTCCTGGTCTGGCGTTACGACTGGCACTGGGTGAGTTGGGGACGTTGATGACGACCGGTCAGCGCGTCGATCCGGCGAAGGCGCTCGCAGGCGGATATGTCTTTCGTTATCCGACGCTGGAGCCGGCCTTACGAGCGATCGTGGCAAAGGGATAAGTGAGGAGGCCTGGACATGAGTCTACTCATTGAGCCGGTGATTCAGTATCTGCACGGACTCGCCGTCGCCATTTTGCTGGGTAATTTCGTGTTGTTGTCGTTTGTTGTTGCCCCGATTCTGACGAAGAATTTGGAACGGGAGCCCTTTGGGAAAGTCGTTCGGAAGCTATTCCCTGCCTATTATGGACTCGGGATGGCAACGGCTGCGGCGGGACTGCTGTGCATAACCGCTCTGGCGATTGTTCATAAGATCGGCCCAGCACTTCTCGTGGCGGCGGCGATCTGGCTGGGGATCCTGGCAGCTGAGTCCTACTGTCGATCGCCGTTGACGCCACAGAGTAATGCCATGAGGGACCGTCTCAAGGAGCAGGAACAGCGTGGCACTGTCGACCCCGAGCTGCAGGCTGCTTGGAGTCGATTGCACCAATGGTCGATTTATCTCAATTCGATCGTGCTGTTCGGGGGGCTCTGTTTGTTGGGGCTTGCGCGTCAATTCTACATTCCATGAAGGGAGACAGAACATGTCTAAACACATCGATATGGTCACGGCTCTCGCACTCGCATTGTTCGGCGTCCTCCTGTTCCAGTCACCTCTCAGGGTGGCTGAGGTGTGGGCGGCCGACGAACAAGCCAAGCCGGGATCGCAGGCGCAGCCGTCACATGGCTCAGAGGTCACGATTCCTGAAGGTGTCATCGGGGTGTCACTGCATGTCGGTGCTGAACGGGTGGGCGATACGGCCGTGCTGTATGTCGCGCATGTCTTGCCGGATGGTCCGGCGCAGCAGGCGGGACTCAAGCAGGGTGATGAGCTCAGCACCGTGGATGGCGCAGCCGTCACTGGGAAGACGTACGAGCAAGTGGCCCTTATGGTACGAGGTGAGCCTGGCTCGGTGGTGAAATTGGGGGTGAAGGGAGAGGGTGGGCTGCGCGAGATCTCCGTCACTCGCGTGGCCGGTCAATCACTCTATAAGGGGCAGATGGGATCGCATGGCGGTTCTTCTCGGTAGGTGAGAGATGAGAAAGATCATTGGGGCGCTTGGATTGATCGCAGTCTTGGCCGTGGGTTGGACCGTTGAGGGTCACGGCCAAGCGACCATGGTCTCAAGGGCGTCTCACGTCGAGAAAACGAACTTGTACCTGATGGCCGGCGACTATCGCCGGGCGCTGGAGGTGTGTGAGCGAGCGATTCAGGAGATGCCGTCGGTCGAAGCCTACCTCCACCTCACCTATGTCTATCAGGCGATCGATGCGTACCTTGAACAGCTGTCTCAGGACGAGAGTTGGATGGCCGTGGAGCAACTGTATCTCAACCTCGCCTATCGGCATACGGAAGATCTCGTCGATCCACCCGGTGGCCTGGCGCGCATGGCAAAGGAGATGATTCAAACGAGTGTTCGCCAACAATCGGATGTCAGCGCCGCGATGGCAGTGCGGCTGGATAAGGCGGAGTCCGATCGACTCTGGCAGGAACAGGCGCAGTGGCGGAAAGCACATCCCACCACGTGGTGGCGGGCATTTCCAGATGTCTGGGGTCGATGAAGAGGAGCGCCTCCTCCCAACATGAGGCCCCTGGAAGGAGATCCAAATAATGAACCAGGACACAGCCGACCGCGGACGTGACATCAAATTGTTCGGAGCCCTATTCATCCTGGTGGGACTGGTCGATGTGCTCATCATCGAATTCTTCCCAACCTACGCATTAAAGCTGTTCGGCCTCACGATTGCCGGGCCCTTGGCCTACCCGGTCAAACTGCATTCCCCGGCGGTTCACTTTTTGATCGGCTACGGATTTGTGTTTCTGCGCCCCTGGGCCTGGGGACTGTCCATGGCCTATGGAGGATTCGGCCTCACGAGTGAATTCATGAATCAGCTGGAGTTTGGCTTTCATTACCTGCGAACGGGCTTTATGGCTGCGACATTCCTGTTTCTCTGTTACGTGGCTTGGCGGCGCACGTTGTTTGTCGATCCCGTGCCCCCGGCTCAACGACTGGCTTCTTCCACTCCTGAGGTGCCCTCGTGAAAGGCTTGATCTGGTTTCGTCGCGACCTTCGGCTCCATGACAACCCCGCCCTATCGGCGGCTTGCAAGGAATGCCGGGAGATTGTCCCCTTGTTTGTCCTCGACGAACCCTTGCTGCAATCGCATGTGTTCGGGTCCGCCTGCGTCGGCTTCATGCTGGGCTGCCTGGAGGAGCTGCGGAGGTCGCTTGAAGGCCGTGGTCTCACGCTCGCATGGCGGATCGGCGAGCCAATCGACGCCGTGATGCAGACTGTACAAGATCTTGCGATCGATGCGGTCTACTGGAATCGCGATTACGAACCGGCGGCGCTGGAGCGGGATCGCACGATTCAGCACCGTCTGGCCCAACGGGGGCGCATGGTGAGGACATTCAAGGACCATGTCGTGTTCGAGGCGGAAGAAGTGCGGGGGCTCACAGGCGAACCCTTCCAGCGGTATAGCGCCTACCGTGACCGGTGGTGGACCAAGTGGCGAGCTGCCACACCGCCCCTGCTCGACGTCCCCACATTCCAGGCGACGAAGTCAGTTGCCTCTGCTCCGGACATATTGCCATGGCCTTCAGCGGCGGACTTGGGATACGAGCCGGTGCCGATGTGGATCGAACCGGGTGAACAAGCGGCGCGCGCCAGACTGCAGTGGTTCCTGCAAGGACCAGTCCATGCGTATGTCAGCGGCAGGAATCTCCCGGCTATCGACGGCACCTCCAAGCTGTCTCCTCACTTACGTTTCGGGACGATTTCCGCGCGCACCGCGATTCACGCGGCGCTGAATACCCTGTCGAAGGGCGGCCCGGTGTCGCGCGCGGATGTCTTCACATGGATGGATGAGCTTGTCTGGCGTGAGTTTTTTCAGCAAGTCCTGATGGCGTTTCCTCGCGTGGCCGAAGGACCTTTCAAAACCAAACCGGGGCTTCCCGCCGCCCGGGTGGCGGGGCCTGAACGCGATCGATTGTTTGCCTCCTGGTGTGAGGGCCGGACGGGCTATCCGATCGTGGACGCCGGCATGCGCCAATTGAATCAGACCGGTTGGATGCATAACCGTGTGCGGATGGTGGTGGCTTCATTTTTGGTGAAGGACCTACGAATCGACTGGCAGAGCGGCGAGCGGTATTTCATGCAGCGGCTTGTCGACGGAGATCTGGCGGCCAACAACGGCAATTGGCAATGGTGCGCCTCGACTGGAACGGATGCGATGCAGGGCTACAGGATTTTTAACCCGAAGATTCAAAGCGAAAAGTTTGATCGCGACGGAGACTACATTCGCCGCTATGTGCCGGAGCTCACCGGCGTGCCGGTGAAATGGATTCATGAGCCACACCTCATGCCCGAGGACGAACAAGACCGAGCCGGATGCCCCATCGGGTTGGTGTATCCCTTCCCGATTGTGGACCATCGTCAAGCTCGCCAGGAATACCTAGACCTCGGAAAGCGGCAGGTGGCCACATGATGTCCACACCGCTCCGCCTCGGTATCAGCCGTTGTCTTCTCGGCGAAGAAGTCCGTTTCGACGGTGGGCACAAACGGGACGGGTTTCTGACCGACCTGTTGGGCCGCTACGTCGAATGGGTGCCGGTCTGTCCGGAGGTCGAGGCAGGGCTCGGTACGCCCCGCGAAGCGATGCGACTGGTCGGCGACCCGGAACAACCTCGGCTGGTCACGATCAAGAGCGGGAAGGACCACACTGAGGCATTAGCAACCATGACAGCGGCTCGACTCCCGGCGCTCGAAGGACTGGACCTATCTGGTTTTGTCTTTAAAAAAGACTCGCCGAGTTGTGGCGTGGAACGGGTGCGTACGTATAACGAACATGGGATGCCGGGCCGGAAGGGGATCGGACTATTTGCGCGAGCCTATGTCGAGCGGTTTCCCCTGATCCCGGTCGAGGAGGAAGGGAGGCTGTGCGATCCACAGTTGCGCGAAAATTTTATTGAGCGTGTGTTCTGCTACCGGCGTTGGCGGGACCTGCTCGAAAGTGGAGTCACCAGGCATGCCGTGGTTCAATTCCACACGATTCACAAGTATCTGCTGCTCGCCCATAGTGCCCAACACTATCAACGACTCGGGCGTTTGGTGGCGCAAGCAAACGAGTATCGCCCTAAGGACCTCGTGCTTCGTTACGGCGAACTCTTCATGCAGGCGCTGGCCGTGAGGGCGACGGTGCGGAAACATGTGAATGTGCTCCAGCACATCCTGGGGTATTTCAAGGAGCGGCTTGATGAGGCGGAGAAAGCCGAGCTGGTGGGCGTGATCGCGGACTATCATCAGGGGCTCACGCCTTTGATCGTTCCCCTGACATTGATCAAGCATTACGTGCAGATCTTTGACGTCGCCTACATTCGCGACCAGGTCTATCTTAATCCTCATCCGAAGGAGCTCATGCTCCGGAACCACGTGTAGAAAGGAACGCCATGCCGCACGTTGTCATCGAAGGGGCCGGTGATCTTGAGGGCCTGTATAAACGCTTTGCCCCGATCATTCAGCGGTCGGGAGCCGAGATTCTCAAGGTCCAGGAGTTCTATCTGGCGAGGAGCGGCAGAGAGGCGCTGCTGGAGTCGGTGGCGATCGAACAGGGCGCGGCGCGTAACTTTTTTGTCCAGCTGAAACAGCATGACGCAACTATCACTGTCCGGCTGTTGCCAGCGACAGATCCTGAGAAAACCCCGGCTGTAAAAAAGGTGATGGCTCTGGTGGCGGGATTCATCCGAACGGTCTACCCGGCGAGCCGCTATGGAAAGACCAACCTTCAGGAGTATCTGGATTCGACGGGCTCGATGTGAGCGGCGATAGACGCAAGTCTCAAAAGGAGGAGCAGAGACATGGCAGCTGTGCGACGAGGTGTCATTTTAGTGGGACACGGAGGCATTCCCAAGGGATGCCCTCAAGATCTGGTCACGAGACTGAAACGACTGGAAGCTCAGCGGCGCGCGGCCAAGCAACCAGCGTCGGCTGAGGAAATGGAGCTGGATACCAAAATTCGCCAATGGCCGAGGACGCCCGAGACGGATCCCTATCAATCAGGGCTTGAAGCGGTGGCCGCTCAGCTGCACGCGAACCTGGGAGATGTGCTGTTTGCCGTGGCCTACAACGAGTTCTGCGCTCCGACCCTGGAAGAGTCGGTGGAGCACCTCGTCAAAAAAGGAGCGACCCACATTACCGTGACCACGACCATGTTTACGCCGGGCGGCTCGCATTCGGAAGTCGAGATACCGGAAATCCTCGATCACCTCCGGCCGCAGTATCCCGGGGTCGAACTCCGTTATGCCTGGCCGTTTGATTTGAACCTTGTCGCGAACACGTTGGCTCAGCAGGTGCAGAGCTTTTTGTAACCACGTCTCACGGGTGCCACCCGCGTGGATCATGGTTCTCCGTGAAAGGAAAGACGAAGCCCATGCAGCATCTCACCCATTTTGCATTGACCCTGGCGGAACAGGGACTCTGTCCGGACGTGGCGGTCCGGCGAGGGATTCGGCACTTGCTCAAGCACCGCCTCCGGGAAATCGGTTCGGGTGATGCTCGAACAGCAGCATTTCAGGAAACGCACTTCATCGAGCAAATGCGCCGTGCCCCCATCGCAGTGGTTCCGGAGAAGGCCAATGACCAGCACTATGAAGTCCCGGTCGAGTTCTTCCGGCAGGTCCTCGGGCCTCACCTGAAATACAGCAGCGCGTTTTGGCCAGCCGGCGTGACAACCTTAGCCCAGGCGGAAGCCGCCGGTCTGCGTGAATCCTGCCTGCATGCGGGCCTCATGGATGGGCAGACGATTCTGGAGCTCGGGTGCGGCTGGGGTTCCCTCACATTGTGGATGGCTGAGCACTACCCCAACAGCCGTATCACGGCGGTCTCCAATTCCCGCTCGCAGCGCGCCTACATCGAGGCCCAGGCCAGAGAACGCGGACTACAGAACCAGGTTCGGGTGGTGACCTGCGACATGAACACCTTCGAGATCGATCCCGAGCGATTCGATCGGGTGGTGTCGGTGGAAATGTTCGAACATATGCGGAACTGGCCTGACCTATTTGCGCGCGTACGTCGATGGCTCAGACCGGGTGGGCGGTTCTTCATGCACGTGTTCGTGCATCGCGCCACTTCTTACCTGTTCGAAGACCGGGGCCCCGCCGACTGGATGAGCCGGTATTTTTTCACGGGCGGGATGATGCCCAGCGATGGTCTTCCCCTGGCCTGTCAGGACCATCTCGCCTGTGTCGATCGGTGGCGGTGGGATGGCACGCACTATGAGAAGACGGCCAATGCCTGGCTGGCCAATATGGATGCCGCCCGCAGGACGCTCTGGCCCGTTATCGAGCATGTCTATGGTGCGGCACAGGCGCGAGTCTGGTGGATGCGGTGGCGCCTATTTTTCATGGCCTGTGCTGAACTGTTCGGCTACGAAGAGGGCCGACACTGGTGGGTCAGCCACTATCTCTTCGAAAAACCGGAGGCAGGTGCGTGATGAAGCTGAGCACCACCATGCTCGTGAGCAACTTTCTGCTCTTTCAGATCGGTTGGTTCGCGTGCGTATGGAGCGCCGCGGCGCACCAGCCCTGGATCGGACTGCTGGTGACGATGGGGGTGGTAGTCGTCCATGTTCTTCGCGCTCCCATGCCACAAGCGGAGCTCAAGCTGGTTGCACTGGCACTCGCCACAGGCCTCGTCTTCGATAGCATCCTGGTGTGGCAGGGATGGCTTCAGTATTCCTCGGGCATGATGCTACCAAACGTCGCCCCCTATTGGATCGTGGCGTTGTGGGGACTCTTCGCAACCCTTCTGAATGTGTCGTTGCGCTGGATGAGAGGGCGCTGGGTCCTCGCGGCCCTGTTTGGAGCCCTTGGTGGCCCTGCGGCCTACTATGGCGGGCTCCGCCTTGGAGCGCTGGAGTTCGGCGATATGCGTGCGGGGCTGGTGGCTCTGGCCATCGGATGGGCGGTGCTGACGCCGCTGCTTCTTGCGTTGTCTGCTCGCTTTGATGGCTATGCCGACCTGCTTGGGAGGAAGACGTGATGAGTTTCTGGCTCTATGTCATGGGACTGATTTCGATGCTGAGCCTGGCGACGCTCGCATGGCTCGTCAGCATCCTCAAGCGCGATGTGAGCATCGTGGATGGCGTATGGGCCATGATGTTCCTCGCCGCTGCAATGGCATACGCCAATGGTGCCGGGGCGTATACGGGACGGACGACGCTGATCCTCGCACTGGTTCTGCTCTGGGCCCTGCGCCTGTCCGGTCATATCATCCACCGCAACTGGGGCGAGCCTGAGGACCGGCGCTATCGAGAGATCCGCCAAAAATATGAACCCCATTTCGCACTCAAAAGCCTGGGCATCATCTTCTGGTTTCAGGCGGGACTGGCATGGATCATTTCGATGCCTCTCTGGCCGGCTCTCACCGTACCGGTCGAGGCGGGGGCATTCGATGTGCTGGCGGTGACAGTATGGACCCTCGGTATGGTCTTCGAAGGCATCGGGGACTGGCAGCTGTCACGATTCAAGGCCGATCCGGCGAACTATGGCAAGGTGATGAACCGCGGACTCTGGCGCTACACCCGTCATCCCAACTACTTCGGCGAGTGCCTGATCGGGTGGGGCTTTTACCTCTTTGCGGTGACGGCTGGAGCCTGGTGGACGGTCGTGGGGCCGCTTCTCATCACCTACATGCTGTTGAAATTCTCGGGTGTGACGCTGGTGGAGCGGACCATCGTGGAGCGGCGACCTGCCTATCGAGGGTATATCGACCGCACCAATGCCTTCATTCCCGGTTTCCCGAAACAGGGTACGCCGGCTTCCGTTCCTGGAAAGGAGCGCGATGAGTAGCGGAGGTCTTGTGACGAGCGGATCTCGTATGGCGATGGCGATTCCTGTTTTCCTGCTGTGCCTGGCGAGCCTTTCCCAACCGGCGTGGAGCGCCACCTCGCAGATCTATGACTTCAAGGTTTTTCTCGGCAAGGATGAGATCGGCCGCCAGCGCTTTGATGTGTCTTCGGAAGGCGAGCGGACCCAGGTCCGGGTAGACGCGCAATTCAAGGTCACGTTCCTGTACATCACCGTCTACACGTACCGACATGCCAACGTCGAAACCTGGGAGGGTGCATGCCTCCGCGAGATTCGCGCCGAGACGGATGATAACGGCGATTCCTTCTTCGTGAACGGAATCTTACGGAACGGACGGTTGCAGGTGGAGACACAGGCCGGGGATTGGAGCGGCGAGGGCTGCATTAAGACCTTTGCCTACTGGAACTCCGAATGGATCACAGGTGAGCGATTGCTGAATTCGC
>CAZBNV010000084.1:0-16881 GCA_964493335.1 uncultured Nitrospira sp.
CCCCCGACCCCTACGTTGCGAACGTAGTGCTCTCCCAACTGAGCTAGCCCCCCACAATTCTCACGCGGCATTATACACAACCAGCGCCTCGGTCTCCATACCAACTTGCAGATCCGCCGGCTCCGCTATACCGGATTGTAAAAACCGCTCGTGGGCGGTCCTGCTTCCGTTACCATCACGCGCCGTCCCTCCACGCGCAGCCGTCCCTCTGCGTACAACTGAATCGCATGAGGATAAATCCGGTGTTCCTGTTCCAAGATGCGGGCTGCGAGGGCATCGACGGTATCCCCTTCCACAATCGGCACGGCAGCCTGCACGATGATGGGGCCTTCGTCCACCCCTTCCGTCACAAAGTGCACCGTGCAACCGGCGATTTTGCATCCATGATCCATCGCCTTTTTCTGGACATCCAAACCGGGAAATGAAGGAAGCAGGGACGGATGAATATTCATCATTCGGTTTGCATAGGCGGTGACCAGCACCGTCGTCACGATTTTCATATACCCGGCCAGGAGCACGAGATCCACCTCATGCTTCTGCAACACCTCAAGCACCGCCTTATCATAGGCTTCGCGACTGTCTGGACGACCGGCATACGGTTTCGGGTCCAGCCACACAGCCGGCGCGCCATGCTTCCGTGCCCGCTCCAGCCCACCGGCATCTGGTTTGTTGCTGAGTACGACCGCGACCTCAGCCGACAACGTCCCCGCCTCGATAGCATCGACAATCGCCTGCAAGTTGGATCCCCGGCCAGAAACCAACACGCCGAGGCGCACCAGACGCGGTGAATTACCCGACATACTCAACTACACCCTCGTCGGTCGTCTGCGCCACCATCTCACCAAGATGATAGGCTCGGTCGCCCAACTCCTCAGCTTTGGCCATAACTATGTCGGCATGTTCAGGAGCGACGACCAAAATCAATCCGATGCCCATATTGAATACCCGGTACATTTCGTCGAGCGCGACCGTTCCGCGTTCCTGAATCGCCTGGAAAATCGGCAACACCGGCCACGATCCGCGACGGATGCGCGCGCCGCAGCGAGCTGGAAAGACGCGTGGCAGATTTTCGGTAATCCCGCCACCGGTGATATGCGCGATCCCCTTGATCGGACAGGCTTCCGCTAGGGACAGAATCTGTTTGGCATAAATCCGGGTGGGGGTCAGCAGGGTCTCGCCAAGCGCCCCGCCGAGTTCCGGTACTACACTGTCAACCGTCAGCCTACTCTTTTCAAAAAGCACCTTACGCACCAACGAAAACCCATTGCTGTGCACGCCGGTCGAAGCAAGTCCAATGACGGCATCTCCTGCTGTGATCTTGCGTCCATCGATCATCTTCGCGCGATCGACAACCCCAACGGCGAAACCCGCCAGATCGTACTCTCCCTCCGCGTAGAATGAGGGCATCTCGGCAGTTTCTCCACCGATCAACGCACACCCTGCCTGGCGACAGCCGTCGGAAATCCCACGCACGACGGCTTCCGCCGTATTCAACGACAGTTTCCCGGTCGCAAAGTAATCGAGAAAGAACAGCGGCTCCGCGCCACTGACGGCGATATCGTTCACGCACATCGCCACCAGGTCGATTCCGACCGTGTCGTGCTTATCCATGAGAAAAGCGATTTTCAGCTTGGTTCCGACGCCATCAGTCCCCGACACGAGCACCGGATCCTGATAGCGATTCGCTTGGAATCGGAACAGTCCCCCGAAGCCGCCCAGATCGGTCAGCACTTCTGGTCGTAAGGTCGCCCGCACATGGGGTTTGATCCGCTCGACGAATTCATCACCGGCATCGATATCGACCCCGGCATCACGGTAGGTAGTCATAGGGGACGCATCTTAGCGATGCCAGAGATAGTTGGTCAACAGCGGCACGTGACTCTTATTCTGACCTACGACACGAATGCAAGTGAAACGTGCCCGTCACGGGTAGTATCTCGCGATGGACAGGTCGCTCAAAACGGTCGTTCAGCAAGGCCGCAAGGAGCGACGCGAGTGAGGCGTACCCTCAGGGGTACGTCGCAGGGAGAGTCGCGACTGAGAACGCAGCTGGCGGCCGTTTTCAGCAACCTGCCTAACTTTCCGGGCGCATCTCGACATCCAGTAACTTAATCTTTCGATGCAGGTGGCTGCGCTCAATCTGGAGGTCTTCGGCGGTGCGGGAAATATTCCAATGGTGCTCCCGCAGCTTGCGGGCAATGAATTCCTTTTCGAAGGCATTGCGGGCATCGCGAAGAGAGTCGTAGGGCCTGGTCAATATCGTATTGCCCGGTTGAGCGCCTCCCATGACCGTTTGCGGGGCTGACAGATTGGGACGCACTTGCAACGCCACCGATGCATGCGAGGCCTCGATGACGGGACCCGGCACCATGATCATGAGTCGTTCGATCAGGTTGCGCAATTCGCGAATATTGCCCGGCCACTCATACTGCATGAAGACGTCCATGGCCTCCGGCGACACTTGTTTGATCTTCAGCCCTTGCTCTTCGGCATGCACATGCAGGAAATGCTTCACGAGAAGCGGAATATCTTCGCGACGGTCCCGCAACGGCGGCACGACGATCGGCACGACATTCAGGCGGTAAAAGAGGTCTTCCCGAAAGGTGCCTTTGTCGATTTCCTTCAAGAGATCCTTATTGGAAGCCGCCAATACCCGCACATCGACCTTGATCAATTTCGTCCCGCCGACCCGCGTGAACTGCTGTTCTTGCAGAGCTCGCAAAACCTTCGCCTGTGTACTCAGGCTCATATCCGCAATTTCATCCAGGAACAGGGTCCCGCTGTCGGCCTGCTCGAACTGACCACGCTTCATGGCCGTCGCGCCACTGAACGAACCGCGCTCGTGCCCGAACAGCTCGCTCTCAATCAAGGTTTCAGGAATGGCGGCACAGTTCACCGCGACAAAAGGACGATCGACCCGAGGGCTATGTTGATGGATCGCCCTGGCCACCAGTTCCTTTCCGGTGCCGTTCTCTCCGCCGATCAAGACGCGACTGTTGGTCGGACCGGCTGTTTCGATAATTTGCTTCAATTGCTGCATGACCGTGGCACGCCCCACCAATTCGAACTTGCGTTCCACCTTGGTGCGAAGCGTCCGGTTTTCCTGCTCAAGCCGGTGCTGATCCAACGCATGCTTCACGCGCAACGTGACGTTTTCGAGCGACAGCGGCTTTTCAATGTAGTCATATGCTCCCAGCTTGATGGCTTTGACCGCCGTCTCGATCGACCCATGCCCCGACATCATCATGACCTGCGTATTGGGCACTAACTCCCGCAACCGTCTCAGCGTCTCCAGACCGTCCATCTCTGGCATCCAAATGTCCAGCATCATCAATTCCGGCGGATTCACGGTGCACAGCTTCAGCGCCTCGACACCACTCTTGGCGACACTCACCTCGTAGCCTTCATCCTCCAGGATGCTGCTCAAGGAATTCAAAATCGACACTTCGTCATCTACGATGAGAATCGAGGCAGACATATCTTCTCCACTACCCGCCGATCAGCGCCGTCACACCGGCAATTCGAACGTAAACAAAGCGCCTTTGGGCTGGTGATTCCCCGCGTGAATCTGTCCGTCGTGATCGGTCACGATCCGCCGCACGATGGCCAGCCCCAACCCGGTTCCGGTTTTCTTTCGCGAAAAATACGGCACGAACAACTTCTCTTGATCTTCCGGCGCGATACCCGTCCCCTCATCTGCCACCGTCACGACCGCCCGGCGCTGTTTCGTGTCATACCGGGTCTTGATCCAGAGGCGCCCCTTGTGATTCATCGCGTGAATACCGTTATCGCACAAATTCACCAACACTCGCTTGATCTGCTCCCGATCGAAATTAAACGGCGGCAGATCGGGATCGAGCTCCACCACACAGTCGATTTCGCGATGCGCGCTCTGATAGAGGGCGACGACTTCCTTGACGACGTCATCCAGCGAGCCCATCGTCATGTGCGGCGCCGGCATTCGCGCAAACTTGGAGAACTCGTCCAGCATTTGTTTGAGGCTGGCCACCTCATTCACGATGACCTGCGTCGACTCGTCACAGATCCGGTCGAAGTCCGGAGCCTTGTCCTGGAACTTTTTTCGTAACCGTTGCGCGGAGAGCTGAATAGGCGTCAACGGGTTCTTGATCTCATGGGCGATCCGTTGCGCCACTTCACGCCACGCCGCCGCTTTCTGCGCCTTGATCAATTCCGAGAGGTCTTCGAAGATCAACACGAAGCCGAGATCCCTGCTCGCTTCATCCTTCATCCGCGAGCAATGCACCCCGATGGTCAGGAATCGCCCCTGCAAGTCCAACTGACCCTCCACCGCGATATTATCCCGCTGGTCGCTCAGCATGCGATCGTAGACGGTCTGAAACAGGTCCAGTTTATATTCTTTGAACGCCTCATTCGCAGACCGCCCGCGAAACCGATCGGCCCAGAGCCCCAGCATGCGCTCGGCCGAAGGATTGAACGTCGTGATGATCCCCTGCCGATCGATGGACAAAAGCCCCGCGGCAATCGTATCGACCACCGTTTCGATGTAGGCGCGCCGGCGATCCAGTTCAAGGTTGGATTGCCGGAGCGACACGTTGGCCTCTTCAACCTTCGTTTTACCGCTCTGCAAATCGGCCGTCATGCGGTTGAAGGACTCAACTAGGGTGCCGATTTCATCCGTTGCTTTGGCTTCGATGCGGACCGAGAGATCCCCATGAGCGATGGCTTCCGTGGCCTCGGCCAGCCGCTGAATCGGAACCGTGATCCCGCGTGCCACATAGAACCCGAACCAGGTGGCGCTGAACAAAATCATAACCGTAATGACTGCCACCAGAAGGTAGGCCCCTGCCTTAATGGGGTTCTTCATCGCCTTCATCTGTTTGTACTCTGCGTATTGGCGGCCGATGCTCTCCATCTTGCCAAGCAAGGATTCAGGCACATAGGCATCCACGACCACCACCCCGTCGATCTCTCCTCGACGGATGCTGGAGGCGATGGGCACGCCGGCCCTCACCAAGCGCCCCGTCTGAGCCTCTTGGACGGATGTGAGTTCCTGCTTGCCGTTGATGACCTGCAACACCAATTGGCCGATCGGCAGATCGAGCACCGTAACCGGCACCTCAGGGTCGAGCGACTTGGTCAGTGTCTCCATTTTTGACGAAAACACTTCAATCCCGGCCGTCGCATACTCCGTTCGTTTTCGGGCGATCGCGGCAACCAGCAAATCGCGCTGTTCAGGCAGCAGCAGCTCTTCGCGGAAAATTTCATGGCTGATAGCGCGCGCGCTATTGATCGCCAAGGACACATGACCGGCATGGTGCATACGCGCGACTTCGTACGAATCCTTCATGACATGTTCAATTTGATCGTTGAACCAGACATCGACCGCCTTATTGACTAACCCGCTGGCCACCAAGGCCAGCAAGACGGTGGGAATCAGTGAAAATCCGATGAAGGCGGCGACCAACTTCGCGCGAAAACCCGATCCGACGAGACGATGTCGTCGTTCGAAATAGGCCTTGATGAGATTGCGGGACAGCAGCAGCGTTAGAACGACGAAGCCGATCAGGTCCAGATTGACCAGCAGAAGGACGAAGGCGTACCCCGTGCTCGGCAGAAAGGAATCCGACTCTGCACTCAGCGGAATGGCCGTCTGAGCATAGTAGAAGGTCAGGGCCAGGCAGGGCAGTAGAAGGATTAATACAATCCAGACCGGGCGGACATGACGTTTTCGCCGCTCACTTTCGGCGGAAGCGGACGACGATGGTTCCTTGTCACGCAGAACGCCCGGGGGGACGAGCTTTGTCATGTCCATCGATTCAGGCATCTACCAGACTCCGGCTCATCTCCTGCTCACTCGATCCAGCAACACTATAACGAATTTCGAGAGGAGTCTCAAAAGGACGCGGCGGTCCAGTTTGGTACCGTCCTCATCGAAGAGCAGTCACGCAGAAAGGCACGCAGAGACCAGACGCGACCATGGGAGGGACGGACCGCGCGGAGCAGGACAACACACAGGAGGAGGTCACGGGACTACGGGGTGTGAAGCGTCGATTTGCCGGAGGTCAAGCTGACAAATTTCATCCTCAATGCGTAGAGCATGTCTTTCATCACGACTTGCTCGTCCGGAGTCAGATTGCCCCGCGTTTTCTCCTCCAGCATGGAAAGCAAATCGATGATTTCTTTGGCTTGTGGAAGATTCAGAGGCATCGCCGGCTGCTGGGGATCCAATTGCTCACCCATGAGCATCAAGGCCGAACTTCCCATGGAGATCACGAAGGAAGAAAAGTTCACGGGGAGATGACCGGGCGATGTTTTCGAATCAGCGTGCTCGTGATGCGCCTCAGGGGCCGAAGATGCGGCCGAGGAGGGCGGGGTTGGGACGGCCGATGGTGGAGGATCTTCACTCCGTCCACGACGGTCGCGGATGACGAATCCCTGGTCCTGTTCTTCACCCATGATGATGCCTCCGATCAGCCGACTGGAAATGCAGGGGCGTACCCTACCATAGGCCTTGGAGGGGCGCAAGACAGGATGGCCCGTTGAAGGTGCGAAAGAACTCAGCTAGAGTGACGCCAGGAAAGGGGTTACGCAATGTCTGACCAGTTTGATAGAGTCGTCGCCATCATGGCGCAGCTACGGGCGCCCGGCGGTTGCCCCTGGGATCAAAAGCAGACGCATGAATCACTCAAGCCCTACCTGATCGAGGAAACCTACGAAGCTTTGGACACCATTGATCGGCGCGACTTTGCCAAGATGAAGGAAGAACTGGGAGACGTGCTCCTCCAAGTGTTGTTTCACAGCCAAATCGGCTCGGAACAGGGCGCCTTCACCATCGACGAGGTGGTACAGCAACTGGGTGACAAATTGGTACGCCGCCATCCGCATGTTTTTGGTGATGCCGCCACTGCGGAGCCGGCCCTCAATTCCGATCAAGTGGTCCATCGTTGGGAAGACATCAAGCGGGCCGAGCGCAAGGACGCCGGGAAGCCGGAATCTGTCCTCCGCGACATTCCCCAAGCACTGCCGGCCTTACTTCGCGCCTATCAAACTCAGGTTCGAGCCGCTCGCGTCGGATTCGATTGGCCCGAGGGACCACAGGGCTTGACCGACGTATTCGACAAACTGGACGAAGAAATCGCAGAACTGCGCGAAGCCATCAGCGACGCCGGCACGACGCCGCACCCCACCGCGGAAATGGCCGCAGAGCTGGGCGATCTGTTCTTCTCTTTAGTCAACCTTGCTCGGCGCCTCAAGGTGAATCCAGAAGAGTCGCTGCGGCAAACTACCAACCGCTTCACATCCCGCTTCCATTTCATCGAGCAACAGGCCTCGCGCAGCGGACGAGCGGTCAACGATCTCAGCCTGGCGGAAATGGACCACTACTGGGAGGAAGCGAAACAGCTGGAGTCAGCTCAGCCTGCCCAAATGGCCCCTCCCCTTCCTCCATCGTCCGGTGGGACAGGGCCCCGCCCATGAGCGACGAACACAATCCCTACGAAGAAGGCAAACGGGCAGGACTCCATCCTCTCCTCGTGCTGTTCGGTGTGATTCTGGTGATGTGGCTGCTGATCAACCTGGCGGTCCCGAGCGGCAAACAGAAGCAGGCTGCAGGCCCGGAGATTTCACAGGTCATCACGGAGGAACCGGATACCGCTCCGGTCATGTATAAGGTCCACTCGACCTTGACGGAGTTCAATGCCATGAGCATCGTGGTACCGGCGCAGGTGACGGCGAGCCAGGTCGTGGGCCTGCTGAAACAGTTCAAACAAGCCAGGCTCAACCACAACTTGGGGACGATGCTCCCGGCTACCAGCCCCGGACACAAACTCGGGGACCAAGCGGTCGCCGACCTGTATATATTCTCAGACCCGAAGTACGCGACGCCGGAAGTCGTCGGCACTCTGGCTCGGGGAGCCCATGCTCCTGGCAACCTCTATCCGCAGGCGATTCCCTTCGAAGAGGCCATGGAACAGGTACGAGGACACTATCGCATCGATCTCAACGACACTAGTAATCCCGATACCGGTTCGATCGGATTTGCCGACGATTCCGGGGTGCACAGCAAACAATACCGCCGAATTTTTTAAGTCGCGCCATCGAAACGCCTCGCCCAGACTGCTTCCGCTATCCCCAGGCCTTGTTGACACGCCAAAACTGTCCCTAGGTATTTTCATCTCCCACAGCATCTAGTAGGTCCAGGTCGAGGTCACCCCAATGCCTAAAACTTGGGCAGGACGCTGAAGGAGTAGTCTGGTGAAGGCGCCTGGCGAGGGAAACGCAGATATTCACACATTTATCCACAGATTCTGTGCGTGAAGAATCCACGATGAATCGACCGCCATAATCGGGATCGCTGGATACGACGCCATGAGCGAATGTGGGCCGCAAAACAGCTCGGCAGGTAGCGGGGAATCAGGAACCGGATGGTTGAGATGAGAGGCCGGTGAGTTTCTTGATCTCGGCACGTAACGCATCCTGTTCCGCCTGGACCCAGGACTCCAGTTGCGGAAAGTACTGGGACCATGATTCGGTGAAGGGCGGCACCAAAAAATCACCGCGTTCCTTCAGCATCCCTTCCGCCTCTGCGATCCGAAGCTTCTGGTCACCGATCTTGCGAGACACAAATTTATTCAAGATCAACTGTTGGCCGGGGCTCCCGACAATGGGTCCCAGCAACGTCTGCTTCACATACTCCAACTCTTCCGTCAGCGCAATTTTCACTCGTACGGCATGGGTCGCTGCCCAGGTTGCCCGTTGAATCGAATAGTCATAGGAGAACACCGGCTCGCGCGGCTCGCGAAAGGGTCCGGTGACATCGGAAATCACTAATTGGTCATTCAACATCGCTGCATTCCTTCTCTTCCAGATTTGGTCCCGATGCTGGACGTCATGCCATCGTTGTTTGCAAATAACGAAGTGTCTGCGCCGCCATCTCCGTGCCGTCCCGGATACAGTCGGGAATACCCACCCCACGATACCCCGCTCCCGTGATGCCCAGGCCGCCGAATCGCGAGAGCGCTGCCTCCAACTGCGCGAGCCGATCGAGATGCCCGATCGTATACTGGGGCATCGCCCGATGCCATCGATTCACCTCCACATAATGAGGCGTCGCCTGCAGCCCAACGATGGCGGCCAGTTCCGCTCGCACACAATGCGTCAACGCCTCATCGTCGCGTTCCAAAATCGCGTCCCGGCCCACGCCTCCGAGGTAACAACGCACCGACACCTCCTGCGGAGGTGCACGATGGGGCCACTTACGCGACGTCCAGGTCGCGGCGATCAGATCACGCCCCTCGATCCGCGGAACCACGAAGCCGAATCCTTGTAACCGGTTGCTCACAGCGTCAGCCGGATAAATGAGAGAAATGGTCGCGGTCGAGGCATAGGGAATCATGTCCATCAACCCAGCGGCCAAAGGAGACAGTGGCCGAACCAAATCAGCGCTCACATAGGCCGGCGTCGCCAATACCAGGGCCTCCGCCGATAGAGCCGTGCCGTCGGAGCAGATTACATCGTACATCCAGCGACCGGCCTGGTGGGATCGCACCCGAACCGCCTCAGCCTGAACGCCTACTTTCAGAATTCCGCCTGCTTGTTGGATGTGACTGGCAAGAACGGTCACCAAATCCCCGAGGCCATTTCGCAGGGTCACGAACATGGTGTGCCCGGGACGCTCGCTGGCCCCCTGTCGAGCCCTGGCTCGACGGGCCGCCATCATGCCGCGAATCACGCTGCCATGCTGCTGTTCCAACTCGTAAAACCGAGGGAACGTCGCACGCAGGCTCATCTGTTCAGCATCACCGGCATAGATACCAGCCATCAACGGTTCCATGACCCGTTCGCACGCATGCCGCCCGAATCGCCGCCGGAAAAATGCGGCGAGCGATTCATCATCGGTGGAGCGGCGCGGCGGAATCAAGACGTCGCACCCCATACGCGCGAGGTCCATCCACGACAACAACCCGCTACGAAAAAAAGGCCCTAACTGAGTCGGTGTAAACGTGACCAGCCCTTCGGGCAATTCGTGCAACTGACTGTCCCACAACACACTCGCCTTCTTCTCGACGGGGTTGGTGTTGATGAGCTGATCGGTCATTCCAAGGCGTTGGCATAGGTCCATGGCCCAGGGTTTTTGCGACAGAAATGAATCCGGCCCTGCCTCCATGACCAGCTGACCGACTCGATGTGTCACGATTTTTCCACCCCAGGTCGGCGCGGCGTCGAGGATGGTACAAGTGACCGGCACATCAGCCTGAGCCGCCTGCTCCAAAAGGGCAAAGGCCGTGGAGAGGCCGGAGATGCCTCCACCGACGATGACGACTGACTTGGGTGTGCGCGCCACGGGTTGTGCCGCTAGTGAACGAGCGAGGATTCGTGCGCTTCTACCACCGACGTCACAATGTCGATCAGTGGAGCCGAGGCGTTCAACATGGGTATACGTTCCAGCTGCATGCCCTTCGTACGGGCGAGCTGCGTCAACTCGATATCGATATCGTACAAGGTTTCCACATGGTCGCAAATGAAGCCGATCGGTGCCACCAGCACATGCCGATGACCTGCCTGGGCCAATTCAGCCAACGTCTCTTCAACCGACGGGCCGAGCCACTTCTCGCCGGATCGTCCTTGGCTTTGATAGGCGAATCGCGTCGGCTGGCTGCCAAGCTGCTCGCACACTGCCTGGACCGTTCCTTTGACTTCTTCCGGATAGGGGTCCTTCATGGCAACCACCCGCTCCGGCAGACTGTGGGCCGTAAACAAGATCGGCACGCGCGAGCGAACCTCAGAAGGGAACTTCTGCAAGGTCTGATGAACATTGTCGGCAATACTTGCAATCAGCAACGGGTGGCGATGCCAACTCGTGACAAAACTGATCGGCGTCTCGCTGGACAGGTCGGCCCGCGCCTCTTCAACCTTTTTCATATAGGCCCCGATACTAAGCGAAGAATACTGCGGCGCCATGCAGAGACCGATGACCCGTCCTGGAAGATCTTCGAGCAACTCGGCGTAGGTGTCCTTGATAAACGGATGCCAGTGCCGCAATCCGACATAGCACCGGTATCGCTCTCCAGCAGGCCGATTCAGTCGCTGTTCCAATGCTCTTGCCACCTCACGGGTGATTTCGAGCACGGGAGACTTCCCCCCGGTGACACGATACCGATTGCGAATTTCCTCGACGAGCGCCGGCGATGTCGCGCGACCGCCCCGCACATCCATGAGGTACGCTTCGACATTCTCCAGACGGTCGGGTCCCCCCATCGCCATCAGCAGCACGGCAACCGGTCGTTGCGGTCTAGACATCGTTCCTCGCTACTCCCCACACATGACACGTCTCTCGTCGTTCGCAGAATGTTGAATGTTCAATGCGTAAATGAACAGCGAGGATTGAGTATTGCGACGCCTAGCGCGCGCTCAGCTTATGTACCAGATCGACCGTCGCAGCGACATGCTCGACCGGCGTGTTGGGAAGAATCCCATGCCCGAGGTTAAAAATGTGCCCTGGGCGTCCGGCGGCGCGCCGCAAAATATCCGTGATCCGTCGCTCGATTTCATGGATCGGTCCGAATAACGTGACCGGATCGAGGTTCCCCTGCACCGCACGATCATGGCCCACCAGTGCCCAAGCTTCGTCGAGCGGGATCCGCCAATCGATCCCGATCACATCGCCACCTGCCTGGCGCATCGATTTCAGGATCGCCGTGGTACCGGTGCCGAAGTGAATGAGAGGCACACCTTCATGCTTCAATCCCTCAAAAATGAGCTGCACATGCGGCATGACGTATTCGACATAATCCCCGGCGGACAGACACCCGACCCAACTATCGAACAGCTGCACAGCCTGGGCGCCGGCCTTGATCTGACGACGGAGATAGCCGGTAATCACCCGCGCGAACTTATCCATCAACCGATGCCAGACCTCCGGCTCGCTATACATCATCTGTTTCGTATGGATATAGTTCCGCGAGCTGCCCCCTTCAATGGCATAACTTGCCAGGGTAAAGGGCGCCCCGGCAAATCCAATCAACGGCACCCGCCCGGCCAACCTCGTCCGGGTGAGACTGATCGCATCCATCACGTACTGGAGTTCGGTGTCGTCGATCGCCTTGAGCCGTTCCACCGCGGATCGATCCCGCACGGGATTGTGAATGATAGGTCCCTCGCCCTCCGCAAACTCCAGGGAAAGCCCCATCGGTTCAAGGGGAAGGAGGATATCCGCAAAGATGATGGCGGCGTCGAGCGCAAACCGGTCAATCGGCTGCAGCGTGACCTGTGCGGCCAATTCCGGTGTCTTGCACAGGTCCAGAATTGAATGCTTCTCTCGCAACCGACGATATTCGACCATGTAGCGGCCGGCCTGGCGCATAAACCAGACAGGGGTACAATCGACCGGTTCGCGCCGGCATGCTTTAAGAAATCGATCATTCATAGTGGAGCGCATTTTAGAGGGGCAGTCTGAACAGAGTCAAACAGTTATGTGCCGCTAGGCACACATCGACACCCCGACAGCCAGCCAGCGGGAAGGCCTCACACCACTGTCCATTTTACGTTCTGGATTGGGTGGGGAGCGCAGGCCTGCAGGTCGAAAAAAACTCACGACATTTTTCCGTGAATCTGTGTATAATCATCACACGTGTACCCGAGCCTACGTGACATCGCTCAAGTGAGCGACACAACCCAAAGCATCCAGCGGCCTGCCCCATCGTATCACTCACAAGCGCCGCGATGATTAAGTGACGTCAGTGGAACCACGGCGCGACCCCTCGGTAATGCATCCTTAAGACTCAAAGACTCGCATAAATAATGTGGAGGTGGCATGAGTAGTGATCTGCAGCCGCTCACCTTACCTGAACGTGGTGAGCTCTCAAAAAACGCTGAGCAACCCAAGAGTGACGCTCCCTGGCTCACCGTCGTACGGTGGTTCGATTCCTGGGCCGGCGTTGACCTCACCCGCACCGATGATGCGCCAGCTTCAGTAGACTGGTTACGGGCCATCCCACTCATCATTGTTCACCTGCTCTGCTTGGGCGTGTTCATCGTCGGATGGAGCTGGACGGCCGTGGGCGTAGCTGCCGCCTTCTATTTCGTGCGCATGTTTGCGATCACGGGATGGTACCACCGCTATTTTTCGCACCGCACCTTCAAGACCTCGCGAGCCTGTCAATTTGCCTTTGCCTTGCTTGGGTCTTCTTGTGCGCAGCGCGGTCCACTCTGGTGGGGCGGACACCATCGCCACCACCATGTTTATTCGGACAAGCCGGAAGACACCCATTCAGTACGGCAAGGTGGGTTTCTGTGGGCTCACATCGGCTGGATCTCGTCCAAGAAATTTTTCCCACCGCGCCTGAAGAGCATCGGCGATTTTGCCAAATTTCCGGAGCTGCGGTTTCTCGATCGATTCGATACCCTCGTCCCGACGATCTGTGGGTTTGGGATGTTCGGCTTGGGCAAGTTGCTGGAGACCTATGCTCCAAGCCTGGGCACCAACGGTCCCCAGATGTTGATTTGGGGATTCTTTGTCTCCACCGTGGCCTTGCTTCACGGCACCTGCACGATCAACTCGCTTTCGCACGTGTACGGGTCCCAGCGCTATAAAACCGGGGACGACAGCAAGAACAACTTCCTCCTCGCCATGATCACACTCGGCGAAGGTTGGCACAATAATCACCACTACTACGCGGCCTCGACCCGCCAGGGCTTCTATTGGTGGGAAATCGACATTACCTACTACATGTTGAGGGGACTGCAAGCAGTGGGACTCATTTGGGATATTCGGGAAGTACCTGCGCACGTGCGGGAAGGCAAGAATAAACTCGCGTAGTTCAAGATCCAGGCGGGCGCTCGGCGCCCGCCTCTTTACCGATCTACACCCATTCCGACTCATCAGCCGATTCGGTGGTACGCCCCGACTCAGAGACCAACCGCTCTCGAATCTCTCGGCTGATGGGATCAATCTCTTCGACTTCCTGCTTAGTCGCAATCCACGCATCTTCCGGCACCAGCTCGATGCGGTAGTGGTTCTTGCGCTTCGAAAACCATTCGAAGTAGGGATGCGGAAACAGATGCGGATGCGGGTCGAAGGAAATCAAGCTCACCTCGCCGATTTGAGGCATTTCCACATCGCCCAACACCTGACCGGCGAGGTCCTCATCGGCGAATCGGCTATTCCTAAATCGAATCACCTTGCCTGACACCTCTCCCCGAGCATTGCCGACGAGATAAAAATCGACGGGGCCCAACACTGCGAACGTGACGCGGCCGACGACCGTGCCGTCCTGCCGATTATCGAAAAATCCCTCTTGTACCCACCGGCTGTTGCCGAATTTCTGAGCCACGTCAGCCTCCTTCCGAATGCGCCTGCGCAGACTTGGGATGCGCCGGCGATACCTCGCCTGTCGCCCATGACCCCAGCAAGACACCGCCGAGAATCATGGCGCTACCAAACCATCCCTGTGCATCAAGGGTCTCGCCCAGGAAATACCAGGCCAGCCATGCTGCGACGGCTGGCTCTGCGGCAAACACCAATGCCACTTGCTGGGCGGGAAGAAGCCGTTGCGCCCACATCTGGACGGCGAACGCTCCCGTCGCCAGAACACCGGTGACCACCAAACCGACGACCAAAACGCGAGTCGGCTCGAACATCGATGCCGTCGGATGCTCCCACCACATCGTACCCAACATGGCGAGGGTCATAAACAGCAACTGCCATGCGAACAGGGAAACTGAATCCGCCACGCGAGTATAGCGCTCCAAACAGACCATATGGGCGGCAAAGGCTGCGGCACTCCCCAACGTCAAGAGATCTCCCAGGTTGGCGGAAGCGGTCGGACGGACAAGGAACCAGAGTCCCACGAGCGCAATGCCGTTGGAAACCCAGGTATGCACACCGAGACGACGCAGGTACAGAGGGACGAACACGACGTAGAGCACGGTGATGAAGGCCGAATTGGATGCCGTCGTAAAGCGAAGGCCGACCGTCTGCAACACATAGCCCAGAAACAGCCAGCCCGTCGCGATCAGGCTGATCCGCAATGTAAACGCATCCTTCGCCAGTCGCCGTCGAGCGAGCAGCAGGACCGCAAGCACGACGATCATGCCAAGGAAAAACCGCAGGAAGAGAAACGAGAGCGGAGGAATTTGTTCGAGTGCGGCTTTGGTCGCTGGAAACGTCGCCCCCCACACAAATGTGGTGAGGAGTAGCGCGAGTTGAGGCATGGCGAAGAGAGATGAGAGGCGAAACTAGTACATAGCGAAATACACGTATCGAGAGCGTCTAGGACCCACCATACCACTCCGTTCGACATGGCACATCAGGCTTATGGTTTACAGAGCGCACATTTGCGCTCATCACTGGTGCCGGCCTGTTCCATAGCCGCGAGCGCCCGCTCCTTGTCCGGGTAATCGAACCAGCCGCCCTCCCAGAAATCACTGCTTGAGACGCTGGAAGGCACTTCCGAGCAACGATCCCGGTGAAGCGTCACTCGATCGATCGCCCGTGCAATATGAAGCCAATAGACCATGGTACCCCGTCTAATGCCTGCGTCACTGTCGCCGGCGGTCACCCTATCATGCGAAAAGGCAGAAGGGCAATTGCGCCCGAGGCGCCCTGTCGCAGCGAATCAGTGACGATGATGAACGTCTGGTGATGTGATGAAACCGGGAGGTCGCCCTATGGCAGGAGCAGCCACTCATCCTTCTCGATCACGGTCTTGACGCCCGTCTCCAATTTCTTGACGTCCTTCTCGTCGAAGAGACGCATGTAGCGCTCGATCCGGTCCGGATCGTCGATACGTTCTTCCTGCATGACACCACTGTTGCCTTTGTACTTCCGAATTAACAGGGGCATTTGAAACACTCCTCCAATTGTGACTCGCGTTTCGGCACAAGTTTTCGGTACAATAGTGCAAAGATATGCACAGGGTCAAGCGTAACCAGCAGGGGAACCGCTTTATCCAGACTTACACCCCGGCGCTCGGCCATGGGGCTTTATCCAAGGAGTCGGCTATGCCGGTCTACGAATATCGTTGCGAACAATGCGCACACCAGTTTGAGGCCACTCAATCCATCCATGCGAGGCCTGAAGATACCGCCTGTCCGCAATGCAAAGGAATCGGCGCCACGAGGGTGCTGTCCGCCTTTGCCTCCCAGGTGAAGGGAACCCATAAGACCGGATTCAAGGAAATGCAGGCCTACAACATGCTGCATGAGCGGATGGATCGGTTCTCCAAACTGCCTCCCGCCATGGGCAAACGGGTGGATGTCACCTCGGACATGATGTCAGGGGACATGATCTCAGGTGATGGCAGACCCACCTCCACCGAGGGTAACGGCTCTTGAAATAGAATTAGCACAGGCCGGCTACCTGTTTCGCCCACATCCTCACGCCGTCTGGCAGGGCAGCACACCGGCTCAACGATCGATAGGAAGAAACGTTCAGCATGTACACCCGTATCAGCGGATTTGTCTGTGCCGCCCTCTTCTACTTGATCGCACTGCCGGCCTCAGCCGAGGTGGCAGGATCGCTCATTATCGCCGGTCACGGCCCCGAACAACGCATGATGGAATCGCTGGCCCACGCCTTCGAAAAAGCCAATCCCCGCGCCTATCTCGACGTCATATTCGACGACAAGTCAAAACCCATAGAGATGGTGAAGAGCAACCAGGCAAAAATCGCCGTGTCCGGGACTGAGGAGGCCGGTCTTCGGTCCCTTCAAATTGCCTGGGACGGCATTACCATCATGGTGCATCGGTCGAATTTCACGAAGGAAGTCACGAAGCAAGAGGTGGCCGAGTTGTTTTCGGGGAAATTCAAGATGTGGGCCGATCTGGGTGGGCCGGACACGAAAGTCCTTCTCATCGACAGACCCCGCAATGAAAATAACCGCGATGCCTTTGAACAACAGC
>CAZBNV010000085.1:0-16592 GCA_964493335.1 uncultured Nitrospira sp.
CCCCAACCCTCGGATCCGAAGTCCGATGCTCTATCCAATTGAGCTACGGGCGCGCGCCGGTATAAGAACCACGTTGCTCGGGTGTTGTCAAGAATGCCGAGCGCTCCGCCTTCTAAAAGGCGACCGCAAATTACCCAGCTGACCCACGAAATACTTGCTGCAGGATCCGCTCAGCCACCTGGGCCGTAGAGGCGCCATCGGTTGGTACCACATGATGGGCCGCCGCCTGATACTTCGGGATGCGTTCCGTCAGCACGTCGCGAATTTCTCCTGTGAACGATTTCGTGCCGGTCAACGAGGGGCGTTGCGTATCGCCACCAATGCGGCGAGTGATCGTCTCCACCGTCGCCGTGAGCCATACGAGCGTCCCAGTGCGTCGCAGCACGTCGACGTTCGCAGGTCGCAAGATGGCGCCGCCGCCGGTATCGATGATCAACCGCTCCTGTGCGGCAAAATCCCGGCACACCGCTGATTCCAGATCACGAAAATGATCCCACCCGAACTGCTTCACGATTTCAGGAATGGGGAGCTGCGCCCGTTTCACGACCTCGGCATCCGTCGAGACCACGTGGCGCCCCAGCCTGCGGGCCAACACCTTGCCGACCGTGCTCTTGCCGGTTCCCCGATAACCAATCAACACGAGATTCACGGGGGAGTCCTTGCATAAGGATGGCGAAGCCGGCACCGATCGTTGATCCGCGTGGGCGGGTGCGTCATGCTCCAAAGCGAGACTCCAGGACCTGCCGCATCACGTCGGCCGGAGCCGGCTGATTGGTCCAGAGTTCAAATTGCAGCACGGCTTGATTGAGAAACATCTCCAACCCAGAAATGGTCCGACAGCCCGCCGCCTTCGCCTCCTGCAGTAGCTTGGTTTCCCGTGGATTATAGACGATGTCCATCACCGTCAATTCCGGCCTGAACAGGTTCGCCGGCACACAGGACTCGTCCACGCGAGGGTGCATACCGACCGGCGTACAGTGGATCAAGGTGCGTACGTGCGGCACCCAGTTGCGCAACATGTCCAACGTCAGCGGGCCATCTTCGATGGGAATCCCTGTCTTGGCTCGCAGGTCCTTCACAAGCTTCTGTCGCTCAACCTCTTCGATGCCCAAAATCGTCAGGCCGGCGATCCCCGCTCCCGTCGCCAGCGCGAAGGCAATCGCCCTGGCAGCTCCGCCTGAACCCAATATCAGAACCCGGTGGCCGTCGAGCAAGGCCCCGCCTTCTTTCAACGCGCGTAATGCGCCGGAGGCATCCGTGTTGTACCCCTTCAATTTTCCGTCCTCAACCACGACGGTGTTGATCGCGCCGATGTGTTTGGCCGTGGGTTCCACCTCATCCAGAAACGGAATCGCCGCCACTTTATGAGGGATCGTGACGCTCAGCCCTCGCGCATTACCCAGTGCCCGCACGCCATTCAGCGCGTCAGCAAGATGTTCGACGCGAAACGCCAAGTACACCAGATCCAGCCCCATCTTCTGAAAGGCTGCATTGTGAATCGCCGGTGAGAGCGAATGCTCGACCGGATTCCCGATGATGCCGCACCATTGAGTCTGAGCTGTGATGGCCATACGCAAATGCTTCCTACTTCGAGAGCAACACCTTGAGTGCCACGTACTGAGATCCTTGCACCTATTACAGTACCGTCACGTGATCATCTTTCTTCAAATCCTTCACCGCGTTCGCCCCGCCGACAACTCAATGTCGTAGCCAACAGCGGTCATTGTCCAGAGCTGCCGTCGATCGCTTACCCCTTACTGATGGTCATGCCGCCGTCGATAGGGAAGGTTTGGCCGGTTACCCACATCGCATCATCGGAGGCCAGATACAGCACCATCTTCGCGACCTCTTCCGGCTTGCCTGGTCGATGGATGGCGTACTGCGCGAGAATCGGCTCGAGGTTGGCGGGATTGGCCATCAAGGGCGCCGCCATGGGGGTATCTATCAAACCAGGATTCACCACGTTGCACCGGATATTATCCTGCGCGTAATCGACAGCCATGGCCCTGGTCAGCGCATCCAACCCGCCTTTTGATGCGGCATAACTCGGGAGGCCGCGAATCCCGACCAGACTGGCCACCGTGGAAATATTGATGATCGCTCCGCCGCCACTCTTGATGAGTTCCGGCACCGCCGCGCGGGTAATTCGGAAGACTCCCGTGAGATTGATGTCCAACACCTTCAGCCAGGTCGCATCGTCCGTTTCATGCAAGCGCTTGCCGAAATCGCCGATCCCGGCATTGTTCACCAGAATATGGAGCTTGCCGAAGGTGCGCATCGTCTGCGCGACCACATCCTGCACATGCGCCTCATCCGTGACCGACCCGGTGACGGCCAGCGCCCGTCCGCCATTCACGCCGATGCCCTTCACGACACGGTCAAGCTCTTCCTTCCGCCGGCCGGTCACCACGACGGAGGCGCCTTCATCCGCGAACAATTTCGCGATGGCCTCTCCGATTCCCGCATTGCCACCGGTAATGATGGCCACCTTCCCCTGTAACCGATTCATGCTCGCGACTCCTCCCCTTCGCCCTCTTCGTGAGTTCCTTCCCCGGCTGCATCTGTCACCGCCGTCTTGCCGGCCTGCGACCACCAACCGGCCTCGACCTTTCTCGCAACGGTCAGAAACCCCGAATGCGCCACCATGCGATGGTCCGGGCGCACACTGCGGCCCTGGATCGACCAGGTTCTCAGCAGCGTTTCAAACGTCTCGATCATGCCGAATACCGCGGTGCGTTCAAGCGCGTCGACGGTTTGCATGACCTGTGGCACGGTCGGAACAAAGCTCAGGTAAATGCCGCCGGAACGTAACACCTTCGCCGCATGCGGCACGACTTGCCATGGTTCCGGCAAATCCAGCACAAGACGATCAAACAGACGACCGTCTTCGAGTACGTCGATCCCCTCGTAGGCATTCTTTCGACAGGGCATGAGAGTCGACACGGGGCCCATGTAGCGTTCGATGTTGGTGAGCGCCGTATGGGCGAAATCATCGCGGGCTTCATAAGTCACGACCAGGCCGGTCGGCCCCACGGCGCGCAACAATGCCATCGTGAGCGCTCCCGATCCTGTGCCGGCCTCGAACACCCGGGCGCCGGGATACACATCGGCCCACATGGGAATCAATGAGAGGTCTTTGGGGTACAACACCTGCGCCCCGCGGGGCATTTTGAGGACATACTCCCCAAACGTCGGCCGCAACGCCAGAAATCGCTTCCCCTTCGACAGGGTCACGATCGACCCGTCCGGCTTGCCGATGAGTTCATCGTGAGGAATGGTCTCGCCGCTAAAGTGATAGATATCCCCGGCTTTCAAGGTCAAGGCATAGTGTCGGCCCTTCTTGTCCACCAGATGAACCCGTTCGCTATTTTTCAGTTGTGACATAGTTCGGCATTCTAGGAGACTGCCGACGGGTTTTCAACCGAACGAGCCGCGCTTTGTTCTAGCCTCTTCCTTCATCCTCCCGCACCGGGCACAGCCGGTGCGCGCCACGATCCTCTTGACAGTTCGGCGAACATCCCTATCTCTTTAACAAGCCATCCAATCTTGAGTTTGTCTCGTAAGATTCTCTCAGGGGGGCACCGCAAGCCTGAGACCTCTGGGCCGAATCCTTTTCGGAGATATGTGTCTCTAATTTATTGATGGCTACTAGCCTCTTCAAGCAGTCACATAGCTAACCTTCCCACGATGGGGGAAGAGGGGGGTAATGACAATGAAACATGCGCTCGCACTTCAAGACGATATAGAGCCGGCGGTGGTGTCGCAGGTTGACCCGGATGCGGATGATCCGGAAGCCAGCGGCTTACTGGACAGCATTGCTCAGGACCCCGACGACCAGCCGGAACCGGAAACTCAAGCAGAGACAGAGGCGCCGGCGAAAGTATCGCGCTCGGCATCCTCACCATTTCTTTTGGAATCATTATACTTTCGTTCATTCGGCGAACGCGGCCTACTCGAACGGGATGAAGAGATTGCCTTGGCCAAGCAACTTGACCTTGGCACGAGGCAAATTCGACATACGCTCCAGCAAGCGGTGAAAGCTGCCGGTCGCCTTAAACGAACACCCGCTATCACGGAGGCCATCCAAACGCTGCAGACCGTGCGCCGCCTAAGCGGGCTGTCGGCCACGGTTCTCAATCAGGCAGACGCTGCGCTCGCAGATCTGCGACAGATGGCAGCCGCCGAAGGAAAGGTTGCCGCGGCGCAGAAAGAATTGGACGCGTGTCTGGAACAATTACGGACATCGCGCATCACCCTGGAAACCGCCAAGGATGAGTTAGTCCGCTGCAATCTCCGGTTGGTCGTGAATGTAGCCAAACATTACACCGGACGCGGACTCACGCTGCTCGACTTGGTGCAAGAGGGCAATATCGGATTGATGAAAGCAGCCGAACGGTACCAACACCGAAAGGGATTTAAATTCAGCACCTACGCCACCTGGTGGATCCGTCAAGGGATCACCCGATCGCTGGCCGATCAGTCGCGTACGATTCGAATTCCCGTACACCAGACGGAAGCCTCCAACCGGATTCTTCGAACCTCTCGTCGCCTCGTGCAGCAACTGGGACGTCAGCCGAAGTTAGAGGAAGTCGCGTTGAGCATGCGCATGCGACCCGATCGCCTGCATGAAACCATTCAGGCCTTCCAGGAACCGGTGGCGCTGGAACATCGCGTGGGCGATGGCGGAACGGAACTCGGAGAATTGTTACCCGATCATCAGGCGGTGCCGCCGGACGCGCTGGTCAATCGCACAGAACTCACGCGCGAAATGGATCGAATCCTGGGCACCTTGACGCCCCGAGAACAAATCGTCATCCGCCTGCGATTCGGCATCGGCGAAGATCAGGCGCGCACCCTCGAACAAGTCGGGCAACATCTGTCGGTGACACGCGAACGCATCCGCCAGATCGAAGCCAAGGCGCTCAAGAAACTCAAGACCCCCGTGGTCAAGGAGATGTTTGCCGCGCTCAAGTAACGCGGACATCAAGCGGTGCAGTGTCTACGATGCGGGCGAGGTCATCCACCTCGCCCGTGTTGTTTTGCGAGCGCTTTCGCCCTCCGCCCTATTGTGAGAGAATGCGTCGACGGAGGAACGTGTTCCCCCATGGTTACAGGCTCCTACAACCGCCCTGCCGGCCACCGATCTCACACAAGATGGCTGGCCGTGGGCGTTCTCTCACTGTGCTTGTTCAGCGCGAATACCCCGTCTAAGAGTTTTGGCCAACCGGAAACCGTTGAACCATCGCAGAAAGAATTGTCGGTGCCAGCTACAGTGGCGAAGGTCCGTCCCTCGGTCGTCACGATCCTCACACGCGGCGTTCCCTCAGGGGGGTCACAGCACGGAGCCCCGCCAGGCTCAGGGTCAGGCGTCATTCTGGACCCTGGCGGATTCATCCTCACCAATAATCATCTGGTGCAAGGTGTGACCAGCGTCGTGGTGGGGCTATCGACCGGTCGGCTCACGCCCGGCCGCGTCGTCGCGCGTGACTTTCTGCTCGATCTTGCCCTGGTCAGAATTACGGCTCCCGAGCTGGTGCCGGCGGAATTCAGTCGGAAGGTCCCGGTCGAGATCGGAGAAACCGTCATCGCCATCGGCAATCCTCTCGCTTTAAAGGGAGGATCAACCGTCACAGTGGGCGTGATCAGCGCGATCGACCGTTCAGTTCTGACCCCAGAAGGTGAGACTCTGTATGATCTGCTCCAAACGGATGCCGCCATCAACCCCGGCAACAGCGGTGGTCCTTTGGTCGATCGCTACGGCCACGTCATCGGGATCAATGTCGCGATTGCGCCATCTGCGCAAGCGATCAGTTATGCCATCGCCATGGAGGCCATCCTGCCCGCTATCCAATCCATGATCGTGCGCGGGTCGGTGTTGCGTCCTGACCTCGGCTTGATTCCTGTGACTGTCACGCCCAGTGTGGCCGCAAGTTTCGATCTCGAAAGTGATCGAGGGATTTTGGCCCTTCAGGTGGACCCGGCGAAACCGGCCGGTCAGGCCGGATTGCAATCCGGCGACGTGGTCACTGGGATCGACAATCATCCAATCTACAACATCGGGGACTTCTGGCACGCCGTTGGAAGCGCGAGTGACCAGATGGCCTTTCAGATCACGGCACAAGGGAAATCCGGCACGGCGACGATCACGGTCTCGCGATCCCGCCCTCCCCAGCTTCACCCATGATGTCCGATCACCCCATTGAGACTGAACCTGGAAACGCATCCATGCCCTCGATAGAGCGGGAACGCGCTGATGCTCCTCAGGCCGGGACACTGGTCCTCTGCGAGCGTTTTCCTTACGAAGCCGCCTGGAGCCTGCAACGCGCCTGCCGAGCCGAACGTGCGGCCGACCGTTGCCGTGATCTCCTCTTGCTCATGGAGCATGATCCGGTTTTCACCGTGGGGCGCACAACTCAAGAGGGGCACTGGCCTGGGGAAGCACAACTCACAGAACAGACCCGCATCCCGGTTATTCGAACCGAACGGGGCGGGTCGATTACCTACCATGGGCCTGGTCAGGCGATCGGATACCCGATCCTTCGACTCTCCGAGCACTGCGCAGGTCCCAAAGCCTATGTCCACCGGCTGGAGGAAATTCTCATCGCCACCTTGGCCGAGTGGGGGATTTCCGGCTATCGCCTCGAGCGCCTGCCGGGTGTATGGGTCGGGAGCAGCCGTCCGTCGAAAATCGCCTTTATCGGAGTACGCATCTCACAGGGCATCACGACGCATGGCTTTGCGTTGAATGTCTCCATGGATCTGAGGCCCTTTTCTCATATTATCCCTTGCGGAATTGCGGACTGCCGTGTCATCACCATGGCGGCTCTTCTGGGGACCGCTCCGGACATGCAAGCCGTCCAGCAGCGGATCGCCGCCATCTTTGCTGAACGATTTCATCTGACCTGGACTCACAGCCTCGGCCCGGATGATTGTAGTTCCCTCATGGAGCCTCCGGCGGTGCCGCTCGTGACGAGCCCCATCAATGCGCAATTCAGCCATGAGGAGTGACGCGATGAATGAACTCGATACCCATACCTTTCGCCTCGCCGTGGCCCAATTCAATGAGGCGGCGGAAGCGATGCACCTGGATGCCAACCTCCGCGAACGCCTCAAGATGCCGCAGCGGTCGCTGATCGTCAGTATCCCGGTAAAAATGGATGACGGGCACGTAGAGGTCTTTACCGGGTATCGCGTCCAACATGACACGGCACGCGGTCCGTCGAAGGGTGGCATCCGGTATCATCCCGGGGTGAACCTTGGTGAAGTCGCGGCGCTCTCTATGTGGATGACGTGGAAATGCGCGCTGGCGGACCTTCCTTACGGCGGCGCCAAGGGCGGCGTAAGAGTGGATCCCAAACTATTGAGTCGCGGCGAGCTGCAGCGCCTGACCCGCCGTTATGCGGCGGAAATTTTCCCGCTGATCGGGCCGGATAAGGATGTGCCTGCCCCAGATGTGGGAACAGACCAACAAGTCATGGCCTGGATCATGGACACCTACAGCCAGCAAGTCGGGTATGCCGTGCAAGGGGTGGTGACGGGCAAGCCGCTGTCAATCGGTGGCAGCCTCGGCCGCGAGGAGGCGACAGGCCGCGGCGTGGTCTATGTCACACTGGAAGCACTGCGGCATCTGAAGCTCGATGTGACCGACACCACCGTCGCGATTCAGGGCTTCGGCAACGTCGGTTCCCACACGGCCGCAATCATGCAGCAGGCGGGGGCGCGAGTGATCGCCGTGAGCGATGAATGCGGCGGGATCTACAATTCAAACGGTCTCGATACTCCTGAGCTGCTGCGCCGGTATCGAGAGCAGCACCAACCGCTCGGCGAAATCACCCTGGGGGAGCCCGTTACCAATGAGGAGCTGCTTCAACTGGACTGCACCGTATTGGTTCCCGCCGCGCTCTCCGAGCAAATCACCGCAGCGAACGCCGGCAAACTGCGCTGCCGGATCCTCGCCGAAGGAGCGAACGGGCCGACGACCTTAGAGGCTGATCGTATCTTGACCGAGAACGGCGTCTTTATCATTCCCGATATTCTGGCTAATTCCGGGGGCGTCATCGTGTCCTATTTTGAGTGGGTGCAGGATGTGCAGCGTTTCTTCTGGAAAGCCAAAGACATTCAAGAGCGACTACAGGACATCATCACCAGTGCTTTTCACAGAACCTTACACTTTTCAGTCGAAAAACGTACGACGATGCGAATGGCGGCTTTAATGTCGGGGATCGACAAGGTGGCCCAAGCGCATCTCCATCGAGGACTCTACCCTTAGCCTGATGCTATGCCTGGACGCTGTAGCCCACAATGACACGCTATCTCCTTGCGGCGCTTGCCGGGATCTGGATGGCGGACGGTCTTGCCCTGCTGTGCTTTCCCCTACTGGTGATTCGAAGGGTTCAGGAATCGCTTCAACAGAGCCCACACCTCCTTCGCTGGCAAGCCGTGGGGGTGTGCCTCGCTGTCACCCTGGTCGTCTATTCCTCAGAGCTCCCCTATCAGCCTCTCTGGTGGATCGCGGGCGGCGCGATGGGCATCAAGAGTGCCTTCCTCGCGTGGGGGCCTCTTGCATGGCGCATATCCCTCCTGAGCTGGTGCTTCTCCCGCGAGGCGATCGACTATCGATTCATCGGACTCGGACTCTGCACGCTTGCCGTTCTACTTCTGCATGCGTTAGGGTTACTGACGCGATAACGACCGACCCGATGTGCTATTCATCGCGACATCCATCATGAGTCATCAATCTATCGCCTCTTTATGGGAAGCCCATAGCCGAGCTGGCTGGCCGCAGTTTTCCAGCCCGAATGAAGGTCAGTTGATGACCTTGGATACCGTCATCGGTGGTTGCGCCGTGTTCTATCTCGATGGACCGGAGGGATTGGACAGTCAACGTATCCTGATCTTAGAAGACTGCGTCGCCGATCTCGATGCGTTGCTCGACGATCTCCACGAAGACAGCCTGGAATATTTCCGCCGCCTTCGACAACTGGCGACCGCGCTCGCCCACTCGGGTCGACCAGACTAATATCTCTCCCGAGACACCATTCCCCCTGCGTTACGGCACCTCGACGATATCGTGTTTCATGGCACCGAACAGGCTCAATAGCTCATGGTTCTCCTTCGACGGAACATTGAACGTGTCGAGCGTAGCCACAAGATCCTGCACGAGGGCTCCGAAGTCGGCCGTGGTGATCTGCCTCCTCTTATTTGATCGCTCCGCTTGTTTCTCGATTCCAGCAACGCTTCCCGGACATTCAGCTTCAGGTCCATGCCCAGCCGTCATCAGAGCTAGTCAATGCTTGTGTCGACCAAGATAGGAGCGCCTAAGGCCGGCTAGAACGACTTGTGCCTAAGCGATCCTTACACTTTACACGCCGCCAGGATTGACACGCAGCGGCTACCTAGAAAGTTAGACTGCCCGTTAGATAAAATGCCCTGTCGTCTGAGCCACTTCTCGAAATCCGACACCCATCTCAGGACGATCCAACGTGTACCGACCCGTTCCAAGGAGGCATTCATGATGCAGCGCAAGTGGGCGTTCACGGCCGTCATGGCGACGATGATTTCCCTTTGTCTCGCTGCCATAGTGAGCGCCGAGCCGTACGAACTCAGCAAAAATGACCTGACCGACCCCAAGGGAATCACGAGCCAAGAAGTATCGCTGTTCGGCGTCAAGTTAGGGGATGCCGAGGGAAAGGCCCTCGATGTGCTGGTGAATGAAAAAATCGCGGGCATCAAGGCGGAGCAGGAAGCGACGTTTATATTCCTTCTCGATCAACGAAAACCGACCGGTCCAATGGCAGGGGTTCGCGTGCAGGACGGCAAAGTCGATCTCATTTTCATCAACAACCGCTTCGCCTACAAGACACGGGGCATCTTCCGCAACGTGTTGAATAGTGAAAGTCCTGACGATGTGCGCAAATTACTTGGGAAGGAAGATTACGGCGACGAAAATGTAATGGGCGCGATGCTCGCCTACGACAAGCAGGGTTTCCAAGTGAATTACCTCGGCAAGGACGTCAATGTGGAGTTCTCGATTCCCCACTGATCTCCCCTCGTCTCACGTTGCGCGAACGACTCTCTTGTCTTCATCATCACAACCCCGGCGTGCCTTCGCCATGCAAGTGGCGTTCGTCTCGGAATAGAGCAGTGTCGGGTGCGGATGGAACGTGCCTCGCCGAATGACCTAGCAACTATTGCGGGACACCGGAACGGCTGTAGTTGAGCCGAAGTCCGTAGTTGATGAGGCTGGTCGCGGTATTCCAACGACGATTTGAGTTGAGAATAACGAGCAGCAGATCGCTGCCGTTCTGCGACACTTTGGCAATGAGGCATCGGCCGGCCTTGGACGTGAACCCCGTCTTCACACCCTGCACGCCAGGGATACGGCCGAGCAAACGGTTGGTCGTACGCAACACATAGGCGCGATGTTCGTTGATCGGCATGATGATTTCCCGCTCTTCACGGACCAATTCCTTGAACACGGGGTGATGCAGAGCAACCTCGCTCAATTTGGCCAGGTCTTCCGCTGTGGAATAGTGTCCCGGTGCATCAAACCCGCAGGCGTTGCTGAAATGTGTATTGTGCAATTCCAGCGCGGCGGCTTTCGCGTTCATGAGATCCACAAATCGCTCTTCGTCTCCGCCAACATGCTCGCTGGCCGCCAAGCAGGCATCATTCGCAGACACAATCAACATGGCCTTCAGCAAGTCTTCGAGCCGAAAGATTTGGCCCGTCCGTAAACGCAAGTGCGTCTTATGCGCACGTGCGGCCTTGGGGCTGACGGTCACCTCATCGTCGAGATGGCCATATTCCAGAATGACCAACGCGGACATAATCTTCGTCAAACTGGCAGGGGACAGCTTTTTCTCGCTTTCGAATTGATAGAGAGTCGTCCCGGTCTTCAATTCCTTGAGCAAAATGCTGTGGGCTGGAACGTGCCGCCACCGCAGCGAATGGTGCGCTTGTTTGGCGGAAGGAACCGGCTTGGGATCGAACGGAACAGTGATCACTTCGTCGTCCACATCGCTGTCGAGCGCCAAGGCCGGGGCACTCCATATGGTCGAAAGCAAGGCCAGGAAGGCGCTGACACAGATCGACAGGACGTGAGGTGAGTATTTCATGCGGATTGTCTGTGCTTTCTCGTGACGTCCGGACTAAGTCTGGTTGTCACAGGGTATAGGTTTCTCTGACTTTCGCGCCACGCAAGCTACTTTCAATCACCTTATGAAAAAACCGCAGCAAATCCGCCAGGTCGATCCAAAATCCGCAATTCAAGCAGCGCGCGTACAGCCGGCGATTCATGAGCGTGTAATGACGCTCCACCATCATGAATCCTTTGCAGCGTAGACAATGCATTGTGCGGTCAGAGTCCCTTTGATCCGGTCCACCGGCGTCTCGGTCTACCTCTCAGACCGATACCAATATCGTTATTCTATTTAGCGGAGACGATTGAGGATGAGGGCAACGCAACCGGCCAAGAGTCCGCCCCCGAATATCGTAGTACCAAAGGAGAGGAGCGCGCCTGCGCTGCCCGTGGGATTGGCCCCAGAGACCAGATCGCGCACCCCGCCTTGTACCATCAAGACTGCCAACGTCGTCAGGCAGCCCATGCAAAACCACCACAAAAACGATCGCACGAGCCCCCGCGGTCTGTTGGCTGAAAATGGCGCGGCTCCATGTCCGACAGCCTTTTCGAACTCTAGCCGAGCCCTACCAGGGTGTCAAGCAATCTGCCTATCTCCCTCTTCGGTTGAATCGCCACGAACATGAATTGCGTCTTACTCCGCGGTGTGGCTGGTCCGAATCTGCCCCTTTCGTCCGTGATGCAGGAAGATCGACACGCTGCCGGCACCATTGTCTGCCGTCACCAGGCCGGGTTCTTCTTCATTGTCGGCAGAGACGCGATAACTCGCCACGGCAAACGGGCCGGACTTCGTCCGATAATTTCTCGGCGGGTAATTGAAGGTGCCATCCCCCCGACCAAAGAGGATCGAGAGATCCGTCGATTGTAGGTTGACGATGGCCACATCGGCGATATGATCGCCGTCGAAGTCGCGCGCCATCCCGAAGTTCGGACTGGCATCGGCGCCGGAATCCTTTCCTGGTTGAAAGGTGGCATTGCCGTTCCCCAAAAACGTGGTGAAACTATCCCCTTCGCCGTTGATCACCAAGAGATCGAGCATGAGGTCGTTGTTGAAATCGGCAAAACTGACACCCAATGGTCGCCGTCCGGTCTTATAATCCTTGGGGTCTCGAAACGTCCCGTCGCCCTTGCCGATCCATACAGACACCGCACTCAACATCGGTCCCCCATTCGTCACAATCAGTTCCGGCTTGCCGTCTTGATTGAGATCTTTGAGCGCCACCGAGGTGGGCGTATCGCCATACTCATACTGAACGCCTGGGCGAAACTCGCCTTTAGCGCTCCCGAGAAAAATCTTCACCTTATCGTTGCGCAAGGCCACCGCTAAGTCCGGATGGCCATCACCATTGACGTCCTCGCTGGCAACGGACACCGGCGTGCGGTGCACCGGATACTGAGGCCCGTCCTCAAATTTTCCGTTGGCTCGACCGAACATGATCGAAACCTGATCACTCCCCGAGCAGGCCAGCACCAGATCAAGCTGGCCATCTTGATTAAAATCGTTGACGGCAAGGGAACGGGGTTCCTGGCATACTCGCACCTGAACCTGATCATGAAAGGTACCGTCGCCGACACCAAAGAGGATCGAAATCGTGTTGCTCGAAATATTGGTCGTGATGAGATCCGTAATTTGATCGCGATTGAAGTCGGCCGGCGTCACCGTCGTCGGATTCTTTCCGACCGCATAACTGGCAAAATAATAAAAGGGGTCAGGCGGGACGTATGGATCGGACTTCGAACAGCCGGACAGGATGAGCCAGCCGGCCAGCAGCGTGAGACCGATACCCATCGGTGGCAACCTGAGGTCGCAAAATCTGCCGCTCATATCCATCTCGATGAAAAAGGCATGACATTTCGGCCAAGTCCATGCTTCGCCGCTCCCGATTTTCATGCGTCGAGCGGAGTATACAGAGGGCCATCTCGCTTCGCAATGAAACCTCGTCGCCACCATCGTCCTGGCGGCTCCCGCAAGCACTCTTCCGAATGTACCGTCTTTGCATAGGCCTTTCGCCCCTTTGAAAAGAGTCGAGCTCTTAGGCTACAATGCCGCTAAGTATTGAGGAGGAGCCCATGAGCAAAGTTACAATTCCCTTATCAATGTATGGTGTCGCAGAAGTCCTGAAGTGGTGCATCGATCGCAACAACGGTCGCGTGCCCGGTGTCGATACAGAGGGATTTAAGCATATGCAAGCGCTCTTAGCCGAGAAACCGACCTCGAACGATTACTTGGCGCTGGATCAGTTCTGGAAGAAGCAAATCCAACTGGAGCTCACGGAAGACGAGGTCTCGACCATCGATCGTTGCCTCTACGATATCCCCAATTTTGACAGCGAACCACTGCCGCAAATCCGGCACAAATTCTGGCCTGGCGCCCTCACGACTCACTAGACACAGGTCATCTCTCGCAGGCTCTCCCGAATTTTTCTGGCGTTCTGGAGTCTATCGATCTGTGAGCGGTCCTAACTTCTAACGGGGTCGCCTGGTTGGCTCTTCCCCCCGGACGTAACCAGACGTCTGAGACGCAGATTGCGCAACATCTCGGGCTCATCGGACATACCTGTCGTGGGATCTAGAACATCCATGATCCGTCGGCGAGACGCCAAGCACACGCGTGAGGGGGGAACAGGGAATTCGACTAATCTCCTAGAGGGATCCTTCCCCTTTGAGAAACCTTCTGAACCGTCCCATCAAATCGGCCCCAAGGGTCCCGCCGTCTGGCTTCTTGGTATCGGGATCGCTGAAGTGCGAGCGAATTTCCTGGAGTCTTTTTTCCGCTTGATCGTTGCCTTGAAGCCGCTTCGTTTTTTCCAGGGCCGTATCAAAGGCGTCGAACGTAAGTTCGTTGTAACCAAACGAACGAATGCGCTTCACAGCCTTCATCATGGCCTGGTTGCGGAACGTGGTGAGATGGTCGGAATCAACTTCTTTTAAGCCCAGTTTCCGAGCCCTCCGCTCCGCCGCTTTGCGAATACCGCTACGGACGAAGTCAGGTGAGGTTTGGAGACGCTTCCACGCTTCGTCGCTCCATGTCACGCGCTCCTGCGGCGCTTCCCACAAATTTACCACGGCCTGTTCGTCAATCCGCGTGAGCCCCTTCTCCCTCGCCAGCTCCTCGGTGTCGTGCCGGATCATATCGCTGACGAAGTCCATGGCGATCGGGGGCGACTCTTTGATCTTCTGTTGAAGCAGTCCCAGCGCGCCTTCGGTCCATTCCAACGGCGGCAACTCTCGCTCGCGGATGTCTCCCAGGGCTTCGACCTTTTCGAACAGGTCGACGTTGACTTCCATGTGACCGCCTTTGCGAGCGATCTCATCGGCAATTTGCTTGATCATGCCCCGCATGAACTCCGGGACAGCAGCCAGGCGCTCCTTCGCGGCGGCAGTCCAGGGCAATTGTCCCTTCGCCATTTGGTCGGCAGCCTCGGCCATGCCGCCTTCGCCGCCCATGGTTCCCATCATTTGACCCTTGAACTGGTCGAGGATCTCTTCGGTAATTTCGCCGTACCCTAATTCCCGCGCCTTTTTCTCGGCCAGACGGCGAACCATTCCGCGCAAAAACAGCGGCGCGCGTTCCATACGCTTCAACGCCCCGTCAGTCCACCGAACCTCTTGGGCTGTTATGTTTGGTGCCTCTGCCACGGTATCACCCCTGTTACTTATTGAGTAATTCCTTCAGTTCCTTGCCGGCTTTGAAAAACGGCACGCGCTTGGCCGGTACGGCAACCGTCGCCCCCGTCTTGGGATTGCGGCCTTCCTTCATGCGTCTCGCACGGAGACGAAAGCTGCCGAACCCGCGAATTTCCGTCTTATTGCCGCTTCGAAGTGAATCACGAATACAGTCGAAAATGGTATTCACGACCACCTCGGCTTGGCGCTTCGTCAGGGTCGTCACCTGTTCCGAAACCCGCTCGATAATCTGCGCTTTAGTCATCGTCCCTCTCCTCGTGGGTGGGGGTTACGTTCGGCTGTGAATTGCAGCTGCCTACCGAAGGCGATCCGGCCGCTCAGAACGCCATCAGGTATTTCAGTTTGACGCCGGTCTCTAGCTCCAGCTTCGGAAATACCGACGACCAACGCGACTCGATAATATCCCGAAATGAAAACCGCTTGCGCGGTTCCACAACCTTCGGCTCCCCTTCCATGCCGGCAATATCTGCCGCGATGTGGATCGCATCATCAAGATCGCCCAATTCGTCGACCAATCGGGCCTCTTTCGCCTGACGCCCGGTGAAGATACGTCCATCCGCCAGGGGCTCTACATCAGACAGCTCCAAAGACCGTCCGTCGGCCACCGCTTGAATGAACTGATGATGCACATCGTCCATGACGGACTGCAACAGCTTGCGTTCTTCGTCGCTCATTTTTCGCAACGGCGACCCGACGTCCTTGAATCGCCCGCTTTTGATCACCACGCCTTCCACGCCGATCTTTTTCAACAGCCCTTCGAAGTTCGCCATTTCCATGATCACGCCAATACTCCCCGTCAGCGTGCCAGGATTGGCGATAATACGGTCTGTGGCGGCGGCGATGTAATAGCCTCCCGAAGCAGCCACCGTCCCCATCGAAGCGATCACTGCCTTATTGCTCTTATTCTTCACCCGCTTCACAGCATCATGAATCTCCTGGGACGGAACGACACCTCCTCCAGGGCTGTCGATGCGCAAGACGATCGCCTTGACCAACGGATTCTCACTGTAGTGCTTCAATTCGCTGATCGTCGCCTGGGCATCGAGGATCACTCCCTCGATACGAATAAGCGCGACACGTTCCTGCCCTGAAAGATCAAGGTCGGGGAGGAGCGCGTTCAACAGAAGCAGCGCTCCTCCCGCGATGACGATGGACCAGACAATCCGGCGCACGATGCTCCGCTTCGGCTTGCCGGTGATCTCTGCTTGTGGGCCCATTGAATCTCCAGCCACCTAAGCTTCGGAATCGTTCTGATTCCGCTTCCGGCTTTGCTTGGCTGCTCGCCCCAGGGTCTGATCCAACCCACCCTGAGCAGCGTGGAACTCATCCACTTGTCGCCGATCACTATCCATCTGGTGATCGCGCAGGCTGAGCGCAATCTTGCGCTCGTCTCGATCGACCTTGATGATCTTCGCCGTCACATCATCCATTGGCTTGAACTTCTCTTCCATGCGAACATTCGCATCAAGGCCGACTTCGCTGATATGGATCAGACCTTCAACGTCGCCGTCCAATTCAATGAAGAGCCCGAAATCGGCGATCTTGCTCACCTTACCGGTAATGCTATCCCCGACCTGATACTTGTTTGGGATTTGCTCTTCCCATGGATCGCGCGACAATTGTTTGTAGCCCAGCGAGAGCCGTTCCTTCTCCTTGTCGATTCGAATGACCACCGCATCGACCTTCTGGCCCTTCTTGAAGAGCTCCGAGGGATGCTTGATATGTTTCGTCCAAGACATGTCGGAAATGTGGATCAATCCATCGA
>CAZBNV010000086.1:0-16539 GCA_964493335.1 uncultured Nitrospira sp.
TGTAGCGGTCGGGATCTTTGTAGATCGTCCGCATCATCGAAGGCCAGGGCTTCTTGATGACGGCAAACCCGCCGGCATTATTGGGGAGACTCTTGCCTTCCCTATCCACCACGTCGGCTTCAATGCCGAGAAACGGGCGGGTGGCGGAGCCTGGCTTCAGTGGCACGGAGGGGAGGGGCGTGATCAAGATCGAGCCGGTCTCGGTCTGCCACCAGGTGTCCATGATGGGTTTGTCGCTGCCGGTGACACGATAGAACCACTCCCAGGCTTCCGGGTTGATGGGTTCGCCAACGCTTCCGAGAATGCGCAGTGTCGAGAGATCGGACTTTTTGGGCCAGTCCTCGCCGTATTTCATGAGCAATCGGATGGCCGTGGGTGTGGTGTAGAAAATTGAGACGCCATAGCGTTCGATCAGGTCCCACCAGCGGCCGGGATTGGGATAGTCGGGCTTGCCTTCGGCCATGAGGATGGTTGCGCCATTTAGGAGCGGGCCGTAGACAATATAACTATGTCCCGTGACCCAGCCGGGATCGGCCACGCAGAAATAGACATCTTCTTCCTTGAGATCGAATACGTATCTCGTCGTGATGTAGGTGCCGACCATGTACCCGCCGTGGACATGCACGACACCTTTAGGCTTTCCAGTGGTTCCTGACGTATAGAGAATGTAGAGCGGGGTTTCCGAATCGAGGGGTTCTGCTGGGCAGACGGCGGTTTGCCCCTTCAGCCATTCGACCCAATCGATTTCTTTCGGCGCCGCGAGGGCGACCCCCAGCGACTCACGCCGCACCACCACGACTTTTTCTACGGAGGGACAGGTTCGCACGGCATCATCGACGACGCCTTTGAGGTTGATCGTTTTTCCGCGATCGTATCCGACGTCGGCCGTGATGACGAGGCGCGCTTCGGCATCCTGAATGCGGCTCGCGAGGGCCGGGGCGCTGAAGCCGGAGTACACCACACTGTGAATGACGCCGATGCGGGCACAGGCCAGCATGGCGACGACTTGTTCAGGAATCTTCGGGAGGTAGATGGTGACGCGGTCGCCTTTTTGTAGCCCCAGCGCCTTGAGCGCGTTGGCGCAGCGATTCACTTGGCGTAAGAGTTCCCCATAGGTGAAGATGCGTTCCTCGCCGTTCTCTCCGACCCAGATGATCGCGACTTTGTTTCGGCGCCAAGTGTTCGCGTGGCGGTCGAGGCAGTTGTACGCAATATTACAGGTTGCGCCGACGAACCATTTTGCCCAGGGGTAGTTCCACTCGAGCACTCGATTCCAGGGCGAAAACCAATCGAGCTCCTTGGCCACGCCGCTCCAGAACCCTTCCGGATCGGCGATGGAGGCCTTGTAGGCTTGGTCGTAATCCTGAATATGCGCCGCGGCCTTCGTCCGAGCGGTCGGCTGTATGACGCGGCCTTCCTTCACCAGGGTATCGATCTTCTCGTCCATAGATGTCATGCCTCCACAAAGCGCGGGTTCCCCCGCGCGCGATCGTTCGTGGCTGGCATTATGCGGATGGGCCGGAGGAACTGCAACCCTTCGCGCGGTGGCAGTGCCGACTCGAAAAATCGACGAAGGCCGCATGGCGCAAGGTCAGGAGTGGCCCGGCTTTCTTGACAGTCGGGAGGAGACGAGGGTAGGCTGAACTCGTCGCACTTCACTGGATTCACGCTCCATGTCGTCACTTGTCTCACGCCGTTTGTGTCGAACCTTCGCAATCCTCTTTGTTCTCTCTCTTGCGGGAATGTGGGGCGGCTCGTTGCCTGTCCAAGCCCAGTTAGGAAAGCCGGAGGGACTCTATTACAAGTCGTGGGCCGTTGTCGTCGGCATTGAAAACTATCTCGTGGCGCCGAAGGCTCCGGGCGCATTGGAAAGTGCGCATGCGGTGGCGGCGGCGTTGCGAGGACTCGGTTTCGACGAAGTGATCGAGCTCCAGGATAAGGACGCAAGCTACAAGCGACTCCTACAAATTCTCAATGACTATTTGCCGCGCAAAGTGGGGCGGCAAGATCGTGTGGTGTTCTTCTTTGCGGGGCACGCCGGGATTACCCAAGACTCTCAATCCAAAGAATTGGGCTACTTAGTTCCCTGGGACGCCCCCCTTACCCATGCCAGCAAAACCATCACCCTTGATCACATAAAAGAGTTTAGTCGGCGGTCCGCCTCGAAGCACATCCTGCTGTTGTTCGATGCCAATGTTCGGGGGTGGGAGATCACCGCGTCGCAGCCGTTATCTTTGGAAGGCCGATTGTCACCCGAAGATGACACGGAGAAGCGCGCGGTTCAGGTTCTGACGGCTGCCGAAAAGGATGAAAAGGTGGCGCACGTTCCTGGGGAGAGCCCATTTGTGACGGCTTTGGTCGCTGGTTTAAAGGGCGCCGCTGATCTGGATAAAAATGGGTGGGTCATGGCCAGTGAACTGGCGACGCAGGTGAGGCAGGACGTGGAGTCCGGCACAAAGGGGGCGCAACACCCACAGTTCGTGCAGTTAGAGGGGGACGGGGATGTTGTATTAGTCGAAGGTAAGAAAAGCTTGTTTCAGCTCGGGAAGGAACCAACGAATGAGGCGGACCGCATGAAGGAGGCCCGCACTCAATATGAACAGGCCTTTGCACTGCTGCAGCAGCAAAAGTCTGCGGAGGAGGCCTTGGAGCGTCTCAACCGTGCGATTGCCTACGACCCATCATTCGGAGATGCGTATATTTTGAAGAGTTATATTCGCCTGGAAGTCCTGCCTAATTTGGATGAATCCTTGGGAGCGGCGCAAGCGGCCGTGCAACACGCGCCCCAGAATCCGGATTCGCATTACTCGCTCGCGCTCGTCCTGGAGGCGAAGGCCCAATATTACGAAGCCGAATTGGCTATGCAGCAAGCGCTGGCCGTCAATCCGGCCTATGCGGATGTCTATTTTTCGCTGGGCGCGCTCTATGCCGACCACATGAACGAACCGCAGAAATCCGTCGACGCCTTTCGGCGGTATCTTGAATTAGGCGGGCAGAGCGAGCGTGCGACCCGCGCCGTGCAAGGCAGCAGTCCCCCTGCCGAGAAGCAAGGCCCTTAGTCTTTGCCTCCGCCCTTGAGATACCCCAGCCCGATCTTCATTGCCCGGCGCGTAATTTCTGGCCATCGCACCTGAGGATACTCAGCCAACACCGCCGCCGCTTTGGGATCCTGAATATCGAGTTGCACGACTTTAATAATGCCGTCTTCAATCTGAACATCAGCCATGTGCTTGTACTCCTTGCTTGGAAGCCCGTTTCTCTTCTCTCGGTCGGGACGTCAACCCGAAAACCTATTGTGCGTTGACTCTCTTTAGGGTGCATGTTAGCATAAAAACCTGAATTTCCGCGCAATTGTGTGCTCTGTCACAATTGAATTCTACACGCCCGAGACCGTCATCTTGCTCTCGCCGCACGCACCTGAGCCGTCAATTCTCACATGCGTCACACCAAGGAGGAATCGTATGAGCCGAGTAGAGGGGGCTTTCTCGAGGTTTGCCGGGAGCGCGCTGGCGCTCATATTGCTGGTCGGGCTGGCTGCTTGCGGTGGTCCCCCAAACTGGGTCAAGAATGGATCGGGCGCCTTCAACGAGAAGAACGACAAGTCCTTCTATGGCGTCGGCTCCGTGGTAGGTGTGCGCAATGAGCCATTAGCGTGGGACACGGCTGAGAACCGCAGCCGCGCAGAAATCGCCAAGACCTTCGAAACCTATACCGCCTATCTTATGAGAGACTACGCCGCTTCGACGACCGCGGGCGATTTTTCACGCAACAGCGAAGAACAGAACATCGAACGGGCGGTGAAGACCTTCTCGGCGGTGACATTGAACGGCGTGAAGCCCATGGCGCGGTATCATGATGAAAAATCGGGAGCATACTATGTGCTGACCAAGCTCAGCCTCGAAGACATGAAGAACAACCTGGAGCAGGCGAAGGAATTGAACGGCCAGGTTCGCGATTTTGTGCGGAAGAATGCCGACCGGTTGTTCGACCGCCTCGAAAAGGAAGAGGATAAGCGGGCGACCAAGTAATCCGACAGGGTTCAATCTGTCTGGCCGGGAGGAGATGGCATGATTCAGCGGTGGAAATGTTCAATGGGTCGGGCGGTGGTCAGTGTACTGGTGATTGGTGCCGGCGCCTCACTCAACGGCTGCGGGCACGAAACCAAAGTCACTCGCGTCGATACCGGTATCGTCACCGACTTGAGCGGACGGTGGAACGACACCGACTCCCAAATGGTCGCGGAGGCGATGGTCAAGGAGGCGTTGGCCAATCCGTGGCTCGGCAACTTTACCAAAGGGAAGAATCGCGAGCCGGTGGTCATTGTCGGCACGGTGCTGAACAAAAGTCATGAACATATCAATGTCCAGACATTCGTGAGCGATCTGGAACGGGAATTGACGAATTCGCAGAAGGTCACCTTCGTCGCGGGTAAAGGCGAACGAGAAGAAGTGCGCGATGAGCGGCGTGAACAAGCCGTGCATGCCCGCGAGGACACGCAGAAGGCGCCGGGCAAGGAAGTCGGCGCCGACTATATGCTGCGTGGGAGCATCGCCACCATTTTGGACGAGCAGGACGGCGCGAAGGCGGTGTTCTATCAGGTCGACCTTGAAATGGTGGATATGGAGAACAACGTGAAGGCATGGTTTGGGCAGAAGAAAATCAAGAAAGTCATCGAGAGAAAACGAACGATTTTTTAGCCCTGCGTACTCTGTTGAGACCGCACCTCCCATCGACCACGGCCTCCTTCCAAGGAGGCCGTTTCATTTCGTTCCCTTCTGCGTCTCTCTTCCTCGCGGGACTGCTGTGGGCGTTCTCCGGCTGCGGCCTCTCCACGAATCATTACCTGCTCATCGATCAGCGTTTACTGGCGAACGACCCTCGTGGAGCCGATGCCATCATGGCCAAGGCTGAGTCTGAGTACGGCACGCGCAACCGACTGCTGTATAGCATGGACCGGGGCATGACGCTCCATCTGGCCGGCGACTATGTGCAGAGTAATAACCAACTCGAAAATGCCGCGCTGGAAGTCGAGCGGTTGTATACCCGAACCGTCCGGACGGAGACTGCCGGTTTTCTCACGAACGACAACATGCTCCCCTACGAAGGGGATGCCTATGAACATGTCATGATCAACGTCATCAAAGCGCTGAATTATGCCGTGATGGGACAACTGACGGAGGCGGTGGTCGAAGCGCGACAGATCGACCATCGCCTGAACGTATTGTCGGATAGGGTGAAGGAAACGGACGGGTACCGTGAGGATGCGTTTGCCCGCTACCTGACCGGCGTATTGTACGAGGCGACAGGCGACATCAACAATGCCTTCATCGCGTACCGCAAAGCATATGAGATTTATGACGCCACACGAGCCTGGGCTCGCACGCCCATGCCGTCGATGCTCCACGCGGATCTGCTCCGGACGACCGAGGCGCTACACATGACCACCGAGTTCGATGAGTACCATCGCCAGTTTCCCGAGGCTCGCTGGGTCTCCACCCTCGAGCATCCTGACCTCGCTCAGGTGGTGGTGATCAGTTATAATGGCCGCGCGCCGCACAAAGAGGATAACTACCTCGACCTTCCGGTCAGCCTGAGCGCGCTTCAATTGGTGCTGCTGAATCGGGGCGTTACCCACGCGTCTAATCGGCAGGAGCGGCGGGCGGCGGACAGCGTGTTGTATGGCTTGAACGGACGCGTCGTCCGGGTGGCATTACCTCGGCTCATCCCACAAAAGACACAAGTGCTCTATGAAGGTGTGACGTTGATACCGCAAGGGGGAGAAGCGATTTCCGGAAAATCCGAGCTGATGTACAACGGCACGGCGTTGGCGGAGAAGTCGTTGTCGGATCGGATGCCCGGCATCACGACGAAGGCGCTGGCTCGCGCAGCGATCAAGTTTGCGGCTGCCGAGGGCGCGACACGCGGAGCCCAGCATGCCGTGAATAAAGGTGAGGCGCAGTGGGTGGGGCTTGTCGTGGGACTGCTCGCCCATGGGCTGGCAGTCGCGTCGGAAGAGGCTGACAAACGCAGTTGGAGAACCCTGCCCGATGAAATTCAGATTTCGCGTCTGTGGGTGCCGGCGGGCGAATACGAGAGCCGGATTCAGACCGTCACTCGGACTGCTGGGGCGTCTCGCACCGTCGACAGTCGTCCGTTGGTCCTTCGCGCAGGACAGACCGTATTTGTGATCGAGCGGGTGGTCTTATGACATCAGATGCTTCGATCGCCGGAGGTCGTCTGACACAGGCGTGGGTTTCGGCGTGCATGGTGCTGGCTCTTGCAGGGTGCGGATGGTTCACCGGGCCGTCCCGTCCCCTCTGGATCGATGGCGGAGGCGGTCAGTTTCCTCCCGCACAATTCCTGTTGGGCGTTGGCCAGGCCGATTCCCGCCCACAAGCTACCGAGCAGGCCTATGCAGCCGTGTCCAGGATTTTCAAGGCGGAGATTACGGCGCAAGCCAAGGATTGGGAATCCTACCTGGTCGTGGAAACCCGCGGCCGTTCGAACACAGAGCATCGATTGACCTTGGACAATGTGACTCGCGTCACCACGGACAAGGTGCTGGAAAACGTGCAGATCCTCGACACGTGGTTTGACCGCAAGACGCGACAGTACTATGCTCTGGCAGGCATGAACCGGGCACAAGCCGAATCGGCGATGGTCGAACGCCTCGCTGAGCTGGATCATACGATTCAGACTGAAGTCACGGAAGCGCATCAGACCGCGGACAAGGTGACCCACGTTCGGAATCTCAAACGGGCCACGAAACATCTCGTGCTTCGTGAGGCCTACAATACGGATCTTCGCATCATCCGGTCGAGCGGGCAGGGCAATCCCGCCGTCTACCGCGTGGCCGAATTGACCGCGGAGTTGGAGCAGTTTCTTGCCACGAATCTCGGCCTGGCTGTGGAGATGTCCGGTGATCAGGCGGATCCGGTCGAGCGGGCGCTCATCGATGGGCTCACCAAGGAAGGCTTCTCCGTGGTCGAGCGTGGCTCTGCTCTAGGTGCCGTCCCGGTGGAATTGCTGATCAAGGGGACGGTGAGGCTGTGGCCGATCGACGTGCATGATCCGCAATTTCAGTACGTGCGATGGTGTGCGGACGCAGTGATCGAAGAGGTGTCCATGCATCGTGTGATCGGAGCCGTCTCGAAGGGCGGGAGAGAAGGCCATGTGACGGAGCGTGAGGCAGCTGCGAAAGCGGTGCGAATCATGCAGCAGGTATTTGCCTCCGATCTCGCGCGTTCCGTGGCCGCCCATGTGTACGGCGAGACGGACTTGCCGGTTTCGGACTCCGCACCGTCCGGCTGTCCGCGGGGGGCGGCTCAGCCGCAATCGAATCATTAGGGGTCGGAGTCAATCACAAGAGAGGAGAGGGGATGCGTAAAACAGAGACCGGGAAGGTTGCCGATCAAGGCAGCGGCGGACGCCGCTTATCCAGCCAAGCGATGAAAAAACGTCTACGGGAACGTCTCGCTGCAGATACGCAACAAGTGCTTCACAGCGACATTGTGAACATCTTTCGCAAGCAGGGGTACTATGAGGAGTTGCCCCTGGATGAATTGCAGGACCGTCTCTCCAAGCTCCAATCGCCGTTGGCCGATAGTCTCTTGAAGGGAAGGGTGTAGGATGCCGTACTACTATTTCGATTCGACTGCGCTCGTGAAGCGGTACAGCATGGAGCGAGGGACGCGGGTCGTCAACAAGCTCATGGTGAAACGGGGGAAGGTGGCGATCGTGCCCATGTGGAGCGTCGCCGATTTTTATTCGGCCTTATCGGTTCGCGCGCAGCAGGGAGAAATTACCCGAGACGATTGTTATTCGGTGCTCTACAAGTTTGAGATGGAAGCGGCGCAAGGGCTCTTTCAGTTTATCTCCCCGACGATGGACACCTACTTGGCCTCGAAGGAACTGATCCTCGATTATCCTGCGCTACGCTCAGTGCAGTTGCAGCACCTGGCCTTGGCGTTGGAGCTCAAGCCCCTTCGGTTGACCGTGGTCAGCGCCGATAAACAGTTGCTGGCGGCTTGCCGTCCGGCCGGGCTGCACATCATCAATCCGGAAGACGACTAACTGGGATTACACGGCCACGTCATCCCATAAGGAAGATGTTCTAAAAGCCCGTCCGGCGACGCGAGAACAAAGCCGGAGGCCTTTTCCAACAGCGGGTTAAGCCGGGCAGTGGAACTCAGCCCGCATCGAACTGAGCACGATCGCCCAATCTTCCGTGGACAGCTGAACAGGCTTCGCTCGCGGGTGAGAGGCGCTTTTCTGAACCGCGTCATCCGGCTGCTCCAGGCCTGCTTGCGCATGGTTTAACTCGAGCTGCGCAAGCTGAAGACTGCCGCATACACCGGCCGAAGCTGGCAATTCTCCGCCGGCTCGGCGGAACAATGCGACGGCCCGATAACCATGCTCTTGGGACCGGTACAGATGTTCGGTTACCTTAAACACCTGCTTTGAGACCGGGTCCGTTTGGCGCTTTGCCAGCTGCGCCGCCATCAGGGCCGCCCGTCCCATGCTCATCGCCGCGCCTTCCGCATCCTCATGACCCATGGCCTCTTCTGCCTTCGTCCGGAGCCGGTCGAGTTCCGCCTCCTCGCCCATCACCTGTGCCTGACCGGGGAGCGCGAAACAGGCCAAGAGGGTCATGGCGCACACATGGCTCGTGACGAGGCGGGCGAGGATGTTCGACTCGCAGCATCCCGCAGGGCGCGGAGCGGTGACTACTGGACGTACTCCCAGGTGTCGATTTGCTTGATGCTCCAATTGACGGCTTCCTTTAATTTGACGAGGTTCGGATCTGCGTCGTTTTGGTGGACGTGGTACAGCGATTTCTGAAGGGTGAATAGCGGTTCGTAGGCTCGCCGGTCCGGCAGTTTTCCAAGGGCCCAGGCAACCTCGGTTTTGACTGCGACATCGTCGGTAGTGAGCGTTTCGAGCAAGGGATCGACGATCGTGAAATCGCCGTGCAATGCACCGACGATTCCCAAGGCCTTTGCCGCCGCGGCCCGCAATTCCGGCGCGCCGGTTTTCATCGTCTTGATTAAGATCGGGATCGTGTCTTTCTGGCCGATATTTCCCAAGGCTAGGGCCGAGGCTTTGGCAATGGTATGGTCCGTTCCGTTCAATCCGGCCAAGAGGCGTGGGACTGCCGGCACAGAGAAGAGGTCGCCGAACAGCGAGATCAGCTTCACCTTGCGCGCCAGGGGCGTCTTCGGATCGTCGTACAGACGAAACAGCCGTTCTTCCTGCCCCCATTCAGCCGTGATGAGAGCCGGAAAATCGTAGTCTTCAAGCCGGGCTTTCAATTTGGACATCGTATAGGCTATTGGATCGCCGGCTTTGGCCAGAATGGCCGCAGCCCGCGCGTCATCGAATTCCGTCCGGACCTCTTTGCGCCATGCCATCTTCTTGCCATTGAGAAGATAACCAAGCTGGCAGGCCGGTCCTTTCCAGATCCGTGAGGGCGCGTCAGGGAGATCGGCGTCGCTTCCCATCGTCGTGCTGCCTTCCCAGGTCTTACGCTGCTCGCACTTAATCTTCAGCTCCACGTCGTGCGGCTGTGTCGGATCGGTCACGGGGGTATAGTCGAATTCTTTCATGCGATTGGCCACCACCTCGACCAAATGGCCGGCATCGACAGCGCCCTTGTCCGACAGGGCGAGTACATCGATCAAGACCCGATCGATGCGCTCCAACTGGTTCTTCTGCTCCACGGTCAAGGCGTCGCGGCGCGCCCAGCTTGTGTCATCTAAGAAGAACAGCGCGCCCAGAGTCATCAGCGTGACGATCCATCTCATATCTGCTCCGTTCTGCTGGAAAAAAGGCGGTCACAAGTGAGAGATTCTCCACTCTATACAACCCGTTCCGACGGTTGCAAGTTGCACCGGCGGTAGAGCCGTCCGTATAATCCGGCCATGTTGACGGGAACACGAATCGCATTCATCGGCGGCGGCAACATGGTCGAATCTTTGTTGACCGGCTTGTTGCGACATGGTGTGGCCACGCCCGATTGCCTCACCGTCAGTGATCCGCAACCGGCTCGTCGGGACATGCTTGTGGAACGCTTTGGCGTGGCGGTCTGTACTGACAATCGCCAGGCCGCTTCAGGGGCGGACCTTCTCCTGCTCTGCGTCGAACCGCAGGTACTCGATGAGGTTCTCATCGGGCTGGCGCCGACCGTTCAAGGGCACCCGTTGGTGATTTCCGTCGCCGCCGGGTATCCCATTTCCCGCATACAGCATTATTTGAAGTCAGCGACCAGAATGGTGCGCGCCATGCCCAATACGCCTTCATCGATCGGTGAGGGGATCACGGCACTGAGCGTGGTGTCAGGGCTGTCGTCGGATGACTTGGCATTGGCGAGAACGCTCTTTGAATCGGTCGGCAAGGTCGTCTTGGTGGAGGAACGGCTATTGGATGCCGTCACCGGCCTGAGCGGAAGCGGCCCAGCCTATGTGTTCGCCATGATCGAGGCCTTGGCAGATGGTGGTGTATTGATGGGATTGTCTCGCTCGACGTCGCAACTCTTGGCGGCGCAGACGATGGCCGGAGCGGCGCGCATGGTTCTCGAACAGGGGGAGCATCCGGGCGTACTAAAAGATCGGGTGGCCTCGCCGGGAGGTACCACAATTGCCGGTCTTCGTAGTCTGGAGGATGGACGGCTGCGCGCAACCTTGATGTCAGCGGTGGAAGCGGCCACGAAACGATCACAGGAACTGGGCCAAACGGAGTCGTCTCACCTGTAACAAGGAGCGCGCCCGTGCAATATTGGGTCAAAGTCGTATTCGTCGACAATCAGGAGCTAGTGGTGAAAGATGCCATCCGCCACACGATCAGCGAGGACATGGAAGTCTTAGAAGTGGATTCGGCGAAAGAGGTCCTCATTATTCCCATGAAGCAGATTAAGTACATCGCCTGTGATGCCACCGTGTTCGCTCAAAAAGCGAAAGCTTAGGGAATTCACTGTTCTCCAGTCGCAGGTATTAAGCCCTGTGACCAGTTCCATTGGACGTGGATTGATCTCCCGCTCCACGGATGGCTGTGACCGGCCGTAGATCTCTTGCCGCTGTAGGCTCTATTCGGATCATTGTCCCCCTCGTCATCACTCCCCCATCTTCTGCGAGTGGTTAGGAACCGTGCAAATCTTATCATCTAAGATGGCGGCGATGCGTCAGCTTGGCCGCCCATCTGCTGTGCCTTTGTCGACGATTTGTTGGTTGAAGGAAGAGTGCAGACGATGAGGAAAGAAGTAACGCAGGAATTTACCCACAGGACCCGCCGGCCGCTCCGGATCACGCGAACCGGCCGGCCGGGGGCGCAGTCCCACTTGATTTATATGGTCACAGTAGGACAAGTCAAACATGTCTCGGCCTAGCGTTGTTTCTTAGAATCTGCAATGAAGTTATATTTCAAAAGCACCGAAAACTGAGCGAGATCCAGCTATATTTGAGGAAAGTGCCATGACTGACCTTATACGTATCAGTAAGCGAAACCCTGAAAGCAATACGTTTGACATCATTTTTGTTCATGGCCTGGACGGCAATCCTCCAACTGTCTAAAGTGTGACAGTTCTCTTTTTGAGCAACAAAGCTATCTCACTTTACCTCACTGCCACTCAGGAGCATACGATCCTGATAGACTTTGGCCCCGAATAAGTCGCGCTTTTAGGTCGTCAAGGATGCCCCACGAATACAACAGTCTGCCGGTCGCTGTCTGGAAGCCAATGGCTCAACTTCTCAAGAAAATTGCCGGTTCTACGATTGCAAGCATTTTGATCCTCATCTGTCTGATCAGCATCCCGGAGTACATCGTCCAGGGATTGTCGCTGTTTCGTCTCGACGAAGCGGGCTACGGAGACAGCTACATTCTCTACGATGTGCTCCACTTTCAGAAAACCGGCAGGATTTATCGAAACCTGACAGAGCCGCCCTTTTTGCCCGCGCAGTACAGCCCTCTCGTGTATCTGCTCTACTCACTTCCAGGGCACGTGGCGAGTTGGGAGAATCCCTTCGTGGGGCCGCGACTGGTCGCGATTGCCGCATTCCTTGTTTGCATCGGTCTGATTACATCCATTGTCCGTGTTCTCTTTCATTCAGGCTTGGTTTGGGTCTGGGGTCTTCTCCTTCCGTTCTCAATCCGCCTTATACCCCCATGGATTCTTCAGCTGCGTGGCGACTTTCCGGGGCTCGCTCTCAGTCTTCTTGCGATTCGCTTCCTGTTATCCAACGCTCGCTGGGCGGTGCCGCTTGCCGCGGTGTGTGCGGGATTGGCAGTACTAGTAAAGTTCACATTCATCGCTGCGGCCTCGGCAGGGGCTGTATGGCTGCTGGTTCAAAGACGATGGCGGGACGTCGCTCGATTTATCGCGTTCTTTGCGGTCGCATCCCTGGGCCCCTTTCTTCTCTATTCTTTGCGTGAACCAGAGATGATTTCACAAATGCTTTCCCTGTCTCCCGGTGTCAGAAACGTCGGCGGAAACGTGGAGCTCCTGAATAAGGTAGCCGGCGAACTTGTGATACTTCTGAGCCTGGTCGGTCTGGCAAGTATGGAGTGGCGCGCGGTGGCAAAGGAAACGCTCCTGGCTGTCTATCTTGCAACATCCTTCATGGTTGCCGCCGCGACGGCCGTTCATGCAGGTGCGAATATCAACTACTATTGGGAAACTCTCTTCGCTTCTATCCCCTTTGCTGTGCTCGGACTGTTGCGGCTGATGGAACTGGCAGGACGGCATACGGCGTTGGGTCCGGCATTAGCTGTCTTCCTTTGCATTCATTCCCTCTTTCCTGTCGCGATGAGGGCGGAGGAAGGCGTCCCAACGCTGAAAAAGGGATGGGTGGAATCCGGCGACGATGAAATACGCCAATTGAACCGGGTTCTGGCAGGCTCGCGCACGTTCTCATCGTTTCCGCGCCTGGCTCTCCTTGACCCCAATCCTCCCTTGACGGAACCTTTCCTTCTGTCCTATCTGCACCGCCTCGGGAAAGTGGATCTGGGACCCTTCACACAGCCGCTCCTCAGACGCGAATATGATGTTGTAATTACCTATGCTTGGGTGTTCTCCTGGCGCAATGTCAAACAGTTAGACCCGGAACTGCGTAGCGCCATCGCGAGTTCATACAAGCCGTATTGCACGTTCCACGGTGGCCTGTTCCACTTCCCGGATAGTGTGGATCCGTCCACGAGCAACCTGAAAGGGCGCTTGAGAGAGATTGGTTGCTCGCCGGTTTCCGACGAAGCCAGGAAGAACTGGTAGTTCTATGCTATAGGCATCCTGATACCAAGATGCTAGTGTTACTGCCACTTCTGAGCGTGCGTGTGCTGGAAAGATGAGACGAAGCTTCTAGATACGATTGGTTTGTCATCTCCTTCTGGTAGGTGTCGAAAAGCAGCTGAGAGCAGAATGGTGAACCATGCGAGAAGTTGTCACACCCACCTCTGCAACGAAAGCCACGAGGCTGCCTCCTCTTTTTTTCCTGGGCAGCCTCCTGATCGTAAGCGGCCTCGGTGTGTATTTCTTCGGCATCGTCTTCTCGATGTTCCGCCTGATCTTCCAGTTGGGAGAACCGTTTTATACGTGGAACACGACGATTCTATGGTATAGCGGTCTTCCTACCACCGTGGGCGTTTGTCTCGCAGGTCTTGATCTCGCCCTGCTGTTACCCGCAAAGCGCAGAGAGTCGCGGCGAAGGATGCTCGCTCCCGTTCTGAACAGGCACGTGGTGGTGGCGCTGACAGCCTACAATGACGAAAAGAGCATAGGGCTTGCGGTGGCGGACTTCGTGAGCCACCCACTAGTAACGCGCGTCATCGTTGTCGACAACAACAGCCGTGATCGGACTTCCGAAGCTGCCATGGAAGCGGGAGCCCGTGTCGTTGTGGAAAAAGAACCGGGATATGGACGATGCGTCTATAGATGCTTCAAGGAAGCTCTGACCGAAAACGGCGAATTGATCGTTCTCTGCGAAGGCGATATGACCTTCCGCGCCGGCGACATTGACAAACTGCTGGCCTATGTCGACCATGCCGACGTTGTGAATGGCACGCGTATCGTCGAGCAACTGCGGGATTACTCCACGCAGTTATCGACGTTCATGTATTACGGCAACTTCTTTGTGGGAAAGTTGCTGGAACTGAAGCATCTGGGACGCGGCACATTCACGGACATCGGAACAACCTATAAGCTGCTCCGGAGAGACAGTCTTGTACGTCTGATGCCGCAACTGAATCCGGCGGTCAATATGGAGTTCAATGCGCACTTTCTCGACACCGCTCTTGGAAGCGGCGAAAGGCTCGTCGAGTGTCCAATTACATTTCACCCCCGAGTGGGTGTGAGCAAGGGCGGCAATGTGAATAATTGGCGTGCACTGAAAGTTGGACTCCGGATGATCCTGGGCTTGTGCTTTGGGTGGCCTACCTCATGACGCGAGAAATGTACTTTAGGACGCGGTTCGTGCAGGACGCACAACGCGATGTCCTCTGGCAGACTCTTTGTCGCTACTACTTCAACCATCGGATCAACCCTGACGATTGCGTACTGGAACTTGGCGCGGGATATGCCTGCTTTATCAATGCTGTCGTCGCTAAGCGAAGAATCGCTGTCGATTCATGGGATGGTTTCACCAAACATCTGGTATCCGGTGTGGAAGGCCATGTCGGTGACGTGACCGATCTCGGATTTCTAACGCCTTCATCCGTCAATTTCGTTTTCGCCAGTAACCTCTTCGAGCACGTCAGCCAGGAGGCCTTCGCCTTGGTGTTGCACCAACTGAAGACTGCGCTGGCGCGCGGGGGAACTCTGAATATCCTGCAGCCCAACTACTATTACGCATATCGGGAGTACTTCGACGATTACACCCACCGCACCGTATATACCCACAAGAGCATTTGTGATTTTCTGGAAGCATATGGCTACAAGATAATGGAATGCCATCCGCGATTCTTGCCACTCACAGTAAAATCCCGATTACCTGTCTCACCGATACTGATACGACTTTATCTGTCCCTTCCCTGGAAACCGATGGGGAAGCAGATGTTCATTCGCGCAAGGGTGAAGTGAAGAACACCGGGCTTATGCGTAGTGCGACCCGGGATAGAACAGATTCAGCGCGAGGGCGAGATCGGATCAAACAAATTGTCGAACAGTAGGAGGCCGCGATCATACCCGCCATTTGAAATCCGAGCTGACGAATGAAGTCTAGAAAACGAAGCGCAGTTCGTTCGCTCATCAGGAGGGTCCCGCGATCGAGAGGCGGCATCAGCAAAAGGAGGGGCGTGCTGAGCAGAATATTCTCGAAAAACAGGACGCTCATCGCTAAACGTCGAAAGTTTGCTGGTCCCAGTTGGATCGATCATCTCTGTGATGCGTGTGTACAACGCAAGTCCGTGGGAAACGAGTATGTGGAGTCCTTTAACGGGAAGTTGAGGGATGAGTTGCTGAATGGGGAACTATTTTAAACGTTGCACGAAGCCCAAGTGCTCTCGTGGAACGCTGGCGGCAGCGCTACAACGCGCACCGCCTACATAGCGCGCTTGGGGTATCGACCACCGACCCCAGAGACGCGCACCGTCACACATCAGCTGCTTGTCGGCATGATGAGCTGAAGGGATGGCGTAAGAGTTGGGGGTAGGTCAGCCGCTGCCTCGATTTTTAAGATTGGCAACGATTTACAGTAATCCTAATAAGCCACGGCTCTGCTTGTCGGGCGTTCGAGCAACCCGGTCCCAGGCGTCATGATGGCTACCATCATGTTTGAACATCACAATGTGAGATTCGGTCAACAACTAATACTTGCTATTCGTTCGAGTGAAATTCAAAACGCCCGAACTCATCCGATAAAAATACCTTTGTATGGGGATCTTCAACCATAAAACGCCCTCCTTCGTGAAGGAATTTTGGTCACGGTTTTGGTCACGGTTCGGAGTCGAAATTGGTCATATTCAGTCGTATTCGAGTCGGATGGCTGGTAGCATATTTTTCTTTAATTTTTCATAGATTAGCCCACTTGATCGCACTTAGGCGCACTCTGGTTCTTGCGTGCGATGCCACGGTGTTCGCTCTGAGAGGAAAGACTTAAGCCATTCAGATTCATGGGGGTCACGGGTGCGATCGCAATATTCTAATTCAGGCGATCGACCGGCTGCCGATTCGCGCCTGGTATCAGATGTCCGTAAGAGTCCACGGTCATGCTGAGACTCCCAGAGCAAACGCCTTGAATCGTGAAGGAGGCGAGGCCGTAAGCTTCGCCTCTTTTATGCGTTCAGTCTCGACACGGTGGAGTGGGCTGGGTGAAGACCAAGGCAGATCGTCTTGATCATAACCGGTAAGAAAGGACGGTGACTCAGTATTCTCGGAAGCTCCGTTTCAAGTGCCACGCACCGACCTCATGGGTCGCGAATGAGATGGTTCATCGGTTCCCAAGTCATCATGGCAAATTCGAGATGCGACCGATGATTTGATCTTGTCCATGATCCGTTTTGATACAAGTAATGTCTTCAACTGGTCCGGAGTGGGGAGGCTGTCCAGCACGACGGCGG
>CAZBNV010000087.1:0-16536 GCA_964493335.1 uncultured Nitrospira sp.
AGCATGCTGACCACCTTGTCGACCCAGCCGTTCGGCTTGATCGCGGCGACAATGCCCATCGGAATGCCGGTGGCAAGCGCCAGCACCAGCGCGATGGCGACGATCAGCAAGGTGTTGGGAAAGGCGCGGGCGATCGAGTTCGCGACCTTCTCGCCGGACAGCAGCGATTGCGAGAGATCCCCCTGCATGGCGCTGGCGAGCCACGAGCCGTATTGCACGAGGAACGGCCGGTCGAGCCCGTAGATTTTCCTGATCTCGGTGATGCGCGCGTCGGTGGCGTTCTCGCCGGCAAGGGTCACGGCGATGTCGCCGGGCACCAGCTTGAGCAGCGAGAACACCATGAAGGTCGCAAGCAGCATCACCGGCAGTGCCTGCAGCAGGCGGCTGCCGATGACCTTTGCCGGGCTGCGACGCGCCATCGATCAGCTCTCCAGCCAGACGTCGTCGTATTTCGGCTTGCCGAGCAGGTTGGTCTTATAGCCCTGTACCCGCTTGTTCATCGCGACCAATTCGTACTGGAACGCCAGCGGACACACGAACGCATTCTCCATGACGATGCGCTGCACCTTCTCGAACGCTTTTTTCCGCATCTCGATGTCTTCGCTGGCGCGCGACTCCTTCAACGCTGCGTCCAGCTCCGGCGGAACTGGCGAGCGGCCGGCGTTGAAGTAAGCGTCCTTGGTGAACATCAAGGAGTAGGTCTGGCTCGGGTCGGGCCGCCCGGTCCAGGCCGCAAGCAGCGCGGAGTTCTTCTTCTCGGCGCCGAAGAAGCCTGCGGACGTTTCGGCAACCGGTGCGTTGTTGAACTTCAACCTCATGCCAACCTTGCCCAGTTGCTCGATCAAAATCTCCTGCCGCTGCACCGAATCCTGATCGGGATAGCCGCCCAGTTCGACCACTGTGCCTTCCTTGAAGTCCGCTTCGTTCAGCAATTGCTTCGCCTTCGCCACGTCGTAGGGGTAAAGCGCGGCCGTCGTCTTGTCGTAGGCCCAGTGCGCTTTCGGCAGGTTCATGTAACCGGGCTCGGCAAGACCTGCGAGCGACGCCTTGACCAGCGACTCGCGATCAATCGCGAAGTTGAAGGCCTTGCGGACTTTGAGGTCGTCGAACGGCGGCTTGCTCCAGTTGAAGAAGATCTGGAATACATAGAGCGTTGGTCCGGTGACGATCTTCAGGTTGGGCGAGCGCTCCATGATCACCTTCTGCCGTGGCGGCAACTGATAGATCAGATCGTTCTGCCCGGCGCTGACCGAACGCGCGCCGGTCGTCAGTTCCGGAATGAGGGCGAACTCGATCGCGTCCATGTAGGGACGGTTCGGCTTCCAGTATTTGTCGTTGCGCTTGGTGATGATGCGCTCGCCATCCGCCCAGCTGACGAAGGTGAACGCGCCGGTGCCGACCGGGGTGCGATTGAGGCCGTTGCCGCCGGCGGCCTTCAATGCCGTCGGCGAGACCATCATGCCGGCGCGATCGGAAAGAATCGCCGGCATGGCCGAATCCGGCGTGTTCAGCTTCACGGTGACCTGCATCGGTCCCGTGACATCCACCGTGGCGATGGTCGTGACGTCGGCCTTGATGTTCGATTTCGGATCGGTCTTTGCGCGGTCGAGGTTGAACTTGACCGCCTCGGCATCGAGTTTCGTGCCGTCATGAAACGTCACGCCCTGCCGGATGTTGATCACCAGCGTGGTCGGATCGGTAAAGCTCCAGCTCTCGGCCAGGCCCGGTTTCGGCTTCAGCGTCTCAAAGTCCCATTCGGTGAGCGAGTCGTACATCGTGTAGAGGAATGTGTGGTCCGAGCCCGCGCCACCGGTGGCAGGGTCCAGGCTCGATGGGTTGGTGAAGGCCGAGACCCGCAGCGTGCCGCCGCGTTTCGGTGTGCCTTGCGCGAATACGGGACCACCAAGCGCGAGGCTTGCCGTCGCGCCGCTCATGAGGGCGATGGCGTTGCGCCGGGTGATGGCTGCTGCCGCAAGACGATCATGTGTCATGGCGTTGTCCTCTGTTCGTGGGCAGTTGCGTCGTTCGGTGAAAAATTCGGACGGTCCGCGAAATGACATGCAACCCAGTGATCGGTCGCAAGTTCGCGCCAATCGGGCGTCTTTTCGGCACAGACGGTTTGCGCATACTGGCAGCGGGTGCGGAAGCGGCAGCCGGACGGCGGATCGATCGGGCTTGGAATCTCGCCTTGCAGGATGATGCGACGGTCGCTGCGCATCGTCGATGGCAGCGGCAACGGTTCCGCCGACAACAGCGCCTGGGTGTAGGGATGCATTGGATGCTCGGACACCCGTTCGGTCGGTCCGAGTTCGACGAAACGGCCGAGATACATCACGGCGATCCGGTCGCTGATATGCGAGACCACCGAGAGGTCGTGGGTGATGAACACATAGGTGAGGCCGAGATCGCGCTGCAGCTCGGCAAACAAATTCAGCACATCGCCGCGGATCGACATGTCGAGCGCCGCCACCACCTCGTCGCAAACGATCAATTTTGGCCGCAAGGTCAGCGCGCGCGCGATCAGCACGCGCTGTTTCTGGCCGCCGGACAGCTGGTGCGGATAGCGCTGGTAGATCTCCTGGCTGAGGCCGACGCGGTCCATCGCATCGCGCGCCCGCGCCAATCGCTCGGCCTTCGTGCCGGCGCGCGCGAGATCAAGCGGCTCCAGCACCGAGGCGACGATGCTCATGCGCGGGTTGAGCGCTGCGTTCGGGTCCTGAAAGATGATCTGATAGTCGCGCCGATGGCGCTGGAACTCGGCGCGCGGCAGGTCTTGCGGGTCGATGCCGTTGTGCAGGATCGCGCCGGCGGTCGGTTTTTGCAGGAACACCAGGGCACGGCCGATGGTCGTCTTGCCCGATCCGGACTCGCCGATGATGCCGAACGTCTCGCCGCGGCGGACGTCGAAGTTGACGCCGTCGACCGCCTTGACAGTGGCGCGGCGATCCTGCGTCTGGAACAGCACCTCGAGATCGCGCACGGAGACGATGGTGTCCGGCTGCGCCTCGGTGACGGTTGCGAGGTCCGTCATCGGCGGGCCGCCAGTTCGACCGCAGGCGCGGAGGCCGCATGCTGCAGAGCGCCGGGCAATTCGAGGTCCTTGAAGCGCCAGCAGCGCACCTTGCGCCCGTCGCCGGCGTCAACCAGTTCCTGCTCGGCGTCACATTCGGGCGTGGCATATCCGCAGCGCGCCTTGAAGCGACAGCCGTTCGGCATGTCGGTGATCGAGGGGACGCGCCCGGGAATCGACGACAGCTTGCCGCGGCGCGGGCTGAGATGCGGCAGCGAGCGCAACAGGCCGGACGTGTAGGGATGCAGCGGTCGTATCAGCGCGGCATCCACGGGGGCGTCTTCGATCACCTCGCCGGCATACATGGTGATGATGCGCGTGCAGGTCTCGGCCACCACGCCGAGATCGTGGGTGATGAGGATCAGCGCGGTTTTCGATGTCACGCTCAGGTCGCGCAGCAGCTCGAGGATCTGCGCCTGCACGGTGACGTCGAGCGCGGTGGTCGGCTCGTCGGCGATCAGCAGTTGCGGTCGGCAGATCAATGCAGCCGCGATCATCACGCGCTGGCGCATGCCGCCGGACAATTGATGCGGATAGTCGTCGATGCGCCGCTCCGGCGAGGCGATGCCGACGCGGCGGAGCATGTCGATGGTTTGCTTGCGCGCCTCGTCCTTGCTGATCTGCGTGTGAATGCGCAGGGTCTCGGCGATCTGATGGCCGACCGTGAACACCGGATCGAGGGCGCTCATCGGCTCCTGAAAAATCATTGCGATGCGCTTGCCGCGGACGTCGCGCATGGCTCGCGTGCCGCAGGAGGCGAGGTCGGTCTCGCCGAACATGATCGACCCCTCGATGCCCGCGAGATTGTTCGGCAACAGGCGCAGGATCGAAAGCCCGGTGATGGTCTTGCCGCAGCCGCTTTCGCCGACAATGCCGACGCGCTCGCCAGGTGCAACGTCGAAGTCGATCTTGCGTGTCGCCTGCCAGACGCCTCGCCCGGTCTTGAAACGGATGCCGAGACCCCGCACGGACAGCAGCGGCCTGGGCGAAGCGGCCGGAGCCGATTTCAACTGCGCGGGGGCGGGCGCGTCCATCATCGTGGTGCGCAACAGACCGACGCAGCCGCGCTGTCGATCCCGACAACGCGCAGAAGTGACAGCGCCATTCCCATCCTCCCGATGCTCCCCCGAAAGGGCGCAGACCGCGTCGTGCGCGGCTTTTTTTGTCCGCAAAGGATCGCTCGCGCCTGCGCCCCCGGCAAGCGGAATTTTATTCCGTGTGTCAGAATAGAACCGGCAACTTTGCCGCATCCGTCGCCGTCGAATGCGATCCCGTCAGCACCGCATTGCTGCCGGCGCCCTTGCCGAGGGCGCGCATTGCGTTCAGAAACGTTCCGGAACAAGTGTAATGGCGCTGCGCGTGCTGTTGTGCGCTGCGCTTAAAAGCAAAAAACAGGTTGGAAACGGAGCCCCGCATGAACTGGAAGCCCGAACTTGACGAATTGACCCGGCGCGAAGCCTTTGCCCGTGAGATGGGCGGCGCCGACAAGATCAAGCGGCAGCACGATTCCGGCCGGCTGACGGTGCGCGAGCGGATCGACAGGATCGCCGACAAGGGCAGCTTCCACGAGACCGGCATGATCTCGGGCGTTGGCGAGTATGAACCCAACGGCGATCTGAAGACCGTGGTGCCGGCAAATTGCGTTTTCGGCCGCGCCAATGTCGGCGGCCGTCCGGTGGTCGTTGTCGGCGACGACTTCACCGTGCGGGGAGGTTCGGCCGATGCGTCGATCAAGGCCAAGCCGTTGATGGCCGAACAGATGGCGAATTCATTCCGGCTGCCCATCATCCGCATCATCGAGGGCTCAGGCGGCGGCGGCTCGGTGAAAACGATCGAGACGAAAGGTGCCGCGAATCTCCCGGGCGGCGTCGATGGCACGTCCGGCTTCTACTACATGACCGAAAACCTGGCGCAGGTGCCGGTGGTCGGACTTGGGCTCGGCTCTGTCGCCGGCCTTGGGGCCGCGCGACTGGCCTCGACCCACTACTCCGTCATGACCAAGACGTCGGCGATGTTCGTTGCGGGGCCGCCGCTGGTGGCGCGGCTCGGCCAGCCGCTCAGCAAGACTGAACTCGGCGGTTGGGAAATCCAGACGAAATGCGGCGCGATCGATCACGCCGCCGATACCGAGGAGGACGCAATCGAATGCATCAAGCGCTTCCTGTCCTATTTGCCGTCCTCGGTGCACGAGCTGCCGCCGACGGTTCCCTGCGACGACGACCCTGAACGCACCGACGAGGCGCTCATGAAAATCGTGCCGCGCAACAAGCGGCAGGTCTACAAGATGCGGACTATCATCGAGTCGGTGGTCGACAAGGGCTCGTTCTTCGAGGTCGCTCAGAATTTTGGCCGGCCGATCATCGCCGGCCTTGCGCGTTTCGGCGGCCGTGCGGTGCTGCTGCTGGCCAGCGATCCGTACCACTATGCCGGGTCGTGGAACGCCGACGCCTGTCAGAAGGTCGTGCGCTGGGTCGATCTCGCCGAGACGTTCCACCTGCCGGTCGTCTATCTCGAGGACTGCCCGGGTTTCCTGATCGGGCTCGAGGCGGAGAAGACCGCGACCATCCGCCACGGCGTCCGCGCCGCCGCTGCGCTCAACCAGACCACCGTTCCCTGGTGCACGGTCGTTGTCCGCAATGCCTTCGGTGTTGCCGGCGCGCTGCATCAACCTGCCGGGCGCTACTCGATGCGCTACGCGTGGCTGTCCGCGGCATGGGGATCGCTGCCGCTGGAAGGCGGTATCGAGGCGGCCTATCGTGCGGAGATCGAGGCGGCGGCCGATCCCAAGGCGAAGCTGGAGGAGATCGAGACACGCCTGAACAAACTGCGCTCGCCGTTCCGTACCGCCGAGAAATTCTGGGTCGAGGAAATCATCGATCCACGCAAGACCCGCCCGCTGCTGTGTGAATTTGCGCGGCTAGCCGAGCCGGTGCGCACGCCCGGCCATGTCCATTTCAAGATCAGGCCCTGAGACATAAGGAAGGGGTTATGGCGAAGCGTTGGAAGAAGCGGCCGGAAGGCTCGAACTGGGGCGAATTCGGCGATGACGATCAACTCGGCAGCCTGAACCACATCAACAGCGAGGCCGTTCTGCGTGCCGTGAAGGAGGTGCGGGAAGGGCGCTCGTTCTGTCTCAGCCTGCCGCTCGATTATCCCGGCGGACGCTCGCTGGCGCCGATCCGTTTTCCGCCGACGCTGACGGCGACCCAACGCGACGGCAATCCGGTGTTCAATTCGCGCGTGCGCACCAAGACGCACTTCTTCTGCGACGTGGTCTGCGACGACGCCGTGCTGATGTGCACGCAGTATTCCACCCAGTGGGACAGCTTTGCCCATGTCGGATCGACCTTCGATCTCGACGGCAGCGGTGAGCAGGTGGCCTGCTTCTACAACGGCTACCGTGCCGGCACTGACGTGATCCCGCCAAACGAGCGCGGTGACGACTATGCGATGACGCTCGGCATCGACAAGTTCGCGGTGAAGGCGATCCAGAGCCGCGGCGTGCTGATCGACCTCGAGAAGCATTTCGGGAGGGCGGAAAAGACCGTGACGTTTGAGGAATTCGAGAACGTCATGAAGGCGGACGGCGTTACCGTCGCGCCCGGTGACATGGTTTGCATCCACACGGCGTTCGGCGATGAGGTGATGAAGATGGGCCGCTCGCCGGATCCGGAGCGAATTCACCACATGTGCACGGCGCTGAAGGGTAACGACGAAGCGCTGCACAACTGGCTGTCGGCGAACAAGGTGTCCGCGCTGTGCGCCGACAATTTTGCGGTGGAGCGGATGGAGGCCTCGCCGGAGTTGCACGTCACGCACCGTCTGCCGTTGCACCAGCACTGCCTGTTCAAGCGCGGCATTCCGCTCGGCGAGCTCTGGTTCTTTACCGAACTGGCGATGCATCTGCGGCAGAGCAAGCGCAGCCATTTCATGCTGACGGCGCCGCCGCTGCGTCTGACCGGTGCGGTCGGCTCGCCGGTTACGCCGGTCGCAACCGTCTGACCGGCGCATCGCGTGTGACAGAGGGCTTTGCGAGCGCTGAGGCGATTGCCGACCGGATCATTGCCGATGTCGGCAAGACCATCGTGCTGGCTCTGCCGCTCGGGCTCGGCAAGGCGAACCACATCGCCAACGCCTTGTTCGCGCGCGCGGCGGCTGATCCCTCGATCAAGCTGACCATTTTCACCGCGCTGACGCTGGAAAAGCCACGGCCGTCCAGCGAGCTGGAGAAGCGTTTCATCAACCCGGTGATCGATCGGCTGTTCGGCGGTTACCCCGAACTTGCCTATGCGAAGGCGCTGCATGCGAACGCGCTGCCGCCGAATGTCGAGATCAACGAGTTCTTCTTTCTGGCAGGGCGCTGGCTCGGCTCGCCGGTCGCGCAGCAGAATTACATCTCAGCCAACTACACCCATGCGTTCAACTATCTGCTGTCGCGCGGCGCCAATGTCGTCGCCCAGCTTGTCGCCAGGCGAGTGGTCGATGGCGTGCCGCGCTACAGCCTCAGCTGCAACACCGACATCACCGTCGATCTTCTGAAAGTGCGTCGCGCAGGCGGGACGTCGTTCAGGATGTACGGGCAGGTGAATTCCGAATTGCCCTTCATGCCGGGCGAGGGCGATCTTGCGGCAGACGAGTTCGCGGGGGTGCTTGAGGGGCCTGACGTTGAATTTCCGCTGTTCGCGCCGCCGGCAGAACCGATCTCCGACAGAAAATACGCGATTGGCCTGCACGTGGCGGGGTTGGTGCGCGATGGCGGAACCCTGCAGATCGGCATCGGCCAGATCGGCGATGCGCTGGCGCAGTCGCTGATCGTGCGGCATCGGGACAATGCAAAGTATCTTGCCGTGTCGAAAAGGTTGCTGGCCGGCGCGCTGCCGGCGAGCTTCGAGGCCGATGGTTTCGACAAAGGCCTCTACGGCGTCAGCGAGATGTTCGTCGAGCCGTTCCTGAAGCTGATCGACGCGGGCATCATCAAGCGCGAGGCCGACGGCGCGCTGCTGCATGCGGCGTTCTTCCTCGGGCCTAAGGGATTTTATCGTGCGCTGCGCGAGATGCCGAAGGATGCTTTGAACCGCATCCAGATGAAGGCGGTGTCGTTCACCAATGAGATTCTCGAGGACGCGGACGCCAAACGCCGCGCGCGGACCGACGCGCGGTTCGTCAACAATGTGATGATGGCGACGCTGCTTGGAGCGGCCGTGTCAGACGGCCTTGACGATGGGCGGATCGTCAGCGGTGTCGGCGGCCAGTATAACTTTGTCGCGCAGGCGTTTGCGCTGTCAGGCGCGCGCTCGATCCTGACGCTCGAGGCGAGCCGCGGGTCCGGGGCAAAGGCCGAGTCGAACGTCCGCTGGTCCTACGGCCATCAGACAATCCCGCGGCACCTGCGCGACGTGTTCGTGACCGAGTATGGGGTGGCGGATGTGCGCGGCAAATCCGATCAGGACGTGATCTCTGCGATGCTGACGATCTCCGACTCGCGCTTCCAGGGCGAGTTGATCCGCGAGGCGAAGGAAGCCGGCAAGCTGGCGAAGACCTTTGAAATTGCGGCAATGCACCGGAACAACTATCCTGAACGCATCACCGAAGCGCTCAAGCCTGCGCGCGAGTCCGGCCTGCTGCCGTCATTCCCGTTCGGCTCGGATTTCACCGATGCCGAGCAAGCGCTCATTCCGGCGTTGCAGACCCTGCGCGATGCGTCCACGTCGCCACTCTCGATGGTGAGGCTGGCGTTGAGCGGGCTTCTCGGTGGCGGGGACGCGAACGAGGCGGCACTCGCTCGTCTTGGTCTCGACAAGCCGCAGCGTCTTTCGGATCGGCTCTATCGGGTGCTGGTCAGCGCCGCGCTGAATGGGGTGCGTTGACCGGACGCTACTGATGCACCCGCACCTGAATGCTTCCGAAACCTCGCAGTACATTATTGACTTCGCGGACGGCGCTCAGCAGCTCGATACGCCTGACCCGTCTGGCAAGCACGGTGAGGACCGAATGGAGTTCGAGTCGCGCCAGATGCATGCCGGCGCAGGTGTGAATGCCATGTCCGTAGCCGAGATGATCGGAAACCTTTCGCGTCACGTCGAAGGCATCCGCGCGATCCCATTTTCGCTCGTCGCGATTGCCCGATGCGTAGAACAGGGCCACACGCGCGCCTTGCGGGATGGTTGTCTGCTCGATGGTGAGCGGGGCTGTCAGCTGTCGCGTGAATCCGCGAATGGGGGATTCCAGCCGAATGGCTTCGTTGACCGCATTCGGGATCAGCGCCGGCTCGGCAACCACGCGGTCCCATTGGTCCGGAAACTGCGTGAACAGCCAGATGGCATTGGCCATGGCGAAGATCGTCGTATCGAGCGAAGGCGCAAGGTAGTCGCGCATCAGGATGGGACAGCGTGCCGCCGGAAAGTCGCCGCGATCGCTGGCTTCGTAGAGCCTGGCGATCCAGCTTCCGGGCTTCACCCGCTCGCGCGTGGCGTCGTGCGCCGTGTAGTGCCGCATCTCCTGGATGCTGGGCAGTGCCGCTGTGTAGCGGTGGTTTTCGCCGCCAAGAATGTCGAAGGTCGCGGCGGCCCATTTCAGCATGTTCTGGCGTCCGTCCTCGGGCAGGCCGACCATCTCCGAGACGACATTGAGCGGCAGGAACTGGGCGAGGTCGGTGACGGCGTCGAATGTCTGTTGCGCCACCAGGCGTTCGACAAGCTGCTCGGCGAGTTCCTCGATCCGCGGGCGGATCGCCGTCAACGCGCCGGGCAGCATCGGTGCGCCGACGATCTGCCGGATCGCCGTGTGGTCCGGCGGATCGCTGGAGATCATGGTCCCCTTGGAGCCTTTGTTGGTGGTCTCGCTGCCGCCGACGCCTTCGGCCGAAGAGAACAGGCGATAGTTGCGCAGCGCCTCGCGGATGTCGTGATAGCGCGCCATCGCATACATCGCATTGCGCGGCAGCCAGACGATCGGACCGAGGTCGCGCATCTCGCGATAGTAAGGATAAGGGTCGGCAAGCACGTCGTCGCGGTAGAGATCGACGTCATAGGAGGGCGCGGATCCGCCGGCCGACCCGGGCTCCGATCGCGCGCTCATACGTCGAGCTCAACCGACGCCATAGGAGGGCTTGCCGGCATATTCGTACGAAGCGAGTCTCATTGGGTTTCCTTCAGAGCCGAGCGACATGTGATTGTCGGGTGGAAGGCTGCCGGCATCAGGCGCAGCAGCCTCATCAGGTCGTTTTCGTTCTGCGCCGATCCCAGCACATAGCGGTCCGGCCGCAGCAGCGCGGCCGCCACGCCGATTTCTTCGAGCCAGAGTTGAAGGGCGGGTGCCGGGTCGTCCAGAATGCGAAGGCTGATCTCGCGCGCGGCAGTCTTTGCACGCGCGGACAGCGATCGCGTGAACGCCGGCGTCGCGAGCAGGGCGAATTCATAGCCGACGGCACCGTCGAGCCTGACGTCGCCGCTCAGGGCGGGCTGCGGGGCCAATCGACCGGCGAGCGTGTCGTCGCCGGCCCAAAGCCCTGGTCCGAGGCGCGGCTTCGCCGACGAGAACTTGATCGTCTCGTCGCCCTTGCGGCCAAGCGAGGTTAATGTCTGGTTCGCATGCTTCGTGTTGATGATGCCGCCGAGCCGGATGGCTCTCTCGATGTACTCCCGGACATGGGGTGACCGCTCGCTTGCGTAACTGTCCAGCAAGCTGTCGGAACTTCGCCCGGAGACGACATCGGAGAGTTTCCAGGCGAGGTTCGAAGCATCGCGGATGCCTGCGCACATTCCCTGTCCAAGAAACGGGGGCGTCTGGTGCGCGGAATCTCCGGCCAGCAACATGCGGCCGGCGCGCCAATGTTCGGCAACGACCGAATGAAACGTGTAGACGGCGGCGCGTTCGATCGCGCCGTCCTCCGGCCCAACCCAGCGTCGCAAAAGCGGCCAGATGTGCTCAGGCATGGTCATGACATGCGCATCCTCGCCGGCAAGCAGAGTGATTTCCCAGCGGCGTCGATTGTCGGTGCCCCGAACGTAGGTTGCCGGCCGGACCGGATCGCAATACTGCACGCTGTAGTCGCCGAGGTCCGGCCGCGGCCGGCTCAGAATGAAATCGAGGACGAGCCAGCGCTCGTGAAAGCCGAGATCGTCCATGGTGCAGCCCATGAACCGTCGAACCACCGAACGCGCGCCGTCGCACCCGACGACATACCGGGCGCGGCATCGTGACAGACGTCCGGTCGACAGATCCTCGAACCGGACGCTGATGCCGTCACAGTCCTCGTCGAGCGCGAAAACATCGCAACGCGTGATGACGGATACGCTCGGCCAGCGCCCGACGCCGCCGCGCAGGATCGATTCGAGTTCAGGCTGATGGAACCGGTAACTGGTTTGCCAGCCTTGAGCTGTCGTTTCGGACGGACGCGACCAGTCGAGAATGAGTTTGCCCTCGGTGTCGACAAAGTGCATCCCGACCGATGGAATGACGGTGGGCCGGATCGCGTCGCTCAGTCCCAGGGTTTCGAAGACCCGCATCACCTCGTCATCGAAATGAACGGCGCGGGGCAGATGGTAGAGGCTGGATTCGCGCTCCAGCACGAGCGTTTTGACCCCTCGCAGCCCAAGCAGGTTTGCCAATGTCGCCCCGACGGGGCCGTATCCGACGATGATAACGTCGGCCTCAAGGTCGAGGTGCGGGGAGCCATGGGTCATGGACCATATCAATCCGCGACCGCCTCGCGTTGCGCAAGACGGGGCGGGCTTCTGTCCGCGAGACGGACATCCACGCGCGGGTCGATTTTTTGTCCGCCAAGCGGACAGCGGGCTCAGGGCCCCAGTCGGTTGCCACGAAGTGTGTTGTGATGGGGCGCGCCGCCAAAGCGAACGATGGAACAGAAGCTTATGCAAAGAGTGATCGACGTTCATGCACACATCCTGCCGGACAGCTATCTTGAAGCCATGCGGGCCGCCGGACTTGCCGATGCGGCCGGGCGGGTGGTGGGCGACGGGTTTCCGTTTCCCGCCTGGAGCCTCGAGGACACCATACGTGTCATGGACCGTCACGGCATTCGGGCGAGTGTACTGTCGATCACGGCGCCGGGCGTCCAGTTCGATAAAGGAGCGGGAGCCAAAACGCTCGCGCGTGTCCTGAATGACGCCATGGCGGACATCGTTCGCGCCCATCCCGTGCGATTTGCAGCCCTGGCGGTCTTGCCGCTGTCGGATATCGCCGCTTCCTTGCGTGAAATCGAATACACGCTCGATGAGTTGAAGTTCGACGGAATTGGCCTCTACAGCAACGTCGATGGCGTCTATCTTGGAGATGCACGCTTTGCGCCGCTTCTGGACGAACTGAACCGCCGGAAGGCGGTCGTTTTCGTCCACCCGGCGCAGCCGTTGGCGTTTGAGCAGTTCGATCTCGGCCTTCCATCACCGATTCTGGAGTATCCGTTCGACAGCACGAGAATGCTGGCGAGTTTGCTCTATTCCGGCGCGCTGGCGCGATATTCAGGCATCAAGCTGGTTGTTCCACATGGAGGCGGCGCCGTTCCTTACCTCGCGTCGCGTATCGCCCGCGCTGCCTCGGCAGTGTTTCAGAAGGGCGTCAAGACGCTGCCGGACGAAGCGATGCGGCTGCTTCGATCCGTCTATTACGATCTGACCGCGATGAGCGAGACGGGTAACGTGGCGCTGCTGAAGGAGTTCGTGCCGGCCGAGCGGCTGCTGGTCGGCTACGACTATCCATTTCGCCCGGAAGCCACCATCGCGCCGCAGGCAGCGACGCTTGATGCGTTTGCAGGTTTTTCTGAGGCCGAGAAAGACCTGATCAGAACCGGCAATGCCCTTCGCCTGTTTCCGAGGCTGGCAATCGGTTAGCGCCCGCCGCCGAGCTGGCCGGCCGCGTCCAGCATGGGTTTGGCAAACTGCGACACCGCTTCTTGCGGGTCGAGAGCGGTCCGGATCCAGATGATGGCGATGCTGCCGAGGACGTAGGCATCGCGGATGATCGGCACGGCGATGCTTGAGGTTCGCGAGTTGTATTCGCCGTCCAGCCGGGTTGCGAAGCCGCGTGCGCGTGTTTCCGTCAGCATGTGTTCAAGATAGTTCTTCAGCAGGAACGGCTGATCCTCGGGATCTTCGACCCGCGCGATGTGTTTCAGGATGATGTCGCGTTCGGCCTCGGGACAGAAGGCGAGATATGCACGTCCGGCGGACGTCCGCAGCATCGGCAACCGGCGCCCGATCATGCCGCGGTCGATGGAGAGCGGGCTGCGCGCGTGCGTCGTTTCCTGAACCACCATCGCCGCGTTCTCGTACGTCGTAAGGTCAATTGGCCAGACAAAGCGCTTCGACAGCTCGCCGATAACCGGTGCGGCTGTCTCACTGATCACGATACCGGGATCGTATCCGTCGCCGAGGCTGCTTGCCCGTCGTGTGACTCGAAAGCGGTCGTCCGAGGCGCTGCGGGCCACATAGCCAAGCTCCTCCAGCGTTTCGAGCAGCCGGTAGACCGTGGGTCGGGCCAGATCCAGGCGTTGCGCAAGCTCGCTCGCGCGGATGCCGCCCGAACGGTTGACTTCGCGCAACACATCGAGGCCACGCTGGATTGATCGGACCCCTTCGGTGGGTTTGTCGGCTTTTGTTGTCATGAATCGGTCGCAACATACCTGATGCGCTGTCCGCCTAACGGACAGAACTGCAGGAGCGGTTGAGCTTGTGTTTTCGGCACATGTAAGAATGATCGGCAGGTCTTTGTAAACCGTGCGCCGCATTGTTGCGGTGCACGAAGGCCGCGAGGTTCTCCCCATGGCAATGAACAGTGAACTCAAGTCGCTTGGATACATCGGCGTCAGGTCGGACAAGCTGTCCGACTGGAGCGAGGTCGCAACCAGGCTGTTGGGCATGCAGCCGGTCGATCAGGCAAAGGGCCTGCGCACATTCCGGATGGACGATCGCAAGCAGCGGTACATCGTCTCCGATGACGGCGCGGACGGGTTGGGCTTCATGGGCTGGGAGGTCGACGCCCAAGGCGATCTCGAGTCGCTCGCATCGAGGCTTGAAGCCAGCGGCGTTGCCGTCACCCGCGGATCCCGCGCGCTCGCCGAACAGCGGCGCGTAACGGATCTGATCAGTTTCGCCGATCCGGGCGGCAACCGACTTGAGGCCTTCTGGGGACCGGAAATTGCGGATACGCCGTTTGTGCCGGGTCGGCCGATTTCCGGCTTTCGCACCGGGCCGCTCGGGATGGGCCACGTGGTCCTGAACGTGAGCAATGTCGATCAACTGCTGCCGTTCTACCGCGACCTGCTGGGATTCGGGATCAGCGACTACGGCCTGAAGCCGGTGAAGCTCTGCTTCTTTCACATCAACGGACGGCATCACAGCTTCGCCATGGTCGAATCCGGCAGACAGACCCTGCATCATTTCATGGTCGAGCTCGGCAGCCTCGACGATGTCGGGCAGGGCTATGATCTGGCGCAGATGCAGGACGAGCGCGTCGCCTATTCGCTGGGACGGCACACCAACGATCACATGACATCGTTTTACGTGCGCACGCCGTCCGATTTTTTCATCGAGTACGGGTGGGGCGGCCGGGTGATCGATCCGGACACCTGGCAGCCCCACGAGACCTTCGACGGGCCGAGCTTCTGGGGACATGAACGGCTTAACCTGCCGCCCGAGCAGCGTGGCCGTTTTCGGCAAATGCGGCTCGATGCGGCGGCGCGCGGCGTGCGGGCGCCGGTCAACTGTGCCTGGCTCGAGTCCATGACGCGCAACTGAAATTCCTCAATTTCAACCTTGGAGATCAGGATGTCTTACCTGACGCGCGCATGCGCGCTGTTTTTGGCTGTCGTCTTTGCTTCTCAAGTCGAAGCGCAGGAGTGGCCGGCGAAATACGTCAAGATGATCGTGCCAGGGTCGTCGGGCAGCGCTCCCGATGTGATGGCGCGCTTCATCGCGGACCGTTTGACGCAAGCCTGGGGCCAGCAGGTCATCGTCGAGAATCAGGCCGGGGCCGGCGGAAATATCGGCGTTGCGTCGGCGGCGCGCGCCGCCCCGGACGGCTACACCCTGCTTTTCAGTCAGGCTGCACCGCTGACGCTCAATCAGCACCTGTTCAAACAGCTGCCATACAACATCGAAAAGGATTTCGACCCGATCACGTTTGTCGGCGACGGGCCGATGCTGATTGCGGCCTCGCCGAAGCTCGGTGTCAAGAGCATCAAGGAGTTGATCGACAAGGCGAAGGCCAGCGCGGGCAAGCTCTCGTACGCGACGCCCGGTGTGAAAAACGTGCCGCATTTGACGGGGGAGCTGTTCAAGTCGATGACCGGCGTCGAGATGCAGCACGTCTCATATCGTGCAAACTCGCAGGCAGTCACCGATACAATCAGCGGGGTCGTTGACCTGGTCATCGACGGCGTTCCGGCGCTGTTGCCGCAGATCACCGCCGGCAATCTTGTCGGTCTCGGCGTGACCTCCGAACGCAAATTGCCCGGACTCGAGACTTTGCCGCTGGTCAACGAAACGCTGCCAGGATTTGCGATCTCGGGCTGGTTCGCTGTGCTGGCGCCAAAGGGCGTTCCCGCCGCCATTCTGCAGCGGGTCAACAGGGATGTGCAGGCCGCGCTGGAGATCGACGAACTCACCGCGAAGATGAAGGGCCTCGGCGTCTACGTCGATCGAACGAACCGGACGCCGGAGCAACTGGTGAACTACATGCGCGCGCAGTCCGAGATGTTCGGCAAGGTCGCGCGCGCGGCGAAGATCGAACTGGACTGAGATTAACGAGGAACCGATGAGCCTCGGCTGCGGTCCCGTGATGATTCTGCAATCTGACACGAGAGTTTCCCTGTAAAACCCGTGTGGCTGCCCCTCAGTCGGGGGTGTTGTGGCCTGCCTCGTTCTGGGCGAAAGTCGCGGACAATCGACTACGCCGCAGCGCGACTGGATGAGGAAACTCGACGATGAACGATGGTGCCGGCTACACCCCGCCGAATGTCTGGCAATGGAACAAGGAAAGCGGGGGCAGGTTCGCCAATATCAATCGGCCGATCGCGGGGCCGACCCATGAGAAGGATCTGCCGGTCGGCAAGCATCCGCTGCAGCTCTATTCGCTGGCCACGCCGAACGGCGTGAAGGTCACGGTGATGCTGGAAGAGCTGCTGGCACTCGGCCATAGCGGCGCGGAGTACGACGCCTGGCTGATCGAGATCGGCAAGGGCAATCAATTCGGCAGCGGCTTTGTCGCGGCCAATCCGAACTCCAAGATTCCGGCGCTGATGGATCATAGCGTCGCAAAACCTCGCCGGGTGTTCGAGTCCGGATCGATCCTGCTTTACCTCTCGGAAAAGTTTGGCGGCGCCTTTCTCCCCAAGGATGCGGACAAGCGCACCGAGGCGCTCAACTGGCTGTTCTGGCAGATGGGCAGCGCGCCCTATCTCGGCGGCGGCTTCGGCCACTTCTATGCCTACGCGCCGACCAAGATCGAAT
>CAZBNV010000088.1:0-16441 GCA_964493335.1 uncultured Nitrospira sp.
CCCCTGCCCTCAGCCAAACCACACTTCGCCTAACTGTCCCATCACCTTCCCCCTGGCTCTTCCATTCTAATTTTTCACTACTGGGCCAGCTCTGCACAGATCCCCTCGCCTCCGGTGAGGTCGGTCGGCATCCTGTCTGTTATCCGTTGGGTATCCTTGCACTCCACGCTGGGAGAGCCTTTGGGGTGGAGACGCGGAAATTTTTCGGAGATGCAGTAGGTGAGTCGATTTCGTGAGGCGGGAAAGAACCAGTCTTATCGTTTGTATACAACCGTAACTCGGACGAGGAAATCCCGCAGGTATTCCTGTTGATGCTGCAACGTGCCGAAGTCTTTGGCCAACGCAGCCTCCTCAAGGTGATGACCGATCGTACTAATCTGATCAAATCCATATCCGCCGCCATCACCTTTCATGCGATGGCCCAGAAGACGAATGGTGGTCAGGTCGCCTTGCTTGAGACAGGCTTCAATCGTTGCGAGGTCGCGTTGTCGATTAGCGAGAAATCCCGGCACGATCGCTTCCAGGTCGGGATCAATTCGGACGACAATTTTCTCTCGGTCGGCATCAGGGCGCGCCTGCGTCATTGAGGGCCTGTCCTTTCAAAGGCTGCGAGCAATTCAAGAAGCGTGATCCGCTTTAGAGGCTTGGTCATGTGGGCGTTGCAGCCCGCCTCGAAAATTCTCGTGGCTTCTTCCTTGAGCGCCAATGCCGTCAGCGCCACGATTTGAACTGCGGGCAGATCCTGCTCCTGTTCCCACTTACGTATGGTTCTCGTGGCGGTCAACCCATCCATGATCGGCATCTGCATATCCATGAGGATCAGGTCGTAGTGTCCGTTCTGAAACTTCGCGACTCCGATCTGACCGTTATCTGCAAGATCCAATCGATGGGGAGTGTCCTTAAGATAAGATTTGATCAGGACTTGGTTGTCTAACGAGTCCTCGACGAGGAGGATTCGCAAGGGCTTGCATGAGGTCGCCGCCGGTGGTCGCGAATGCTGGGAGGTGGTCAAGAACGCACTCTGACTGCGTCCGAGAGCGATACTGATCGTTTGTTGAAGATCGGATCGCCGGATCGGCTTGACCAAATATCCGCCCAAGCCGAGGTCGTAGGTTTTGGCAATGTCGTCGGCCCACCGGTCGGACGCCAACATGATGATGGTAAGGCCGCTGAGTCGATGATCGGCACGAATACGCTCGATGACCTCAAACCCATCCATTCCCGGCATTCGACAATCCAGCAGCAAGAGCCCAAAAAGCGTGTTTGAAGTCAGCGACTGCTGCAGGAGCTCCATCGCCTGTTCTCCGCTGTCGGCTTCCTCCACGAAAGCGCCCCACCCGAAGAGTGTTTCACGCAGAATCAACCGATTGGTCGGGTAATCATCCACTACCAAACAACGCAGCCCTGCTAGGTTCGGTGCGACGGCTGGTTTGGGTATCGATGGGGCCGTCTGTATGCCGAGCCGAACAACACAATGGAAGGTGCTGCCTTCGCCCAGTGTGCTTTCGGCCCAAATTCGTCCCCCCATGAGCTTGGCCAGTTGCTGCGAAATCGAGAGTCCCAGGCCTGTGCCGCCGTATTGGCGGGCAATCGTGCTATGGGCTTGGGTGAAGGTGTCGAAAATGGTCTTCAACTTGTCCGAAGGTACTCCAATCCCGGTGTCTGTAATCGAGAACCGAATCACGCCTGCTTCCTGGCGGTCTGGATCGTTGGTGACCGTCATGACCACCGAACCCGTCTCCGTGAATTTTATCGCATTCCCCAGCAAGTTCAGCAGGACTTGGTACAGCCGGTTCGGATCGCCGACGAGATGGCAGGGCACGTCGGGAGCCAGGTGCGAGACCAGTTCGAGCCCTTTTTCATTGGCGCGAAGCGCCAGCATCTCACTCGCCTTATCGATCAGCTCGGAGAGGTCGAAATCGATGGTGTCGAGGTCCAAGCGACCAGATTCGACTTTGGAGAGGTCGAGAATATCATTGATGAGGCTCAAGAGACTTGCCCCGGCGCGGCGAAAGATGCGCAGATATTTCCGCTGCTCAGACGTGAGTGTGGTTTCCCAGAGCAGATCGGCCATGCCGATGATGGCGTTCATCGGGGTCCGGATCTCGTGACTCATACTGGCGAGAAATTCGCTCTTGGCGCGATTGGCGACATCAGCGGCGTCTTTCGCGGTCTGCAGCTCCTCAACACGGCGCTGCAGCTCGTTCGAGACGCGTTGCAGGGCACGTTCGGCGCGCCGTCGTGCGGTTTGCTCGCGTTGCAGTGCTGTGGGGGGGCGAGAGGGAGCGCGGGAAACAGGTTTTGAGGAGGTTGTCGTCGTTCGCCGGGAGCGCGCCGTGGGTTTCGCCATATCCTGGTCCGGTCGTCTCCAGCCTTCGTGTCAGCCTCGCCGCAGATGGTGTGGAGTGCGGAGTCGCGTTCGCGCCGGCGGGAACATGTCAGTCCTTGTGAATGTGATGCACGAGGGTCAGCACTCCCGCTTGTTTGGCGCGATTGCGGCCTTCTTGCTTCGCTTGATAGAGCGCTTGGTCGGCAGCCCGTATGAGATCCGTCGGTGCGGCGACACGGTTTGGCACGGTGCTCGCAAATCCGAGACTGATGGTCACGGGATCCCCATTGGGATGTTTGATTTCGGCCTCGCAGACTTTCCGTCTGAGCGTATCTGCGACCTGTGCCGCGCCTTCCACCGTGGTTCCCGGTAGCACGATGACGAACTCGTCCCCTCCATACCGTGCGACCAAGTCGCCGGGTCGATTCACATGGCTCGAAATAAGCTGTGCGACCTGGCGGAGACATTCATCGCCGGCCTGGTGTCCATGGGCGTCGTTGTAGGTCTTGAAAAAATCGATATCGAGCATAATCAGCGACAGGGGAGTCGATTCGCGCGCGGCCCGTCTCCATTCCTGGTCGAGGAAATCGTCGAACTGCCGCCGGTTGGTAATCCCGGTCAAGCCATCGAGGCAGGAAAGGCGCAGCAACATCTGGTTGGCTTCTTGGAGTTGGCGCATGACCTCAAGAAGTTCTTGCTCGCGCGCGCGGCGGCGTTCGATTTCATGCACGAGGCGCAGCACGCACCGGACGCGTGTCAGGAGCTCGATCTTGCTGAGGGGTTTCGCCACATAGTCGATCGCACCGGCGGCAAAGGCGAGTTGCAGATCCACCGGATCTGTCTTGACCGTGGCCATGATGATAGGGGTGTCGCGATATCGTTCGACGGCCTTAATTTGCCGACAGGCTTCAATCCCGCTGGTGGACGGCATGACGATATCCATTAAAATCAGGTCGACCCGGCCGGCCAGCGGCTTGCCGCCGGCGAGCCCCAGGAGGCGAAACGCCGCTGCGGCGGATTCTGCGACGAAGGTTTCTTCGTAGCCGGCATTCGAGAGGATGGATTGCATCAACAGGCGATCGTCCGCCGAATCATCGACGATCAAGATACCCATGGCAACAAGTCTCCCTGAGAGGTGTGTCGTAGAGGCGATGCTAGCAGCTAGTCTGCGTAAACACCAGGGTAAAGCTTTTTGATGCAGGGGGTGCAGAGCCCGTGACTGAATTCGGCTTCCGAATGTTGTTGAATATATTCTTCCAACTGTTGCCAAAAGCCTTGGTCGTTTCGAATCTTCTTGCAGGACGCGCAGATCGGCACAAGGCCCTTCAGGACTTTCACCTCGCGCAGCGCCTGTTGCAGTTCCGCGTTGCTGCGCTGCAATTCCAGTTCACGGGCTTTGCGGCAGTCCATTTCCTTTTTCAGCATGAGGGCGGAATTCACCCGTGCCAGAAGCTCCACGCTGTTGACTGGTTTGGTGATGAAATCCATGGCGCCGGCCGAAAAGGCTGCCTGTAGGTTATCGAGGTCTGTCTTCGCGGTGATGACGATCACAGGAATATCCCGCAGAAGATCCAAGCTTTTGATGTGGCGCGTGGCGGCGACACCGTCCGTGCCGGGCATGAGGAAGTCCATGAGAATGAGGTCGATGGAAGGCGGACGATCCGATGTTGAGGCGTGCGTGACCCCAAGCGCGTCATACGCAGCGGAGGCTGAATCTGCGATCAGGAGATCCTGATAGCCGGCTTTTTTGAGAATCGTGCTGAGTAATACCTGTTGGTCCGGCGAATCGTCAACGACTAAAATGCTCATGTGCGGACCTCATCCGATTAGTGGCCTGTGGGACGTCGCGAGACATGCCGATGGGATAGGCTGGGTCGTCGACATTCTACGGACCGATATCTGCATGCAGCCCGGCAAGATCCGTATCGGCAGAATCGAGAGAGAGGTTGAATCTAGCAGGCGGAGGGGTTATCGCTGGAGCGACGCTTTCACCAAATCACTGACAACTTTGCCGTCGACGGATTGGCCGGCCAAGCGGACCATCACGGCTTTCATCACCTGCCCCATGTCCTTCAAAGATGAAGCGCCGGATTCTTTGACCGCCGCCTCCACGATCCGGGCGACCTCCTCAGAGGAGAGGGCGGCTGGAAGATAGGCCTCAATGATGGTGATTTCCTGCCGTTCCTTGGTCGCCAGATCTTGCCGGTTGCCTTTCTCGAACTGCTCGGCCGCTTCTTTTCTCTGCTTGATCAGCGTGGTCATAATCCGGCTCATTCCGGCATCGTCCAGATCTTGCTTCAGCTCGACTTCCTTGTATTGCACGGCGGCCTTAATCATCCGGATCACGTCCATGCGTAGTTGATCTCTGGACTTCATCGCCGATTTCAAATCCTCACTCAACCGATCATGCAGTGACATGGAATTCCTTTCAGGTAAGGACTCGTACTGTTTTGCAGAATAACTTCTTTGCGGAAAGCAGTCAACGTGATTGAGCGGATCGTCTCGTAGGGAAAGAGGCGCCCCAGCGACGTCACACGTGACGTTTTCATCTTGAGCGCCAGTGAAGACTGTCCCATAATGCAGCGTCTGCTACAGTCACAAGACGTGATTGCCATGAAAGGGGAGCGGTATGGATGACAAGCGCGGAAAGATGGGAGCAGGGATTCGGTGCATGGGGTTTGCCTGTGGCATCATCGCGACTGTAGTGCTGATCGTGGGTTGCGCGAGCGAAAAGCCAAAACCGATGGGCCAGCCTTCATCGGAGCAGGTGAAAGGGAGTGCAGATCGCGCCTTCGACAAGCTCAAGCAGGAAGAGCGGGAGCGCAAGCCGGCAGGCATGTAAGCTTAGCTGGGTTGGCCGGCTCGTGATCAGGTCAGGCCGGGTTTCGCCAAGGCCAACGGGCGGCGAGTGGTTTGACCAGCGGGAGTTCCCATACTAACTTCCGGTGCGGCGGCGGGATGAGACGTCGTGGCTCACCAAACGTCCCCAATAGAGTCATGGCAATCAGCAATCGCAACGCACCGGACAGGCAGAAGACGAACGGCAGGTTGGATGCCGGTATCAATTCCCACAGGCCGAGCGAGAGCTGGGTTGGGATGATTGTGGCGAGCCAACTGCCGGTCAAGGCTCCGATACCCCATCCGATCGCATTCATCGCATTGGCGAGCGCGACGCCTCGCGTGCGCTCTTCAGGCCGGAGCGAATCAAAGACGTAGTTCTGCAGTCCCAGCGACAATCCCGCCCAAATCACGCCGCCCCCAAAATTCCAGATCAACAAAAACACATACTGCTCACTCAGCAGATACCCCATCGGCAGCAGCGGCACGGCCAGTCCGGTGACCGTCAACAAGGTTTTATTCCCGTACCGATCGCCGAGTTGCCCCCAGGCGGTGAGGGTGAGGAACTGCGCTGAGATGCTGCTGGCCATCCATCCGGCATACTGCAAATAGGTCCAATGCAGATCCCGCAGCAGATAGACCACAAAGAACGGACCTGAAATGAGCACGGCAAAATGCATCAAGCCAGAAAACAGCAGGAAGTAGCGAAAGTCGGTCGTGGCAGTTTCTCCAAGAAAGTGGCGGAAGCCCTTCGAGGCCTCGACCTGGTGTGCCGGGACTAACGTTGAGATCTTGGTCTGGCAGCGCGTGGCCCCCATTCGCGCGGCTGCGGCGCTTAAGAAAATCACTACGAACCCGAGCCAACTGACCTCCCATTTCTGGCCGAGCGTCAAGATCGCTCCCGCTACTCCCAAAGCCACGAAACTCGTTAACGCCGTGATCCGAGCCCGATGCGCGAAGTAGGCTCCCCGGCCGTTCGTTTCGACCAGATCAATCAGCAGACTGTTCCAGACCGGGGTCGTGGCCTGCCCGAAGGCGAAATACAGCATGGCGCACCCGATTAAGAGCCATGGGCCATATTCAGGCATGAGCAAAGGGAGGGCGAGGAGCGGGAGCCAGCAGAGGGTCTGTCCCCATCCGCCGGCTAGAATGAGATGTCCGGGTGTACGGAGGTACTGCAGGAGTTTCACCGACAACAGCTGCGCCACCATGCCGACCAATTGGGGTAATGCGGAGAGAATGCCGATGTGAAATGGAGAAGCATGCAGAAGCAAGGCAAAGGCTGCGAAATAGTTTTCTCCACCGCCTTGTGCCGCCGCCTGAAAGGCCGCGTCACGAAGGCCCTGTTGCCGGCTCCGAGCCGTGGCGTCTTGTTCGGGCGAGGTTTCTCGACCGCATGAGGAGGCGGTGGTGGGCATGTGCCTGTCGGCAGGTAGCTGAATCATGAGACCCTGCAGGCTGTAGGAGCTGAAGTAGACATGAGTGTAGAGTACTGTGGCTTGGGGATCATGAGGATTATATCAGAGCTACGGCCCGTTCCCCTGCGCCTCACGTGCCTGGTACCCGGTTGACCCCTTGAGTAACAGTGAGTACGATATTCCTATGGATCTCAGGATGACATGGTCAGGTTCCAGCCGCTCCGCTGACGGCGACGGTGGTCTATCACTTTGCCGACTGGTGTCTGCGCTCCTGGTGACGGCTGGGCTTGGGTTGTCGAACACGGTGGCGGAGGGGCGTGACCTGATGGTTCCGAAAGAGCAAGCGACGACGGAGTATGAGCCGACCGAAGCACCGTCGCTTGATGTGCAGCGTAAGGGCGTTCCGCAGTCACTCTTTACCTGGATTAAGATGGCGCGCGGCTATGAAGTGGAGTGGGATACGTTTGGACGAAAAGGCTGGTACACACAGGACCCCCGTCTCAAACCAGTGGATCCGGACACGACGCTGTTCACGCCTGACACAGCGGCGGTGTATATCGTTTTTGAGGTCGCCCCGCTTGAAGACCCGGCACAGTTCGCCGCACAGGTCTTCCCCGTGGGAGCGGACGGCAAGACCGGTGACACCGTGATCGTGCGCGATAGTCTGGAGGTGCCGGGCCATGAGCGGTACGGATTCTTGGAGCTAAAAAAGCCGTCAGAGCAATGGCCATCAGGGAAATACCTGGTCAAGATCTACATCACCTCGCTGGGACAGCAGCCCTTCCATGCCGTTAATCAGGTCGGCACCATGCATTTTTCAGTCAGCGACCAAACAATTCCGGGCGCATCGCCTCGGACGCCTGATTCCACGACACGTTGAAAATCCCCCGCCGCTTGGTCTAACGTGCAGCACCGTCTGCTCTAGTCGAGCGCGACGACGGTCACTCGATTTTTTACCCGGGAGCAGGTGCATGAAGGAAACCGATGCGGAGAAGTTGGCGTTGTTATATGAGCGCTTTCGAGATGTCTGTTTGGTCGAGAAGGAAGTCTGGACGGAGATTTATATGCCCAGGACGTTCAAAGACGGCACCGCCGTCCGGACGAATATTCAAGACCGGTACGATGTGGTGATCGATGATCAGGCGGTAGAGGACGCATTAGAGGCGAACATCCCTCTTGGGCAGGCCGCGTTGGGCGCGGCCATCCAAGAGTACCGAGCACACATCAGTTTTGAGAAGAAGGCGTAAGTACACCGTCAGCTCTTCGCGAGAAATCGCTCAACGTCCTTCACGACCTCATCGGCCAACGGTTTCGTCCGATGGTGATAACGTGCCACCACGTTGCCGGACCGATCGACCAAATACTTCTGAAAGTTCCACTCCACTTCACCGGGGAAGGGGCTTTTTTCCGTGAGGTATTGGTAGAGAGGGTGTTTGTCGCCGCCTTTGACGCTGATCTTGCTGAAGAGCGGGAACCCCACGCTGTACTTCGTCAGGCAAAAGCCCTTGATCTCCTCATTCGTCCCCGGCTCTTGCTGGCCGAAGTTGTTGGCGGGGAAGGCCAGAATCTCAAAGCCCTTGTCTTTGTAGGTTTCGTACATGGTTTCCAGGTCCGTATATTGGGGAGTATTGCCGCACAAGCTGGCGGTATTCACGAGCATGATGACCTTCCCCTTGAACTGACTGAGCGAAACCGGTTTTCCGTCGATATCGTTCAGAGTGAAATCGTAGACGTTCGAAGACTGAGCAGCCATAGGTTTCGCTCCTTGCTCTGCCGAACCGACCTGCCCAACCCCTATGAAGGCGCCGAGTCCGAGACCTATGACAAGCCCGCCGACGAGCACATTCCAGGAACAGGATGGTCGAATGAACGGCATGTGAATACTCCTTGGTTAGAGGCGTTGCAACGCGGCGACGCGCTCCTCAATCGGAGGATGAGTAGCCAGCAAATGCATGAACGCCGACGTGTTACCGGAAATTTTCATGGTCGCCAAGGCGTCGTGAGTCGAATACTCGAATTGGGCACGGTTCACCCATCGGTCGATCCCTTGCAGGGCGTTGATCATCGACTCTTTCCCATAGACTTTTGCTGAAAAGGCGTCTGCGGCGAATTCCCGGCGGCGGGAATGCCAACTGACTACCAGCATGGCCAATACCGACAACACGACTTGCAAAAAGATGTAGACGACGAAGCCCAGGATCGGATTGCCGCTCTGGCCCTCCTCGCGATCGCCTCCTTGCGGCTGGGCGACCATCTGGTATACGAAGTTGCTGATGTAGTGCACGAAGGTGTTCATCAAGCCGGCGAGCACCGTCGTGGAAAACATGTCGCCATTGAAGACATGGCCCATTTCGTGGGCGAGGACGGACTTTACTTCGTCCTCGCGCAGATTCGCGAGGAGGCCGGTCGACACGGCGACCATCGCATTATTCTTGGTTGGTCCTGTTGCGAAGGCGTTGGGATCCGCCGACTCGTACACCCACACCTCCGGCATCGTGATGTGGAGGCGTTGGGCGATGTCCTGCACCGAGCCATAAATGACATGTTCGGCATTCGTACGCGGCTGCGTGATCTGGGTGCAGTCCAACATGGCGCGGGCCATCTGTTTGGAGAAGAGTAAGCTTATAAAGGCGCCGCCGAAGCCAATCACGAGGGACCAGACCAGCAGCTCTTGGCTGAAGGCCCCGCGGACATCGATGCCGAACGACGGCAAGACGACATTGATCAATACCCTGACGGTAATCGACAGGGTCAGGTAGATCAGCACGTTCGCAATGAGAAGCAGCCCGATACCCTTCAACGACTTCATGTATATCCTCCTTGGAAGTCCGTTCTCCTCATTCCTTCGTTCTACGGAAAGGAGCGGACCTTGGATGTCATTATACCGAATGCCCAGCCTCTTATGCTGTCGGGAAGCAGTCACGCATGGGCGATTCGAGATCCGGTAGAGCAGATAATACCATGTTGCCATCCAGTCAAGGCAGGATCCCGACGCCTGCCGAGGCGTCTGCATAATATTCATGACAGCGCCTGAATCGAGCTCTGCTAGGCTGGAAGCCGGTTGACCCACTCTCCCCCTTCTGCTAGAAAAGACGAATGGATACGGTCGTGGTATCTCTTCGCGTGAGCATGCTTGCTGTACTCATGGTGAGTCCTGCGCTTGTGATGGGAGCCGATCAGGTGCCCCAAGTCCCCCCACTGCGAGTGCCGGTCGATCAGTTAGATGGCATTCAACGTGCCACCATTATTCTGGACAGTTACTCGTACACGCCCAATCATGTGATCGTGCAGGCCGGAAAGCCCGTCGAGCTGCTCTTGACCAGCATCACGACCATCACTCCGCATAACTTCCTGTTGAAAAATGAAGCCGCAGGGTTGTCGATCGAGCGTGATGTGGGGTCGGGGCGAACCGTCACCGTGCAGTTCACACCCATGAAACCCGGCATTTATACCTTCTACTGCGACAAGAAATTGCTGTTCTTCCCAAGCCACCGAGAGAAGGGCATGGAAGGCACGTTGGAAGTCAGATAAGAAGGTTGCTCCACGTCTATCGACTCCGCAAGACACGAACTTCTTCACGGCATCCTCAAGCAGGTTTCCCGGTCTTTTTACCTGACCCTCAACGTGCTGCCGGTGGATGTGCGCGACCAGATGGGACTGGCCTATCTCTTCGCACGTGCCGCCGACACCATCGCCGATACTGATCTGATCGGTCGCGAAGAACGGCTCCGATATCTCAACGAATTTCGGGCGCAGTTCACTACCCACGATGGGCGGCGAACGGATGTGCAGGCGATCCAAGCGGCGCTCGCTCCCCATCAAACGAATTCTGCCGAACGTGTGCTGCTGCAGCGCCTTGACGAGTGTTTGGCACTGTATGAGGGGTTCGATCCAGGCGATCGGGAGCGTATTCGATGGCTGATGGGAGTATTGCCGGACGGGATGACGATGGACCTGACGCGTTTTCGCGGCGAGTCAGCGCAGGAGCTGACGGCGTTTCAAACGCTGGACGAGCTGGATCAGTATACCTATTACGTTGCCGGATGCGTCGGGGAGTTCTGGACCAGGATGGTCTGTGCCCATCGCCCGGCCATGGCGCGATGGGATGTCGAGCGGATGTCGGCCATCGGTGTGCGATTCGGCAAGGGCTTACAGCTCACAAACATTGTGAAGGATATTGCTCGGGATCTCCACCGTGGCCGCTGCTACGTGCCGGAACCGCTCCTCCGCGAGGCAGGCCCCACACCGACGGACTTGCTGAATAGCAACACCCTACCGAAGTTTAGGCCGGTCCTGAATCGACTGATCAAACTCGCCATGGAACACTTGGATCAGGGATGGATGTACACGATGGCGCTGCCACGTTTCGAAATCCGTCAGCGCTTGGCCTGCATGTGGCCGATTTTGCTGGCCGGGGAAACGTTGAAGCGCGTGGCGAGGGCTCCCGATCTCCTCGACCCTGCCGTCAATGTCAAAGCGCCGCGCTCCGTGGTCTATCGCGTGTTGGCACTCACCACCCTCACCGGCGGCTGCGGCTATGTCGGCACTGCCTATTGGGGCCGTCTGCGGAAGCAAATCGTCTAGACGCGTTGTCCCGTCGTCTCTGCGGTATAGCGGTATAGTTGTGGAGCAGGGAACGACTCGCGGATGGGAATGATTCGACGGACACAGACCACATGGAGGCAACGGGTTGCGAGGACCCAGGCCATGATGTCGGCGGCCTGGCAGCTCTTGAAGGAACAGAAACCACTCCTGCTGCTTCCCATTGCGTCGTCGGTCTGTCTGCTTCTCATTACGGGCGCCTGGGCGATTCCCGCCATTCTGGGGGTCTTCACCGACACATCGTGGCCGGACGCTGCACGACAGAGCGAGTCGTTGTCTTCCCTGGGCGCGTTTCTGTTCTATGTCGTGACGTACGGGATCGGGATTTTTTTTAATGCCGCGCTGGCGATCTGCGTCTTACGAAAGCTTGCGGGAAAATCCGTCTCGATTCTCGACGGCTTACGCGAAGCCGCCACACTCTTTCCACAGATTCTCGGCTGGGGGCTGTTATCGGCAACGGTGGGCGTGCTCTTGAGAACGATCGAACGCCGATCAGGGTTTATGGGTGGGGCTGTGACGAGCATGCTGGGGTTTGCGTGGACCGTCGTCACCTTTCTGGTTGTGCCGGTCCTGGTCGCGGAGCGGAAGGGGCCGCTCGATGCCGTTCGGGAATCTGCGCAGTTGTTGCGGCGAACGTGGGGGGAAGACCTTCTCGCCGGCATGGGGTTTGGCGCGCTCTATTTCATCTGGTCGATTCCTGGAATGATAACCTTCGTGCTAGGCGCCAGTATGATTGCGTCCCATCTTGTTACGGCGATCGTCATCATGGTTCTGGCGATTCTGTACTTTCCGATGCTCGGCCTCGTGCTCTCCACCCTGTCGACCATCTTCGACGTCCTGCTCTATCGCTATGCGAAGTTCGGCGCCATCACGCCTGGCTTCGATCGCGACCTCCTGGAATCCTCGTTCGTTCACAAGGCAGTCCAGTAAGGGCCGGAGCGTTGACATCAGTATGCCTGGAGACAGTAGTTGCGCGGCGACTCGCTGAAGCAGTGATCTTGCCGGGGCTTGGCCGGTAGGGAAGGAATGGGGAAACCGACTGAGTCCTCGAAGGGATTTCCGAAGGCTTCCGCCCTGCCGGCCTGCACCCGGCCGCTCGGAAAGGGCGGACGCCTGGCATTCTTCGCGCCAGTTTCTTACTTCTTCTGCGGCTCCAGCAGCTTCTCGCCCTTTTTGAAGACCGCATAAATCGCTTGCGACGGGCAGGCGTCCAAACATAACCGGCAGCTTTCGAGGCAACGGGAAGGATCGAACTTATAGGGCGGTGTCGAGAGCCACGCGCTGGTCGGGCAAATGGGGACGCAAATGGCTTGGTGGGTGCAACGATCGGGATGACGGACGAGATGATCGCGAATGACCAGCATCGGCTTTACTCCTTCGAAGAGACCTTGCGAGAAGATCTCGAACATGTTTCTTTCAGGTAGACTGCTCACTTCCACTCCTTGACCAGCTCTTTGAGCCGGTCTTTCAATTCCGGGATCTGTTCCATGTTATTGCGGATCGCCCCGAGAATATTTTCCAGACGCGCCGAGCGTTGGGCGTCTTTATCTTTCTTCACCAGTTGATCGTACCCGACATAGGCCTCGCGGTGTATGGGTTCGAGGAAGCGGCGGCTTGCTTGCAGGGCTTCACCCAATTCGTACGGCTCGGCCGTCAATGCCGGGGCGACGATCAATGAACCGTCCGTGAAGACCACGGCCGCGGCTCCGGCCTTGCTCTTGAGCGGCGTGACGGCCTCAACCGTTTTTCCGGTAAGCTGCTCCCAATGGTGAAGCAGACCGGGAAATGTTTTGATGTAGGCCACCTTTTCCATATTGGCCTTCCATTTTTCGTCGGCTGGCATAGAGGCCTCGCGAGATGGAACGGGTGGCGCTGGATTCACACTTTCAATGGGGAGAGGAGCGGGGAGGACTGATCGGGCATCAGGAGTCGTTCGACTAATTCTCCCTTTACGATGTGCCGCTCCATGATTTCCTTCACGTCCGCCTCGGAGGTGACGCGGTACCACACGCCTTCGGGGTAGACCACCACGCTTGGCCCTTGAGCGCAATAATCGAGGCAGCCGGCTTTGTTGGCGCGAACGATCCCTTTGAGATTGAGTCGTTTCGCCTCTTGTTTGAAACAGGCGTGCAGGGCTTCAGAGCCGAGCTTGGAGCAGCTGCCTCGTGGATCGTCAACTTCCCGCTTGTTCGTGCAGACGAAAATATGTCGCTGGTAGCCTGTCATGCGATTCGTCCCGTGATTGCAGTCTGAGGTGAATGGTCACGCTCGCGTGTGAAATCGCTCGATCAACTGCTTAACGTCTGCGACGTTGAGGAGCGGCGAGCCGGCGGCCTGTGTGCCTGCGATGGCGGCAATCTCCTGGAGGCGCAACTGCGCGCGTTGTTTCGCTTCCGGTTCCGACAGTGCCGAGACCTGCCCCTTCGCAAGTTTGTCGAACTCGGCGTGGATGTCGCGAAAGTCGCGTTGCAGGTGTTTCATCATCGAGCAGGGGTCGCAATACCACTTGGGACTTTGATCGGAAGCAGGCGAGAGGCGATCATATGTGCGTCCGAAAAAATCTTTGCCCAGCGACAGCTTCATTAAGGAGGTGCCTGTGACGTGGCAGGCGTTACAAGATCCGGCATCCATGCGCGAGGTGCTCCTTCGTAACGGAAGTGATCGATAGAGCGCGGATCTTACCGCACTGATCTTGCCGTAGCAAGGTGGACAGGTCCTCATGACGCATCGGCGATCGGTGTGTTCCATGTATAATAGGCTGTTGTGAGGGAACTGACCGGAAGCTAAGGAGGCGGTTAGGCTCATCGGCGTCCCCAAAGAAATTAAGGATCATGAGCATCGGGTCAGTGTGACGCCGGACGGCGTCCGCCTGTTACGCGCATCAGGGCATCAGGTATTGGTGGAACCGTCAGCCGGGCAAGGCAGCGGGTTCACGGACGAAGCCTATCGTCAGGCCGGCGCGCAGGTGGCCCGAGCTAAAGAAGACGTCTTTCAACAGGCGGACCTGATCGTGAAGGTCAAGGAGCCGCAATTGTCTGAGTGTGCGCTGTTCCGGCCTGGCCAAGTGCTCTTCACCTACTTGCATCTGGCATCTTTGCCGGATTTGACCAAGGCGCTCATGGCCTCACAGATTACCGCTATTGCCTATGAAACCGTCGAGGCAAGAGACCACAGTCTCCCAATCTTACGACCGATGAGCGAAATTGCCGGACGATTGGCGGTCCAAGTAGGAGCCCACTACCTAGAGCAGGTGCAGGGAGGGCGCGGACTGTTGCTGGCCGGCGTCCCCGGTGTGCCACCCGGGCATGTGGTGGTGCTTGGAGCGGGAGTGGTGGGTACGTCGGCAGTCAGGATTGCCGTCGGCATGGGAGCGCGGGTTACGGTCATCAACTTGGATCTTGACCGCTTGCGAGCGCTGGACGATTTGTATGGCGGGCGGATCACCACCTGTGCCGCCACGGAATCGGCGATCGAACGCGCCCTTGTCGATGCTGATCTGGTGATCGGCGCGGTGCTGGTGCCTGGCGCGCGCGCACCCAAAGTCATCTCGCGCGACGCCGTGTCAAAAATGAAGCCGGGTTCTGTCATCGTGGATGTAGCGGTCGACCAGGGTGGGTGCAGCGAGACGACGAAGCCTACGACTCACTCGGATCCTGTGTATGTCGTGGACGGCGTCCTTCACTATTGCGTGACGAACATGCCTGGTATTGTTCCGTACACCTCCACGCTGGCCTTAACCAACACCACCCTCCCTTACATCGTCCGCCTCGCTTCGGAAGGGGTCGAGCAAGCCATTCATTCGGACCCTGGTTTGGCCAAGGGTGTGAATGTGATGAACGGCACCCTGGCGTGCCAAGCCGTAGCTGAAGCACACGGCTTGCGTTTTACCCCTCTATTGTAAGACAATCCGAAACTCGTGCTCGGTTCTGCCCGGTCGGGGCGTAGCGCAGCCCGGTAGCGCACTGCGTTCGGGACGCAGGGGTCGGAGGTTCAAATCCTCTCGCCCCGACCAAACCGCACACTACTCAACGTGTGCGGGGACACCCACTTCCTCAACATCTCTCCTACGCACGCGTCGCCTGCACGGTTGATGTGCAGGCCGGATGCATCCTCTCAAGGAATTTCTGCCGCCCGTTTCGTGCCGTGCTGCGCGTGGCTTCTGGGTTCAACTCAGCCGCTTGCATCAGCTCTGAGGGAGCGAGTTGATGCGTGCCTGTGAAATGGTGACGTTGTGGGACCCTCTACCGCGCTCAGGCTCCGCCATCGATCGTCCGATATATATCTACAAACATGGTAATGACGCCGCATAAACTTGTAAATCGCGTGACGATGTATGGGAGCTGTGAGAGTATCCTGTCCTGGGGCACCGCAAGCGGAGGGTGCTGGTTGCGTAATCACGTAGAGGCTTGCAAGAGATGACCAAGACCGACGCCTGTGTGCGTGCAAAAATTCTGGTGAGTGGGCATGTGCAAGGCGTTGGCTATCGTGCATTCGCCTGCCGTACGGCAGTCTCGCGTGGGCTGACCGGTGGTGTCGAGAATCTCGATAGTGGGCAAGTGGCCCTGGATGTCGAAGGGACCAAAGAGGCACTTAAAGAGTTGTTAGTGGACCTCAAAAAGGGGCCAGTCGGGGCGCGCGTATCGCAAGTCCAGGTGGAGTGGAGTCACGCCACGGGCCGCCATCACGATTTCACGATTTGGTAGCAGGTCACGAGGTTATGGCTCGACGCGCAACAGTTCGCCACGGGACAGAGATGAATCCACCCACATCGGTTCGCCGCCCGCGCGCCGCGCGCGATGAAGACGATGCCGACGCGGAAGCACAGGAAGGCTCTGAGGCGGAAGCGTCGGGAGCGGAGAGTCGTCCTGCGGAATCGGGACGGGCTGAAGGTCTTGACACGATCAAGAGTTACCTGCGCGAAGTGCGCAAGTCGACGCTCTTGAATTTTAAGCAGGAACAGTCCCTGGGTAAACGCGTCATGGCCGGCGACGAAGCCGCTCGCCAGGAGATGATCGAGGCCAATCTCCGACTGGTGATCAGCATTGGAAAGCGCTACATGAACCGCGGCTTTCCCTTTGCCGATATCGTCGAAGAAGGCAATCTTGGCCTGATTAAAGCGGTGGAGAAGTTCAACTATAAGCGTGGGTTCCGCTTCAGTACCTATGCCTCCTGGTGGATTCGTCAATTTATCGAACGCGCCATCATCAATCAGGGCAAGCTGGTTCGGTTGCCGGTCCATGTCGTGGAGCGCTTG